>NZ_JBDIZJ010000008.1:0-208506 GCF_039748935.1 Pontibacter chitinilyticus
CGCTGCCAAAGACGAGTCCAAGTAAAAACACCCTCAACTTTTAGCCAAAACCAAATAGCCTCCGTTATGCGGGGGCTTTTTTATTCAGTTGCAAAGCTGTTATATAAACAACAATCTACTGCTCCCCGGCCGCAACACCAACTGTAAACCGCAGCTATCAATCGCCACCTGCATTTCCGCACACTATCTTTTCATTTTAATTTAAAAGCCTATGCTCTTTAAAACTATGTATGAATCAGATTTTAACAGGATCAGGATAGATACCAACAGCAACCTGCTTTATGCAGAATGGCTGCGCCCTGTAAATGAAGAGGAAATTAAAATTGGCAGCCTACAACTTACTGAGGTGTTGCTTGCTACCCGTATACAGCGCGCGCTGGTAAACCTGGAAGTATTTGGTGCCTTGACAGCGGAGGTGAAAGAATGGATTGTAACAACGCTGTATGAAGCGTTGCTACAGACATCGTTGCAGAAGCTGGCGCGGGTGCTCCCCGACAATGTTTTTTATCGCCTCGCGTTAGAATCGATTGTTACGCGCGCTGAAGCATTGCACGCCATCAACTTCCCGATCCAAAATTTTTGCAACCAGCAGGAAGCGCTGAAGTGGCTTACGAAAGAAGCTATACTTGTTACGCCTGCTATAAAGTAAGTAGCAAGACCCACAGCTTGCTATAATAAATGCCAGCTTATACTTCAGCAGGAACATCAGGCAGCTAGTACAGCAGGGTTTGTCTGTTCGTGGTAAGCCTCTTTTCCCAATTTCCGGAGCATGCGGTAGTGCGAGCAAATGGCCGTTAAAAACGTTGGACTTTCATTATAAGGCAAGTCAAACTCTTCAGCTGTTTGCCGCACAATCACAGCAATGGCCGGATAATGAATGTGGCATACTTTCGGAAAAAGGTGGTGCTCGATCTGCCGGTTAAGGCCACCGAGGAAAAAAGCAGCTATTGGGCTCTGAGGAGCAAAATTAGCAGTAGTCCGCATCTGGTGTTCTGCCCAGGCTTCCTCTATGTTACCATCTTCATTCGGCATCGGAAATTCAGTGCCTTCTACTACGTGCGCCAGCTGAAAAACAAGTCCCATCACCACACCTTCGGCCAGGTGCATCACCAGGAAACCGATAGCGGCCTGCCACCAAGTGAGGTCAAGCACCAGCATCGGTACGCCTATAAATAAAAAGTAATGCAGAAATTTATAGAAGAACAGGTTAAAATACTCACTTTTAGGATGTTTGGCGCTGTGCTGACCGATGCTTTTCTTAAAAAACTTAATATAGTCTTTGCGCAGTACCCAGGAGAGCGACGCCAGACCATACAGCCAGAATGCATACAGGTGCTGGTAGCGTTGAATGCTGTTTACCTTCTCAGTGGCATCCAATCGGATCAGTCCCGGTGCGACTTCAATGTCCTCATCATGACCAGGTATATTGGTGTAAGTATGATGTACAATGTTATGGGTGATATTCCACAGGTAAGGATTGGCTCCAACCAGATTAAAAATGTAGCTAAGGCCTTTATTAACATGGGAGTTGCTGGAGAAAGAACCGTGAATGGCATCGTGGCAAATATTGAAACCTACAAAAGCGGCGAAAGCGCCTAGAACTAAAGTAAGCCCCAGCATAACCAGCGGCCCAAACCAGCCAGTCAGTAACAATAAGTATAAAGCGATAAATCCGGTGAGGAAGAAAACCGTTTTGGTCCACATCAGCCCGTTCGCATTTTTAGAAATATTGTTTGCTTTAAAATGTGCCTCTACCCTGCTGCGGGTAGTAGCAAAAAAAGCAGACTGATGGCAGTTAGTAAATTTGATTTTTTTTGACATATGGTGCTGTTCAGCGAGGTGCAACTAAATGGAAATAACTTCTTGATATAGGAATTCCAGAGCCTCACTCGCTGCAATAACACCAATCAGAAAAGAAAATACAAGCTGATGCCTTTATACAATACGTAAATATAAAGTACAGCTCACCGTATGATAACGTACAATTCTGCGTAAAAGTACCACAAATAGAAAAGAAAGTTACTGCAGAACTAGCTAAATGTATCAAACCATACCTATATTAAGCTTCAAACATACTACCATTCGCGTTTGCAGCATTTGCAAGAGGAAAGGCATGCGCGAGCACGTACCTGAAAACGCAGAAGCCAGTCTGAAGTCTAAAAATAAATACCAGCTTTAAACAGCTACAGCCGCGTTTTCGGGCGAAGCTGGAAATTAATCAAGCAAAAATGAATGGTTTTACATATATTTATGTCTTAATAGTATACTAAACAATTATTATGAATCAAGGAACAGTAAAATTCTTTAATGACCTGAAAGGGTTCGGATTTATTAAAGAAACAAATTCAGATCAGGAGTATTTCGTACACGTATCTGGACTTATTAACGAAATCCAGGAAAACGACGAAGTAACTTTTGACTTGCAAGAAGGAAGAAAAGGCTTAAATGCGGTAAACGTAAAACGCGTTTAATAAACCATATCAGTCGTAGAAAAAAGCCTTACTTACCCGTAAGGCTTTTTTCTTTTTATTTATTATTGCCTGGTCTCTAAAACTGCCGCTGCTAATAGCAGCAGGCGTTCTATTTATCCGCACGAACGGGCTTAAGATTAGCTACAATTGTTTTAAAATCGTAGGCAGTAATAGCAAATAGACATTATTAACCTAAACGTACATTATGGGTCGATCTCAGGAAACATTTAGTAAAAAAGAAAAAGAAAAGAAGAAGCTGAAAAAGAGACAGAACAAAGAACAGAAAAAGGAGGAACGAAAAGTGAACTCCAATAAGGGAAAGAGTATGGACGAAATGATTGCGTATGTAGATGATTTCGGCAACATTACTTCTACACCGCCAGAGCCAACTCCCGATCCGGAAAAGTAAGACGATTGTTGCACCTCAAAGTGTGGGCCTGCTGATACGCCATCCTACTGTTTCTCAGATGTAAATTGCGTCCTGTCCGGAGCAGATCATCAGGAAAACGAGCTGGTAAAGGCAGCATCCCACTTTTTTTATGTCCTTGTCCTTACAATCGGTGTAGCAGAAAGCCTCTTAGAGTACACACATGAACAGAAGCAGCAATTTCGAAATATTCAAACACCTGCTTGATCAAACTAACAAGGTATTATTCTCCTATGAACTGGAGAGTCGCAGAATCGTTTCTTTAAACAGCGCCTTTGATCAGATCTGGAAGATTCCGGGTGAAAATGTATTAGCAGATTCGGCTGTTATATTTGATACAATCCATGTGGATGACAAGGAGTACCTGGCTAAAGAATATGCTGAGCTTCTGAACGGCATTCCGAAGCGCGACCTGGAGTTCCGCATTGTGCTTCCGGATAAAGTGGTAAAATGGATCTGCATGACGCCGCAGCTAATTACTGATCGCGATGGGAAACAATTTATTGCCGGTATTGCTGAAGACATTACCGCAGCAAAAGACAATATTGGCAACCTGCAGAAGTTTGCCGCCAAAAAAAATTCGATCCTCGAGATCCTGTCGCATGACCTGGCAGGCCCAATTGCCAACATCCAATCCTTATCAAACCTGCTTTCTGAAAAAGTAGAAGCGTACGAAAATGCCGACCTGAGCAACCTGGTTGACATCATACAGGCAAGCAGCAAAAACAGCCTCCAGCTGATCCGCGATTTTGTGAATCAGGAATTCCTCGAATCATCAAACACCAGCTTGATTAAGCGCAGAGTGAACCTGGTGGAGAAGGTGCAGGAGGTGATTGAGCAGTACAAGGATGGGAAGCAGATACTTAAGAAAGACATCCGGTTCAACACTTCAACAAAGGCGATTTATACTTCTATAGATCAGAACAAGTTTATGCAGGTTATCAATAACCTGATCTCTAATTCCATCAAGTTTACGCGCGACGACGGCATTATAGAAGTTGACCTGCAAGATCAGGGAAACACCGTTTTAGTTATTGTAGAGGATAATGGCATAGGCATTCCTAAAAAGTACCACAAAGAACTGTTTGATAAGTTTACCAAGGCAAGGCGCGAAGGCCTGAAAGGTGAACCAACCATTGGATTGGGTATGTCCATCATCAAAACGATTGTGGAGTGGCATAACGGCCAGGTGTGGTTTGAAAGTGAAGAAAACCAGGGCGCTACCTTTTACATCGAGATACCGAAGGATTAACCTGCCCTAGCAGCCTTGTGCTGCTTACAGGTAAACAGCTGTATAGCTAATAGTAACTGCTTATACTTGCCGCAGCCTTCTTTCCTACCCGCAACGCAGCAGAAAATATTGTGATGAAAGCTTACCTTTGCGAGCACAACGCTTACCTGTATGCAGCACCGCCATTTCATCATTCATAAGCCCTTCGGCTATATCAGCCAGTTTGTTTGCGATAAAAAGAAGAAAAAGCTGCTAGGCGAGCTATACGATTTCCCGGTAGGCACCATGGCTATTGGCCGACTGGACGAAGGCAGCGAAGGTTTGCTGCTACTGACAACGGATGGTTTGGTTAGTGAACAGGTGCGCAGCTGTAAAGTTGAAAAAGAGTATTATGCACAGGTAGATGGCCTCATAAGTGATGCAGCGATTGCACAACTGCAGCAAGGGGTTCTTATCGGCATTGAAGGCACACATTATCGGACTAAACCATGTATAGCATCGCGGCTTACAGCTGATCCGGGATTTGCCGAACGCAGCCGGCGTATTCGGGATGACAGGCATGGCCCCACCAGCTGGGTGTCTATCACGCTCACAGAAGGCAAGAACCGGCAGGTGCGAAAGATGACTGCCGCTGTCGGCTTCCCTACCTTGCGCCTGGTACGTGTGCGGATCGGGGCTATTCAATTGGGCGACATGTCGCAGGGAGCTGTGCAGGAGGTAACAGAATTCGCCCTCTCCCCGGCTCTCTTCAACCAGGCAGTAATACCTCACTCCTGCTCTGAATCACCTTAAAGTATACTTGCAGCATCGCCTTGGCAGGTACCTCACACAAGTATTGCAGACCTTTAACCTAGCGAAAGCAGCACAAGAATACGTTACTTGCTGTGCTGCAGCTATACTTTGCTTCTGCACTTCCTTCTCGCATACTACTGCAAAAGACCACGGGTACAGCCTATACTTCTAATTGCCTCGAAGTATAGGCTGTACCCGTGGAATCTTTGGAACTACATATTAAACATGCCTGAAGTATAATGTAGCACCGCCGTTTTAAAAGCTAGTTGCGGGAGTTATCCGGCTTGTTAACACTACATTGGCGATAAACTGATACGCCTGTTACTTCGGACTGAAGCGATGCTTTTATTTTATTTTATAAACTTTACCGGTGTTTCCACTTGGTCCTGAATTGTCGGTGGTGAGCACGTAAAGCTCACCTGCATTGTCCTGGCCGAAGCCAAGGAGGTAGTGGCCCAACTCGTGATCAGGTGTGTTACTGATGGAGAGCTTGCGATGGTTCCAGTTACTTGCGTTAGCCGAAGCATGAGAAGCAAAGATAGCTCCGCTCTTTTCCGCATCTCCCTGCGACCAGACGCCGAATAAGTAGTCGCCACCAAGGCCAAGCACGTTGTTTAAGCCCCTGTATACATAGCCGCCAACTACTACAACACCAAGGCCACCAGCCACGTGTTCAATGTTACCGAATTCAATAACCGGATCGATCAGAATGTTGCCCCAGATATCGGTATCCGGACATTTGCTAAGTGGGTGCAGCGGATCAGCGGTGTTAAAGCAATGGCGGCCCTCTTTCACATTCCAGCCATAGTTACCGCCTTTTACCACCACATCCACTTCTTCGTAAAGCTCCTGCCCGGCATCACCGGCAATCAGCATGCCGGTCAGCTTATCGAAGGAGAAGCGGTACGGGTTGCGGAAGCCGAAGGCATAGATCTCATCCAGGCCCTCCTTACCAACAAACGGATTATCATTTGGTACACCATAAGGCGAGCCGTTGTCCACGTCCAGCCGCAGGATGTTGCCCTGCAAGTTCTGCGTAATGTCCTGCCCGTTGCCGCCGTCATTTACCTTATACCAGTCTTCCACGTGGCCTAAGTCGTCATCGCCGCCGCCGCCGCCATCACCAATCGAAACATACAAGTATCTGTCTGGCCCAAACATCAGAGTGCCGGCATTATGGTTCAGCTGTGGGTGATCGTCAGCCAGCAGGATTTTTTCTGATGATGGATCGGCTATGTCCATATCACCAGGCATCACCCTAAACTCCGAAACATAGTTTGTATGATCGAAATTACCGGGAGCTGATCCGCGGAGAGGTCCGCTGTAGTATACATAAAACCGGCCATTTTGTGCATAGTCCGGGTGGAAAGCCAATCCCAGCGTGCCTCTTTCGTCATAGCCGGGCCGAATCTGTACCAGCTTGTTTCTGAGATCCAAGAAGGGGGTTTCCTGCAGTTCGCCGTTTTTGATTACCCGGATCACTCCTATCTGGTCCACCACAAAGAGGCGTTGAGGATCGCCGGGTGCCTGCGTCAGAAAAACCGGGGAAGTGAGCCCCTCTGCCACCAGGTCTAACTTAATTGAGTCGCTGTTTCCGATCGGGAAGTTGTCGTTGTCTTTATTACAGGCCAGCAGAAGCAGGCCCAGACCAAACGTAAAGACTGTTTTTAAGGTTTTGGTTACTTTCATAGGTAAAAATTAAGCTTGAGAGATAAGATTTTACAGCAAAGTGAGGAACGGCTGCAAGCGCGTTAGCGGTGTGTCACTAGCAGGTGCTGTTATATAAGGGTGGTGTACATTCCGCGGCTTAAAGGGTAAGCAGCCGCCTGTTTGCTGCGCCAGGTATGAAAAAGGGCAGCATTTAACTTAAGTAGCATACCGCGTTTCTTCCTTCACGCATTAACTTGCCGGATGGTTGCCTGTGTATATAATTTTGATAAGCTAATAATATAAATTTTAATAAAGCAGGATGCCTTGATCCCTGCTGCGACAAGAATGAGCAACCAACACTTGCTTACTCGGTAAGCTCATCATTTTATACTAGCAGTCAGAATTTGATGTGCGCGCAGGTACCTTGAATGAATACATTTCATACATATGCATCAATTATTTTACTGAAAGACGGCCTGTAACTTATTAATTACAAGTATATTAAACTCTAATTATACTTAACTAAACTTATCAAGTATGAACCAACCCAACCTTTATGCCTTAAAACAGTATTATACTCCAGATAAAATATATATAAAAATATATTCCTCTTTAGATTGAATTCTGATCTTCTTTACGACCGTCAGCTTCAAAATCATTCTGATGCTTTATCTGCACCATCTCCACTGTTGCAGTTTAACAGGTATGCGGTGGCGGGCCTGCAAAACACATGGTCCATTTGTTTTGGTAAGCAAGTCCTGTATGCTTTAACCATCTATTTATCAGCTACTTTACCCCTTATTACTCCTGCCGGTCAATCATCCTGGCCGATGCCGCCATATATTCCGATTGCAATCAACATTGTATGAAAAGAAAGCTTACTCAAACTTTAATATCCCTCTTAACAGCAGGCAAGTGGACTACCCTTTGCCTGGCAACCGGTATACTGGCAAGTGCACAATCTGCCTTCTACCTTCCGGAAGTTACTGCTGCGGCTACCAACCATCCACAGCCGCCAATCCCTTTTTCAACCTTTGTTATGCAGGGCCAGGCATCTGCAGCTATTCCTGACTCGCTACGACCTTATGTATCGGCGGTGCGGCCGGCAAATGATGCATCTGAAGTAGCTCTAGATAAATCTGTTTCCGTAGACCTGGAATTTCCGAGTGGCAAATCCATTGATGGTAGTACTGTTAACAGCACAAACGTGCGGCTATACGAGGTAATCGGCGTTTTTAAAAAGCCGGTTTCCGGCACGGCGGTTAATACGACTGCTGCCGGAGATGCCATTACGCTTTCCGCCTCCCTGGCGCTGAATACCACTTATCAGTTTGAAATAACAGATCAGGTAAAGGACCTGAACGGCTATGCGATGAAACCGTTTACGTCCCGCTTTACCACCACCAACACGACCCCAACGGAAATGGCAGGATTGGACGGCGTGGCTTTTACACCCAAGACGCTCATCACCACCAGCCCGGGCGATGATGGCTTCACAACATTGGTTATAGGCCCGGACCATCGCCTGTATGCTACTACCTCCGGCGGCAAAATTGAACGCTGGGATATTGATGCAAATGGTTCACTGAACAACCAGGTAACGATCGCCCCTTTTGGTGACACCCGCCAGTTATTGATCGGTTTCCATTTTGACCCTTTTGCAACAGCCGATAACCTGGTGGCTTGGATGAGCCATTCCTCGGCATCTTTTAATGGTGCACCCGATTGGTCGAGCAAGATCACTCGTATTGACCTGAATAATCCGGACAAGCCCGAGAGCAAAACGTATGTTACCAACCTGCCGCGCTCCACAAAAGACCATGCCATCAACTCGATTGATTTTGGCCCAGATGGTGCGCTTTATGTGCTGATGGGTAGCAACACGGCCATGGGAGCGGCAAATAAGTTGTGGGGCAACAGGCCGGAAAGGCTTTTATCAGCCGCTGTTCTTCGTTTGGATATTTCTAAAGCAGAAAAGCAAACGCTGCCGATAGATGCCAAAACGCCTGACGGCGAAGGCACCTACAATCCTTATGCCAAAAATGCACCGCTCACGATTTTTGCAACGGGCATCCGGAATGCTTACGATATGGTGTGGCACAGCAACGGCCAGTTATACGTGCCCACAAATGGCTCAGCAGCAGGGGGCAGCACACCTGCACTTACAACTAGCACCATCTGGTCAAATGGCAAGCCCTATACCGGTGTGGATGTTCCTGCGATGAACAATGTACGTGCTACCCAAAGCGATTATCTGTACCGGGTGGAGAAAGGCGGCTATTACGGACACCCGAATGCGCTACGGCATGAATACATCCTTAATGGCGGCAACCCCACCGGTGGCGAAGATCCGGCCGAAATAGTATGGACCAACAAAGGCAAGACGTACGGCTATGCCGTGGGTACTCCAAAGGAGCCAAACTTCCGGGGCTGGGTGTATAATTTTGGCCCTAATATATCGCCAAATGGCGCCATAGAGTATCGCAGCAATGCCTTTGACGGTAAGCTGCAGGGCCGGCTTTTGATCTGCCGGTTTAGTGGCGGTGACGACCTGATCGTGCTGGAGCCCAGCCCAACTACCAAGGAGATTGTAAGTGCAGTTGAAGGTATTCAGGTACCCGGCTTACGCCGCCCCTATGCCAACCCGCTGGATGTAGTAGAAGATGAGTTTACAGGCAACCTATATATTTCAGAATACTTTGATGTAAATGGCAAAGGCAAGCCACAGATCACGCTGCTAAAAGCAAATGACCCGGCAAAGATCATTATGCCTCCAGCTGATGAGCCGGTGAGTATGCTGGTTTACCCGAACCCAGTAAAAGATAGAAAAATGATCCTGATGCTGCATCAGTTGGGGCAACAAGAGGATGTGCTTATCACCATGATCGACGTGGAAGGACGCATTGTAGATGTCCGGAAACTAACGTCTAAAGCAGATGGCACCCTTAAAACAGAGTTGATCGTAGCTCCCGCGCTACACGGTGGCTTATACTTTGTTAAAGCTCAGACAGCATCCGGCAAGGTAGAGTATAGAAAAGTGATTGTGCAGTAAAGCCCTCAGTGCTTTACTGGCCGGCAAAGAAGTGTTTAGTCGCGCGCTCCTAACCAGGCCATTGCATCTTCTTTCGTATCAAAGGTCTGCAACTGGTAAGGGCGTGTACCGCGTGGTACCTGGTTGATATTCGCTTGCACTCTTTTTTCCCGATCTGGGTCTAAGGGCAGTACGTGCGCCACTTTCAAAAGCCGGGTCTTCATTAGATCGCTGGTCAGTTGCAAGGCCACGGCTCTGCCTTCCTTCTCGCTAACCCATACTTCGGAATCACTCGAATCAAGCAACAGTTTGCGTACATCGTAATTGCGGATGTTCTCTACCAAAACAGCCAGGCTGTGCTTGATCACCGGAAGCTGCAAGGATCCCAGATCAGGGTACTCCACGTAAAGAATATCCGTGGAGGGGTTATAATGCATTTTAAGAGGGCTGTTCGGGCTAAGGATCATGAAAGAAGCATATGGCAATAGTTTCGGAATACCTCCGATGGTAATCTATGTGGATTAGCCTTACCAGACTGAAAGTCAATTTTATACAGCAACATTTTCAGCAGAATCTTCTTACATTTGGCGCTCTAGTTTCAATTCAGCTTTGTCCTGTTAATGCCGCCTGTTGCCAACTGTTTGACTATATGCAACTGTTACCCAGCTAAAGCAGACATTGCCTAAGCTTTGTTGCCATATTTTTCTAAGATAAAGGTGTACAGGTAGCCACACCTAAAATTACAGTAAATAGCTTTTTTAAACATCAGCAGTTATACTGAGATTGCCATCAACAAATACGTAGTTTTCAAAAGCCCCTGCTAAATCATATGAAGATCCTTTGCAACAAGCACCGTTCTGATGCAAGTTCTAGCAAACTTCCCCGATTGCAGGACAAGTATAAAACTGAATTATAGCTCCTTTATATTTGTAGAGCAATCAGGTTTTACCAGAACGGAGCTAGGGAAACTGTCGCCTGTGCTTCTTACAATAGCATTGAGAAAAGCGCAAAAAAACGCTGCTATACGTAGCAGCGTTCCGGAAAATGGGGTGCTTGCCGCTGGCTAAATGCCGGGCAAGTTGCTTGAAGCTAATAGGCAAGACTTCCCTTTAAAACACAATACGTTCAAAGAAAATGATTTACTGCGGTGTAACAGTAAATTTACTCTAACACCTCGCACTCAAATCCCTGCTGATGCAAAAGCTCTGTTACCGGCGCAATAATCTCAGCATAGTGTACTACCTTCAAAATATGGTCACAATCATCCAGGTCAAAGGTGATCTTTGCTGCCGGTAACTTCTGTTGCAGTTGCGCCAGAAGGTTGTCCGCTGTTGATTTATCCGTAATGTTGGTTTTAAAGATTTCCACCATCGTGTAAGCTATTCCTTAACCGCATGCTTCCCTTGCCTGAAAATGCAACAGCCACTGATTCCCAAACTGATCCGTGAGATCGCCAAACAAAGCTCCCCAGAACGTAAGCTCTAGCGGATTCGTCTTCGTGCCGCCATGGGCCAGCTTTTGGTAACAGGCCCTTAATTCCGCCTCGCTGTCGCAATGAAGCATCATAGCAACTCCATTGCCCCGGTTTAAACCCGCTTCGCCCACCATATCCGACCCCATCAATACCAGGCTGCCGCTTGTGAGCGTTGCATGCAGAATGCAGGACTGCAGGTGCTTTGGCATTTTAGCTGCCATCGGGGATTCGCCTACCGTTTGTAAGCTGAGTTCCCCGCCCAGGCTCTGCTGGTAAAAAGTCATGGCCTGGCGGCAGTTTCCGCTAAAAGTCAGGTAGGAGTTGATGTTCATGCGGCTTCGTATGCTTTCACCAGGTCCGGAATACTCAGTTTTTTCATTTTCATAAAGGCCTGCATCACCTTTCCTGCTTTTTCTTTATCGCGCAGCAGCGAGGGCAGCTGGGCCGGTACAATTTGCCACGTCACCCCAAACTTGTCTTGTAGCCAGCCGCATTGCATCGCAGTGCCTCCCTCCACAAGATTATCCCAGTAATGATCAACTTCATCCTGCGTCTGGCAGGTGACCACAAACGACACGGCTGGGGTAAATGTATACACTGGACCTCCGTTCAGGGCAACAAACTCCTGCCCTTCCAACTGGAAGCTGGCTGTCATGACGGTGCCTTTTGGTAGCGGCGCTCCATCGGCATAATAGGTCACGGTGCCGATCTTCGAATTGCTGAAAATGGAAGTATAAAACTTCATGGCTTCCTCTGACTGGTTGTCAAACCAAAGAAAAGGCGTAATTTTTTGCTGTATCATGTTGGGTATATTTGTTATGATTGCGTTTCTACATACTTGCGGAAGTTATCCAGAATGGCTTGCCATCCGTTCTTCTGTAAGTCCAGCGGATGACTGGTTTCCGGTTCAAAAACTTCTGTCACGGTGGTTTCGTTGCCCTTCGAGGTAAAAATAACAGACACTTTCCGGCCATCGTTCAGCGTGTAATCTATAGCTTTTAAGGGTACGATTCGGGTATAAACGCCTTCAAATTCAAAGGCCATACTTCCATCCTTAGCTGCCATTGTGGTGCTGAATGTGCCCGTAACCTGCAGGTCGTTCACGGCATCAGGCGCATACCAATCATCGGAGGCATAATACCACTTTTTGATGTGGCGAGCTTCCGTCCAAAGTGACCATACCTGGGCTACAGGTGCCGCAAGAGTGGTCTCCACTGTAATGGCTGTTATTTCTTCCGTTTTCATACTTATAAAGTTAAGATAAAGGACTTCACGCACGTGTTAAGTTTTAGCTACTGTCGATTTTAGCTTTCTGGTGGCAATTGCATTGTATATTTCTGCTGCTGCTTATGCTAAAATCATTTAAACAAACTTACAGTAAACCACTAGATTATGAGACGGGCGATAGCGACAATAAAAGGGTAATTTGCGACAGGATTACTTATATTTGAAGTATGAAGCATGTCTCGATACTTGTTCCGGAATCGTCTGTAATGCAGGCCATAGCAGATCCGCGCTACCTGTTCACGGTTGTTAACCAGTTTTTGGCGATGGAGGGCAAACCGCCCCTGTTTCAGGTGCAACTGGTAGGCCTCAACCATGAAGTAAAACTAAATGGCGGCCTATTTACGGTGCACACAGATAAGCAACTGCAGGAAGTCAGGACAACAGACCTGGTGTTTATACCTGCCCTGGCTGGCGATATGGCCGGTGCTGTTGCGGCTAATCAGGAGCTCATCCCCTGGATTCAGGCGCAGTATGATGGTGGTGCAGAAGTAGCTTCGTTGTGTGTAGGTGCCTTTTTGCTGGCTTCTACCGGCTTGCTTGATGGCAAAAAATGTTCGACGCATTGGGGTTATGCCCAGGAACTCAGAGAAATGTTTCCGGCAGTGGAGGTAGTGGATGGCAGCATCGTGACGGAAGATACACGCCTTTATTCCAGTGGCGGAGCCAACTCTTACTGGAACCTGCTGTTACACCTGGTAGAAAAGTATACCAACCGCGAGACCGCTATACTTGCGTCCAAGTACTTTGCCATTGATATTGACCGCAACAGCCAGGCAGCATTTGCGCTGTTCAAAGGGCAGAAGAATCATAACGATGCGGTTATCCAACAGGCACAGGAATACATTGAGCAACATGTAACTGAGAAGATTACGATAGATGAGCTGGCCGCTACTGCTGCAGTCGGCCGACGGAGCTTTGAGCGCCGTTTCAACAAAGCCACCAACAATTCGGTTCTGGAATACATTCAGCGGGTAAAGATTGAAGCGGCCAAGCGAAGCTTTGAATCCAGCCGTAAGAATATCAACGAAGTGATGTTTGATGTTGGCTACACCGATACCAAAGCATTCCGGACTATTTTCAAGAAAATCACGGGCCTGACGCCCCTCGCCTACCGCAACAAGTATAATAAAACCGTTCGCAACTAAAGTATAGCTACTCACTTTACGCTACTGTTAAGAAAATTTGATGCGTTTTACTTCTGCACAATCTCTGCTGCCCCCCTTGCTGGTTTGATTAGGCAGAATATCTAATGCCTTCATCATAAGGGATAGCAAATAGCAGAAGAGCTTTCTGCTTTGACAGCAGTAAACTCCTGACAACATGAAGTTTAAGCAACAGCTCAGTCGTTTTTCCCGGTAGATGTTGCTTCTTTATGCTTGTTGAGCATGTCTACCAGCAAACCGGACCAGGTAAAATCCTCTGCTCCATGCCCTTCTCCGGTAAAAGGGTCGTAGTACTCTCTGAACCCGCTTTTATGGATCAGCCGCTTTACAGTCAGCAGTAATTCTTTAGCTTGATCGTTATAGCCCTTTTCCAGCAGAAAGCCTTGCACAAACCAATTAAAAACAACCCAGGTAGGACCACGCCAAATGTATAAGGATTCGCCCGGTTTAAACGCAGGCTCATCTATGGCAAGCGAGGGAATCGGAAACTGGACATGAAAGCCATCCTGGTGGAACAGGTGCGTTTCCAAAACTTTCCTGCAGACATCTCTAGGCACACTCTTGAGTACCACGGGGAAAAAGATTGTAGCAGTATGCACCTTCAGTTTTGTGAAATGATGGCCATACAGGTCAAAAAAAGCTGCTTCCGACGCATCATACATGTACTTCAGGATACTGGCAGCTGTCTTTTCGGCCTGTGCAAAAAAACGAGGTCCAGCATCATCCCCTGCCAGGCTGCATAAGTGTGCCAGCGCTTCCAGGTTCTGCGCGTAGATTGTGTTAAACGCAGCATCTTTAACTATAAATCTGTTGCTTTTGTAAATCTTAGGCAGGTTATACCCCATCCGGAAGTTATGGGCATCTACCTGCAGCACCTTCCAGAACAACAGCGGACCGCCAACGCCTTTGGTATACTTTAGCACTGGATCATAGCTGGCTTTCCAGTCCATACCTGATTCAAAGGGTGTAATAATGGAGAGCAGTCCCTCCTGCTCAAAGTCGCGGTTGGTGGCTAGCCAGCCATAGTATGCTTTGAGCTTCGGCAGCATCTCTTTCAGAAAAGCGGTATCGTGGCTCTTTTCATAGATGCGGAGTACTGCCTGTGCTGCCAGCGGTGGCTGCACCAAAGCAGACATGTGCGGTTTGTAGAGCCGCAACACGTCGCGGGGCTTCAGCTGCAGCAGGTCGGTAACGCGGGCAGGCCACAGCCGTTCCCAATAGCTCATGTGGCCAACAAAGCCATCTGCTTGCTGCATCCGGAATAAGCTCCTCATGTGCTTTTTTGCCATCTCCACCTCTCCCAACTCGGTAAGTATAAAGATGTGAAAACAGGTGTCCCAGAAGTATTGGAAGGGATATGTGCTGGGGGAGGGCTTGGTATAATGATAATTAAATCCGGCTTTCCGGCCACTAATCATGTTTTTGTATAGCAGCTCCCGTACGAGCTCCTTTATTTGCGCATCGGTCTGCAATGCGTCCTCCTGTTGTACTTGTTTTCCTGCTATATCCATTACTTTCAGTTATACCGCACTATTAGCCTGTTGTGCGGCTGCCGTATACTTTAAGCGCTTACAGATAGTCTTTGTTTTTAAGCTATACCCATCCAGTCTCTCCTGCTTTGCTCCCTGCTTTACGGGCTTCAACCTCATTTAGCTCCGCACGTTATACTTTGCTAACCTATTCATTTTAACAACCAACGCCTCTTTTTGTGCTGTCTGATCATATCAGAACTCTACAATAAACCCAAGCGTCGGCACCAGGTTGCCATCGTCGTTGCTGAGGATGACGGGCAGCGCGTTTGCGCCGTCGGCTCGCAAGGCAGCGTTGTCGGTGGTAGCAAAGCCAGTGTTGTCTTCGTTGCGCTGGAAAGTATAGCGGTCATAGCCGGGCGTTTTGCTGGCAAGCACGTTGGCTATGTCCAGGAAAAGGTCCAGGGTAGCGCGGTTGAAATTCCATTTCTTGTCTACACGAATATCAAGCTGGCTGAAAGGGCGCAGCCGCTCTGTGTTAAGCCTGGCATAATCAAGTATGCCCACGCCCAGGGAAGCATAGTTCCTTTGTGACGCTTCCAGGTCGAAAGGCGTTGTGGGCGCCCCACCTGCATAGCGGTATTTCGCCCCAAGCTCCCAGTTGCGACAAAGCTTTTTACCAAACAATCCGGATAGCAGGTGTCTGTAATCCCAGGCACTGGAGATGTAGCGGCCATCACTTCCGGCAAATTCACTCCGCACGTAAGTATAAGAAAGCACATAAAAAGTGCTTTCTGTCAATTTCTTCTGCATGTAAAACTCTAGGCCATATGCCCGCCCATCGCCAGTTGTGCGCACGGCCTCGTTCCCAATAGAACCAAAGTCACCGCCCTGGTTAGCCAATGAGATTCCATCGCGTACGGAGACAGGATAGTTATTATAATCTTTGTAGAATCCTTCCAGGGTAAATCGTAAATCCGGGCGAGGCAGGTATTCAGTGCCCAGCACATAATGGATGGCTTGTGTGTAATCGGCTGATTTGTTCAGAAACGCTCCTTTTTTCTGAAAGCCAAGAATAGTATAGGAAGGGAGTTTATAGTACACGCCGGATGACGCATTCAGGGTCCACTTATCAGACACCAAGTATGAAAGTGCCAGACGCGGAGAGAAGGTTTTTAAAGGATTTCGCCCTTTCGCTGTAAACGTATTCATATCAGAGCGGATGCCAAATGAGATGCCTAGTTTATCGTTATATACAGACCTGGACACCTGCCCGAAAGCGCCATACCTGAAAAAGCTTAGGTCGGTATTATAATCCAGGGTTATACCTGGCTGCACTACGTTACCAGCTGCGTCGCGGAGCTCACGACGTATCTGGCTAAAAAGATTGTTCGTAAATTGCACATACTGGCCTGATATCCCATAGGCATACCGGAAGCCATACTGATACTTATTTACATCGATCCGCAACTTGTTCTCCGTTTCGCGGGAGCTGGATTGCAGCGTTTTAAGGGGAACGCCGCCGGTTTGGGCTGCCTCGTTCTTCTCCAGGTCGATATTAAAAGTGTTCCGGCTTAAAGCTACATTTACATAGCCTTCATTTATTAGCCGCTTTAAGGCTATGCCGGTCGTATAATTCCATTGGTTGTTCAACGGAATAGAACGCAGGATATACTCGTTTTCAGGGGTGCTGTTGCGGGGTACGCCAAACGAGAACTCGTCTATGGCCCCTACACCTATAAAGGAGAGTGATGTTTTGGCATTTATTTTATTGTCAACTTTATATTGAAAATCCCAGTAATTGGGCCGAATGGGCAGATCGAGGAGTTTGAATAGAAACTGCAGATAGGAACGCCGGGCAGATACCAGGTAGGTTGTTTTGGAGCCGATGGGCCCTTCAAAAGTAGTGGCCAGTTCCGATCCGCTCAGGCGTATGTTCCCGGAAAAGCGATCGGGGTTACCGCTGCGCTGGCTGAACTCAAACACAGCGGCCAAAGCATTACTATAACGGGCATCAAAGGCTGAAGAACTTACTTTCAGGTCTTCAATAAACGAGACGTTCAGTATTCCGGTAGCTCCACCTGCACTGCCTTGGGTGGTAAAGTGGTTGATAAGCGGTATCTCGATTCCATCCAGGTAATACACGTTTTCACTGGGCGCACCACCCCGGATGATGAGGTCATTGCGGCTGCCGCCCCCTGTTCCGCTGGTAGCCATGCCTGGCAGCACCTGCACCACCTTCGAAATATCGAAATTACCTCCTGGGTTGCTACTGATCTCCTCCGAACTCAGGCGCTGTACCGACAAGGGCGTTACCAGGTCAGCTGCGGCGGCACTTTGTCTGCGGTCGGCCACAATTTCTACCTGTTGCAACTGGCTGCTTGCCGGCACCAGTTCAAAATTCAGTATCTGCATGTTGCCAGCCGTAATACTGACGTTGAACTTGCTTAACGTTTGATACCCTACATAAGAAGCTTGCACGGTAAAGGAGCCAACAGGAACACGTTCTATTCGGAAGTCGCCCTGTGCATCACTCAAAGCACCCAACTGTGCCCCTGCTAGCACAACAGAGACTCCGACAAGTGGCTCCTGTGTATTTCTGTCTCTGACACTACCAGTAATCACACCCGTTTGGGCCAGCGTAAGTATCGGGAAAAGCAATGCTAAAATAAATAACAGCCGCATGGTACCTGTATGTTGTAATGGTAGTACATACTTAGGCGTTTAATGTTTGCAAGCCGCGCCATTTTGTTTATCTGGAATCCTGCACTGTAGTTTCGTTTTACAGAAATTAAAGCCCATTTTCTCATGTTCAGGCTCATCATCAACTGAGTGATCACAAAGCAACTTAGGGCAAGGTTTTTACCACTGGTAAACGGCCGATAAACCTTAGATAAAACAAGCTAATTTTAATTTCTATGTTATACTCACCGTTCACCTTGCCAGCTATTCTTAAACGCTGCTAAAACAAAAGGCTCTTACTCCTACTTCTGAGAGGTGAGCCAATCCAAGGCTTCTTCTACGCTATAGAAGTGCTGCATCGGTATGCCAAGATTCGCCTCCTGCCTCACTTCGCTAATGGGCTTTTCCCTGCGGCTACTTTCCGTCACTACACGCGCCATTCGCTGAAGGCGTGTGGCTGCCAAGTCTCTTGTGAACTTGAGCATCATCTCTTTATATACTGCATCGGGGATACTGATCATCCTGTTCCGGGTATCTGTCAACAAATACTTCACATCATAATGCCTGATGGTTTCAATAACTGCATCCATCACGAACATCGCCTCGCTCACTGCATATTCGTTGAAATCAGGCCATACAACTACCAGCACATCTTTGGAAGGATTGTAGTCAAGTTTTACGATAGGGTTTGGTATGATCACGGCTTCTCTTTTTACACTTACTGGCCACTTATTAGCAGGAAAGTGCCAGAACACTTCCTGCTGCTCATTAAATATAGGAATAAAAACAAAGATTGTATTTTAAAAGCCTCCACAGCTATGTATATCCTACCTGTTGTCTTCTATACAACTTTGTAAACCATCTTTCAGGAATAAATTAGAGGATGCCGCTCTCTGGCCCATTCGTTGTCCTGCCCGGGTGCCGACAGAGAACAGCAAAAGCGTTAAAGCAGATTGGGCTAAAGAGTATAGCTCCGATCTATTGATTGAATGCGCTTTTAAATCTAACAACGATTTCCTAATCAGAGAATTATTCCAAAAACATGGTACTATTTTGTTTATCTAAATACCAGCATAAAACGAAGAATTTGAAGGAAGCTTTGCAAAGCTATATAATCATTGTACAATTATAATAAATGTTATAACAACCTATTAAACAGAGTTATAGTATTTAATTTAGTTCGCTTAGAATCATTAAATTGTCACATTTTATATATACTAAAAGCCTTCCTATGAAAACAAAGTTACAGCACATTCAACAGTACTTACCTTTTCTTCTTCTCAGCCGCCGGTGGAACAGGATAATAGGCCTATTACTTTTTTTTGTAAGCCTTTCTTCTACGGCTCTGGGGCAGCAAATTAGCCAAGAATGGGACAGAACCTATGGGAGTGAATATGAAGAAAACATTGAATTTGCAACGATGGTCGCTGCCCCGGATGGAGGTTACCTCTTAGGGGGTGATACCGAATTTAAAGGCACCAACGATGATAAAACTCAGCTTAATAAAGGAGAAAGAGATTACTGGATTGTGAAAACGGATGCGCTGGGTAACAAGGTATGGGACAAAACTTTCGGGGGTAACAGCTATGAGCATTTGGAAGCTATAATAAAGACGGCAGACAATGGTTATTTGCTGGGCGGCTATTCTAGCTCCGGTAAAAGTGGCGACAAAAGTGAAGAAAACAGCCCCAGGGACGAAGCACTCGAATCCTGGATACCTAACTATGACTACTGGATTATAAAAATAGATGCGCAGGGAAATAAAGTATGGGACAAAACTTTCGGGGGTAACAGATCAGATTACTTATCCTCTATTGTAATCACCCCTGATGGAGGCTACCTCTTGGGAGGTTATTCTAGCTCGGAAATAAGCGGCGACAAGAGTGAAGCCAGCCGGGGAGCTAATGATTATTGGGTCGTGAAGATAGATGCCCAGGGAAACAAGGTTTGGGATAAAACTTTCGGAGGCGATAAGGACGATAACTTCACGGCTTTATTAGCCACCAGCGATGGCGGTTATCTGCTGGGAGGCTATTCAAAATCAGGAAGCAGCAGTGACAAAAGCCAGCCCAACCTCGGTACCTGTCAAGGCCAGTATTGCACCAGAGATTACTGGGTTGTAAAGATAAACAACAGTGGGCAAAAAGTCTGGGATAAAACTTTTGGAGGCAATGAAGATGATATCCTGAAAACAATGATCAGTACTCCTGACGGTAATTACCTGCTCGGTGGTGATACCCAGTCTAACTTAAGTGGCAGCAAGAGCCAAGATAAGAAGGGATACTGGATCGTTAAAATAGACAATGCAGGTGAGGAAGTATGGAATAAGACTTTTGGTGGAAATGGCTATTACAAGATGTACACGGTTGTAGCTAACGCAGAAGGTTATCTGTTGGGCGGCTTCGCTAACGTAGGTATTGACACGGATAAGAGCGAAACGAGCCGAGGTGATTTTGACTATTGGATCGTGCAAGTTTCGGAAGATGGTAATACCAAACTCTGGGATAAAACTTTTGGAGGGGGCACCACGCCGGAAATGGGTGAGGAAGTAGGGGCTGATATTTTGAAAACCATCTTACCAACTGCTGATGGAGATTACGTGTTAGGAGGACAATCGGGTTCGGTTGCAGCTAACGAGAAAAGCAGTGACAAAAAAGGTTATTGGGTTATCAAAATAAAGAATACTGCCACACCGCCACCTGTAGATACAACAGTGGCTTTAAGCTATGGTGGCCGGGGGGCGGACCGGCTCAAAGTAGGGCTTAAAACAGCGGATGGTGGTTACCTGGCTGGCGGCTACTCTAACTCCGGCATCAGTGGCGACAAGAGTGAGGCAAACCGCGGAGGCTTTGATTATTGGGTGGTAAAGACCGACGCTAAGGGTAATAAACTTTGGAGTAAGACCTTTGGAGGCAGCGAAGATGATGAGCTAACTACCCTTATAGCCACTAATGACGGCGGGTACCTACTAGGCGGCACTTCCTTCTCCGGGGTCAGTGGCGACAAGAGCGAACCTAACCGAGGGGCAGAGTACGGCAAAACTGAAGATTACTGGATCATAAAAATTGATGCCCACGGCAATAAAGTATGGGATAAAACCTTTGGCGGCTTGTACAGTGATAAATTAAAAGCAATGGTAGTGACCAGGGACGGCAACTACCTGCTTGCCGGAGAGTCTGCCGGAGATGGAGGAGACAGAACCGCAGAACAAACAAACTATATCGACACCTGGCTGGTGAAGGTTGATACTAACGGTAATAAAATATGGGACAATGCATTCTTTTTTCAAGCTGATGAGCAGTATATTACTGCCATATTTACTACTCCAGATGGCGGCTACCTAGTTGGCGGCACATCTAAAATGTATGGTAGCCTGTCTGCAAACTTTGACGATCCTTCCTATTCTTTAGCAGTTATAAAAGTTAATGCAACTGGCGAGAAAGAATGGGAAAAGCTTCTCTACGGAAATGGCTCTCTCAACCAAATGCAAGCAATGATTGCTACTGCGAATGGACACTACTTGTTAGGATCAACTTCTTATAATTATACTTATGAAATAGATCAAGTGTCTGGAACGACACCTAACGACTACTATATAATGGATATAGACAGCAGTGGGTTAAAGCAGTGGGACAAAACACTTGGCGGGACGGGAGACGACGAAATGGCTGCGTTGCTGGCGACCCCAGACGGAGGTTACCTGTTGAGTGGCTCCTCTACTTCTGGGAAAGGTGGTGATCGCACGGAAGCAAACATATCGGGTTATACTTACTTAGATTCTACAGGAGCAGAGGCCTTTCGGCCTTTAAGTGATTACTGGGTTGTAAAACTTAACAAGAATGGCGATAAGCTGTGGGACAAAGCTTTTGGGAATGACGGTTCTACTACTGCCTCTGGCGGCAACTACTTAAGCACCATGTTGGTAGCGCCTGACAGCAGCTATCTGCTGGGAGGCACCAAAAACTGGAACGGTAGCGGGCAGCAAGACAGCGACTTCTGGGTTGTTAAAGTTGAAGATACCGCCACGCCCCCTGTTCCGAATTCCTGGAATGTACGGTTTGGCAGCGCGGGCACCGACCAGTTCACCACTGTCATCAAAACAAAAGATGGCGGTTACCTGCTGGGAGGCTATGCCGCCTTTGGCAGCAGCGGCGACAAAGGCGAAATCCCTAGTGCCTATAACAGGGATTATTCTGGTCGCGGCGGGTACGACTACTGGATCATCAAAACTGATGAAAAAGGCAACCGGCTCTGGAACAGAACCTACGGCGGTACGGCGGATGACTATTTAAACCGGATCATTCCTACGGAAGATGGCGGCTACTTACTGGCGGGTTCTTCTAAATCCGGCGTAGGGGGCGATAAAACAGAGGCCTCGCGCGGTGATCAGGACTACTGGATCATCAAAATCAGCAGCAACGGCACAAAACTATGGGATAAAACCTATGGAGGCTCTGGGTTTGATGATTTGCGCAAGGTTAACCAGCTCGATAACGGGAACTACCTTTTGGCCGGCCAGAGCAGTTCTCCTTTAAGTGGCGACAAGAGTGAAGCCAGCCGGGGCAGCAGAGATTACTGGGTTGTAATGACTGACAATAACGGTATGAAGCTTTGGGACAAACGGTATGGCGGCTCAGGTCGGGAAGACCTGGAAAGCTTTACCAAAACTCCGGATGGCGGCTTTTTGCTTGCCGGTAGTTCCACATCGGGTAAGTCTGGTGATAAGACCCAAGCTACGCAGGGCGGCAAAGATTACTGGTTAGTTAAAATAAATGGCAGTGGTACAAGGCTATGGGATAAAACTTTTGGCGGTAGCAAAGACGATGCGCTGTACTCGATTGGCATTACAAGAAGCGGAGACTACTTTGTAGCGGGCCAAAGTAAATCCGGCAAGGGGGGCGATAAGAGTCAGGACAGCCACCAGGGAAGTACAGACTACTGGATGCTTAAGCTTAGTAAAACAGGCACAAAGCTATGGGATAAGAGTTTTGGCGGCACAGGAGCGGAAATGCTTCGCTCTATAATCCAGGCAAAGGATGGCGGATATATTTTGGCCGGCAGCACCGACTCAGAAGTGAGTGGCGATGTGACGCAGCCCAGCCGGGGTGGCGCAGACTATTGGCTGGTGAAAACAGATGCGCAGGGTAACAAAGAGTATGACCAGCGCTTTGGAGGTGCGGGCAATGAAGAGTTCCGCTACATACAACATACGGCTGACGGAGGTTACTTACTTGGCGGCAGGTCCGATTCAGATGCTAGCGGCGATAAAACGCAGCCTAGCCAAGGAGGCACTGATTACTGGTTGGTGAAAGTAGCTCCTGTAGAGAGCTCAGTACTTGTAGCAGCTGCTAAACAAGAGGCTGTAGTAACTGAAACAGCAAACCTTAAGGGATGGCCTAACCCGTTTGCAGAGAAGGTGATCGTGAGCTTTAGCGTGAAGCAATCCCAACCGGTAAGCCTAAAGCTTTACGATAGCCAGGGCCGCGAAGTGGCTACCCTTTACGAAAGCGAGGCACAGGCTGGCAAAGCATACGAAGTAGAATGGCGACCAGCAGCAGGTCAGGCCAGGGGTATGTACATTCTCCGGCTGCACACTGCTGACAACACCCAGTTCCAGAAGCTTATCTTAACTAACTAGCAGTAAGCTATTCATCAAAAAGGCAATAGCTGTTTCTCTATTGCCTAACCTGTTCTGAAATGCCCGGCTTCCCTAAAGCCGGGCATTTTGATTTACACCTTTTCCTTTCCACAACCTGATCTCTGCTGCTTTAACAAGTATAGTGAATGCGAAAAACTGGACGATTTAGCAGAGGGGCAGAAACAAAAAATCCAGTAAATCAATAATTTACTGGATTTTTACTATTTTTGGTATCGCTACCGGCAGAGAGTGAGGGATTCGAACCCTCGATACCCTTTTGAGGTATACACACTTTCCAGGCGTGCTCCTTCAACCACTCGGACAACTCTCTGTTTGGTGGTGCAAAGTAAAGTATAAAGCGCCATACTTGCAAATTAATACGCTTTATACTTTAGCGTGGTAAAGGCGTCAGTTCTCCCCGCAGGTTTTCACATAGCAGGTTGCGGGTTTCCTCCTCGGGCAATCCAAGCCCGAGCACAAACATCATTTTAGTAATAGCAGCCTCTGTGGTGATATCAGCGCCTGCAACAACACCCATATCCAGCAGGTATTTACTTGTTTCGTAGCGCCCCTGATCCACGTACCCTTTATCACACTGCGACACATTCATTATGTAAATGCCTTTATCTACAGCCTCCTGTAGCAGTGCCAGAAACCATGGGTTAGTGGGTGCATTACCGGCACCAAAGGTTTCGAGCACAACCCCTTTCAGCCCGGGCGAATGAAGTATACTTTGCACGACCTCTGGCATGATGCCCGGAAACAGCTTTAGGATCACCACCCGCTCCTCCATGTTTCGGTGCCCTCTGAAGGGCTTCATCGGTGTTGGCAGGATATCTTCATAGTTATAGTCGATGTCGATCCCGGTTTCTGCCAACGGCGGGTAATTCTCTGACTTGAACGCGTCGAAATGGCTGCTCTCCATCTTTTTAGTGCGATTACCCCGCAGCAGCAGATTCCGAAAATAGATACATACTTCCGGCACCGTGCTTTTGCCGTCTGTTTTGGTAGCGGCGATCTGCAGCGCTGTGATCAGGTTCTCGCGGGCATCCGTACGCAACCGCCCGATAGGCACCTGGGCTCCAGTAAATATTACGGGCTTCTGCAAATTCTCCAGCAGGTAGCTCATGGCAGATGCCGAGTAAGCCATCGTATCCGTTCCGTGCAGCACGACAAAGCCGTCATACTTGTCGTAGTTATCTTGTATCAGCTCTGCCAGCCGGAACCAATCGTGTGCCGAAACATTGGAGGAGTCAATGATAGGTTCGATCGTGAGCACCGTAAGCAGGTAGTTGAACTGCCGTAACTCAGGTACGTGCTCCAAAATCTGGCTGAAATTAAAGGGCACCAAGTGCTGCTCTTTTTTATCAAACACCATCCCGATGGTGCCGCCCGTATAAAAAATCAGAATAGAAGCTTCGGGGTGGAGCGGTGCAGCGGTTTCTATCTCTACAGTCACAACTTTCATTCGTTACAGATTAAAAAGCTGAAGCGCATTGGCTGTGGTTGTGGCGGCTACTTCCGCTTCTGTTTTTTGCATCAGCTCAGCTACTCGTTTAGCGATGAGCGGCAAGTATACGGGTTCATTGCGCTTGCCCCGGTGCGGCACTGGCGCCAGGTACGGGCAGTCGGTTTCCAGCACCAAGTCGCTTAGTTGCAGGTGCGGCAGCACCTGGTCCATGCCGCCATTCTTAAATGTAGCTACCCCGCCTATACCCATCAGAAAGCCCAGTTCTTTCACCTGCTCCGCCTGCGCTACAGTGCCTGAGAAGCAGTGGAAAATACCTCTTAACGATCCGTCCTGCGCAGCGGCAAGAATCTCATACGTTTCATCGAACGAATCGCGGGTATGGAGCACAAGCGGGAGTTGGTGTTTTTTGGCCAGCGCTACCTGCACTTTTAATGCCTCCTGCTGCTCCTTGAGAAAAGTTTTATCCCAGTACAGGTCAATGCCGCACTCGCCCAAAGCTGCAAAAGGGCGCTTGCCAAGCCATTCCTCTACCAGGTACAGCTCTTTTTCAAAGTCCTTACCCACCGAAGTCGGATGCAGCCCCATCATGGGCAGGCATTGCTGCGGGTAGTTTTCTGCTGTTTCCAGCAGCACATCAATAGAAGTATGGTCGATGTTAGGCATGTAAATCCGCTCTACCCCCGCTTCTGCTGCGCGTGCGATGGCTTGGGCCCGATCGGCCTTAAACTGTTCGGAATATATATGCGCGTGCGAATCAATTAAATTCATTTCTAAACTGGTGTTAACATGAAGCAATTCCTTTACCCTACGATCTCCTCTTCAAGTTTGCAAGGTAGGAATTTAATTGCGGACGGGTATTGATGTCTATACACTTAATTAGTGATAATCTTTGCGGCGCTTCCTGTTTTCTGATGGTGCTGCTTTCGTTTTACTTAGTACCTCCTGCCCTTCCAGTTAATGCGCAGAGGCATAAAGAAAAGTATGATCAGGCTGACAGAAGTAACAATGAGATAAAGCTCCAGGAGGATAAAGATCCACCAGGGCATGGTACGACCCAGGCGGTGCAGGCAAATGGCTGCAAACAAGCTTTGAACTAGCAGTTTGGCTATAAATATAAAAATAGCGGTGCTCACCGAAGTATACAGAAAGAACGGCAGCAGAACCGGGTAATAAGCCCCATGAAGTATAAAAATGATCGCCATGTACCAGGGCAGGTGCCTGGTGCCCCGCATCCAGCGCAGGCGCTGGTGCAGAAACCCGTTCAGCGTATGGATGGGCGTAGACAGGGCCAGCACAGAACGGTCGTAAATATTGCGGAAGCCCCATCCTTTTTTTAACACCTGATTGAAGATGGCAATATCTTCTGTAATGGAGAAGTTTATACTCTCAAAGCCTGCCACCTGTTCATAGGCTTCCCGCCGCAGCAGCATATTGTTCCCCATAGCTGTTACCGGCAGGTTCAGGTCCGATACGACCTGCATCAGCCCCAAGGCGTAAAGCCAATCCAACGTTTGCAGCTGCGCAAAAAGACTGTTGCCTTCGGTGGTCGTTATACCGGTTACGACACCCACACCCTCCTTTAGTTCCGACAGCAAGGCGTGTATCCACTGCGGCGGCAGGGCGATATCGGCATCAGTGTAAAAGAAGTAATCAGTAGTAGCAAGCCGAGCCAGCTGAGCAAGCACATTGGCTTTTCCGCGTGCTTTGCCGAGCGTCTCTATAATGGTGGTGCAAGTATACATGGACTTATCTCGGATAAAGGAATCCACTATTGCCCGGGTAGCATCGGTAGAGGCATCATCACCGATAAGCACCTCCAGCTTATCTTTAGGATAGTTTAGTTTTTCAATTGACTCTAAACATCTTATAATGGCATGTTCCTCGTTTCGGGCAGCGATCAGGATGCTTACCCGGGGGAGTTGCGCAAGGTTAAGCCTGTACTGCTGCCGGTTAAACAGCAACAGGGCCAGCAGTAGCAAAAACAGGGAGAAAAAGACTATGAAATAAGCTACTGAAAAGATCATAATGTTTTGAAGGTGTACCCTAGCCCGCAGAAGTGCTCCAGAAAGCGCGGCAAAGTGTACATCAGGTTGTGTCTGGCTTTAAGGCTGTCGTGAAATACGATAATACTGCCGCTTTGGGTATGCTTAAGAGCTTTTTGCAGGCATTTTTCTGCGCCAAGCGTTTGATCATAGTCATTTGTGAGCATATCCCACATAATCAGTTCATACGTAGATGCCAGGTGGGCTGCCTGCCGGCTTGTGATGCGCCCATAGGGCGGCCGAAATAGCCTGTGCTCCTGCTGAGGCTGCAACTTATCCAGTTCAGACTGGCACTTAGCCACATTCTGCAGGTAATCCTGTAAGGGTGTATGCCAGCCTTTCAGGTGGTTGTAAGTATGATTCGCCAGCTTATGCCCCTGAGCCAGTACCTGCCGGGCTACGTCGGTGTGCTTGGCTACGTTTTCACCTACACAGAAGAAAGTAGCTTTTGCGCCGTGCTGCTGCAGTTGCTCCAGTACCCAGGGCGTTACGTCCGGAATAGGTCCGTCATCAAACGTAAGGAAAAGTTCGCGCGCCTGTCCCGCACGCGCCCAGGTATACCGGTGCATCAGTTTCTTTACCAGCACCGGCGTTTTGTAAAGTCTGATCAAAGTAATGTTTGTGGGTTATACTGTTGAACTGTGACTTGCAGAAAGCAACAAAGCTCCTTTGCAGGGTTTGCGGAACCCACCAGACGAATTGCAACAACTACTTAAACCTGCAGGACAGCAGGGTAATATCGTCGTTGAAAGAGGCTTCTTCGTTGTAGAGGTTTATTTCGCGGAGCAGCTGCAGATGCAACATTTTGGAGCTCAGAAAACGGTTGCGCTGCAGAAAGCTGATGGTGCCCTCGATTCCAAATTCCGCCTCGTCTTCATCAAACACCTCTGTTAATCCATCAGTATAGCAAAGCAGCACAGAATTGCGAGGCACATCGACTTTTGTAACAGACATAAACGGCAGCACATCAAAAACGCCCAGCATGGTGCAGCCTTCGTTCAGCAGCTGATGCGAATTATTGTCGTGCAGCAGTATAGGGGAATTATGGCCGGCATTTACGTAGGACAGCTCGCGCGTTTTGCGGTTGTAAATGGCTATAAAAGTGGTGATAAACTTCTCTGCGATTGCATTGCGGTAGATCAGGTGGTTGAGCTCTGATACAACGGTGTTCAGGTCAGCTGTCTGCCGCAGGATGGTACGGAGGCCGGCCTGAAAATTGGACATCAGCAGCGATGCGGGCACGCCTTTGCCTGAAACGTCGGCCACACAAAACAAAAACTGGTCCTTGTCGATCTCAATATAATCGTAATAATCGCCTCCGATGGAAGAATGCGGAATATAGCTGGCATGTATGGTCACATGCTTGTCGTTTGGCAGGCTCTTGGGAAAAAGCATGGACTGCACCTCGCGGGCAATTTCAATCTCCCGGCGAATCGACTCCTGGGCCAGTCGTTGCCGTGCCATCTTATGGTTCTCGATCGCAACAAGCATGATGTTACTCACCGTCTGCACAAAGTTCAGCGCATCCATGTTGTTGTAATATGGCTGCACTTTCCCGATCATCACAAAGGCCAGCACTTTGCCGTTGTGCAGAATAGGAATAACAATCTCAAAAGCCTGCCAGCGTTTGTCCACACTCAGGTCTGCCACGCTGCTTATTTCGGTGATCTTGCGGATAGAGTTGGGCAGTTCCTGCTTTGTAAAGTCCTGCGTGGTGCCAAAGCTAACCTGGCACTTCCACTCCTCATCGTGCACAAATAAGGCCAGGCGGCTGATCTGCAGCTGTGCCAGCAGCGTAAACCGGTAGATCTTATAAAGCGCTCCCTCCGGCAGGTTGTCGTTGATGGCACGCGTAATCTCCAGCAGGGCTGTAAGCTCTAACTTTTTAAGATTCAGCTCCTGCTGCGGGTTTGGTATCGTTAAATCAGGCATTCGAAATCGGTATTTTAGGATCGTATGCATCTCGCAGGCCATTCCCGAGCAAATTAAAGGCCAGCACCAACATGCTGATGCAAATACTTGGTAAAAGTACTAAAAAAAGACCAGCTCTGGCACCAATCAACTGAAATCCCTCATTCACCATCATGCCCCACGAGGGCGCTGGCGGCTGCACGCCCAAGCCTAAAAAACTAAGCCCCGCCTCGATAAGTATGGCAGAAGCAAAATTTGCTGTGGCAATAACAATGATGGGTCCTATCATGTTTGGAAGCAGGTGCCGGAAAATGATAGCATATTGCGTAATCCCCAGTACCTGAGCCGCTTCGATATATGTTTTTTCTTTCAGGCTGAGAATCTGACCCCGCACTACACGGGCTACCTCTACCCACATTGTCAGGCCAACGGCCACAAACGCCACCCATACGCCTTTACTGTCCAGGACCAGGCTGATGGCAATCACCAGCATAATGCCGGGCACCGACCATACTACAGTCATCAGGAAGAGCATCAGTTTATCTACCCAGCCACCGAAATAGCCGCCTACTGCGCCAATCGTCACCCCAACTACAAGCGAGATCAGTACAGCTACAAAGCCAATACCCAGCGAAATGCGTGTACCTAGTATAAGCCGGCTTAAGACATCGCGGCCAGCTTTATCAGTGCCCAGCCAGAAGGTCCTTTGCAACACCTGCTTCTGCTTTATACTTGCAATAATTTGCTGCTTATCAACAGCTTGTCCTTTATCAAGTATAATATCCTTTAAAGCAAACGTGCGGGGTTGATCGGCCATGGCGTTGTTGCTCCGCAGAGGTTGCACGGTCAGGCTATCGCCCTGGAAATGGTAGTTTTCTATTGGCAGTTCGCTGTAGCCAATGGCCCGGCCATGAAGTATAAAAGTCAACGGGTTGCTCTCCTGCCCCACGCCTCCAACGCGCGGCAGCCGAAGTACCTGCGCTGAAAAGCCGGGCGGTTTTTTCTGTATTTGCACAAGCCCGTTATTGGCATTGGGTGTAGCATCGGGCATAATCAGGTACCCTGCCAGTGCAACGAAAACAGCGAACACAATCACGCACAAGCCAAACATAGCCGGTTTGTTCTGCCACAGCCGCTGCCGGATATAATAAGCCGGTGACCGGGAGACAGGCGCTGCTTGCGTTGCTGAATACATCAGATGGAGTTGTGTACAATAAGACCGGCTTTGGTGGCCAGGTAAAAGTACGCGTGGCAGGATGTGCTGAAATTGGCTTCCTCAAAAGGCAGCTCCGTATCCTGGTTCGGGTACAGGATTTTTACATATCCCTGCCGGATCAGCGACTGCAAGGCCGTGCAGATCTCCTCATCTGATAAGGAGAGGGTGCTTTTCAGGTCCGGATATGAGGTAACGAAGTATAGCTCGTCCAGAATATCAAATTCGTTTTCGCTCATGAGGTTCGGATTGTTCTTCCTTTCCAACGGTAGCGGCCAAACAAACCCGCCAAGGCAGTGCCAACCACGTACGGCACATACACCAGTTGCAGCGGCAGCATATACCATACATACCGGCGGCGCCGTAAGAAAAGAAGTATACGATCTAAAAATAAGAAATCTATTCCAAACTTGGTAACATACGCCCCTACAAACCAAGGCACCGGCAACAGCCCCAGCCACACCAGCGGGATGGCGGTAAACAACAGCAGGTTTACGACGAACACATTCAACGCCACCAGTTGCACGTCAAGGCGCTGGTACGCTTTCCATTTACTGGCCCACCGAACGCGCTGCGACATAAAGTTAATCAGGCGTTTATGCGCCATAGTATAAACGATTGCTTTATGGCTCTTCAGAAAGGCTACCTTTTCCGGATAAAGGCTGCTGACCTTATGAAGCAGGAATTCATCATCACCACTGGCTACAGTTTCATTACCGCTAAAACCTTCTACCTGCCCGAAAACAGCTTTGGTATAGGCCAGGTTTGCGCCGTTGCACATGTTTGGCTTCCGCAGTTCGATAGAAGCTCCGCCCACGCCCATCAAGCTGGCAAACTCGACAAGCTGCATGCGTTCGAACAAAGTATGGGTATGCTGAAAGGCAACAGGACCGCTGATGAAGTAGGGTTGCTTTGTCTCATACAGGTAGGCATACTGCCTCAGCCACTCCGGCCCTACCCGGCAGTCGCCATCGGTAAAGACCAGTAACTCGCCCTGCGCCAGTTCTACTCCTTTTTGAATAGCAGCTTTTTTTCCGCTATACTTAACATAAGTATTCAACCGAATACATTTAACTGCCAGAGTGAATTTACTAAAAAACTGTTCGGCCAGTGCCACGGTCTCATCTTCGGAATGGTCATCCAGCACCAGCACCTCGATCAAGTGGCAGGGATACTGCTGCGCTTCCAGGTCCTGCAGCAAAGTTGTAATGTTAGCGGCTTCGTTGCGCACCGGGATAATAATCGTTATCGACGTTTCCGGCTGGAAGCCATGAGGAGCATCCGTACTGCTCATACGGTTCCAGGCGGCGAGGCGGCGCAGGATGAGCCAGCCATACGCCAGTAAGGAAAGCAGCAACAGGTAACGCATCAGGCGATGATCCCTTTCCGCACCAGGCGCAGGCGCAGCACAAACACCAGTCCTGCTGCGCTGGGCAGGGCGATGTTGAGCAGCCACAGGCTCAGGCTGGCGCTCAGCACCTGCAGGCGGGCCTGTCCCAGCAACCCGAATAGGTACATGGCAGAAAGCTCCCGCACTCCCAGATCTGATAAAAGGCTAACAGAGGGCACAACGGACTTCAGGTAGAAAGTACCTGATACGCCGCTGATATACTGCACTGGGCTCAAGTGCACCTCAAACAAGATAAGGAGCAGCACGAACTGCAACAGGAACACGGCATAGCGGCCCAGCGACAGCAGCAGCAGTCGCGACATCTCTCTGGAAGAATAGGTACTCATAATAGCGACATACGGCACCAGCCTTTGCAGCGGCTTTATAGCGGCTACCACTGCTACCAGCACATTGGCATGATATAAAACGACCAGCACCAACATACCTATAGCTCCTAACAAGAAGACAATGCTCAAGCTGATGCCCGGATACGAATGCCAGTAAAAGCGTAAGATAAAGTATAACAGCCCCAAAGAGCCGGCCAGCACGGTAGCCACCAGTTGGCAGAACCTGCCGATAAAGATCGCCCCAAGTGCCTCCAGCCGCTGCCGGCTTTTAAGTTCCAGCACACGCCCGGCATAATCCCCAAGGCGGTTGGGTGTGATAAAGCCTAAGGTAAGCCCCACCATTACTGACCGGTAGGCGCGCAGGTATGAAATAGGCTCGATTTTTTGCCCCAGCAATTGCCATTTACGGGCTTCAAAGCCCCAATTGATGGGGATTAAGAGCGCTGCCAGCAAGTATAATATGCGTAAGGGGCTTTCCAGCGCCCGCCTTACAATACTGCCCCAGGTCAAGTATGTATCCGGTGCCAGGTGAATGGTGTGGTAGAGCAGGTATATGGTGAGCAACAGCACCAGGAGCTTAGCCAGCAGCTGCAGATACTTTTTAGAAGGCATGCTATAAAACATACAAGTTTATAAGGTGCGGCCGGCTAATTCTGGCACGTAGCCCTTAGTGGCGGTTTAATTTTTCCGATCAGCCACAAATATACTTTTTATGGCAGAACAATAGTGTAAATTTGCGGTCCTATGGTTTACACTTCTGCCCTTCCGCCTAATAAACTTATCCTTGGTATAGACCCTGGCACCCAAGTGATGGGCTACGGCCTGATTGAGGTGACGGGGGCTAAAGTGCAGGTGGTACAGTATGGCGTAATACATTTGAAAAGCTACAGCAACCATGCAATCAAATTGAAGAAAATCTTCGACCGCATGATTCAGCTTATCGACGAGTACCTGCCCGATGAATTGGCCATCGAATCTCCTTTTTATGGTACCAACGTGCAGAGTATGCTCAAACTGGGTCGTGCGCAGGGGGTTGCGATTGCTGCTGCCCTCTCGCGCGACATTCCGTATGTGGAGTATGCGCCCAAGCAGATAAAGCAATCGGTTACCGGAAATGGGAATGCTTCCAAAGAGCAGGTAGCCAGCATGCTGGTGCAGATCCTCAAGATACAGGAAGCACCCAAACTGCTGGATGCCACCGATGCCTTGGGCGTAGCGCTTTGCCACCATTACCAGAAAGGCAACAATGCCAAAAAGGGCGGAAAATCGTGGAAAGGCTTTTTGACAGATAATCCGGACAGACTCGCCACATAAACGCTGCCGGAATCATACTTGGACTGCCCTTGGAATAAATTTCTTTAGACTCAGGCACTGGCACAACAGCTTCCGGGCCATACTTTAGCTGGCAAACAGCCATTCGCTTTACTCACTTAATTGCGCTGGTCAGCACCCCTGCTTTCTATACATCCGTATGGATGGGGTAGTATCTATTTATAATTTGTTGCGCTGATTGCCAACATTACCTGTAACTTTGCAGGCGATTGGATTTACTATATAGTAAACACCATCATCTTCATCCAAACTGACGATAGCAAATGCGTAAATATGTAACGACTAGAAGACTGGACCGGGTTTTCCTGGAGATCTACAGAATCTATGTTTTCGTAGTCCGTTTCTTTAAAGAAGTTTTCTTACCGCCCTACGAGGGCAAAGAGATCATTAGTCAATGCTACGAGGTGGGCGTGCGCTCGCTGCCCCTCATCTCACTTACAGGCTTCATCATCGGTATTGTGTTCACGAACCAGTCGCGCCCATCACTGGCTGAATTCGGGGCAACCTCCTGGCTCCCTTCGCTAATTTCCATTGCTATAGTGCGGGCGCTGGCGCCGCTGGTAACAGCCATTATTGCTGCTGGCCGTGTCGGTTCCAGCATTGGGGCAGAACTGGGCTCGATGAAAGTAACCGAGCAGATCGATGCCATGGAAGTATCTGCTACCAACCCTTTTAAATTTCTGGTAGTTAGCCGGGTGTTGGCAACTACCCTGATGGTGCCGGCCCTGATGATGTATACCATGTTCGTTGCCTTAATGGGTGCTTACCTGAGCGTGCATACCAAGGAACTGACAAGTATGACCACTTATTTTGTGCAGGTATTCAATGCCATCTCTTTCCTTGATATTTTCTCTTCCATCATCAAATCCTTCGTATTCGGATTTACGATTGGCATGGTGGGCTGCTACAAAGGGTACTTTTCCTCCAAAGGCACCGAGGGCGTGGGCAAAGCAGCTAACTCATCGGTAGTAACGGCCATGTTCCTTATTTTTATCGAGGAGCTGCTGGCCATGCAGATCATCAATGCCATCCGGGCATTTTAATACGCTACGGAATTATGAAAAAAGAAAAGCCAAAAATAGACTATAGCCACAAAGTAATAGAGATCCGGGGGCTGGAGAAATCGTTTGATGAAAACGACATTCTCCGGGGAGTTGATCTGGACCTGTACCAGGGTGAGAACCTCGTAGTACTGGGCCGCTCCGGCACAGGAAAATCAGTACTGATCAAAATTATTTCGGGTTTGCTGCGGCCGGATGCCGGACAGGTGCTGGTTTTGGGTGAGGAAGTAGACAAACTAAAGCCAAGGCAGCTGGAGAAGCTGCGTCTTAAGATCGGTTTTTCGTTTCAGAACAGCGCCTTATACGATAGTATGACGGTGCGCGAAAACCTGGAGTTTCCGCTGGTGCGCAATTCCCGCAACATGACGCGCAAAGAGATCGACAACCTGATAGAAGTGGTACTGGATGCCGTCGGCCTGTCGCAAACGATCAATCAAATGCCTTCGGAGCTTTCTGGTGGCCAGCGGAAACGCATCGGCATTGCCCGCACCCTGATCCTGCGCCCGGAGATCATGCTTTATGATGAACCTACCGCCGGCCTTGATCCGATCACAAGTATAGAGATCAACAAACTGATCAACGAAGTACAACGCCGCTTCAACACGTCCTCCATCATCATTACGCACGACCTGACCTGCGCCCGCGAAACAGGTGACCGCATCGTAATGCTGCTGGACGGACAGTTTCAACGTCAGGGCACGTTCGAGGAAGTGTTCAACACGGATGATGAACGCGTAAAATCATTTTACAACTACAATTTTATAGATTAAATGGGTACTGCAGAAAATAAACGTTCCATCATGGTGGGGATATTCGTTCTCCTCGCTATCATCATATTTGTTGCCGCTGTACTTACGTTGGGAGGCCAGCAGAAACGGTTTATCCAGAGCATCTCAATCAGTACAGTTTTTGACGACGTGGAAGGCTTGAAGCCCGGTAATAATGTATGGTTTTCCGGCGTGAAGATCGGCAACGTGAAAGAGATCAAGTTTTATGGTAAATCACAGGTAGAAGTGGTGATGAATATCGAGGAGAGCGCGCAGCAGTATATTCGCAAAGATGCCTTAGCCCGCATCAGCTCCGAAAGCCTGATCGGTAACCAGATCATTGAAATTATGGATGGCACGCAGCAGGCTCCTCCAGTTGAAAACGGCACCGTTTTGAAATCAGTGCCCAATCTGAACACCGATGACATTATGAAAACGCTGCAGGAGAACAATAAAAACTTTGTGAGTATTACCGGCGACCTGAAGCAGATCACGTCGCAACTGGTTAAAGGAAAAGGTACCCTCGGTACCCTGCTCACCGACTCTACACTGGCGACAAATTTCAGCTCGATGGTAGCTAGTCTGCAGCAGACCTCCGCCAACACGGTACGGGCTTCCAATGCGCTCACCCAGTTCACGAACAGGCTTAACACTAAGGGAGGTCTGGCGAATGAGCTGCTAACCGATACAACCGTTTTCAACAACCTGCAAGCCTCCGTTGTGCAGTTGCAGCAAGCCTCTGCCGCTGCCTCGCAGATGGCTGCTAACCTGCAGCAAGCTTCCGGCAAACTGGACGGGCAGAATAATGCGGTAGGCGTGTTGCTGAACGACCCGAAGTTTGCCAATCAGCTGCAGAACACCATGGAAAACCTGCAAACAGGTACCGAAAAGCTTGACCAGAATATGGAAGCACTGCAGCATAACTTTTTATTGCGCGGCTTCTTCAAAAAGCAGGACAAGCAACGCGCTAAAGAAGAAAAAGCCCGTCAGGAGGCCGTGCAGGACTCTCTGCAGCAGTTGCAGCAATAAGCCACCTATAGCTGGCATATATAGTACAAAAAGAGCCGGGGCTGATGGAAATAACTTCATCAGCCCCGGCTCTTTTTGTACTTGCGCAGCGTTTTTATTCCTGGTACTGTTCTCTGATTTTCCGGGCTATTTCTTCAAACTCTTCTTTGCTGAACTGCTGCTTGTTACTAAAGTTCATGTCCTGCATGGTGTTAAGAGGGATAAGGTGAACGTGTGCATGAGGCACCTCCAGCCCCACCACCGCAACACCAATGCGCTTGCAGGGTACAGCCTTTTCGACGGCGGTAGCTACTTTTTTTGAAAAAGCCATCAGGCCCAAGTATAGCTCGTCGTCTAGATCGAAAAGGTAGTCTACCTGCTGCTTGGGTATAACTAACGTATGGCCTTTGGTGGTGGGAAATACATCCAGAAAAGCCAGAAACCGGTTATCTTCCGCTACCTTATAGGCAGGAATATCACCGTTGATGATCTTGGTAAAGATGGATGGCTCCATACCGGTTTAGCGACTGATTTCTAATATCTGGAACTCCAGTTTGCCTGCGGGCACCGTAATCTCTGCCACATCTCCCACTGACTTACCAAGGAGGCCTTTGCCAATCGGTGATTTAACTGAAATTTTGCCAGTGGCCAGGTTTGCTTCTTCCTCAGCTACCAGCGTATAATCCAGCACCATGTTGTTCTTCAGGTTTTTGATCTTTACTTTGGACAGAATAAGTGCCTTGCTCGCATCCAGGTTCGATTCATCGATCAGGCGGGCATTGCCAACAATTTCCTCCATTTTGGCAATTTTAAGCTCCAAATGGCCTTGGGCATCTTTGGCCGCATCATACTCTGCATTTTCACTCAGGTCGCCTTTGTCGCGTGCTTCTGCTAACTGGCGCGCTACTTCGGCACGGCCTTTGGTTTTGAGCTCCGCCAGTTCATCCTTCAGTTTCTGCAAACCCTCTGCTGTGTAATAAGAAATCTTGCTCATAGTAGGTTTTCACGTTTAAAACACAAAAACAAAAAGAACGGTTATGCGACCCATAACCGTTCTTTTTGCCAAATATGTAAATTATTTTAATTCTTCTTACAGGTGCCGCTTTGCTTTGCAGCCTTTATCATAAGCTATTTTACTATAAAGCCACCGGGCTACTCCCGTCGGTTTACGGCTTAGGCAAATATACTAATTTTATTTGTAAGACTATGCGGGCCGCTCATATAAATGCGTCTCTATTATACGTCCAGGAGCAGGAGCAGGCTGGTATCGGGATAGGTTTTGTTGTACCACATCCACTTTTCAAGCACTTTAGCCGGCGCTGCGGTTACCTGCGGCACGCGTGTAAAACCACAGCTGCCATAAAAATCGCCCAGGTGCTCAAAAGGCATACAATACACCGGCTTACCTGGTGCCTGCTGCTTTAAATATTCCACCAGGTGTCGGGCAAGCCCACCACCGCGGAAGCTGTTATTTACGTACATACCTCCCAGTTCCAGCGCCTGCTCGTCCAGCCATACCAGCTGGCCAATACCGGCCCGTTCCCCGTCGGCTTCGGCAATCGCAATGATCTCTTGGCCATAATCTGAACGCTGAAACCGAAGTTTATCGTACTGCTCGTTTATCCAAGTTATTTCTTCGGGTTGTGCCCGTCTGATGCTGATCTTCATACTTCTTCTAATTTATGCGCCTATCAAACGCTTTATTTTTGTTACCAACACCTCATTTATTCTGCTATAGGACTCGTGCGTCCATCCGGCAATATGTGGCGTAAGTATAACATTACCGGCCGCTATCAGTGCTTCGAAATGCTGCTGCTGTTTTGTGGTGAGCGTCTGCAGCTTTTCATTTTCCAACACATCCAGAGCGGCCCCTTTGATACGTCCGTTTTGCAAGTATTGTACCAAAGCCACCTGATTGACCACATCCCCACGGGAGGTATTCAGAAACCAGACTGATTTGCTGAATTTACTGAAAAAAGCATCATTGGCAAATGCCAGATTGTCAACAATGTACGGAATATGCAGACTGACCACATCGGCTTCGGCTTGCAGTGTTTCCAGCGACACGCGCTCGACTGGCGCCACTACCTTTTCAGGGGCATAACGATCGTAGGCCAGAATGCGGCAGCCAAAGCCACTCAGAACGCGGGCAAAACTCTGTCCCATGTTGCCATAGCCGATGATACCTACTGTTTTGCTGCCCAGTTCCTCTCCCCTGTTCTCTTCACGCAGCCATACTTTGCGGCGTACTTCGGCATTGGCACGCGGAATATAGCGTAACAGAGACAGTAACACTCCCAATGTGAACTCCCCAACGGCTTGGCTGTTTCCCTCGTTGGCAGCGAGCAAGGTAATGCCACGCTCCTCTAAGGCTGCCGCGTCAATGTTATCCACGCCAGCGCCGGCCCTGGCGACATACTTCAGTTGCTGCGCCAACTGCAGCGTTTCAGCTGTTATTCGCATTTTACTCCGGACGATCAGCCCATCAAAGCCCTGCAACGCTTCCCGCACTTCGGCTGGCTTTATGTCTGGCCGGTAATCGGCCTCGGCGCCTATACTTTCCAGCAGCGGAAACAGGCTTGGGTGCATTTCGTCGATGATCAGAACGCGTGTGGTGGCGGTATGCATGGTTGTATAGCTTAAAGAGAGGTGTGCGCTTCTACCAATCGGGTGAGTCCGATAAAATCGGCTACGGAAAGCTGCTCGGCCCGCTTATCAAATATTGGTTGCTCCTGTACTTCCGGGGGCAGCTGAAAGCTCTTCAGGCAGTTTCGCAGGGTTTTGCGGCGGGTGCCGAAACTGAGCTTTACTACCTGGAAAAACAGCTTTTCGCTGCAGGGAAGTTCTTTCAACTCATTGCGCAACAAACTAATTACCGCCGATTTTACCTTCGGCTTGGGATGAAATACCTGTTCGCTAACCGTAAACTTATACTCTATAGTATAAAACGCCTGAAGCAGCACGCTCAGAATACCATAGGTTTTTGAACCCGGAGGCGCTGCAATACGCTCCGCCACTTCCTTCTGAATCATGCATACTACTTCAGGCACTGCCTCGCGCTGTTCCAGCACCTTGAAAAAGATTTGACTGGAGATGTTATATGGAAAGTTGCCAATGATAGCAAATGGCCTTGCAAACAACTTACTCAAATCAGTCTTCAGAAAATCAGCTAAGATAATGCGGTCGCCAAGCTGCGGAAAATGTTCGCGCAGGTAGGTAATAGACTCACGGTCGATGTCGATGACGGTGGTGCGGTACTGTGGGTGCTGCAGCAGGTATTGGGTGAGCACACCCATGCCCGCGCCAATTTCAAGCACGTCGGTGGTGCCCCGATGCAGCGTCAGCTGCTCCACTATTTTCTGAGCAATATTCTGATCGACCAGGAAATGCTGGCCCAAATGCTTCTTCGGACTTACTTTACTCACAGATTCTGTCTAAAAGATTAAAGCAGGCAGGTATACTTTTTACCTCCTGCCCGTTATACTACTCATGGTAAAGTCAGGTAGTGGTAACTAAGCTGCCTTTTCGCATTACGTTTTATACTTACTATATTGCAACTTTAAATTGCAGCACCAAAGATACGAACCCAAGATGCCAACACAACTTAATTATAATACAAGCCTACCAAATAATACGGACCTTGCCCTACTGGTGCAGCCGGGGCAGGTAATACAGTTATCCGAACTGCAGCCTGAAGAGCAGCAGTATGTGCAGCAACAGGTGCAACAAGAGAGTCAGCTGATAACGCTGAACCGGTACTCACACCGGCTCTATATCGTGCTGCTGCCAGAAAAAACCACGACTGCTGCCCGCCAGGAAGCGCTCCGCCAGGCCGGCCATACATTGCTAAAACAACTGCGCACCGATAAAGTATCGGCGATAGCCCTGCGGGATAAAACTGATACGGATGCCAGTTTATACTTAGCGGAAGGCCTGTACCTAAGCAATTACCAGTATCAGAAGCACAAAACAAAAAACACCCAGCCAAGCCCGCTGCAGACAATTACGATAGCTGACGATAAGATCAGCGCCGAAGCGGTAGCGGAACTGGCGAACCTACTGGATGCTGTCTTTAAGACCCGCGACCTGGTGAATGAACCGCACAGCCACCAAACAGCGGTGCAGCTGAGTGAAACGTTTGAAGAGTTAGGCAAACAGGCTGGCTTTAAAACTGAGGTGCTGGATGAGCTAAAGATCCAGACGCTTAAAATGGGAGGACTGCTGGCTGTGAACCAGGGCTCGGAAGAGCCGCCCACCTTTACCATTATGGAGTGGAAGCCGGAGAATGCCACCAACAGCAAACCTTATGTGTTGGTGGGCAAAGGCGTGGTTTACGATACCGGCGGCCTAAGCCTGAAGCCGACACCCCAATCCATGGATTACATGAAATCGGATATGGCCGGTGCAGCTGCGGTGGCCGGTGTGCTCTACGCGGCGGCAAAAAACAAGCTGCCATTGCACGTTATCGGGCTGGTACCTGCTACTGATAACCGCCCTAGCGGCAATGCAGTCGCTCCCGGAGACGTGATTACTATGCACAACGGCATGACGGTAGAGGTGCTGAACACGGATGCCGAAGGGCGCCTCATCCTGGCAGATGCCTTGAGCTTTGCCCACAAGTATAACCCGGAACTCGTGTTCGACCTGGCCACTCTGACGGGTGCCGCCATGCGAGCTGTCGGTAAAGAAGGCATGGTAGCCATGGGCACCGCTGGCGACAGCATCATGCAGCAACTGAGAGAAAGCGGTAACGCCGTGCACGAGCGCCTGGTGGAGTTTCCGCTATGGGAGGAGTATAAAAAGTATATGGAATCTGATATCGCGGACCTGAAGAACATTGGCGGCGCTGATGCCGGAGCCATTACGGCAGGCATTTTCCTGCAGCACTTCACCAGCTATCCGTGGGTGCACTTTGATATTGCCGGCACGGCCTACCTGCACAGCGAGGACAGCTACCGTGGCAAACTGGCCACAGGCTCCGGCGTGCGTTTGTTGTATAATTTTCTCCGTTTTAAGGCCCAGTAAGTATGGATACCAAACATAGAATCCGCATCGGCATCAGTATCGGCGATACCAACGGCATCGGGCCTGAGATCATCGTTAAAACCCTTTCTGACCAGCGCCTGCTCAGCTTCTGCACGCCGGTTATTTATGGCTCTGTTGCACTGTTGAACCAAGTACGCAAGGCGCTCAACGCAGAGCACTTCCACTTTCAGGCAGTAGACTCGGCTCAAAACCTGGCGCTCAAGAAAATAAACCTGATCAGTTGTATCGATGAAGCGCTGGAACTGGAACCAGGCAAGCCCACTGCTGCTTCCGGCAAAGCGTCGCTCGATTCGCTGCTGGCTGCCTCCCACGACCTCAAGGCCGGCCTGCTGGACGGAATCGTTACAGCACCGATTAACAAGGACAACATACAATCAGAGGACTTCCGTTTTCCGGGGCATACTGAATTTCTTACCTCTTACTTCGATGCTGCCGACAGCCTGATGCTGCTGGTGAGCGGCGACCTGCGCGTAGCAACCGTCACAGGCCACATTCCGGTGAAGGATGTAGCCGACAAACTTTCTGAAGTGCTGCTGATCCGAAAAATCACCATTCTGCTCGAATCGCTGCGGAAGGATTTTGGTATTCAGAAACCGCGCATTGCCGTGCTGGGCCTTAACCCGCATGCCGGAGAGCAAGGTTTGCTGGGCAAGGAAGAAACAGAAATTATTCGGCCGACTATCGTACAGCTTAAAGAACGAGGCCACCTGGTGTTCGGCCCTTACCCGGCTGATGGCTTTTTTGGGATGCAGCAGTACAGGCAGGTAGATGCCGTGCTGTCGATGTACCACGACCAGGGGCTGATTCCGTTTAAGACGCTGGCCATGGAAAGTGGTGTGAACTTTACAGCCGGCCTGTCAGTCGTGCGCACTTCGCCGGACCATGGTACAGCTTACGATATTGCCAACCAGTACAAAGCAGACGAGACCTCATTTAGAGAAGCACTGTTTCTGGCCTGCGACATAGTTAAAAAGCGCCTGGCGGAGCAAATACCAGCTGTTTAAATAGCACAAGTATTTTATTTATCGGAAATATGTTCTAATTTTGCGTCTTGCAATAAAAAGTCGATCGTGAAGAAGTTAAGAGACTATGAAATCGGCATTGCCAACCTCAGCAATAAAACACATCAGTTTGAGTTTGAGCTGAACAATGAATTCTTTGACTACTTTGGCGGAGAAATCATTCATGGCGGCAAATTGGTAGCTAACGTAACACTGGATAAGACAGAGACGCTGCTTACCTTTTACTTTGATATCAAGGGGCATGTGCAGCTTACGTGCGACAGAAGCCTGGAAGAGTTTGAGCATCCGGTAGCTATACAGCAGGTTTTCCGTGTTAGGTTTGGCCCTGAAGAAGCGGAACTGGACGATGATCTCTGGCAGATAACGTTTGATGCGCAGACCATCAACATCGCGCAGCACCTGTATGATTATATCGTGTTGTCGCTGCCGATGAAGAAGCTGCACCCGCGTTTTGCTGCAGAACAGGAAGAAGAGGACGAGGATGAAAATGACATTCTGATCTACTCTTCGCAGCAGCAGGGCGACGATGCAGACGAGGATGACGGCGACGATAACAACGATATTGATCCACGCTGGGACGCGCTCCGAAACTTGAATTAAGAATTTTAGAAATTTAAAGTATAAACACAAGCAATTATTTAACTTAAAAAATGGCACATCCTAAACGTAAGATTTCGAAGACCAGAAGAGATAAGCGTAGAACTCATCAAAAACTTTCTGAGAAAGCCATTGCGATCTGCCCGACTACTGACACCCCGCACCTGTACCACCACGCGTACGTTGTAGAAGGTGACCTGTATCACAAAGGCAAGCTGGCAATCAAAAATTATACAACGAACGCGCAATAAACAATCGCTTGCCTGCGCCCTGTTTTAGTTCTGTATAATTTAAAACCCACCCCTGTAAATGAGGATCGCCTTAGACGCTATGGGCGGCGATTTTGCACCTGAGGCAGTCATTAAAGGTGCATTGTTAGCCGCGAAGCAGCTTAGCGAGGATGATGAAATTCTGCTTATTGGCAAGGAGGACGTTATCAAGCCGCTGCTTGAAGAATATGGATATACCGGCTCCGGTATTAAGGTTTACCATGCCAGCCAGGTTATAGAAATGGGTGAGCATCCTACAAAGGCGCTCACCCAGAAAACCGACTCCAGCATTGCGGTAGGGTATGGCCTGCTGAAAGCACAATTAGTAGATGCTTTTTGCAGCGCCGGCAACACCGGGGCGATGCTGGTAGGTGCCATGTTCAGCGTTAAAGCAATAGAAGGCATACTCAGGCCCTCTATTGGTGGTCTTGTCCCAAAGCTTAAAGGCAACTTCGGCATTATGCTCGATGTAGGCGCCAATGCGGAGTGCAAGCCGGAGGTGCTGGAGCAGTTTGCCGAAATAGGCTCTATTTATGCCCGGTATGTGCTGGAAATAGAGAACCCCAAAGTTGGCTTGATGAACCTGGGCGAAGAAGAAGGAAAGGGTACTGTAAACACACAGGCAGCCCACCAGCGCCTCAAGGCTAATAGCAGTATAAATTTCATCGGTAACATTGAAGGGCGCGACCTCTTCAACGATAAAGCCGATGTAATTGTATGCGATGGCTATACCGGAAACATCATCCTGAAACTGGCTGAATCGCTTTACGATATCCTGAACGAAAAAGGGATTAAGGATTCATTTTTCGACAAGTTCAATTACGAGGCCGTAGGTGGCAGCCCTATACTTGGCATCAATGGCAATGCCGTGATTGGCCATGGAGTTTCGTCGCCACTGGCCATTTGTAATATGGTGCTGCAGGCGCAGAAGATGGTTGCCTCCAGAATTTCCGAACGGTTTCGAAAGAACTATAGCGCTTAAGTAAATGGCCTCTGGCCAGACAGCAAACTTGGCATAATCTGTAACAGCTATTCTTTTTATAGAATCTGACAGGTTAGGCCAGGTTTTTTTCGTTAAATTGCCCTTCTGTAAGTATAACACGCAACAAAACTATTATGAGTAAAATTACTGCCGCCATCACTGGTGTGAGTGGCCATGTTCCGGAATACGTCCTGACAAACAAGGAACTGGAAACAATGGTCGAAACAAACGATGAATGGATTACCTCTCGTACCGGCATTAAGGAAAGACGCATTCTGAAAGGTGAAGGTCTTGGCACCTCCCACATAGCGGTACCGGCAGTAAAAGAACTTTTCCGCAAAACAAATACGCAGCCCGAGGAAATCGACCTGCTTATTTGCGCTACTACCACTCCGGATATGGTGTTTCCGGCCACCGCAAACCTGATCACAGCTGAAGTTGGCGCTGTCAATGCCTTTGGTTATGACCTGCAGGCTGCCTGCTCCGGTTTCCTGTTTGCGCTGGCTACAGGCGCTAAGTTCATTGAGTCGGGCCAGTACAAGAAAGTGGTTGTAGTGGGAGCTGATAAAATGTCGGCCATTGTTGATTACACCGACAGAACTACCTGCATAATTTTTGGCGATGGAGGCGGCGCCGTACTGCTGGAGGCAAATACGGAAGGCTACGGCGTGCTGGACCAGGTATTGAAGTCCGATGGTGCCGGAGCACAGTTCCTGCATATGAAAGCCGGAGGCAGCCGCAAACCTGCTACCCTAGCCACTGTGCAGGCCCGGGAGCACTATGCTTTCCAGGAGGGGCAGCAGGTGTTTAAATTTGCTGTGAAGGGCATGGCTGACGTGTCAGCTGAGGTAATGGAACGCAATGCGCTGACAGCGGATGATATCGCCTGGCTGGTACCACACCAGGCAAACAAACGTATCATTGAGGCCACTGCCAACCGCATGGGCGTGAGTAACGACAAGGTGATGCTGAACATACACAAGTATGGCAACACCACCAGCGGCACGATTCCGCTTTGCCTCTGGGAGTATGAAAGCCAGCTTCGTAAAGGTGATAACCTGGTACTGGCGGCTTTTGGCGGTGGCTTTACCTGGGGTGCTATTTATCTTAAATGGGCATATGACCCCGCATAGACGCTTGCACGTAACTACTAAAGTATAAAAGCGGCCCCAAAGCCGCTTTTTTTGTTGCCGTCTCTTTTTAGAATTGTAAAGTCAGAGTTGTGGCTTTACTCAGTATACAGCATACATTAACTTCTATACTCTTCTTTCACGATCGATATTTATCACCCGCTGATAAGAGGCTTAGAAGCAGGTTTATAAAGTATACGGATCAGGATCATTGAAAACAAAAAGGCTTAACATTACTGCTAAGCCTTTTATGTTATATAGGCAAGTAAATTACTTTACTTTGTCAACGATGCTTTTAAAAGCTTCCGGGTGGTTCATCGCCAGGTCAGCAAGCACTTTGCGGTTCAGGTCGATGTTCGCCTTTTTAAGAGCACCCATCAGAGCTGAGTATGACAGGCCGTGCTCACGGGCACCAGCATTGATACGCTGGATCCAAAGGGAACGGAAGTCTCTCTTCTTAACTTTTCTATCACGATACGCATAAACAAGACCTTTTTCAATTGCGTTTTTCGCAACGGTCCATACGTTTTTGCGACGGCCAAAGTAACCTTTGGCCATTTTCATCATTTTCTTTCTTCTGTGTCGTGCGGCAACGACATTTACCGATCTTGGCATTTCTTTAAAGTTTTAGCGGCTGGTGACCTGTTGGTCTTATAAAACCAGACACTGGGTTCGTACTAATAATTAACCTCTAATTTGTGCGTAATTAGATTTGAAGCATCAGCTTCACTCTGTCCGTATCAGCGGAGCTAACAAGGCCAGTGTGCGTCAGGTTACGCTTCTGCTTCGTTGTTTTCTTGGTCAGGATGTGGCTCTTGTAAGCGTGCTTACGCTTGATTTTGCCAGTACCTGTCAAAGAAAAACGCTTCTTTGCACCAGATTTAGTTTTTACTTTAGGCATGGGTATATAATTGATTAAAAAATTACTTCTTAACGGGCGGAGCTACCTTTGGTGCTAGAATCAGGAACATACGCTTTCCTTCTAGCTTCGGCAACTGCTCCACTTTGGCAACATCTTCGAGCGCCTGAGCAAATTTAAGCAGCAGGATCTCTCCACGCTCCTTAAATACAATGCTTCTACCCACGAAGTGCACGTATGACTTTACTTTAAAGCCACTCTCCAGAAAGCCCTGCGCGTGCTTCAGCTTAAACTCAAAGTCGTGGTCATCAGTGTTAGGGCCGAAACGGATCTCCTTGATGACTACCTTTTGCGCTTTCGCTTTCATTTCGCGCGTTTTCTTCTTCTGCTCGTACTTAAATTTCGAGTAGTCGATGATGCGGCAAACGGGTGGGGTCGCTGTTGGCGAAATTTCAACCAGGTCAAGGCTTTGTTCATTAGCCATTTGCTGAGCCTGCCTTGTTGGGTAGACTCCCTGCTCTACATTGTCACCAACCACCCTCACTTCTCTGGCAGTTATTTTATCATTGACTTTGTATGGCTCCTCCACCTTTCCGCGTGGGATATAGCGCCTGTTTTGCGTAGCTATAGTTGTACCTCCTTAATGTTAATGTTATTATAATTTGGGTGCGAATATCGCAATAAATCTATTGATATAAAAATATCTTTAGTTAATTGTTCAGCATCTGGGCAACTTTCTCTTTAAACATGCCAATGAATTCTTCCACCTTCATGCTGCCCAGGTCGCCTTCGCCATGCCTGCGCACAGATACAGTTCCTTCTTCCTGCTCCTTCTCCCCTACAATCAACATGTAGGAAACCTTACGTACTTCCGCATCGCGTATTTTTCGGCCAATCTTCTCATCCCGGTTATCTACAGAACCACGGATATCCTCTAACTGCAGCTGTTCATTCAGCTGCTGGGCATAGTCGTGGTATTTTTCCGAAATAGGAAGTATGGCAAACTGCTCCGGGCTAAGCCACAGCGGGAAATTACCGCCGCAGTGCTCGATCAGTACCGCTACAAAGCGCTCCAAAGAGCCAAATGGTGCGCGGTGAATCATCACCGGCCGGTGTTTCTGGTTATCAGCGCCAATATATTCCAGTTGGAACCTTTCTGGTAAGTTATAATCTACCTGAATAGTTCCCAACTGCCACTTACGGCCCAGCGCGTCGCGCACCATAAAGTCGAGCTTTGGTCCGTAAAACGCAGCTTCGCCGAGTTCGGTTACAGTACGCAAGCCTTTCTCCGCTGTCGCTTCGATGATAGCCCGTTCTGCTTTTTCCCATACTTCATCCGAGCCAATGTATTTGGCTTTGTTCTCCGGGTCGCGCAGTGAGATCTGGGCGGTGTAATCTTCAAAGCCCAGTGCCTTGAATACATAGAGCACCAGATCAATTACCCTGTTGAACTCTTCCTTTACCTGGTCGGGACGGCAGAAGATGTGGGCATCGTCCTGGGTAAAGCCACGAACACGAGTCAGACCGTGCAACTCCCCGCTCTGCTCGTAACGGTATACCGTGCCGAACTCGGCCAGACGTACTGGCAGCTCTTTGTAAGAGCGTGGGCGCACTTTATAGATCTCGCAGTGGTGCGGACAGTTCATGGGCTTCAGCAGGAACTCCTCCCCTTCGTTCGGCGTCTTGATCGGCTGAAACGAGTCTGCACCATACTTCTCATAGTGGCCGGAAGTCACGTAAAGCTCTTTGCTGCCGATGTGCGGCGTTACGACCGGCTGATAGCCGGCGCGCATTTGTGCTTTGCGCATGAACTGCTCCAGGCGCTCCCGCAGCAGCGTACCTTTCGGCAGCCACAGCGGCAGGCCCATGCCCACTTTCTCAGAGAAGGCAAACAGCTCCAGTTCCTTGCCTAGCTTGCGGTGATCACGCTTTTTAGCTTCCTCCAGGCGCTCCAGGTATTCTGTCAGCTCTTTCTGCTTCGGGAAAGTTACGCCGTAAATGCGTGTTAACTGTTTCTTGCTTTCATCACCACGCCAGTAAGCTCCGGCCACATTCATGATCTTTGCTGCCTTGATAAAGCTTGTATTCGGGATATGTGGTCCGCGGCAAAGGTCTACAAACTTGCCCTGCTCATAAAAGGAGATAGTGCCGTCGGCCAGGTCTTTAATCAGGTCCAGCTTATACTCGTCGCCTTTTTTGGAGAAGTAGTCAATAGCCTCTGCTTTAGAAACATCGCGGCGCTTGAACTCATTTTTGTTGCGGGCCAGCTCTAGCATTTTCTGCTCCACCTTGGCAAAATCCTCCTGCGAAAACTGCTTGTCGCCCAAGTCCACATCGTAGTAAAAGCCGTTCTCCACAGGGGGACCGATGCCGAACTTCACGCCAGGGTATAGTTCTTCCAGCGCCTCAGCCAGCAAGTGCGCAGACGAGTGCCAGAAAGCATTTTTGCCGAGGTCATCATTCCAGGTAAGCAGCTGCACGTTGGCATCCTCGTTGATCGGCCGCGAAAGGTCAACCACAGTGTCATTTACTTTGGCAGCCAGCACATTGCGGGCCAGGCCTTCACTTATACTTTGTGCCACCTCTAAGCTTGTCACGCCCTTTTCATACGCGCGTACAGAGCCATCTGGCAGTGTGATATTGATCATGTATGTTTCGTTTTCTTTTATTCTTCTATAATTACGGGTGCAGAACTTTCCTCCTGCTGCACCGGCAGGGCAGGTTTCTGTAATTTATACTTGAGGCGGGCAATAGCGCCATAGGCATACGTGTACTTGGGTTCTACCTGCACCAGCCGCTGATAAGTAGATAAGGCATTCACCACCTGTCCCGTTCGTTCATAACTTCCGGCTAAAATAGCCAGATAACGGGGTGCGTTTTTATACTGCCTTTGCGCGTTGAGCAAATGCGCCAGCGCCCCTTCGGCATCTCCTTGCTTGTACAACTGCATCCCTAGAAAATAGTGCGCGTGTTGTAAAGTATCATTCACCGCCAAGGCCCTGTTAAAGTATAGCTGTGCGCTATCCGGTTGTTGCGCCTGCTCGTAGGCCAGCCCACTGTAATACAAAACTAAAGCATCTTTCGGTGCGAGTTTTGAGGCCCGCCGCAAGTAAGGCTTTGCTCCTTCCAAGTCTTTTTGAGCAACCAAGATACCGGCTACTTCGCGCTGGGCTTCCATCAGTTGCGGCATCTGCTCCAAAGCAAGGTTATAATTACGAAGTGCCCTGGTCGTATCGCCCGTAGTTGCCAGCAGGCGCCCTTTGTAATAATAAGCATACTCATTAGCAGGCGATAATTCCTGTGCTTTGCTGATATACTCCCTGGCAAGCGCATATTTCTTTTGCTGCAGGTATAGCTCGCCTAGCAGCACGTAAAGTGATGCGCTTTGGTAAGAGTTATGTTCTGCCTGCAAAGCAAGCGGCAGTGCCTCCTCGCGTTTACCCATGGCCCGTAATACCTGTGCCTTTACAAAGAGGCTGGCCGGATCATTGCGCGTCAGCTGCACCGCTTTGTCAGCATCTGCCAGCGCTTTTTGGAGCGCACCATTCCGAAGCAGCACTACGGCACGACGGGCATGTAAACTACCATCGCGCTGCGACTGGGCAATGGCCGCATTCAGTTGCGCCAATTGCGCCTGTGGGTTATCTTGTACCTGCTGCAGGTTCACCATCTGCTCTCTTGCGCCTTCTTCCATGTTACAGGCGGCCATTACCACCGGCAACAACAGCAGTATGAGCGAGCGGAAAAAACGAACCATAAGCAGGTATAGAATGTATGCTGAGCCTCCAGGTTATTCCCTTTATAGCTGCGCTAAATTATAATTTTTTTGCCCAAATAGAAACATCCATCCCTAACTGACGGCCTGTAACTTAAAACAAAAAGCCTGCCACCGGAAGGAAGCAGGCTTTTTGGCAGGTGCTGAACAAGTTATTTTGCCTGTTCTTCCTGCAGCATCAATTTACATCGCCTGCTTAGCTCCAGTTCATCTTTCGTGTCTAGGTTTACCATCAATGCGTCTTCCAACGTACGCTGGTAGGCTTCTTTGTCCTTCATTTCATCATACACACACGCCAGGTCATAGTAGTAGCGAATGTTATTGGGGTTATACCGGATAGCGTTTTGAAGTGCTTCGACTGCATCCTGGTTGGTGACCTTGTCTTTGATTCCGCCAAAAAACAATTTGGCCGCAGCCTGTTCAGCGATGTTCAGGTTCGCAACCTTAAAGTACCAGCGGCCTAAGATATACCACGCCCCATCATGTTGCCTGTTACTGGCGAGCGCCTGGTCAATGAAGGGCTTCATCTGGTAAATTGAGGCCAGCCGCTGCTTAGGGCCTGACACCATGGCAGTGCAGCCCATCGACAGGGCCATTACATAATTAGCTTCGGCATCTTCTGGCTCAAGGGCATAAGCCTGCAACGCCAGTTCACGCGCTTTTTCAAAATGATCCAACTTGCTGCTTTCATCCGTAAACCGATCGCCGATCCGGCAATGCAGGTAACTGGCTTTGCAAAGTGCCTCGTAGTTATCTGCCGATGTGCAGAGCACCTGCTCATACAGGGCCAGTGCTTCACTGTCTTTATAAGCTACAAGCAACTTGCCGGCACGTTGCAGCATAAGCTCATGCTCTTTAGCGGTGCCGTCTGCCAGAACAGCAGGCGCTCCTCCAAAGAGCATGATAGCTAACAATATGGCTGTATAAAGTCTTTTCATTTGTAGCATTACTTCCGGTAACTTACAGGTTTAAAAAGACTTTTGCAAGCGTTATATGCTTTTGCCTAAAACAAATTAAGCTGTTTTTTCTTTTTTAAAGTCTCTTTTTCCTCATCCGGGATTGTACTACTTTCTACGGCTTCTGTAGCAAGAGGTTGGGTGCCACTGGCACGGGCTGCTTCTTCTGCAAGTTCCTTTAACTCAGAAGGTAAGGTCGCCGGTGCCTTTTTAGGAGAAGCCGGCTTTTTAGACTTGCCTTTTTCCTCGTCTGGCATTAGCACTTCCTGCTTCGGCATGCTTACTTCCAGTATCTTAAGATAATTCAGTTTGTTGCCCATCGCTTTCCAGCCTTTCACATCTATGAAATCACTCAGCAGCAGCTTTTCGGCTTCTTTATCGCTCTTGCGGTCGCGCTTGAACTTGATCTCAGCCAGTGGCTCCGGGTGTGTCGAAACAGCCTCGAGACGCGACCCTTTGCTTTCAGAGATAAATGTAAAACGCTTCCCTATCGTAGAGGTTTCTATCCTGAAGCGCTTTACAAAATATACCTTGTTTTCGCCTTCGTAGTAGATGGTAGAAATCACCAGCTCCGGATCAAACTTCTGCAGCACCTTGATCTTATCTACCGTGTAATGGTTGGCAAGGTCAAAGGAAGTCTGCTCATAGCTTCCATCCTCGTAGATCACCAGGATTGTATCATCGGTGTTGAAAGAGCCCAGGTAACGGCCACGGCCTTCGGTATTCAGACGCCCGATCACTTCGTCATAGAAAATCTCACGGCCACCCAGGGTAGAGTCGCCGAGGCTCTTCTGTACCACTTTCTTCACCGGATATTTGGTGATGATGTTTCCATTGGAGCCTTTGCCCTTGATCATCAGTTCGGCAAAATCAAAGTCAAACGTTTTGATACGGGCATTGGCGCTTGGAGCCAGCGTAACAGTAACGACCTCAGACTCGGAATTGGGATTAGCAGTAAGGTAATGCACTTTAGAGCCCTTCTCTCCTTTTGTCAGATCGTACTCCTTGTCCCGCGTGATGGACTTCACAGCAAAACGCTTCGCATACGACACACCCGACTTGCCATCGACATAGATCATGTTGTAGACCATGTGCTCGTCGTTCTTATTGTACACGCTGGCAAGTATGATGTCTTTGCCCACAAAGGTTTTTTCGGCTACTTTGGTTACTGTAAACTTGCCGTCTTTGCGGAAAACGATGATATCGTCCATGTCCGAGCAGTCGCAAACAAACTCGTCTTTGCGCAAGCCTGTGCCGATGAATCCGTCCTTGGCATTCATGTAGAGCTTTTGGTTAGCAATGGCAACTTTCTGAGCTGTGATCACATCAAATGTTTTTACCTGTGTTTTGCGATCACGGCCCTGCCCATACTTTTTCAGCAAGCCTTCAAAATAGCTGATCGCATACCGGATGAGATTCGCCAGGTGATCATCTACCTCCGCCATCTCTTCCTCCAGCTTTCGGATATACTCGTCAGCTTTAAAGGAATCATACTTAGAAATACGTTTAATTCTAATCTCTGTCAGGCGGAGAATGTCCTCTTCCGTCACCTCGCGGCGCAGCAGCTTTTTAAATGGATCAAGCCCTGTATCAATGGCATTCAGCACAGCTTCCCAGGTCTCGCACTCTTCGATGTCGCGGTAGATGCGGTTCTCGATAAAGATCTTCTCCAGCGACGAATGATGCCATTTATCTTCCAGTTCTGCTTTCCGGATCTCCAACTCCCGCTTCAGCAGGTCTACCGTTTTGAAGGTGGAAATACGCAGCAGCTCGTCCACGTTCAGGAAGTGTGGCTTGTCGTCGATAATCACACAGGTGTTCGGCGAAATGGACACTTCGCAATCGGTGAAGGCATACAGCGCATCCATGGTCAGGTCCGGCGATACGCCCGGGGGCAGTTGCACATGAATCTCCACTTCCGCCGCCGTGTTATCGATCACTTTTTTGATCTTGATCTTGTTGTTCTCGCTCGCTTTCACGATCGACTCCATCAAGCCGGTGGTAGTGATGCCATACGGCACATCCCGGATAATGAGCAGGGTTTTATCTACCTTTTCAATGGTAGCACGCACCCGTATTTTACCGCCGCGTGCGCCGCCGTTATAATTGGTTACGTCTACCTGGCCGCCCGTTAGGAAGTCAGGCAGCAGCTGTGTTTTACGGCCTTTCAGCACATCAATAGAGCCTTTGATTAGCTCCTTAAAGTTGTGCGGCATCACCTTGGTAGACAAGCCTACGGCAATACCTTCCACGCCTTGTGCCAATAGCAGCGGGAACTTCACTGGCAGGGTTACCGGCTCGTTCTTGCGGCCGTCGTAGCTCAGCTGCCATTGTGTGGTCTGGGGATTAAATACTACATCCAACGCAAACTTCGACAAGCGGGCTTCGATGTATCGGGATGCTGCCGCACTGTCGCCGGTGCGCACATCGCCCCAATTTCCTTGCGTCTCAATCAGCAGGTCTTTCTGGCCCAGGCCTACCATCGCATCACCAATAGAAGCATCGCCGTGCGGGTGGTACTGCATGGTTTGCCCGATAACGTTGGCTACCTTGTTAAAGCGGCCATCGTCCATCTCTTTCATTGCGTGCAGAATACGACGCTGCACCGGCTTCAGGCCGTCCTCAATGGCTGGCACCGCACGCTCCAGTATCACATACGAAGCATAGTCGAGGAACCAGTTCTGGTACAGGCCAGCAACCGGGGTTACGTTGTGGATCTTTGCTTCTCCATCCGTAAACTCCGTTGCCAGTTCATCATCGTGATTTAATTCTTCGTTGTTCAGCTCGTCGTTATGCATATACTTCCTCTACTATATCTTTTTCAATTTTCAGGTTGTCAATAATGAAGTTCTGGCGCTCCGGCGTGTTTTTGCCCATATAGTAGCTCAGCATCTTCTGTATCGTGGTATCTTTCTGCAGAATCACCGGCTTTAACTTGATGTTATCGCCAATAAACTTGCCGAACTCGTCCGGCGAGATCTCCCCCAGTCCTTTAAAGCGGGTAATTTCCGGCCGCTTGCCTAGTTTCTCTATCGCCTGCTGCTTTTCGTTTTCGTTGTAGCAGTAGATCGTCTCTTTTTTATTACGAACCCTGAAAAGCGGCGTCTCCAGTATGTACACATGGCCGTTTTTTACCAAATCCGGGAAAAACTGGAGGAAAAACGTGAGCAGCAGCAACCGAATGTGCATGCCATCTACGTCTGCATCGGTAGCGATCACCACCCGGTTGTAGCGCAGGCCATCCAGGCCTTCTTCTATGTTGAGGGCGTGCTGCAGCAGGTTAAATTCCTCATTCTCATACACGACCTTTTTCTTCATACCGAAGCAGTTGAGGGGCTTACCACGCAAACTGAACACCGCTTCACTATCCACGTTGCGGGATTTTGTGATGGAACCACTGGCCGAGTCACCTTCCGTGATGAAGAGCGTGGAAAGCAGTGACTTCTCGTCTTTGTCTTCGTTGAAGTGCAGGCGGCAGTCGCGGAGCTTGCGGTTGTGCAGGTTGGCTTTCTTCGCGCGCTGGTTAGCCAGTTTCTTCACACCGGCCATGTCCTTGCGCTCCCGCTCACTCTGCTCGATCCGCTTCTTCAGCGCTTCGGCAGTCGCCGGGTTCATACGCAAATAGTTGTCCAGGTGCTCCTTTATAAAATCATTTATATAGGCGTTTACCGCTGGTCCGTCCGGTCCCATATCAATTGAACCCAGTTTAGTTTTTGTTTGCGACTCAAACACCGGCTCCTGCACCCGAAGTGAGATCGCGCCAATTACAGACCCCCTGATATCAGTGGCATCGTAATCTTTCTTGTAAAAGTCGCGGAGCGTTTTCACCAGTGCTGTCCGGAACGCAGTCAGGTGCGTGCCGCCCATGGTGGTATACTGCCCGTTCACAAAGCTGTAGTACTCCTCGCCATAGTCGTTGCCATGCGTGAGCGCGATCTCGATGTCCTCGCCTTTCAGGTGGATGATCGGGTAACGCATACTCTCTTCATCTGCCTTGTTGCGGAGCAGGTCGAGCAGGCCGTTTTCAGAATAAAACTTTTTGCCGTTGAAATTAATGGTGAGGCCGGCGTTCAGGTATACATAGTTCCAGATCTGGTTTTCCAGATAGTCCGGATTGAACTGGAAATTCTTAAAGATCGTCTCGTCCGGCACAAACACCGTCAGGGTGCCGTTGCGCTGGCTGGACTCCTGCAGCTCGAAGTCCGCCGTTAATACCCCCTTTTCAAACTCGGCCGCCTTCATTTTGCCATCACGCACCGACTGGATACGGAAGTGGCTGGAAAGGGCGTTCACCGCCTTGGTACCTACCCCGTTCAGACCAACTGATTTCTGGAAAGCCTTGCTGTCATACTTGCCGCCGGTGTTGATCTTGCTCACGCAGTCGATCACTTTGCCCAGCGGAATGCCCCGGCCATAATCGCGCACCTGCACTTTGTGGTCGGATATCTTTACTTCAATAGTTTTACCAAAGCCCATCACGTGCTCGTCAATCGAGTTGTCGATCACCTCCTTCACCAGGATATAGATACCGTCGTCGGCTGATGAACCATCGCCGAGTTTACCGATATACATACCAGGACGCAGGCGGATATGCTCGCGGGGCTCCAGGGAGCGAATACTGTCTTCGGTATAGTTATGTTCTAACTCTGCCATGCTTTAAGCGTAAGTGTGTTATGAAGATAAATCAATCGGAAATATAGAAAATTTAAAACAGACAGCGCGCTTATATTAAACTCCGCCGCAGCGTTCTGGCTGCAAATAAAAGAAAATTTTTGCTAAATTTATTAGTTATACTTAAAAGTTTAACTGGCTCCTGTCGCCTGTTTATAGTATAAGAACCATCTTTAAGGAATTCTGGTTCATCAAAGGGGAGATATTTACCAACACATTTAGCTAATAAAATTAGCATATCAAAAACACTATTATACAACTAAACTTAACCTTTAAATTACGACCTTTCGCCTGAGCACAGCTGTGCCTGGTATTCCTCACGGCGCAAGCGAGCAGCTACTATATGGAAATAAAACTACCCAATTACTTTAAAATTACGGTTATCCTGCTCGGCCTGGTGCTGCTAATTTACCTGCTGCAGCTGTTCAAGTCCGTGCTCGCACCGCTGGCTTTTTCCATTCTTTTTGCGTTGCTGCTGCTGCCGCTTACCCGTCACCTCGAACGGTTGCGTGTCCCACGGCCGTTAGCCATACTTTGCAGCATCACGTTGGTGGTGGTGGTGCTTGCCATGGTCATCTGGTTTCTCTCTTCCCAAATGATGGACCTTACTTCTGAGTTAGATTCTATCAGCGGCAATGTCGGTGACCTGATCGCTAATGTGCAGGACTTCCTCTATCATAAATTTGGCATCAAACCTTCTAACCGCACCGAGCTCATCCAGAACATGATCGGCAGCCTGCAGGACATCGCCACCAGCTTTTTGGGCAACACTATCTCCATGACAACGGGCGTTATCGCTGCCCTGACGGTAGTACCAATCTTTGTATTTTGCCTGCTCTACTACCGCGATCATCTGGAGGAGTTCCTGTTCAAGTTTGTGACCAGAGACCGCCGTAGCGGTCTGCTGCAGACGATCACGAACATACAGCAGGTGGTGCAAAGTTATATTTCAGGGTTGATGATCGTGATTGTGGTGGTGTCGCTGCTGAACTCGGCAGGGCTACTTATACTTGGGGTGAACTATGCGCTTTTCTTCGGCATCTTTGCTTCTGTGCTCACCATCATTCCGTACATCGGCATTATGATAGGCGCCACAGTGCCTGCTTTATTTACGCTGGCCGCTACCGGCCACCTGATCGATGCGGTACTGGTGATCGCTGTATTTGCCTTTGTGCAGTTCCTGGAAGGTAACTTTATCACGCCCCTGGTCGTGGGCTCAAAAGTAAGTATAAATCCTTTTGCGGCGATAGTGGCCTTGCTCATAGGCGGCGAAATATGGGGCGCTCCCGGCATGATCATCGCCCTCCCTTTTATTGCCATGTTGAAGGTTATTTTTGATCGGTATCCGCCGCTGGCCCCTATCGGTTTTCTGCTGGCTGATATTGACGACGTGCACCCGAAAAGGAAGGGGAAAGTACAGAGCTGGTTTGCCGAAATCTGGAACGGGCTGACCCATGGTAAACGGGAGGAAGACCTATAACAACTAATTTTACCTGCCGGCAGAGAAGTAGGACTGCTATTTGAAACGCATTGCTAAAAATATTGGTTTACTTTGGGAGTGCGCCTGCGGCCAAAAGCCCGTGCACCGGACGCCATAAAAAATACAAGCTTGTACGCCATTATAGACATTGAGACCACTGGAGGTCAGCCTGCGCAGGACAGGATTACCGAGATCGCCATTTTTATACACGACGGCCAAAAGGTAGTAGACCAGTACAACACGCTAATCAATCCGCAGCGGCCCATCCCCTATTTTATTTCGCAGCTTACTGGTATTACCGACGAGATGGTGCAGGATGCGCCAAAGTTCTATGAAGTAGCCAAAGAGATCGTGGAGTTTACCGACGGCAAAGTATTTGTTGCCCACAACGTGCGCTTCGACTACTCTTTTGTGAAAAAGGAATTTGCGGACCTGGGCTATACCTTCCAGCGCAAAACGCTTTGCACCGTCCGCCTCAGCCGCTCCCTTATTCCAGGTTTACCCTCCTATAGTTTGGGGAAACTTTGCAAAAGCATCGACATCCCGCTGAACCAGCGCCACCGGGCTATTGGCGACGCCGAGGCTACTGCCAAGCTGTTCGACAAGCTCATCAAGATCAACCGCCCGCTGATTGACGGTAACCAGCACATGGCAGCGGAGTCGGAGCAGATCCTGAAGCAGGAGATCAAAACCTCGCTGCTGCCGCCGGCTATCAAAAAAGAGCAGATGGATGCGCTGCCAATGGTGCCTGGCGTGTATTACTTCTACAACGAGGCCGGTGAGGTGATCTATGTAGGCAAGAGCATCAACATTAAAAAGCGCATCATCCAGCACTTCAACATCGACTATAAAAGTCGCAAATCGCTGGATTTTAAGAACAGCATCGCCGACATTACCTACGAACTGATGGGCAACGAATTGGTGGCGCTGTTGTTTGAGTCGGCAGAGATCAAACGCCTAAAGCCACAGTATAACCGGCAGCAGCGCCGTAGCGTGTTCAATACAGGCATATTTGTGTATGAAGATGGCAACGGCTACAAGCGCCTCACCTTCGGCAGTGTGAACCGGGCTGATAACGTAAATATGACGCCGCTCATCGCCCTCTCCAATCAGTTCAAGGCAAAAGGCTTCCTGTTTCATAAAGTAGCCAAGTATAACCTCTGCCAGAAACTCTGCGACCTTTACAAGACTAACGGCGCCTGCTTCGATTACCAGGTGCACCAGTGCAACGGCGCCTGCATCGGCAAGGAAAGCCCGGAGGATTACAATAAGCGCGTGGATGAGGCCATAGACTCCATCACCTATGAGCATAACAGCTTTGTGATTGTGGGTAAAGGCCGTGAGCCCGGCGAGAAATCGGTGGTGGTGATAGAGCATGGCACGTACCTGGGCTTCGGCTTTGTAGACGAAACCTTTTCGGCGCACAACCTGGAGGACTTTAAAGGGGCGATTCAGCGCTACAACGACAACAAAGACATTCAGCAGATTATTCGCGGCCACATGCGTAGCAAGCACAAAGACAAAGTGATCATATTCGATTAAAAGTAAAGCCCGGCAGCTCTGGAAAACTGCCGGGCTTTACTTTTATAGGGATGCAAGAGGTAGGAACAGGCTATTCATCCTTTAGGCATTGTGAAGGATTTACCTTTGCTGCTTTAACTGCCTGCATACCTACCGTAAGCCAGGCAACAAGCAGTGCCAGGGCGCCGGCACCTATAAAATAGCCTGGCTCCAGGTCAATTTTGTAAGCAAAGTTGTCCAGCCAGTTTTTTACGAGCAGATAACTTACGGGCAACGCGATCAAAATAGAAATCAGCACCAGCCTGGTAAAGTCACCCGATAATAAGTAAACAATGTTAAGCTCCGTTGCCCCAAGCACTTTCCGGATGCCGATTTCCTTCAGCCTTCTTTCGGCTGTAAAGGCTGCCAGACCAAACAGGCCCAGGCAGGAGATCATAATAGCCAAACCGGCAAAGTAGCGGGATAAAACGGAAACACGTTGTTCCGCGGCATACTGCGCCTTGTACTCTTCATCCAGGAAAGTATAGTCGAACGAATAGCCCGGATTGAAGGTGGTATACAGACCTCTGATCTTGTCTATAGCCTCTTTTTCCGTTCCGGCTTCCATCCGGAGCATCACAATTCTTGTATTGTGGGGTTGTAACCTGAGAAACAAGGGCTTTACATTTTCATGGAGCGACTGAAAGTTAAAGTTCTTCACCACTCCCAAAATCTCCATGTTGGTTCCCCACAGATTGATTACTTTCCCGACCGGATCTTTAAGCCCCATCGCCGCAATAGCAGCTTCGTTAAAAATGATCTTGGAAGAATCTGTACCAAAGTCTCTTGAAAATGCCCGGCCCTCCTTCATTTTCATATCTAGCGTTTCAATAATGTCATGGTTCACCCCCATAATTTCAAAGGCTACTACTTCATCCGGTTTCTTTCCTGTCCAGTTAAGTCCCGCCGTTGTATTATGGCTGCCTATCATGCTGCGGTCTATACTAGAGGCATTTACAACGCCCGGTACCTTTTTCACTTCTGAAAGAAAAGCCTCCAAGCTTTCATTTAGCTGCCCCTCCATACCAAAGTAAATCACATTGTCTTTTTCATAGCCCATGTTTTTATGTTGCACATACTTTATTTGCTTGTACACGACAAAAACAGCGACGATCAGAACTACGGAAGTAGTAAACTGAAAAACGACCAATCCTTTCCGCGCCCATAGTTCACCGCCGAAGGAATTTAACCTGCCCCGCAGTACGGCTGCCGGCTTAAAGCCGGAGAGGTAAAAGGCCGGATAACTGCCCGCCAGCAGGCCGGTGAACAACGCAATGCCTGTTGCGATGAAGATGAATGAAGTATGGTAAGAAAGCGTGAGGTGCTTGCCTGTAAGGTCGCTGAAAGGAGCCAGCAGCAGTTCCATCAGCATAAGCGCAACGATCAGCGAGGCAAAGGCCGTGATCATCGATTCGCCCAGGTAGTGGAAGACCAGGGAGCTACGGCTGGCGCCCATGGCTTTTTTTATACCCACCTCCTTGATTCTTCGGGACGCTTTTGCCGTGGAAAGATTCATAAAGTTGATGCAGGCAATAACCAGAATGAAAACCGCAATAATCGAAAAGAGCCGGACATACTCAATTCTGCCTCCTGCCTGCACGCCATTTTCATAGTTGCCATACAGATAGCCATCCGAATACGGTCTAAGGAAAACGAAACGACTTGTCCCACCGTTTTTTGCCTTAATATACCCGGCAATTTTCCGGTTGAACTGTTCTGTGTCCGTGCCTTCTCTTAAAACCACATAGGTATTGGTGCCGTCGTTTCCCCAATCTAAAATGGATGGCGAAATGCCTTTCCATGCTTCAAAAGACAGCAGGAAATCAAATTGTTCGGAAGAGCCGGGGGGTGTGCCTTTGAAAACGCCGGAAATGATGACCTGCTTTTTTAACCCGGGTAACTGCCACTCTACCACCTTGCCTATTACGTTTTGGGTAGTATGAAACAGTTTCATGGCGAGTTCTTCGGATATCACCATAGAATTCTTGCCAGACAGTACCTGGTTTTTATCTCCCTGCACGAGGCCATAGGAGAAAACATTAAAAAAATCTTTACTGGCGAACTGCCCGACCGCCTTTATTTTAGTATCTCCGGCAGCAGAAAGGATGAACTTTGGAAACCAGGAGCTATGGATAAGGGCTGTCGCAAATTCCACTTCGGGCATTTCTTCCGGCAACGTTTCTGCTACAAGGCCGGCCGTCATACCGCTTGTTATAGTGCCTTCTGCATGCTGCTGGTTTTCCATCACCTGAAAAAGCCGGCTGTCCTTTTCATGAAACTTATCGATATGTAATTCATCATTCACCCACAGGAAAATGAGCAAAATACAGGCTAAGCTGGTAGAAAGCCCCACCAGGTTGATGAAGAAGGTACTCTTAAACCGTTTAAAGTTCCGGTAGATGAGCAGGAGGCTGTGCTGGATCATAGTTTTAACTGGTGGCAAGGTGAACGGGTATTTACAAGTTAAACAAGTATTTCCAATAAGTATACCATTTTTACATATTGCTTTTCAGGCAACTACAGGCCCATTCCTACACCCTTGATGTTTGGAATCAGACACCGAAACGTACGATAACGTACAAGATGCCGAGCTGAACCTGGCAGATGCCACCACCTCCGATTGTCTCTCCCATTTGAAGTATAATGCCGGCAGAAAACAGAAAACCGCCCGGGCTGTTACCATCTTGCCGTGGTTTTGTTATCTTCACCAGAAACAGCAGAACAACCGAATTGACAAACCAACTTTGCTGTAAAACGGAGAGGTTTGACCCGCATCGCCCATGATCCAGATTCACAACGCTACTAAAATGTATGGTCCGCTTGCAGCGGTTGATGCTGTATCACTGGAGGTCAGCAAAGGCGAAACGCTGGTGCTGCTGGGTACAAGTGGCAGCGGCAAAACCACCACCCTGAAGCTGATTAACCGATTGGAGGAGCTGACATCCGGAAGTATAGCAGTGGCAGGGAAAGATATTCAGCAACAACCGCCCGAGGAACTGCGCCGCCAGATGGGCTATGTGATACAGGGAGCCGGGCTGTTTCCGCATTATACCGTGCAGGAGAACATTGCTGTAGTGCCGCGCCTGCTGGGCTGGCAGAAAAAGCAGACGACGCAACGGACAGAAGAAGTGCTGGAAATGCTGCACCTGCCGGCTCAGGAATACCTGCACAAGTACCCACACCAGCTAAGCGGCGGCCAGCAGCAACGTGTAGGGCTGGCGCGGGCGTTGGTCTCGGACCCGCCGGTAGTGCTGATGGACGAGCCCTTCGGTGCCCTGGACCCGATCACACGCCACAGCATCCGGCATGAGTTCAAGCACCTGAAAGCACTGCAGGACAAAACCATTGTGCTGGTCACGCACGACGTACAGGAAGCTTTTGAACTGGCGGACCGCATTTGCCTGATGGACGGGGGCCAGGTACAGCAGGTGGGCACGCCAAAGGAACTGGTCTTCCGTCCGGCCAATACGTTTGTGGGCCGCTTTCTGCAACAGCACATTTTTCAGCTGCAACTGCAGGTACTCACTTTGCAAGACCTTCTTCCTTATCTGCAGCCGCTACCCACAGCTACATCCGCAACTACGCCTCTGCCAGCTTCAACACCGGTACTGCAAGCCTTGCAGCAGCTTACGGGCACAAGTATAGCTACGCAAAGTATAAATATACTTCAGAAAAACGCTGGCCAGCTATACACGGTCGGCACTGCAGAACTGATGGCAGCCGTAGCGGAAGCAACGCAAAATCAACTACCGTATGACTGACGTGCAGGCTTTCTTCGATTTTGTGCGACTGCAGGCCGGCAAGCTGCTGGAACAGACGCTGGAGCACATCGGCCTTACCATGCTGTCGCTGTTGCTGGCCATACTGATCGGGCTGCCGCTGGGCCTGCTGATTACGCGCTATAAAAAAGCGTCCGGATCGGTGCTGGGTATCGCCAGTATTCTGCAGACAATTCCCAGCGTTGCACTGCTCGGCTTTCTGATCCCGGTGCTGGGCATTGGACCCAAGCCGGCCATTTTTGCGCTCTTCCTCTACTCGCTGCTACCGATTATCAGGAATGCCTATACCGGGGTGATGCAGGTGGAGGAGGCGATTAAGCAATCGGCCCGCGGCATGGGCATGACCGACTGGCAACTACTGACACGCGTGGAGCTGCCCCTGGCGATGCCGGTTATCTTCGCCGGCATCCGGACGGCAGCGGTGCTGAATGTGGGTGTAGCTACGCTTGCGGCTTACATTGCTGCGGGTGGCTTGGGGGAGTTTATCTTCGGGGGCATCGCGTTGAACAACACGCCAATGATTTTGGCCGGCGCTATTCCGGCAGCATTGCTGGCCATACTCTTTGATTTTGCCTTAAGTCGCCTGCAGCACTTACGAGTCCGGCGCCTTTGGCAAACCTCGTTGCTGCTGTTCCTGATCATGCCTGTGCTGTCATCGTTTTACCTGCTGCCTGGCCGTGGTGGCATACAGGCAGGGCTGAGCGCTGAGTTTGCAGGACGCGCGGACGGCTACCCGAGCTTGCAGAAGACCTATGGATTGAATTTGAATACGGTAATTATGGGGCCGGCGCTGGTGTACAAGGCGGTACATGAGGGCGATGTGGATGTAATTGACGGCTACTCCACCGACGGCAAAATTAAGACGTTTGGGTTACGGGTGCTGGAAGATGACGCCCACTCTTTTCCGCCCTACTATGCGGCTTTTGTAGTGCGGCAGCCGGTACTTGAGCAACACCCCGATTTGCAAAAGGTACTAGACATGCTCAGCGGCACCATCAATGATTCTGTGATGACAGAGCTGAACTATAAAGTGGACTTTGGGAAAGAGACCCCGGCTGCCGTTGCGAAAGCGTTTCTGCAACAGCGGGGTCTGTGGCGACCTTCACGGCGAGGCAAGGGTGCTACTGTTATACTCGGCTCCAAAATTTTTACTGAGCAATACATCCTCAGCCAGATGCTGGCGCAGCTTATACTTGGGTATACCGATTTGCAGGTATCCTCAAAAACAGGCCTGGGCGGCACTAAAATCTGCTTCGACGCATTGGCTGCCGGCGAGATAGATGTGTACCCGGAGTATACCGGCACCGGCCTGCAGGTGATTCTTGATACGCCACCCGCACTGGCAGACTCGCTTTCCAAAAATAAAGATACCGTATACCGTTACGTGAAGCAGGCGTTTCAGAAAAAGTATAACCTTGTGTGGCTGCCGCCGCTCGGCTTCAACAACACGTATGCGCTGATGATGCGGGAGCAGCAAGCAGCCACTTTGCATATCCGCAGCATCTCTGATCTCAGAAAGTATACTATGTCGCGTTGAGATTTCCTTATTTATAAAGATAATCGTAATTTTAGGCAAGATCGCTTTCCATCCGGATGTATTGGTGTGAAAGCGACAAGATTTTAGAGTTACAAACTAAACTGAAACCATAGTGAGCGAAACAAAAACCAAGTTCAGAGCCGGTGTACTATACGGAGATGAAGTATCAGAGCTGTTTAAGTATGCCAACGAAAATAACTTTGCCTTACCGGCTGTCAACGTTATCGGCACCAACTCCATCAACGCTGTGCTGGAAACGGCGCGCGAGGTAAACTCTCCCGTAATTGTCCAGTTCTCACACAGTGGCGCGCAGTTTGTGGCAGGAAAAGGCTTGAACAATGAGCTGCAGAAATCTGCTATTGTGGGCGCAATTTCAGGCGCGCATCATGTGCACCTGATGGCAGAGGCTTACGGTGTACCGGTTGTGTTGCACACCGACCATGCTGCTAAGAAGCTGTTGCCCTGGATCGATGGCCTGCTGGACGCTGGTGAAAAATACTATGCAGAGCACGGCAAGCCGCTGTTCAGCTCGCACATGCTGGACCTCTCAGAAGAGCACATTCACGAAAACATCGAAACATCTGCCCGCTACCTGAAGCGCATGGACAAAATGGGTATGACGGTGGAGATTGAGCTGGGCGTAACCGGCGGTGAGGAAGACGGCGTGGACAACTCCGGCGTAGACAGCTCGCGCCTGTATACACAACCGGAAGAAGTAGCCCTGGCTTATGAAGAATTAAAGAAGATCAGCCACCGCTTTACTATTGCGGCTGCTTTTGGTAACGTACATGGCGTATATAAACCAGGTAATGTGGAGCTTCGCCCGGAGATCCTGAAGAACTCGCAGGAATACATCCAGCAGAAGTATGGCACAGGCCCTAACCCCGTGAACTTCGTATTTCATGGCGGCTCCGGCTCTGAAAAAGCGAAAATCAAAGAAGCCATTGAATATGGTGCCGTAAAGATGAACATCGATACGGACATGCAGTGGGCATTCTGGGAAGGCATTAAGGATTACTACCAGCAAAACGAGGGTTATCTGCAGTCGCAGCTTGGCAACCCAAAAGGCGCCGATGAGCCGAACAAGAAGTACTACGACCCGCGCGTTTGGCTGCGCAAGGGCGAGGAGAACTTCATCAAGCGTTTAAAAGAAGCGTTTACCGATTTAAATGCGAATGACCGTAATTAAGTATAAACTGTCAATCTAGAAAAAGGCGAGGCACACCCCTCGCCTTTTTCTTTTAATCAGCGGCCACTTACTTATGCTCCAGCAGCCACTGGAATATCTGTTCGGTGTCCTCTTTGCGGCAAAGTTCGGAGCCGGGCGTCATGGTAGCTGCCGTACCCGCGGCCACACCATAGCGCACCGCCTCGTCCATTGCACAGCCTTTAAGCAGGCGTAGCACAATGCCGGCTACCATGCTGTCGCCTGCGCCTACGGTACTTTGCTGGGGCACTGTTGGCGGCATGATATAAGTGATGCCGGTTTCTTTAGATGCCATCATGGCTCCCCTTGGCCCCAGCGATACCACCAGCAATTTACATTTGCCCTGTTCTAAAACTTCATGGGCAATCTTCTCCTGCTGCAGCACTGAAATTTCTTCCTGCCCGGCCAGCGACGCCAGTTCGCCCAAGTTAGGCTTCAGCATAAATACGCCTTCGCCCGCTGCTTTGAGCATTGCCTCGCCAGACGTGTCTACCACCAAACGGAAGTTGCGGCGTGAGGCTATTTCGGCAAGTTGCAGGTAAAAATCGTTCGGCACCCCTGGCGGCAGACTACCACTAGCTATCACATACTTCGGCAGTTTTGCCTCAGGTATCTGCTCTAGCCGGTTTACGATCACACGGCACTCTTCTTCTGTTACCTCCGGACCAGGCATACCAAACCGGTACTGATTGCCGGTAGTTTCTTCCGTTACGGCCAGGTTCTCGCGTGTCCAGTTTTTCGTGGGTACCGCCCAGAAATCCACCTGCTCTTTCTTCAACAGCTCACATAACTTATCGCCGGGAGGCCCTCCTGCTAAGAACCAGGCACAAGATTGCCCACCCAGCTTGTGGACAGCCCGTGACACATTGATACCGCCGCCGCCCGGCTCAAAAACCGGGGCTTCGCAACGAAGTTTTTTATCCGGCTGCACATGCTTTACACGGGTACTTTTGTCCAGTGCAGGATTCAGTGTAATAGTGATGATGTCGTGCATACTGTTCATTGTTAGGATGGAGGAAACGGCTGCTTTCTGCCTTTCTTCGGTACACGTTACTGACGCTATTTACATGCTGAAAGCTGTTAGAAGAATGATCTTAGCATACAGCTGGCCTGGTTTATAGCATAGGCTTTGGTCAGCTATGCTGTTGCTGTTTTACCGTTTGCGTCAGTGTTTCCAGAAAAGCCTGCACATCTTCTACATCTTCCAGCCGGTAACTTGCCGCAGTCTGTTCGTCATGCTCCCCCACCATAATGCCAACACCACGGCCCTGCAGCGTAGCGAAAGCATCTTCATCCGTCAGATCATCTCCGATGTAGAGCGGCAGAATATCCGGCTTATCCAGGTCCATTTCCTCCAGCAGCCATGCTACTGCCTTCCCTTTGTGCCAGTCCAGGTTTGGCTTTAGCTCCATGATCTTTTTGCCCGGCCCTTTTTTCAGCTCAGGATGTTGTGCAATCACCTCGTTTGTGACACGTAGCACTTCATCCACCTGCTCGTCGGGCACATTGCGGTAGTGCACAGCAATGGCGTATCGTTTCCGCTCCACCAGCACGCCTTGTATATGCTGCAGGCGCTCCTGCAACATTTTGTCCGCCTCTTCCAACGCGGGCAAGGCAGCTTTCGCGCCGCCAGGCTCCGTGTGCATGTTACCTGGTCCGGAGATGTCGAATCCATGCGAGCCGGCAAAGTATAAATTATCCAGCTGCACCAGTTTCTCTACGTTGGCCCTATCCCGGCCACTTACCACGGCTACAAAACATACATCCGCCAGCCGCTTTAAAGTGTCCCGCATTTCCGTAGTGAGCACCGCTTTGTCCGGGTCTTTCACGATCGGGCTCAGGCAACCGTCATAGTCCAGAAAAACGGCTGGTTTTTTTCCTTGTGTCAGATGGGGAATATCTTTTAAAGCGGAAGGAAGGCTTTTAGGATCATGCTTCTGCACTGTTCGGGGAGCTTGGTTATTCATGGTCATATTCGGGGATTTAGCCGGCGCCGCACCGGCGTGTTGTTTTAAACGTTCAGTTCTGTTATGGGATCAGGTTTCCGCTGATTTGCAAATTGGTAGCAACTAGCCTGACACCGCAGCACCTTAAACTATACCTGCACGGTAAGTATAAAAAGAATTCTTACTAGAGGCGCGTATTGTTCTGCCACACTTTGTTTTCAGATCGGAAACGCATCATGTATACTTCTTATATGCTGCTTCGGCTCCTGAAAGTACGAATTTCAAGGTTTAAACCGTTCAGCTTCCATTTCATTTCACCAGAAACCAGCATCAGAATACGATAACAGGCTATACTTAAGCAACTGCGGCTTGATCCGATGATATCTGGTTTTTTATTTATAACAGTGCTTGCGCAGCGAAGCAGTATGTTGCTCTAATTCTATCTATACCTAGGCATGCTATACTTCCAGAATACGCAAGGGTAATCGAGAATGATACTGTACGACTTCTGCCATAAATGCTTGCCCTTATTTATGATTAAGAGCGACGCGGACACGTACAGCAGAGGAGCGTATCTTGCAATTACCAAATATGTGTTAGATTTGCCTATTGACCGCTTATAATTAAATTTCAATCTGAAAAACTATGCTGAAAAACCAAACGCCTACCGATACTGCCGCATGGAAACGACTGCAGGAGCACTACCAGGAAGTGGCGCCTACCCACATGCGCGAACTTTTTGCGCAAGACCCGGAGCGCTTTAGCAAGCTGTCGCTGCAGGCCAACGATATCCTGTTCGACCTTTCTAAAAACCGCATCACCCCGGAAACTCTCGACCTGCTCACGCAGTTGGCAGAAGAAACGGATGTGCCGGGTGCCATTGAGCAGATGTTTACCGGAGAGACGATCAATGCGACGGAAGGGCGTGCGGTGCTGCACACAGCTTTACGCAATTTTACGGATGAGACGCTGGAAGTAGATGGGGAGAATGCACTGGCGCAGGTCCGGGAAGTGCAGCAGCAGATGAAGCGCTTCAGCAACAAACTGCACAACGGCGAACTGCGGGGCTACACTGGCAAACCTATCAGCCAGATCGTGAACATTGGCATCGGCGGTTCGCACCTCGGGCCGCAAATGGTCACAGAGGCACTGAAGAGCTACCAGAACCGCAACTTGGAAGTATACTTTATTTCGAATGTGGATGGCACCGATGCCGCCGAAGCCTTACGCCACCTGAACCCGGAAACGACCCTTTTTATCATCGCTTCCAAAACATTTACGACCAAAGAAACCCTGACCAACGCCCATACGGCCCGCAACTGGTTTCTGGAGCATGCCAAAGATGAGACGCAGGTGAGCAAGCATTTTGTAGCGCTCTCCACCAACATCCCGGAAGTGACCAAGTTCGGCATTGCTGAGGAGAATATCTTTCAGTTCTGGGATTGGGTGGGCGGCCGTTATTCGCTGTGGTCAGCTATCGGCTTGTCTGTGGCCTGTGCCATCGGGTATGATCATTTTGAGGAAATGCTCCGCGGGGCTGAAGCCATGGACCAGCATTTCCGCCAGACACCAATGCGCCAGAATGTGCCGGTACAACTGGCGCTGCTTAGCATTTGGTATACTAACTTCTTCGGTTCGCAGACACATGCGGTGCTGCCTTACGACCAATACCTGCGCCTGCTGCCCGATTACCTGCAGCAACTGCAGATGGAGAGCAACGGCAAAAGCGCCGACCGCAACGGCAACTTTGTATCATATGCCACCCAGCCCATTGTATGGGGTGCCGCCGGCACCAATGGCCAGCACTCGTTTTACCAGCTGATTCACCAAGGCACTTTCCTGATTCCGTGCGACTTTATAGCACCGGCACAAAGCCAGAACCCGCTGGGGCAACACCACCCTATCCTGCTTTCCAACTTCTTTGCCCAGACGGAGGCGCTGATGAAAGGCAAAACAGCCGAAGAAGTTCGGGCAGAGCTACAGCAGAAAGGCAACATGACCGACGCTGAAATAGAAGAACTGGTACCCCAGAAAGTCTTTCAGGGCAATAAGCCCTCTACCTCCATTATGTTCCCCAAACTGACGCCATTTGTACTTGGTGCTTTGGTTGCCATGTATGAGCATAAAACATTTGTACAAGGAGTGATCTGGAACATCTACAGCTTTGACCAGTGGGGCGTAGAATTAGGCAAACAGCTGGCCGGCACCATTGAAAAGGAACTGCTGAATGGCAGCGCCGGGGACCACGACAGCTCTACAAGCGGCTTAATGAACTATTATCTGCAGCACAAGGACTAATACTTGTTGTTTAAAACAAGAGCGCGTTGCAGCAAGAAGGCACATTTTCTTGCTGCAACGCACTTTTTATAGCAAACCTGCCGGCTATGCTTAGCTTCGGCTGGCTATACTTTATACTTTCTCTAAACTTGCAAAGTTGCTGATCAGCAGATCGGCGCCACTTGCTTGCAGTTGCTGCTCCTTTGCGCCCCTGTTTATCCCTACAGCCAGTCCAAAGTTACCGGCCTTTGCAGCCTCTATGCCTTGGGCATCATCTTCAAAAACAGCCGCTTCTTCAGGTTTTACTTCCAGGCACTTGGCTGCTTCCAAAAACAAATCAGGCGCTGGCTTAGGCTGCAGCCCTTCTTTTGCTGCTGTCAGGCCATCTACACGTACCTCAAAAAAGCGGTCCAGTCCGGCGCGCTGCAAAATATCATGGCAGTTTTTGCTGGATGAAACCACAGCTAGGCGTTTGCCCGCCTGCTGCTGTTGCTTCAGCCACTCCACCGTATCTTCGTATACTTCCACACCTTGCTTTACCAGCTCCAGGAAATACATATTTTTAAGGTTACCCAGGCCAACTACCGTCTCTTTGCCCATGTAATCTTCTGGTGTACCCTCCGGTAGATCGATGCCGCGGGATTTGAAAAGGTTGCGAACAGCCGTGTGGCGGGGAACGCCATAAACGTAAGCCTGGTAATCTTTTTCCGCATCCATCAGTTCGTATTCTTTCCCTTCTTCCTCCCCTCGCTTCCGCAGGAATGTATCCACCATGCGCTTCCAGGCATCCGCATGTATCTGGGATGTATGTGTGATAACGCCGTCCATATCCACAATCAGCGCTTTTATATTTTTTTCCTGCATCAGGTTTGTAAGGGTACTCATGCAATTAAGGGTTTAGGTTAAATTTGACTTGCTTTACTCTTTCTGAAAGCTTAATGTTTTAAGGTAACAGAAAATATTTTATTTCAGAAATATCTGCTTTGGAAAGTAGCCGTACGCTGTAAAAGAGCACCTTTTATACCTTTTCAGGATAGTTGTGAGCTACTATAGCTGTTGTTTGCCTGCACAGGACCTTGTTTACCCGGCAAGTAGTGCCACTGAGCACCCAAAGGTTAGTATAAGTATAAACTTCCGCGCCAGGTTTTACTGCACGAACCTTCCACAGGCAAATTAGGTAAGCTCAGTTAACCGCCCCGTATCTGAGATGGCCTGCCGCCTACCGGCAATACGGGCAATTTACGAAATTAACAGGACTCCGACACAAAATAGCGCAAAGGCTGGTTACCTGCCGGTCCTGTCGTTTACCCTAGCACACCTATGAAGAACCTGTTTGTGTATATCCTGCTGCCCTGCCTGCTGCTGAGTGGCTGTGCTGATGATGACTTTTTTCAAAAAGATGCACAGGCAACTCCCTCTGAACTGGCTGGCAGCACACCCGCTGGTCCGGATAGTGCCTGGGTGGTGGCGGGCCGGCAGTATGACCGCAGTTGGTTCTTCCGCCTTTTCTGGGGTAATCATAACCGCCGCCTCTGGACCACGCCTGTCTTGCTGCCCGTCTTTCATATGCATCAGGTAAAGGGCGGTTTACAGCTGATGGAGCAAGGCGGGGGCTTTCAGACGCTGAGCTTTCACCTGCAGGACAGTACCGGCCGTGCCTATGCACTGCGCTCGATCGATAAGAATCCGGTAGAGGTGCTCAGCCCCTTCTGGCGAAAAACAATGATCGCTAATTTGCTCCGCGACCAGACCTCCGCTGCCAATCCTTACGGGGCACTGGTGGTGCCGGTGCTGGCCCGCGCTGCCGGCGTTTACCACACCAACCCCGCCGTATACTATGTGGCACCCGGCGACACAACGTTCGGGCCCCATGCTGCAGTGGCTCAAGGTAAACTCTTTTTACTGGAAGAGCGCTACGAGACTCCCAAAGACCTGACCGCTGCCTTTAGCCCTGCCGTAACTACTTTTGAGGATTCGGATGATGCCCTGCGCCTTCGGTTCACCACCAATTCCCACCACTTCGACCAGGTAGCTTTTGCCCGTGCCCGGCTGCTGGACCTGCTGCTCGGGGACTGGGACCGCCACAAAAATCAATGGGATTGGGCTGTAGTGCCGCAGCAAGCGGACACCTTGTATGTGCCAATTCCCAAAGATCGCGATCAGGTATTCTTCCGTATGCGCGATGGCTTGTTTCCTGCCGTTGCCACCAGCAAGCTCTTCGCACGCAAGTTCCATTCGTTCGGCCCCTCGCTAGACGATGTGCAGGCGTATTTGATCAATGCCTCGTTTATGGATGAACGGCTCCTGAATGAAGTAAGCAGAGAGCAGTGGCAACAGGAAGCCAAAGCCATGCAGGCACACCTGACCGATGCCGTGATCGAACAGGCAGTGCACCGGTTACCGCATCCTATTTACAAACAGATAGGTCCACAACTCAGTAGTAACCTTAAGACCCGCCGAAACGAGTTGGTAAGGGCAGCCAACAAAGCGTATGAGATTCTTGCCCGAGAAGTAACGATACCCGGCTCAGACCAGGAAGAGCTTTTTACGGTGCGGCGGCTAAGCGGCAACCGAACAGAAGTAACAGTGCAGCGGAAAGCGCACGGCAACATTCCGGCTGCCGTCCTTTACCATCGCATTTTCCTGGGCACCGAAACACGGCAGCTGAAGCTCTATGGCCTGGCTGGTGAGGATGAGTTTAACATTCAGGGGAAGGTCCCTTCTACTATTCCCATTGCTGTTTATGGTGGTCTGGGGGAAGATAAGATTACGGATCAGTCGGATATACCAGGCTGGAAGAAGATGACCCGCGTGTACGACACAGAGCGTGGCAACGAGATACAATTTGGCACCGAGGCACGCGACATGACCACCCGCGATGTGCGCGTGCATGCCTATGACCGCGAAGGCAACTAACCCAGCACTTTAGCGTGTGGAGGCCTGTGCTAATTCCGCACTATAGTATGATTTAAACCAATCCATCGTTTTCCGGAGCCCCTCTTCCAAAGGCGTATTCGGGCGATAACCTACGGCCTGCATCAGATCCTCTACATCCGCATACGTGATCGGCACATCGCCGGGCTGCATGGGCTGCAGGTCCAGCTTCGCCTTCTTGCCAAGCTGCCGCTCCAGTATGGCTACAAACTCCATGAGCGGCACCGGTTGGTTGTTTCCGATATTATAGATCTTATAAGCTGCCCGGGATAAGGCAGACGTAGCACCCCGCGCTGGCTGTACCTCCAACAGGTGTACGATGCTGTTCACTACATCATCGATATACGTAAAGTCGCGCTGCATGTCGCCATGGTTGAAGATGCGGATAGGCGAACCCAGCGCAATTGCCTTTGCAAAGCTATAGTAGGCCATATCAGGCCGGCCCCAGGGCCCATACACGGTAAAGAAGCGCAGCCCTGTGGTGGGTATATGGTAGAGGTGCGCGTAACTGTGCGCCATTACTTCGTTCGCCTTTTTGGTGGCAGCATAAAACGAGATCGGGTAATCTGTAGTGTGCGTGGTAGCGAAAGGCACTTCGGTATTCAGTCCATACACGGAACTGGAGGAAGCAAACAGTAGGTGCCGCACCGGATATTGCCGGCAGGCCTCCAGCAAGTTAGCAAAGCCTACCAGGTTGCTTCCCACATACGACTGCGGGTGCTCCATACTATACCGCACCCCTGCCTGCGCAGCAAGGTTAATCACAACATCAAACTGCTGGTGCTTAAACAAGGCGATCAGCTCCTCATAGGCTGCCAGGTCTGCTTGTATAAAATGCAGGTTGGGGTATTTGCTGCTGGTTGTAAGCTGATTGAAGTGGATCTGTTCTTTGGTAAACCCCTGCACCGCCAGCCGGTCATACTTCAGCTGGGGTTCATAATAACTGTTAATAGAGTCAAGCCCGATGACGGTATTACCTTTCTCCTGAAGGGCAAGCGCTAAATGGTGACCAATAAAGCCGGCGCTGCCGGTAACCAGAATTTTAGTGTCAGGCATTCATTCCTGGGTTAGAAGACAAGTGTATAGCTTCGCCTTTCAGGCCACTACAGCACAGCAAAACAACGGCTAACCGGCCTTGCCACAACAAATTTAGAAGTATGGCAGGAATACTGCTAGCTATTTGCTTTCTTTTTCTCCTGCGCCACCCGCTCCAGCATTTTCAGCACCAGTTCTTCGGTGCCGGAGAGGTGATTAACTTTTGGGGCGGTGGCATCGTGCCGCTGCAGGTAGCGGAGTAATTTATCCTCCCTGAACAGATTAACCACCTCAGGATGAATATAATATTTGCTGCAAACGCTGGGAGTGTTGCCCAGGCCTTTGGCTACACCCTTCACAGCTTCTTTTATACTTTTCTCCTTACCTAATTCAGGCTGCTCGTCCAGCACCTGCTCCAGGCACTCCACCATGCGCACGGTGCCGCCCCAGGTCCGGAAATCTTTTGCCGTAAAGTCTTCTTCTGTCGCTTCGCGCAGGTATTCGTTCACGTCTCCTGATTCCAGCGTTTGCCGCTCTCCCTGCTCATCGTAATACTGAAAAAGATCGTACCCCGGAATGTCGCGGCACTTTTTTACGAGCCGGGCTAACTGGCGGTCCTTTAGGTCAATCTCCTGCTCTACTCCTTTTTTGCCCCGGAAGCTAAACTTTATTTTGTTACCCTCGATCTTTACGTGCTTGTCGCGCAAGGTAGTCAGGCCGTAGGAGCTGTTGGCTTCGGCATACTGCCGGTTGCCGATCCGGATCAGGGCGTTGTCCATAATGGTGAGGACCAAGGCCGTTACTTTGCGGCGGTCCAGTTTGCGGGAGGTAATGTCCTGCTCCAGGCGCTCGCGCAGTTGTGGCAGGTGCTTGCCAAACGAGATCATGCGCCCGAATTTGGTTAGGTTGCGAACCTGTTTCCACTGCGGATGATAAATGTACTGCTTGCGGCCTTTGATGTCGCGGCCGGTTGCCTGCAGGTGCCCCTTAGGTGATTTGCAGATCCATACTTCTGTCCAGGCAGGCGGAATGACCAGTCCTTTGAGCCGCTCCAGTTTTTGATCATCGGTAACAGGTGCGCCGTGCTCATCCAGGTACTGAAAACCTTTCCCTACTTTTTTTCGGGTATAACCGGGCCTGGCATCGGAAGTATAGCGGAGGCCGGCCATGGCAGCAGATTTGCTGGGGTCGGCATATAGATCGTGAACGTTGCTTTTTTTAGCCATGTGCAAATGAGCTCCTGATAAGGAAGCTTCCTGCAGTACATACTATGCAACTTCTTAAAAGTTGTACCAATAAGAAGCAGCAGGAGCCATTTGGAAACCACAAACTACCTTATCTTTGCAGGATAAAGCAACCCAATGCAGATTTCGGATACTATGCACAAGAACATATCGTATTTATACGCCTTCTTTGGTTTTTTTCTGATGGCCTGTGGCGCCGTGGCCGTAGACCTTGCCGGTGAACAGGCCCGAACAGCGCTTATCACGGGAGCTATCGGGGGCGTGCTGGGCCTAGCAGCAGGCCATTTTCTGAACAGGGGCAGACGCTGGGGCTTTCTGCTGGGTGCCGCTGAGGCTGGTTTGCTCACGCTGCTGTTGGCCTGGCGCTCGGCTACTTACTTTATAAGACTCCTGCAGGAAGTGCAGCAGAGCCAGCAAACTGAAGATACGCAAACAGCAGGAATGGCTTTTCTCCTTACCACCGCCATGCTAATTATTGCGCTGCTCACCTTTACTGTTTCCGTTATGTTTGGCAAGCAGGTATTGCGCGAAACCGAATAAGGGTTGGTTTCTGGCTGCAACAATTCAAATTATTTCCTACCGCTATCCCGCAAGTATAGATACCCTTACAGGCATTTTGAGCCCAAGGGCTTCAACGCACTTCTCACGAAGCTCCTGCTACTAGCAGGGGCTTTTTTTGTGCTTTCTAAGTATAAAATAAGGCTCTGCCTGCTGAAAAACAATTTCTGTTTTCCGGAGCTGCTGAAGGATGTAACTACAAAGGACCTGCTGTAGTATAAGCGTTCAGATATATGCCACAAGTGCTATTCTTTTGCGGTATCCGACGTAACCTACTATATGAAACATCCCTTTCGCTTCCCGCTATGGCTGGTGGCGTTGCTCCTTATAGGCGCACTGAACAGTTGCAAAGAAAATGAAGGTGTCATCTTCTCTCCGCAAGACGATATAAAGCTTGGTGAGCAGCTCGCGCACGAAGTAGACGCCACTTACCGGGCCAAAGGCCAGTTGCTGGACCACAACAGCTCCAATGTAGCTGTGCAGCAAGCGTATGCCAGCCTCGACCGCATTGTAAACCGTATCCTGAACTCCGGCGAAGTAAAATACCGGAATGATTTTCCATGGACGGTGACGCTGCTAAAAGACGATGGCAACCTGAATGCGTTTGCTACTCCGGGCGGCCACCTGTACGTGTTCAGTGGTTTGCTCAAGTCTGTAGCAGCTGAAGATCGCCTGGCCGGCGTGCTGGCCCATATGATTGCACATGCCGACCGGCGCCATAGTGTGCAGCAACTGCAACGCGAGTATGGCATCGCCATCCTGCTATCCGTCGCTTTGGGCAATGATCCGGGCACAGGGAAGCAGATCGCTGCTCAGCTGGAAGGCACGATGGCCGGTCTCCAGTTCAGCCCAACGGCCGAAACAGAAGCCCACACCTACGCTAGGCAGTACCTGAAAGGCACCAACTATTATGATTACGACGCAACAGCTGGCTTTTTCGTACATGCAAACAAGGAGACGCAGCCAGATACTTCCCCTGGGTCTCTGCAACCTGCGCCGGAGAGCCACGTGAAGGAGAAGAAGCCTGCAGCTATCAAAGTTGCCCCTGACGCAGATCTTACCGCCTTAAAAACGGCCCTGAACAACTTATAACCGGTGCCTGTCACCTGTCGGCAGGTATCTTTTGCGAACACTATGAAAGATGACTTGAAAGACAAAGCCGCCAAAGGCATCCTAAAAGCAGAAGAGAAGTTAGATGCACTCACCTTTAAGCTCAAGCGCAGACTTGGCCTGCTGCAACCCCTGCAGATCGTTCCTTATCGCAGCTATGGCACCGAGAACAGGTTGTATGTAAAGGGGCGTGTGTTGGTTGACAAAGGCATTACGCAGTCGGAGGAGGATGACACGACCTGGGAAAACCTGCTGAATATGTACCGCCGCTTCGAAAGCGATGAGATTCCGAATGCGCGTGTGCAGTTATACTTGCAGCAGACCACGCACGAAATTACCACAGACCAGGAAGGATATTTTGAGCTGAACATTGAGCCCCAGCGGCCGCTGCAACCCGATGATATCTGGCATGCAATTGACCTGAAACTGGTGGACGCGCCCGTAAAGATAACCGAAGAAGTAACCGCTACTGCGCACGTGCTGGTGCCGCCGCCGGACGCTGAGTATGGCATTATTTCCGACATTGACGACACCATTATCCGGACCGGCTCCACCAGTCTACTCGAAACCGGCCGCAACGTGCTGCTGCACAACGCCCATACCCGCATCCCCTTTCATGGAGTGTCCCAGTTTTACAAGGCACTGCAGTTGGGCCGCAATGGCAAGCGCAACAACCCCTTCTTTTACGTGAGCAGCAGCCCCTGGAACAACTATGACCTGCTTTACCATTTCCTGGAGCTGAACGACATACCACAAGGTCCCCTCCTGCTACGAGACTTCGGGATAGACGAGAAGAAATTCCTGAAGTCCGACCACATGAGCCACAAGTATAAAGAGATCGGGAACATCCTGGCCACCTACCCCAAACTCAACTTTATACTTATCGGTGACAGCGGGCAATTGGATGCAGATATCTATCACCAGGTAGTACATAATTTCCCTGGCCGCATCATGGCCATCTACATCCGCGACGTGAACATCGCTAAGCGCACCCAAGCCGTCACCACCATAGCTGACGAGCTAAAGCAGGAGGGAGAAGTAGAACTGGTGCTGGTAAAGAACACAACTGCCGCCGCCGACCACGCCGCTCAAAATGGCTTTATCTTTACCGAGCAGGTGCAGCACGTGGAAAATGAAGCGGAACTGGATGAGGAGGGGGATGTGTAAGGAGAAAATTGTAATTTTTTTATTTTAAATTATTGTAGTTATTAATTATTTTTATAACTTAGCTTATATATAGTTATACTTTAAACTTAGCATAAGTAAATACAAAAGCAATTTTTGAAGATTAACATATAGAAGGATAGCATAGCTAGCAGTACTGCAGACGCAATAAATAGCTTATGTTCAAGAGAGTCCTTCTTAGAATTATCCTCACCCACAGAAGTAAGTATACATGGTTTAATGCACAGCTTTACACCCATCTGCTGGAAAACCGAACGTATATGAAGTTCATTCAGGAGCTACTGGAGCACAACGATTTAAAGACCATACTACGGTATAATCATCTCAGCCAGCAGCGCTTAAAAAATATTAAAAGCCCGAATAGTAACTTATAAAGTGTACGCGCATTTTGTATTGCCGCGCTGCTGACATTGTATTTATAAACTTATAATATATTGTATGATATTTTGTTAAGCAAATTCTAACTTAGAGCAAGTTGAAGCACTCAACCGAACAAAATTAATATAAATTATTTTCATTCCACCAACTACAAATGTGAGGGCTATGAGACTTCTTCTTCTTACCGTTATCACTACGTTGCTATGTATCAGCCATACTGCAAACGCTCAAGCAATGACTGAGACAAACAACCAATTAGACAGCTTATTTAACGCCTATTACAATGAAGGGCTGAAGCTTTCCCCCGCAATGGCTACTTTTTATGGTGATAACCGGTACAATGACCTGTTGCCTGCAGAGTTCACCGACAGTTATCGGGAGAAATACAAAGACTATTATACCCGTTATTTAACAGCGCTTTCAAATTTCAAGAGAGAAAGTCTAAGTGAAAATGACCGCCTTAGTTACGACATATTCCAATGGCAGTTAAAAATGAACTTAGAGGCGCTTACCCAAAAGGATAATCGCATGCCTTTCAACCAGTATAATGCTGTTCCCTTATCCGTTGCACAATTTGGCAGCGGAAAGTTTATACAGCCTTTTAAAACAGTAAAAGATTATAATGATTGGATAAAGCGGGCGACTGCTTTTTCGGTGTGGGCAGATAGTGCCATTTTTTATTTTAGAAAAGGCATGGCAGAAGGTGTTGTGCTGCCAAAAGCCCTGGTGGTAAAGATAATTCCGCAGATGAATAGTTTTGTAAACACCGATGCTACCAAAAGTGTGTTTTATGGACCTGTTACTAACATGCCGGATAACTTTAGTGATTCAGAAAAGGTCCAGTTGACCAATGCTTATGTGAAATTGATTAATGAGCAACTTGTACCGACTTATCAAAAACTGCGTGATTTTCTTCTAACCGAATATTTGCCTAAGGCAAGAACCAGCAGCGGCTTAAGCGCTGTACCAGGCGGTGCTGCTATGTATGATTACGATGTAAGATTGATTACGACTACGCATATAACGCCAGACGAATTATACAATACCGGCCTGGAAGAGGTAAAAAGAATAAGGGGTGAAATGGAAAAAGTAAAGGAAGCTGTCGGTTTTAAAGGTGATTTGAATGCGTTTTTAGAATATTTGCGAACAGACCAAAAGTTCTTTCCATATAAAACACCGGAGGAGGTGCTAACGGCATATCGGGCTATACAGCAGAAAATTGAACCGGAACTTCCTGCCCTGTTCTTGCACACACCGAAAACGCCCTTTGAGATTCGCCAAACCGAATCATTCAGAGCAGCCTCAGCGTCGGCTCAATATTATCCTGGCTTACCCGATGGGAGTCGTCCCGGCATCTTTTATGTACCCATAGTAGATGCAACCAAAACCAAAATTGCGGAAGAATCAACATTTGCTCATGAAGCTATTCCCGGGCATCATTATCAAGCCATGCTGCAATTTGAGAATGACAGTTTACCTCAATTCAGGCGGCATGGTCATTTTATAGCTTTTATTGAAGGCTGGGGCTTATATAGTGAAAGTCTGGGAAAAGAACTTGGTTTATACACCGACCCTTATCAAAAAATGGCAAACTTATCATGGGAAATTCACCGGGCTATACGGCTGGTAGTGGACCCTGGACTACATACGAAAGGATGGACACGGGAAAGAGCAATCAAATACATGATGGACAATGAACCGATTACTGAGCAAGCGGCTACAGCAGAAATTGAACGGTATATGGCCGTTCCAGGGCAGGCAGTTGCCTACAAGGTAGGGGGGATGAAGTTGCAGGCATTAAGAAAGAAGTACGAAAAAGAGCTCGGCTCCGCTTTCGATATAGCCGCCTTTCATGATGAAATTTTAAAAGATGGGGCTATGCCGCTGGATATACTCGAAGAAAAGATGGATGCATGGGCATCAACGCAAAAGAAGTAAGGGATAATGGTATATAATTTTTTACCATCAAAAGTTTTTAGGCGACAAAGGGCTGCAGTCAACAGTGTGTCTATAAAATTGTGATTGGACGTTAAGCATGCGGCTATAAATCGCAAATGTGCTTTAGAGGATAAATCGGCCTTAGATTTTTCAACAACCCCCGCTTTCGACATTCCTTCAAGGTTATGTGTCAATTTATGTGAAAGAGGTAACTAAATAAAAAATAGTAAAACTTGCATTTTTTAATCTTTAAATAAAACAATAATGAAAAAAGGATTATTCACTTTCGCTTTTGCACTAATGTGCATTTTCTCGTTTGGTCAAACACTGCCCGAAGGAAGCCTGATCAGTGTTCACCCCTTTACTCCTACTTTAAAAGAGGGTGTATCTATGGAAAACTTTGTAAACTTTTACAAAACTAAAGTAATACCTGCTTATGAAAATGCCTTTCCTGGCGTTAAAATGTATGTATCAAAACGTTTGCGTGGACAAGACAGCAGCAGTGTGGGTATAGTATTTATTTTTGATACTGAAGCTAACAGAAATAAATACTTCAATAATGATGATACACCAACTGAACTTGGTAAGGTGGCATTTACAAAGTTGAATGATATTGGAAAAGAATTTGGCAAGTTTGTAATGCCATCTAATGCTCCTGAAATATATACTGATTGGTTAGTATTATAATGTTCAATAAATCATAAAAAACCGTCCTGGCAAAAAGGACGGTTTTAATGTACCCAGTAATTGTACCAAGCCTCGCCGCCGCTTACACGAGGGCGTTAGCGGTTATTCAGCCCTGATGCAATATATCTCTCCATCAAGCAGGATAAATTGCATGTATTCAAACTTTTACCTACCGTGGACAACAAACAAAACAAAGAAGTGACTGACGGCGACCAAAACGAAAGTTCACAAGAATCTTCCAGTGAGCAAGACCCGCCTAACGAAAGTACGTCTCTTGCCCAGATAGACCAGGCAACGAACAACAAAGAAAGCCAGGCAACTGAAAACACAGTAAACCAAAACTCAACTGTCTCTTCGCTCATGGAAGTACATCATCCGCATCATCCATCGCACAAAAAGAAATGGAGCGAATATCTGTTAGAATTTTTCATGTTGTTCTTAGCCGTCTTTCTTGGTTTTGTTGCCGAAAACATCAGGGAGACCTACGTCGAACGACACAGAGAGAAAGAGTATATTATCGGAATGGTGCAAAACCTCAAAGATGATACAACGCAACTCTATCATGTTATTCGAAGGCTAACCGTGAGTACCGAAAAAATGGATAGCCTCGTTCATTTATCAAAAGCAGATTTTACTGTTCCGGAGAACCTTAAAGCATTAACGAGAATAGAACTGGCCTATGCAGCTTGGTTTAATAGTTTTAAAACCAACAACGCTACTCTTACGCAATTAAAACAGAGCGGAAATCTTCGGCTGATACGAACGGACCATGTTGCTGACAGCCTCCTAAGCTATGATTATTTGAATAGCAGAACAGAGACGCAATTTCAGGAATGCTACCTTATATATAACGACTATGTTGCCTCTTCAGAAGAAGTTTTTGATTTTCCGACACTTATAGATACAACTTATATGAAGAATTTTAAACCCTTGAATAAACTCCCCCCGCCGTAACATCCGACAAAGAAAAGTTAAAACGGTATTTTAATAAACTAGCAGTAAATCTAGTTGCTATGAGGGGTTATTTGCGAGAGTTGGATATTCAAGCCAAATATGCAAGTCGATTAATAGTATTCCTGAAAAACGAATATCATTTGGAGGACGAATGAATCAATGTTTATAAATGCGTTTACCGCGGTCAGTCTGTTGACTACGTGTAAAACTACGGCTACCAGTGTGTTTATAAAATTGTTGGCTTGCCGTTAAGCATTCAGCTATAAAGTGCTATTTCGCTTTTTAGTTAATTGAACCTGCCGTTTTCCAAAGTCATAGCTTCATAAATCCTGTTTGTTGGCTGTATGCCTGCGAACTTAGTCTAAACCATGTACTTTCTCATAAATATAAAACTCAAACAAAATGAAAAAGACAATCAAATTAAGTCTGCTTTTTGTAGTTTTTATGCTTAGTGTTTCAGTAACGGTAACGCAAGCACAATCTACCTCCACTGCGCAACCGCGCTACAACGATGTGGTTGGAGAGAATCCGAACGCCGAAGCTGATATGAGGGTTGTAGGCGACTATGTGAACGCACTTGTATCTGGAGACTTAGAAAAAGCCAAAACATTGCTGGCTAACAATTACAAAGGTTATGGTCCAGCTCCTACCGACTCAGCTACAAGTGAGCAGGTTATCAGTGATTGGCAGCGAAACTACAAGTCAACATCTAACCGAAAAGTGAGTTTTGCAACACAGACATTTCGTGTAAAATCCGGTATTTATAAGGGAGACTGGGTATCACTATGGGGTGATTACAGTTTTTCAGAAAATGGAAAAGACGTTAATTTCCCTTTTCAATATACGGCTCGTATAGCCAACGGAAAAATTGAAACAGATAGGATTTATTATGATAGATTGTATATGCTGCAAACCCTTGGCTATACAGTGACGCCTCCTGAGAATAACAAATAGGTAGTAGTTGTAACAATACAACAGAAAAAACATCACAGCCCTCAATGCATTGGCGCATCGACGAATACATCAGCTTTTTGTTCGCTAATAAACTTCAGTTTTAGCCGACGAAAAAAGCCGAGCAATTGAATAAACCATGGCTCTATACCTTTTATCGGGAGCGGTTCGAGGCTGAACGTGTCGCCACAGTAGTAAGCCCTGTACCTTATATGCCACTTTCATTATAAATTCCAAAAACCAACCTTATGAAAAAACCGTTTTTCTTCGTGTTTTTTTCTTTCGTTCTGTTTCAAGGCTTTGCACAGACAAGCAATAAAATTGTGTTAGGGACTATTGACAGCATCGATTCCAAAATACTGCATGAGCAAAGGAAAATTTGGGTGTACGTTCCAAAGGGCGGAGCAACAGATATGTATGGAAAAGCAAAATACCCTGTTGTTTATTTATTGGATGGCGATGCTCACTTTTATTCTGTCGTAGGGATGATTCAGCAATTAAGTTCTGTGAACGGCAACACCATTTGTCCAGAAATGATTGTTGTGGGAATTCCCAACACTGACAGAACAAGGGATTTAACGCCAACACACGTTGATGTGGACCCTATGATGATGAACGACAGCAGTGCATCAAGAACTTCAGGAGGAGGCGAACAATTTATGGCCTTTATTGAAAAAGAACTGATGCCTCATATTGACTCTGTCTATCCCACTTTACCCTATAAAACTATCATCGGGCATTCATTAGGAGGGCTGACAGTAATGAACACGCTTATTAACCATAAAGACCTATTTAATGCCTATGTCGCAATTGACCCAAGTATGTGGTGGGACAAGAAAGCACTGTTACATAAAGCAGCGGATGTATTGCCAAAAGAAAACTATCAAAATAAAATGTTGTTTCTAGGAATCGCCAATACGATGAATAAAGGAATGGATACGGCAAAAGTGAGAAATGATACAACTCTGTTTTCCAGCCACATACAATCCATCTTATCCTTGAATGATGTGCTGCAGCAAAACAGGAACAATGGATTGTCTTACGATTATAAGTACTATAAGAATGACAATCATGGTTCTGTTCCCTTAATCGCAACGTACGATGCCTTACACTTTATCTTCGGCTTTTATAATTTCGAGCTTACAACGGATGATCTCATGAATTTCTCTATGGAAACAGTTGCAAAGCTTGAAAAGCATTATGAAGATGTATCCAAGCATTTTGGCTTTACATACAACCCGCCGGAGGTGTTGGTAGATAATTTAGCTTACATTGCATGGTCTCAAAAGAAGATACCGGAAGTAAAGCGCCTCTTAGACATGAACATTACGAACTATCCAACGAGTTTTAATGCATTTAATTTTATGGGTGATTTACAATCAGCGGAAGGAAACAAAGCAAAAGCAATTGAATATTACAGGAAAGCATTAACAATAAAAGAATATCCCGAAGCGCGCAAAAAACTAAACACACTTTTGAAAAAATAAAACAGCGTATAAAAGGAAAGGGTATTACAATAATGTAGGCTGACGAAACTTTTGTTTTTCGATTTAATTATAGCTCCAGCTAAACATTATGAATTTAGCTATTGTACAAATCGTCAATTTTTAAGTATAATCTTGGCTTCAGTAGCCAAGATTAACAGAATTCTATTTACTGCACTTCGGCAATATTTAAACGTTACCTCCCCACCCCATTAAGCACCGGCATCTACTACTTGACAAACCCTTCGGCTACACCTCACGAAAAAAGCATGATTATAAAGAAGTATGATAGAGAGCTTGAATTGATTACAACAAGGTTAGAAACTAATGCATTTATCTGCTGCACTTTACAATAAAGCAGCGTAAGTATAGTTATTTACTATATTCCTGATGTCTCACTCCTCAGTTTACGCACTATGGCATTCAAGTTCTGGAACAGTGAAAGCAGCAAAACAAAGCCTCAAAAAAGCGTGCTCCGCCAGTGGAGCGATGCAGTCATGTTTGCCGTTGTATTTGCAACGTTAATCCGCTGGTCCACCTTCGAAGCATTTGCTATTCCGAGCTCTTCGATGGAGAAAACATTACTTACCGGTGATTATCTTTTCGTTAGTAAGCTACACTATGGCACCCGCATTCCGCTTACTCCGGTGCAGGTTCCACTGACACATCAAACAATCTGGGGAACCAACATCCCCTCCTACTCAGATGTAATTCAGCTCCCCTATTACCGCTTACCTGGTTTTTCAGAAGTCCGGCGTAATGACCTGGTGGTGTTCAACCATCCGAATGAAGCAGCGCGGCCTGTAGATCTGAAAACGGATCTCATCAAACGCTGTGTAGGAGTTGCCGGCGACACCATTACAATCCGGCACAAGCAGGTATATCTCAACGGAAAAGCTGTAGAAAACCCGGGAGATTTGCAGTTCAGTTACTTCATAAAAACAGATAAGGTCTTAAGCCAAACGTTTTTCCATAAACAGGATATAACAGACGTCTATCTGGCGCAGGGAGGCTACATTGTGTATACTTTGCCGGAGAAAGCTGCTTTTATCCGATCGCTGGACTTTGTACAAGGAGTTACTTTGCTTGAAGCTAAGCATGGAGAGGCTGAACCGGGTATTTTCCCGGGCAGACCAGGTACCTTTTCCTGGAATAAAGATAACTTTGGCCCTTTATACATTCCGAAAGCGGGAGCAACTGTTGCGATCACCCCGCAAATACTTCCGCTATATGAAAAGGTGATTCTCACCTATGAGCATAATCAGAATGCAGAAATCCGGGAAGGCAAACTTTTTATAAATGGGAAAGAAGTAAACCAGTATACGTTTAAGCAGAACTATTACTTTATGATGGGTGACAACCGCCATAACTCCAATGATTCCCGTTATTGGGGCTTTGTTCCGGAAGAATACCTGATCGGGAAAGCGGTTTTCGTGTGGATGTCTGTTGACTCAAGTGCTACCTTCCCGAACAAAATACGCTGGAACCGCTTGTTACATACTATTGACTAACACGGAAGCTCTGCCATATTTAAAGTATAAAACCCCACAACCTCGTGCCTCCTTTAGCAAAACACGTTAACTCGAATGATCGGCAATGATCTTCCAACCATCAGTAAACTTCTGCAGGATGATAGAAAAGTAGCCTTCCAGATTTCCGGCTGCGGCGTCGCGTTGGAGGCGCCATTTGCCTACCACCAGCATCGTTTCGGGCGATAGTTGCCGCATTTCTTTCAGGTCGAAGGTGAGTTGGCCCATCGCGGCAGCATCCGGGTAGCTGCGCTTGTAGTTGTCGAGGGTTTGCTGCCAGCCATAGGTGAGGCCCCGTTTGCCTATAAACAGCAGCGAGTCGGATTGCCAGTAGCCTTGCATATAACACGGCAGGTCGCCCCGGTTCCAGCAGGCGCTTTGCTCGGTTAGCACCTGTTGCACCTGCGCCTCGTCGTCGGCGGAAGTATAAACGGCCTTGCTGCTGGTGCAGGCGGTGGCCAGGCAAAGGCCGGCCGCAAGTATAAACCTATAGCTATTTTTCATTTTCAACTGGAAGTATGGTTTTGATATATGTCGTGCCGCCCAGCCGCCGCATAGCCCTTGCAATGCGCGTGCGGCGGGTGCGCACATAACCAGATGGTTTCCAGGCAGAGTACTTGATCGGGTTGGGCAGTACGGCTGCCAGCAGGGCTGCTTCCTGACGTCCCAGCGCTTTGGCCGGTTTATGGAAGTACCGCTGCGAGGCCGCCTCCACCCCAAACACGCCATCGCCCATTTCGGCAATGTTCAGGTATACTTCCATAATGCGCTCCTTGCCCCACAGCACTTCGATGAGCATGGTGAAGTATGCTTCCACGGCTTTGCGCAAGTAACTGCGGCCATGCCACAGAAAAACGTTTTTGGCAACCTGCTGGCTGATCGTGCTGCCGCCCCGGATTTTACTGCTCTTCCGGTTGCGTTTGAAAGCTGCCTGAATAGCTTCAAAATCAAAGCCGTGATGCTTCAGAAAGAGCTGATCTTCGGAAGCAACCACCGCCAGCGGCAGCTGCGGCGACATCTCCTCCAGCGAAACATAAGTATACTTAATAGCGGGCTCCTTTTTTTCAGCGGCACCTGCCTCGGCTCTGCGCTTGATCATGTGCAGGGTAGCCGGCGGCGCCACCCACCTGTAGAGCAGCACCCAGCTGATACTTACCAGGAAAAGGGTTAGCACCAGTTTTACCAGCAGTATTTTTATCTGCCGCCCCCCCACTCGCTTTTTACTCATGCGTAAACACGTCTGTTAATGGGGCAAAGGTAGATAGTTTGTACTATATTCCAGTAGCTTTTATCGGTAAGCCTTGTACCAACGCAAGCATCCTTGCCGCGTAAGTTATAGCAGGCGCTTTACTAAAAGGCCAACCTTGCCCGCTGTTTTAGGTTATACTATAAAAAAGAAGAACCATGGCGAAGTATCTCCCGCTTTTCCCGCTCCATATCATCGTTTTTCCAGGCGAAAAGCTGAACCTGCACATTTTTGAGCCACGCTACAAGCAACTGGTGTTAGACTGCATAACCGAAGAAAAAACGTTTGGTATGCCCGCTTTTGTGCAGAATAGTGTAGCCGAGTATGGCACCGAACTGGAAATTATCAGCATCGAAAAGAAGTATGAGAACGGCGAAATGGACATTCGCACCCGGGGGCTGCACATCATCAAAATAAACCAGTTTGAAAAAATGGCTCCTGGCAGGCTGTATGCTGGAGGCGAGGTAGAGGTGATTGAAGATAAGAAAGACGAAGATATAATCACCAAAATGAAGATTAGGGAATACTTACAGAAAGTATACGCTGCATTGGGCCTCGACAAATTGTTCCTTGATCTGCCTGAGAATTTCACCTCGTTCGATATTGCCCACAACCTGGGCCTAAGCACCGAGCAGGAATATGTGTTGCTACAGCTGCACAGCGAGAGTGCCCGCCAGGAAGTGATTCTGCAGCACCTGGAGCAAGTGCTGCCACTGGTACTGGAAACAGAACGGCTGAAAGAACGGGTGCGCCTGAACGGACATTTCAAACACCTGACACCGCCCAACTTTTAGCCGCTAGTTTTAGATAACCCGCTTAGTATGCTTGTATACTTCCTCCTGATTATTCCTACGCTCGCCTGTTTGTTTCTGGCTTTCAGTTACTGGCAGGAACTCCGGTACCGGCGGAAGCCCTTTTACCGGCTTTCAGATGTGGGCTGGCAACGCCATACGCTACCGGCTCAGGCTAAATGCCTGCATTCAGTAGCCTTAGTGGGCGATATAGGTGCGCTAGCTACCGATGGCTCCGACCCGGTGATTCCCCTGCTGGCTGCGTGGCAGCAGGAAGCAGGCGCTGCCGGAACAGTCGTTTTGCTGGGCGATAATATTTACCCGGTGGGATTGCCGCCCGAAGGAAATGTGCACCGCACTACTGCCGAGCAGCGCCTGAACTTGCTGCTACAGCAACTTGGCAATTATGCTGGGCAGGGCATTTTTTTGAGCGGCAACCACGACTGGAACAAAGGCCGCAAGAACGGCTACCAGCAAATGCTGCTGCAGGAGGCCTATGTTGCTGCACATGGGAGTGAAAACATCCGCTACCTGCCCCGGAACGGCTGCCCTGGCCCTGTAACTATCCAACTGGCAGAAGGCCTGCTCCTGCTGATCATCAACACGCAATGGTGGGTGCAGAAAGGCGAGAAGCCCTTGGGGAAAGCCTACGGCTGCCCTTATGATTCAATAGAGGAGTTCTTCCTGGAGCTGAACAACATACTGCGCCAGAACAGGCACCAACGCATTTTAGTGGCTGCTCACCACCCGCTGTACAGCAATGCCATGCATGGCGGTAAGTTTACGATGCGGCAGCACCTGTTCCCGCTCACGGCAGCTAACAAGCGTTTTCTCATCCCGCTGCCCATCTTCGGCTCCCTTTACCCATTCTACCGCAAATTTTTCGGCTCGTATGAAGATATGTCGCATGGCAAGTATAAGAAAATGCGGAAACGCCTGCTGCGCATTTTCCACCGCTACAGCAATGTCATTTACGTGGCCGGCCACGACCATAACCTGCAGCACTTCGAGGTTCGGCAGAACCACTACATCGTGAGTGGTTCCGGCAGCAAAACAGCTTATGTAAAAAAAGGAGGGAAAGCTACCTTCACGTTGGAGCAGTTGGGCTTCTTTGTCCTTAACTACTACAGCAACGGGCAAGTATGGCTGGAGGCGCGGGTAGCCACCGAAGAAGGAGCGGAAAGCGGCAGAACTGCCTTTCGGAAAGAGCTCAAAAGCACGCTTGTACCTGTCTCTGAAAAACAAGCCCAGCTTTAACTAATCTTCTTCCGGCACAGGCAAAAGAACATGCAGGCTTCTGGGGTGCATGGTTATTTTGATCTCGGTGCCCAGGTCCACCGGCTCGCCATCAATATGCATTACCTCATGATCGATGTTATAAATAGTGGCTTTCCGGCAACTCAGCTTGCGTGTATAAACCGAAGTATCGATGCTGTCTGTGTATAATTTATACAGAATGCCGATGCCCGCAGCCTTCGGAAAGGGCTCTATCAAACAGATCTCAAAGCGGCCGTCGTTCAGAATGCCGTTAGGGTTGATGTTGGCGTTACTACCAAAGGCATTGGCATTGGCGATCGTTACCATAAAAGCATTTCCCTCAAACGTTTCGGTGTCGGTGTCGATGCGATAAAACCGGGGTTCGTAGCTCAGGTATTCCTGCATCGCGATCCAAGCGTAAGAGCCGGGCCCGCGCGTCTCACCATCGCAAAAACGTTGCACCACCAGGGCGTTGAAACCCAGGTCGCTGAGGTGGATGGATGGGTTGCCGTTGAGGTCTATGGTATCGATAGCGCGAACCGTATGGCGGTAAATAAGTGTGAGCGCATCTTCTGTGTCCTGCGGAATATCCAGGTCTTTCGACAGGCCATTGCCCGAACCAAGCGGAATGATGCCCAGCGGGGTAGACGTGCTAATCAGAAGCGAGGCCACAATACTAACGGTACCATCTCCTCCTACCGCAAATACAGCGCTGTAGCGCGTGGTATCCAGCAGCTGCTTTATATGCTCCTTGTCCTGCTCCCCCGTCGTTCTATAAATGTGGTAATCTATGCCGTGCTGCTGGCAAGTAGCAATAATTTCTTCTTCCAGTTCTGCTTTGTCTACATCACCCGCAATGGGGTTTATGACAAAAAGAAGCTGTTTCTGCGTGGTTTCTTCCATGGGTGCTTTAGTTGACGGATTGCCTGCCTCTGATACGAAAAAAAGCTGTGGAGTAACTAACTAAATTGGCTCTTCAGGTGGGCTTGCAGCTGTACTGTTCCCTGCGCATCTGACATGCGGTAGCCTATACTTACTGCTTCAGCCCTGCGGGCAGACCGTTGGGGTATTCTTCCTGTATGGCGCGCTCTATTTCGGCGATGCGGTTGCCTGGGTTGGGGTGTGTTTGCAAAAACTCAGGACCTCCTGCCCCGCCACTTGCCTGCTCCAGTATCTTCATCACCTCCACCATGGCCTTTGGGTCATAGCCAGACCCGGTCGTCAGGCGCACCGACAGCTTGTCTGCTTCCAGTTCATCCTGCCGGCCATAGCGCATGTTCATCAGCTGGCCCACCATTGCGGCTACAACAGCGCCGGAACGGCTGGAGGGATTGTCCGGATCATAGGTAGCGATTGCGGCGGCACCTGTCAGGCCCTGGGTTAGTTTTGCTTTTGCCAGTTGCTGGGCCGAGTGGCGGGCAACGACATGCCCGATCTCATGCCCCAGCACGCCGGCTACCTGGCCCTCCGAGTTAAGCCGCTTCAGCAAACCGGCAGTGATAAACACCTGTCCTCCCGGTAGTGCAAACGCATTCACCGTTTCTTCATCGGCCAGCAAATGGAAGTCAAAGTTGTACGGCGACTGCTTCACTTCGGTGCTCTGTACCAGTCGCTGCCCGATCTCCTTCACCTTTTCAGCTGCTTCCCGATCCGGGTGCAGACCGCCGTATTGCTGCTCCATTTCGGGCGTTGCCTGTAGGCCTAGTGCAATCTCCTGTTGCACGGTCATGTCTACATGCTGTTGCTGGCCCGTAAACTCATTTTCCTGCGTATTACACCAGTAGGTCAGCAGCGACACCCCTCCAAGTAATAACGCGATTATAAATTTAACGATCCCTCTCATGTGCTTTGCTTCTAACAGTTTACCGTGAAACGCGGCAGTGCCCTTTGTGGTTGCGGCTGTAGCAGCTTTGTCTCTGTCAAACTTTTAGGCCATATTATGTGCTTTATACAAGTATAATCTTTAAAATGGAGGAATGGCCTAGTTGCACAATTACCAGCTAAACCGCTAAAAGTATACTCTTCTATATAATTTTCGTAGACCAATAGATTTGCTGCTACTAAGCGGCGTTGAACTTAAAAGATGGAAAGATGAACATGAAAAGAACATTTGGTGCCATCCTGACTATACTTGGCATTATTGGTATTATATGGGGCGCTTATGCGTTCGTAATGGGAGGAGACGGCGTGGCGCTTGGTAAATTCACGGCCATCGTGCCCTTTGTAGTAGGCCTGATCTTTTTCTTTTCTGGTATTGGCCTGGTTAAGACCACCAAAGACCAGACGTGAGCTCTATACTGCTGCTAAAACAACAAGGCCCAACCGATATACTTCTGTTGGGCCTTGTTGTTTTTACTTGTGGCTATATGTTAGCCTACGTTTCAGATTTGCTGTGGCAGCTGCATTTCTGCCTGTGCGAATGCTTCTACTGCTGTATCGGCATCCAGAAAACTGGATGTATACATACGGTCAGCGCCATTTATATACAGGCAGCTGTTATCTTTAATCGCATTGATCACTTCTTTAGAAACCTCCTCAGGCACAGCCGGGCATCCCAGGCTGCGGCCGATGCGGCCATACTTCTTGGCAAAAGCCTCATTTACATATGCGGCGCCATGCACTACAATGGCTCGCTGCAGGGCATTAGAGTTATACTTGGCATCAAGCCCGTTCAGGCGCAGCGACAGGCCATGTTTGCCGAAATAAGTCTTATCAGTCAAATAAAAGCCAATGCTGCTCATATAGGAGTTCGGCGCATTCGAAAACTTTACGGCTTTGTCCTCGCCCGTATTGCGGCCATGCGCCACTAAAGTATGGTATAGTATTTTTTTGGATTGCAGATTGATGATCCACAGGCGCTTTTCGCGACTTGGCCTGGTGAAATCAATTACAGTCAGGATGTTATTGGCAGGTGCGATCAGGTGGCGCTGCTTGAAATTATGATAGCCTACAAAAGCTTTGCGGAAAACATCGAAATTTAGCCCTGCCTCTTTTAAACCGGCTTCATTGTAGACTTCAAGGGTATGATCCGCAAAAAGCATTTGCTTTTCGGCAAAGGTGGCCGCTGCAGTACTTTTATGTGCTACAGCCACTACCTTATTCCGGTGGGTTGCAGCCGTAGCGCTGGCCGGGCTTACAGCCGTGTTCACACTGGTGAAAGAAAGTAAAGCAAGAGTGAAGCAAGTCAAAATGGCTCTAATCATAGTATCTTGGGGCTTTTTGTTGGTGCAATCAGTGGTGCAACAGGAATTCACGTAAGAATTGTTCCGCCGGCTCCCATACTTTTTCAATATACAGGCGCTAAAGCTGGTGCAGGCGGCCTTCTTCTCTAACGCCTGCCGGTACCCACCTGATATAAATTTTACCCCTTAAAATTAGCGATGCCAGTGTTCTGTAAGGTTTTTACACTTTCGCTTGTGTGGTAAAATGGCAGGGTGCAACTTTGAGCAATCAACACCAGAATACAACATGATGCTAAAGCGACTTATAGGAATGCCTTTGCTGCTGTGCCTGCTGCTCCTTACGTCCTGCTATACGCCGGAAAACCTGCGCAACTTCGACAGCGAAACCTGGAAAGCGGATCGGTATGCCTGCCAGGGCAAGCGAAAAGACCTGGTGCAGGAATTTGAAAAGATACGCCGCAACCTGTATGGCCAGAAAGAATACGTAGCGCGCAACGTACTAGGCAAGCCCGACCAGGAAGAACTGCTGGAAGGCAATCAGCGGATCTATTATTATTACCTGGAATCCGGACAGCAGTGCCAGGACAGGCACATCCGCTCTGATGCCAACTGGGCCGAGGTGCACATCAATGCTATTGGAAAAGTATCGGAGGTAACATATAAGTACCCGATAAAAACAGAAAAGCCCGGGTAATCCGGGCTTTTCTGTTTGCTTTCCCTGTTATCTTACAGGATTACAGCTTATCGTTTTCGCTTACAAAATGAATGTTCTGGCGCCCTTCCAGTTCTAGAAACTGGTGCAGTTGCGCAGGTGTGAGCACCTGGTGCAGCGCTTTATCGCTATCCAGGTAAATGGTACGCACCTGTTTTGCCCGCTCAACCGGGTCGGCAAAACTGCGTTCGGCTTGCTGTAGCTGTGCATAGCGCTCCTGGTTCAGGCGGGTTACCTGCTCCAGTTGCTGGTTGGTAAGCTGCAGTTCCTGCTGCATTTCCAAAGTGGCCATGGCCGGGCCATCCATACTTAACGCAAGCACCTGCTTGTCCAGGCTGTCGTCTGTTACGTGCAGGTTCTGCGCATATGTAAGTGTTCCCAGCAGCCACACTGTTGTTAGAAGTATAATTTTTTTCATAAGTATAAAGCTTAGCCTCCCCCTCGTTTCTTGTTTAAGTATTTAAGTTACCATAAGAACGATTTTTTCTGAAACAGGTTAAGGAGCAAAGTAAATATTGTTATACTTTTCTAACAGTATAAGGGCTGGCAGCACCTGATCAAGTATAATGATTCGCATTTATTAATGAACTACCTGAAGAATATAGGATATAATACCCATTTCTGAAACTCTGAAGCTATAAGGCGGTATACCTATAACAGGTAACCGAAATAGCAATTTATCAAGTACACCCGCAAGACACCGGTTACAGTAGGTCTTGTTAAACGCAGCAGCATGAGAACAACATACTATAACCCGAGTGAACTGGAAGTTGATTTTGCCAAGGCCTTAAAAGACCTGTCGCCGCACCTGGAACGGCAGTTGAGCCACGGCGAACAGGTCGTTGACATTGAGTCAGTACATGATGCAGATAACCCGATGGTGATCTATAAACTAAAAGACAAAGAGGGCGACCTGCACGAGGTAGTCGTACAAATTATCCAGCGCCCCGACGCCATCGTAAAATAGCAGCTTCTCTTCTTCTATAAAAAATCAGGCGGCCGTAGGATTCTACGGCCGCCTGATTTTTTTGCTTTCTATTTTCTACTCAAGGGCTTCCGGGCACCTTGTTATCTTTGGTCTTGAAATATTGCATGGCGATGAACGAAACCATCAACCCGGAGATGACACCTTCCAGCATCACCACTATAAAAATCACAAGCCCGGGTGTGGTGGTAAGGCGCTGACCAAAGTAGTTATCCACCGAAAGCGCCCGCAGAAACTCACCATCTCCTATCTTAATGTAGAGTATCATGAACACGGCAAACAGCACGCTACCCGAAACAGCCGTAATGGCTCCAGTGCCAAGTCCCTTGAAATAACCAAGGCGACCTTGATTCATGATTTTTAAAGCTCGTATAGCCAGCGTGACCCCTAAGGCCATAATAATGCCGTTCAGAAAACGAAGCTCCACAATGTGTGTTAGCCCCAGCAGGTCCATCAGCAGGAAGTATAAAATTAAACCTGCTGCTGTCAATATACCGTATTTAAGGCCGATCTTTTCCATAGGTTTGGTTCTGTTTTCCTCTTAGGCAATAGGCAATTACCGGATTTGCTCCGACATGGTATGATCCGGATTTTTAAACCATTGCATAGCAATATACGCCAGCCAGAACCCAGGCCAGGAGCCATAGATAATCGTCAGTACAAACAATGACAGCATAGACAAGCTCTGCGGGAAAAAGGCGCTGGCTTGCAGGTTGTTCAGGTATGTGGCATCAAAAAAGCTTATATAAAAGAGCAGAAAGAACGCCAGAATGGTAGACGAAACCACGCCTGTAATAGCCCCGATGGCCAAACCCTGAAAATAGTTGATTACTCCATTGCTGACTTTCTTAAAGTTATTGATGGCCAGGCAAATGCCGACTACGAGGAACAGCCCACTCAAAAACGAGAGCTCTGTTACATCCAGTAGCCCAAATACACGCATAAACAGGAAGTATACGATGTGCGCCAGCCCCGTATAGATGCCGTATTTGATGGAAACTTTCTGATAGGATACTTTTTTAACTGCCATATAATCCTTCTGTTATGATTCTATAATTAGTTTACAATAAAGGAACAGTTTAGACCTGCAAATGGTTAAATAAAAGGCGCCTGTGAAGCTGGACGGTACTTTTACTGCTGCTCTTTCATGTTCTATAGTACTAAATCTATATACTTTAGATAGTACACTGGCGTTGTGCTTTGAGCCATAATTTTTTACCATTAGTCTGCTTTATCCTGCATGCAGCACCCCTGTTGCACAGGTGTGCAGGCATATTAGCAGGTTTTGGAAGAGGTAAAGCAAAGCCCATTTTTATTTGTATTTTTGCACCGGCAATCAATTTCATATCTCATTTATAGTTAAATATGATAAGTACCAGCAATGTAAGCTTGGCATACGGCAAGCGCACATTATTTGAAGATGTTACCATCAAGTTTACTCCCGGCAACTGCTATGGCCTGATTGGCGCAAATGGTGCTGGTAAGTCAACTTTCCTGAAAATATTATCCGGCGAAATCGACCCGAACACCGGCACGGTAGATATACCGGCTAACGCCAGGCTTGCAGTGCTGAAGCAGAACCACTTTGAGCATGATGAGTCTCCGGCTCTGCAGACGGTGATCATGGGCCACAAGCGCCTTTGGGAGATCATGCAGGAAAAAGACGCCATTTATGCCAAGCCAGACTTTAACGAAGCGGATGGCTTACGGGCAGCCGAACTGGAAGGCGAATTTGCCGACCTGGAGGGCTGGAATGCCGAGTATGAAGCCGCAGAGCTGCTCAGTGGCCTTGGCATTAGCGAAGACCTGCATTATGCCTTGATGAAGGATTTGAGTGGCAGCGAAAAAGTACGCGTGCTGCTGGCACAAGCATTGTTCGGCAACCCCGATATCCTGCTGCTCGACGAACCAACCAACCACCTGGATGCCGAATCCATCATGTGGCTGGAGAACTTTTTAGATAACTTCCAGAATACGGTCATTGTGGTATCGCACGACCGCCACTTCCTGGACGCGGTATGTACGCATGTGGCCGACATCGACTATGGCAAGATCCAGATGTTTGCCGGCAACTATGGCTTCTGGTACGAATCAAGCCAACTGGCTGCCAAACAGCGCACGGATGCCAACAAGAAAACGGAGGATAAGCGAAAGGAACTGGAGGAGTTTATCCGCCGCTTCAGCGCCAATGCCTCTAAGTCCAAGCAGGCCACCTCACGCCAGAAGCTGCTTGATAAACTGACTGTAGATGACATCAAACCGTCGTCGCGCAAGTACCCGTACATTGCCTTTAAGCCGGAACGCGAGGCAGGTAACCAATTGCTGCATGTTGAGAACCTGAGCAAATCTGTGGACGGGCAGACAATCTTCAGCGATGTAACCTTTATGGTTGATAAAGGAGATAAGATTGCCATATTGGGACGCAATGATATTGCAGCTTCCAGTTTCTTCAGAATCTTGTTTGAGGAAGAGCAGCCGGATACCGGACAGTTCAAGTGGGGCACCACCATCACGGCCTCTTTCTTCCCGAAAGATAACCAGGAGTTCTTTGATACGGACCTTAACCTAGTGGACTGGTTACGCCAGTTTTCGGTAGAGAAGGACGAGAGCTTTATCCGTGGTTTCCTGGGGCGTATGCTATTTTCCGGCGAAGAGTCGCTGAAGAAAGCAAATGTATTGTCCGGTGGAGAAAAGGTTCGCTGCATGTTCTCGCGTATGATGCTGCAGTCTGGTAACGTACTGGTGTTTGATGAGCCCACCAACCACCTGGACCTCGAGTCGATACAGGCGCTCAACAACGCCCTGCGCGATTACGACGGCACCGTGCTGTTCTCTTCACATGACCTTCAGTTTGTAGATACCATCGCTAATCGTATCATTGAACTGACGCCGAATGGCATCATTGATAAACGCATGGGCTACGAAGAATATCTGTCGGATGAAACCATACGGGAGCTTCGTAAGAAAATGTACGCTACGGCTGTGGTATAACGTTAGAGAGATGAACCTCCTGAACTGAAGAACAGCATGAAACGACACCAGCCTCTTGTTGGATTCCTGACTTTGCTACTACTGGCGCTATGTATGAGCCGGCCTGTTGTCGCACAGGTACCGGATACGGTATACCAGAAGCCCACCCTGCCGACAGGCCCGACTTTACCGCCGGCACAGCAGCCGCGTCAGCAGCAACAGCAGGTAGATCCGCGGCCACCGATAGTAGCGGAGCCGCCGCAAGACAGGCAGCAGCCGGATAAAGATGAAAAGCCACAGGAACTGCTCGACCGTTTATACTACGGGGGCAGCTTCGGGCTACAGTTCGGTACTTATACTAACATTTCGCTGCTGCCTATACTTGGCTACCGCGTTACAGACCGTTTTAATGTAGGAGCCGGCGTGGTATATCACTTTATTCGCAGCAACGGCCTGAGTATGCATGATTATGGCGGCCGCGCTTTCACGCAGGTAGAGCTGGTAGATGTCGGGAATGGTGCCATTCTGGCACATGCCGAGATGGAGGTACTGAGTGTTGCTATCCCTGACCAAGACGCTCATGGCATTTTTTATACCCGTCACCAAAGTATGGCATTGCCGCTTGTAGGCCTGGGCTATCGTCAGCGCATCAGCGACAAAGCTTCTTTCGACCTGCTGCTGCTTTACAATGTAAATGACGACCTGAACAACCCCTACAGCAATCCGGTGATTCGGGCAGGCTTTAATATTCCTTTTCGGCAGTAGAACTTGGCCATAAAGCTCATAAAAAAGGGGCCGCTACGTTTGTAGCGGCCCCTTTTTTAATTATAAGTATTTATTGTATCTAAAAGCGCTAGCCCCGAATCAAACGGAGAAGCACGATAATAACGGCAATAACCAACAGAATGTGGATCAATCCACCAACGGCATCCGGAAAGCCCAGGAAACCGATTAGCCAGAAGATTACCAGAATAGCTGCGATGATATACAATATATTTCCCATAGTTTTATGTATTTAAGTGTATTGTTTATGATTGTACTGTTAACGAGGATTCAAGCCCAAGGTTAGGCACCTCTTATCAAGCGAAGTACCACTGCTATTACAGCCAGTACAAGAAGTATGTGGATAATTCCGCCTACAGCATCCGGGAAGCCCAGGAAACCGATTAGCCAGAAAATAACCAATACAACTGCTATTACATAAAGTAGATTTCCCATAATTTTAGTTTTAGTTCAGGTTGTTACAACTGCTTCTACCCTTCTGAACAGCCAGAATAAACCTTTGTCGCTGCCAGTTGTTATCGTAGAATGCTTTTGTATTTTTAAATTTATTGCTTTTACGCATCTATATTTTAAAGGATTTATATTAAAGCATTTTTTTGTAGTAATCTATTCATAAGATTCAAATAGCTAAGCAGACCATCCCTAGCACAATCCCTATTAATTTACTGTTTTACAAGCCATTATACCCTAACAATCGCCTTTCCTAAAATATAAGACGTACCGGACATGCGCAGTGCTAATTATATTATTTTTGTTTAACCACTGATCTAAGTCTAATTTTTAAATTGAAGTCTTTCAAGAGCAGCTTCAATTTGCCCGACCTTACACTTATTTCTGTTAGTTTTGTATAAGATACTAACCACAATCTTAACCATATATGAAAAAAATTGCAGTTATAGGTTCCGGCACAATGGGCAACGGCATTGCGCATGTCTTTGCCCAGAATGGTTTTCCCGTTTCGCTCATTGATGTTTCGGCGGAGGCCCTTCAGAAAGCGCTGGGAACGATTACCAAAAACCTGGACCGCATTATTGCTAAAGGCAACCTGACCGAAGCACAGAAAGAACAGACACTCGCCAACATTACCACCTATACCAGCCTGCAGGAGGGCGTACAAGAGGTGGACCTGGTTGTTGAAGCCGCCACGGAGAACATCGACCTGAAGCTGAAAATATTCCGCGACCTGAGCACTTACTCAAAGCCGGACGCCATACTTGCCTCCAACACCTCGTCTATTTCTATCACCAAAATTGCGTCGGTAACAGACCGCCCGGACAAGGTGATTGGCATGCACTTTATGAACCCGGTGCCCGTAATGAAGCTGGTAGAAGTGATCCGGGGCTATGCTACTTCCGATGAGGTAACCACCCGCATTCTGGACCTTTCGAAGCAGTTGGGCAAAGTACCGGCAGAAGCAAACGATTACCCTGGCTTTGTTGCCAACCGCATCCTGATGCCCATGATCAACGAAGCTATTTATACTTTATATGAGGGTGTGGCCGGTGTAGAAGAGATCGATACGATCATGAAACTTGGGATGGCACACCCCATGGGCCCGCTGCAGTTAGCAGATTTCATTGGCCTGGATGTGTGTTTATCTATTCTAAATGTGCTGTATGAGGGTTTTGGTAATCCGAAGTATGCGCCCTGCCCGCTGCTGGTGAACATGGTACAAGCCGGCCACAAAGGCACCAAGTCAGGCCAGGGCTTTTACTCCTGGACGCAGGGCTCGAAAGAACTGGTTGTAGCCGAACGGTTCAGGAAACAATAAATTCGTTACGTTTTTTGTGGAGCGCTAAACTTATATAGAAAGAACTTTATTCGCATTCGTTATAACTGTTTCTTTTCGTGGCTGAATCATCTGCCCCTGGTATACCAATCTAAAGAATCCTAAAATCCTGTAAATCCTGATTCAGACAAAAAGCGCCTCTGCAAATAGTTTGCAGAGGCGCTTTTAAATTTATTACGCGAATCGATCAACGCACAACATATAATGATCAACTATCTAGACTGCCACGGCATGATCGCGTAGCACGTCGTTTAGCGATGTTTTGAGGTCGGTGCTTTCCTTACGCTGCCCAATAATGAGGGCGCAGGGCACCTGGAAATCACCAGCCGGAAATTTCTTGGTGTAGGAACCTGGAATTACTACAGAGCGTGGCGGCACATAGCCTTTGTATTCTTTTGGCTCGCTGCCCGTTACGTCAATGATCTTGGAGCTACCCGTAATCGTAACGCCAGCCCCGATCACTGCCTCTTTGCCCACGTGGCAACCTTCCACCAAAATACTTCTGGAGCCTATAAACGCACCATCCTCAATGATCACAGGGGCGGCTTGCACCGGCTCCAGCACACCGCCTAAGCCTACGCCACCGCTCAGGTGCACGTTTTTGCCTACCTGTGCGCAGCTGCCCACAGTAGCCCAGGTATCCACCATCGTACCTGCATCCACATAAGCGCCAATATTTACATAAGAAGGCATCATGATCACGCCTTTAGCTAAGAAAGCACCGTAACGGGCGACAGCATGCGGTACCACACGCACTCCCAATTGGGCATAGTTCCGCTTTAGCAGCATCTTATCATGAAATTCAAAAGGGCCAACCTCAATTGTCTGCATGGATTGGATCGGAAAGTAAAGCAGCACCGCTTTCTTTACCCATTCGTTCACCTGCCAGGTATCGCCGGTGGGCTCTGCCACGCGCAGGGTTCCTTTGTCTAATTCTTCAATTACGGTCCGGATTGCTTCTACCGTGCTTCCTTCCTGCAACAGTTCGCGGTTTTCCCACGCCTCCTCTATTATTTGTCTTATCGCCATGTCTGTTTATGATTGCTATAGATTACTGCGCAAAAGTATTAATTTTAAACGATGTCTGAAAAGAGAATCCTGATTGCCTCGCTGCTGAAGCCGGTGAATGACACGCGCATGTATGAAAAGCTGGGGCTTACCCTCTGCCAGCTGCCGCAGGTGCAGGTACACCTCTGCGGCTACGCAGCTGCCCCTCCTGCGGGTGCGCCCGCTAACATGCACCTGCACCCACTCTTTCAGTTCAGGCGCCTGAGTATGGGGAGGGCAAAGGCGCAGCTACACTACTATCAATTGCTGCTGCGGCTCCGGCCACACCTTATTATTGCCTGCACCCACGAGCTGCTGTTGCCCAGCGTATACTATGCCCGCCGCTACAAATGTCGATTAGTGTACGACGTGCAGGAAAATTATACTTTAAATTTGACAGCTCAGCAAAATTACCGCCCCGGCCTGAAGCACCTGATGGCCTATACTATCGGCCGCATAGAACGGGCTGCGGCACAAAACATCAGCCATTACCTGGTGGCGGAGCGCAGTTACTTGCAGGAGTTGCCGTTTCTGCAACCACACAACACAACCCTCATCGAGAACAAGTATAAAACAGCTCCCGGCTATACTATGCCCGCCACACCTGTTCCGCTGCCAAACGGTCCTCTGCGCCTGCTGTATTCCGGCACTATTTCCGAAGTATACGGCATCTTTCAGGCCATTGCTTTTGCTGATGCCGTGCAGGCGCTGCTCCCAGGAACAACGCTCACCATCATCGGCCATTGCCCCCGGCAGGATACCTGGCAGCAGGTAAAAGCACTGGCTTCACAGCGGCCTTACCTGCACCTTATGGGTGGTGGGGAACTGGTGCCGCACCAGCAGATTATAGAGCAACTACAGCAGTGCCATGTAGGTTTGCTGCCGTATCAGCCTAACGAGAGCACGTTTCGCTGTATACCTACCAAGCTGTATGAATATGTGGCCCATGCGCTCCCGATGGTAGTGCAGCAAAATACATTGTGGCACCCTTTAGTTTCGCGCTTTGGTGCCGGCCTAAGTATAGACTTTGCTGCCTTTGATGCCGTACAGCTACTACAGGAATTACAGCAGCCTTTTTATACTTCGGGTATACCAGCCGATGTCTTCTGGGCAACACAGGAACCGGCATTGCTGTCCGCTATAGCCCCCCTACTGGACTCTACTGAAGTATAAACTTCGCTAAAAATATTTTTAGGTGAATCTAAAAACCTTTTAAATCAGTATATTTGTAAGACTAATTACCTTCTACTATGCGAAATTCGAAAATTGCCGGCGTAGGCCATTACGTTCCGGAACGGGTAGTCACCAATAAAGACCTGGAGAAGATCATGGATACCTCTGACGAATGGATCAGGGAACGCACCGGCATTGTGGAGCGCCGCTATTTTGAGGAGGGAGTGGATACCACCTCCAACATGGGCGCAGAAGCTGCTCGCCGCGCCTTAAAAATGGCTGGCCTGGAGCCACAGGACCTTGACATGATCGTATTTGCCACCCTTAGCCCTGATTATGTATTTCCCGGCTCCGGTGTGCTGTTGCAGCGTGAACTGGGCATCAAAGAAATTCCGGCGCTGGATGTGCGTAACCAATGCTCCGGTTTTATATATGCTTTGTCTGTCGCAGATCAGTTCATCAAAACCGGTATGTATAATAATGTGCTGGTGGTTGGCTCCGAAATACACTCCAGCGGTCTTGACTTTTCGACACGTGGCCGTGGGGTTTCTGTGATCTTCGGAGACGGCGCGGGAGCTGCGATCCTCACTCCTTCTGAAAGTAACGACAAAGGTATCCTGTCTACACACCTGCACTCCGACGGCGAATTTGCCGAAGAACTGGCGACGCTTGACCCGGGCAGCAACAAGAAAGACCGCCTGACACATGAGATGATAGACGAGGGCACCATTTACCCTTACATGAACGGCAACACAGTGTTTAAGCACGCTGTAACCCGCTTCCCGCAAGTGATCGAAGAAGCCCTGCACCAGAACGGCTACCAGGCATCAGACATCGATATGCTGATTCCTCACCAAGCCAACCTGCGCATTACGTCTTACATTCAGCAGAAAATGGGCTTGCCGGTGGAGAAAGTGTTCAGCAACATCCACAAGTATGGCAATACCACGGCGGCCTCTGTGCCGATTGCGCTAAGCGAAGCGGTACAGGAAAACCGCATCAAAGCAGACGACCTGGTATGCCTGGCCGCTTTTGGCAGTGGCTTTACCTGGGCCTCGGCGCTCATCCGCTGGTAAGTATAATTCTGAATAACTGAATAACTGCGTTTTGAATAATTGAAGAGAAGAGGACATAACTTTAGCCTTCAATTATTCAAAACGCAGTTATTCAAAATGAAAGCACCGTGAACCACAGCTTCACAGAAGAAAACTACATCAAAGCCATTTACAAACTGTCGGCGAAAGGCACCCAGGAGGTGAGCACGAATGCGCTGGCTGAAACGCTGGCGACGCGGGCGGCCTCTGTGACCGATATGCTGCGCAAGTTGAGTAGCAAGCACCTGGTGCATTATGTGCGGTACCGAGGCGTTAGGCTCACGGATGCAGGTGAGCAGGTAGCGTTGCAAGTGATCCGAAAGCACCGGCTGTGGGAGGTTTTTCTGGTACAAAAGCTGAAGTTTAACTGGGACCAGGTGCATGAAGTGGCCGAAGAACTGGAACACGTTACCTCGGAGCTGCTGACGCAGCGGCTGGAAGAGTTCCTGGGCTTCCCGAAAGTAGATCCGCATGGAGACCCGATACCTTCGGCCACCGGTGAGATCAGCCAGCCCCGCCAGAAGTTGCTGGCCGAGATGGAGATTGCCGAGGCCGGTGTAGTAGTTGGTGTCAACGACTCGCAGCCCCTCTTTCTGCAATACCTGGATAAAGTGGGCATTTCGCTGGGCAGCCGGATAAAAGTGACAGATAAGCTCGGGTTCGACAACTCCATGGAGATCAGGCTGGAGGAAAATAAAACGCTCCTTATTTCGCAGGAAGTATCCTGTAACCTATACCTGTCGGCCTGATTGGCGCCTGCAGCACCTGTATACTACTTATAGATGATGGAAGAAAGAGCCGCTATACCTGAGCCGTTATGTTAAAACAGGAGCCTTATTCGAGTAAGTCGCTGGGGGAAGTGCACTCGAGCATCGACACCACGAACAAAACCGGTTTCTGGAAAAAACTGCTGTCGTTTCTGGGTCCTGCCTACCTGGTGAGCGTGGGCTACATGGACCCCGGCAACTGGGCCACGGATATTGCCGGCGGCAGCCAGTTCGGCTACAAGCTGGTGTGGGTGCTGGTAATGTCTAACCTGATGGCCATTCTGCTGCAGAGCCTGAGTGCGCGGCTGGGGGTGGTGCGTGGTAAAGACCTGGCGCAGGCCTCCCGCGAAGCCTATCCCAAGTTTGTGAACATACCGCTTTACCTGCTGGCCGAGATCGCCATTGCCGCCTGCGACCTGGCCGAAGTGCTGGGTATGGCCATTGGCCTGCAGCTGCTGTTCGGCATTCCCTTGCTCTGGGGTGTGGGCCTCACCGTTTTCGATACGTTCCTGCTGCTGTTCCTCATCAACAAGGGCATGCGCAAAATGGAAGCGTTTGTACTGGTGCTGGTCAGCATTATTGGAGGCGCCTTTGTACTGGAGATGGTGTTTGCCAAGCCTGACATGGGCGAGTTGGTACAAGGTTTCGTTCCCTCCCTCCCCGACAGCACAGCCCTTTACATTGCTATTGGTATTATAGGAGCAACGGTGATGCCGCACAACTTATACCTGCACTCCTCGCTGGTGCAGTCGCGTAAGATCGAGCGCAGCGCCGACGGTGTTCGTAAAGCCATCCGCTTCAACAACCTCGACTCCGCCATCGCGCTGAACCTGGCTTTGTTTGTGAATGCCGCCATCCTCATACTTGCGGCAGCCGCCTTTTACAAGAATGGCATGTATACGGTTTCCGAAATCAAGGATGCGCATAAGTTTCTAGCGCCGCTGCTTGGCTCTAAATGGGCCCCTGTGCTATTTGCCGTCGCCCTGATTGCGGCAGGTCAGAGCTCTACCCTGACGGGTACGCTGGCTGGCCAGATTGTAATGGAAGGCTACCTGAACCTGCGCATCCAGCCCTGGCTGCGGCGTATGATTACCCGCCTGTTGGCTGTGGTGCCGGCCATGCTCGTGATCTTATACTATGGCGAAGATGAAACCGGCCATATGCTGGTGCTAAGCCAGGTGATCCTGAGCCTGCAGCTGGGTTTTGCTGTTATCCCGCTCATTCACTTCGTGAGCCACAAAGAACGCATGGGCCAGTTCGCGATCGGCAAGCTGCTGAAAGGCGCTGCCTGGCTGTCGGCTTCTATCATCGTTGTGCTGAATGTGAACCTGGTGATCGAAGAAGTTTCCGGCTGGATCCGGACAAGCGACCATGCACTGCTTATTTGGTGCACCGTGGTGCCGCTTATAACAGCCTGTGCCCTGCTGCTGCTCTACATCACCTTCCAGCCCTTTATTGCCACCGCGCGCGGGCACGTGGAGGTGCCGCGCCATCACCGCCCGGTCAGCTACCCGGAGCAGTCGCGGCCCGTGTATGCTAAAATTGCCATCACCCTGGACTTCTCGGCAGTAGACAAGCAGGTGATCAACAACGCGCTGGCAATTGGCACCCCTGCGGCGGAGTACCTGCTGATCCACGTGGTGGAAACAGCCGGTGCCCTGGTATTCGGCCAGGAGATCCATGACTTTGAAACAGATTCTGACAGAGCCAACCTGGAGCGGTATGCGAATGATTTGCGCAGCAAGGGCTATAATGTGTCGTACCAGCTGGGCTTCGGAAACCCTAAGCGGAGCATCCCGAAGATTGTTAAAACCTATCGGGCGGAGTTGCTCGTGATGGGATCACACGGGCACCAGATGATGAAAGACCTTATCCTGGGCACCACCATTGAATCGGTGCGCCACGCAGTAAAGATTCCCGTTCTGATCGTCTAAATGCTGCCTGAAGATACAAGGCAGATCAGAAAACCTGCTGCTGGCTACTGCTTTTAAACTCCAAGGGTATACTTGTACTGCAAGCTCTGGCACGTTCTATAGACATGCTTTTGCAACAGTAACATGCCCGCTCCTGCTCTAGACTTAATGAAGCAGAGAATTGCAGTTAGCAGATTGCAACCGACATTGTAGCTTTTGAAGGCCCAACAGCTGAATGGGCGTTCCCGGCCATTGCAATGCTAGTTTTTATTTGAATAGGAACTTTCATACTGCTTCCTTCATCGAATAAGCATGCATTGGAATTTTAATTGTAGCCGCTGCTGTTTATCTTTCAACTATAAAAAGCATAGAACGACTTCCCTTAACCTTACCTGCATGCAAAAGATATCTTTCATACTGGCAGCTACAGTCTTTGCCCTAACCTTATCGGGTTGCAAAGTGAATGGCACAGCCTCAGTTCCTCCTTCAGATGCCACACCAGCAATCGTAACTGCTCCGGCAGCAACCAAAACTTCTGATGCCGTAGCAGAACAGCCAGGTGCTGCCGCTATTGAGTGGCTAACGATAGAGCAGGCCGCCGCTAAGCAGCAGCACGAACCCCGTAAGCTGGTGATAGATGTATACACAGACTGGTGCGGCTGGTGCAAGAAAATGGATAAAACGACCTTCAAAGATCCGGCCGTTGCGGCATATATCAATGCGCATTACTATGCCGTAAAGCTCGATGCCGAAGGCAAAGATCCGATTACGCTAAATGGGCAGACCTATACGTACAACCCAGAGTATAAACTGCATGAGTTAGCAATAGCCCTCCTCAACGGGCAGCCCAGCTTCCCAACCACTGTTTACCTGGACGAAAACATGAAGATGCTCTCCCCTGTCCCCGGCTACATGGAGGCACCCGCTTTCGCTCAGATCCTCCTATATTTCGGCGATAACCACTATAAAACATCGTCTTTCGAAGATTTTGCAAAAGGAAGTGAAGGGAAGTAGGTAAAGCTGGAGTAGTTTGGCGCAAAGCTGCTTTTGTAGCTTGGAGCAACTGGTCTGATTTTGTACTTGGACTCAGCGGCTGTTTTCTCAATTCGTATTTTGCAATACTTCCTAGCTGCTATTTATGAGCAGTTTATACTTTGGGCTATACTTAATAGCTACTGACTTTTGCTTTTATACTTCCGGTTATGCTTGGTAGCTACTTCAACTCCTTCGTTGTATCTATACTTGGTAGCTGTTGTTTATACTTCACCAAGCAAGCTATACTTGGTAGCTGCTGTTCTTCCTCAGTTTTATACTTGTCTTGTTTCATCTTAAGCTTTGAAGCGCTCTAAGCCCGAAAGGGCATGTCCTGGGGGTGCAGGGGCCCCCGACAAGGGCATCGCGCGGTGGCGTGAAGCTGCGCTGGCGCGCTGCCCTGCGGGCACCGGAACCCGCCAAGGCGCTCAGCCCAAGGACTGGAATCTTTCTCATAGCTGCTGACTTTTGCAGTGCCGGGTCCAACCACCCCTACCCCTCAGAGCTGCGCTCGCAAACTTCAAACTCGCGTTTTCGCTTGTCCAAGGAGGGAAGCTTTATTTACTACGGGTTCTTTCTTCCTGGTTTTCTCTTTCCTCTCATCCTGAAAGCATACTTATAGAAGGACTAGATAAATACAAAGCTTTAATCTTAACTTAAACTTAGATCTAATTCCCATCCGCGGAGGGGCCAGGGGTGGGTTCATGAACAACCGGAACTACAACGCTTATACTTCAGCTGAAGTTGTTACAGGCTCCCCTCCTTAGTTAAGGAGGGGCAGGGATGGGTGGCCCCGGTACTTCAGAAAACCTTAAAAGCTTGCTCCAGGGCAACAATCAAGGCCCTTCTCCTGCTCCGCAAGTGGTACGGAGAGTTGTCCAAAAACCACTACCTTTGCAGGTGTTCATCAGTTTAGTACGATCTTGATCAATACTCTTTTCAATACCGATACCATTGTGGCCGTGGCCACTGCGCCCGGCGTGGGTGCCATTGCCGTTATCCGCCTCTCCGGTCCGGAAGCTATCGCTATCACCAACCGCGTGTTCAAAGGCAAAGACCTCACCACGCAAGCCAGCCATACCATCCATTTCGGTACCATCCGCGATGAGGAAATGGTGCTGGACGAGGTGCTGGTGTCGCTGTTTGTGGCGCCCCACTCCTATACCAAAGAGAACGTGGTAGAAATCTCCTGCCACGGCTCCGACTTTATTGTGCAGCAGATCATGCAGTTGCTGCTGAAACAGGGCGCGCGCCTGGCCAATGCCGGGGAGTTCACCAAGCGCGCTTTCCTGAACGGGCAGTTCGACCTGGCGCAGGCCGAAGCCGTGGCCGACCTAATTGCCTCCGACTCGGCCCTCTCCCACCAGGTGGCCATGCAGCAGATGCGCGGCGGCTTTTCGCAGGAAATTAAGCGGCTGCGCGGCGAGCTGGTGCATTTTGCCTCCATGATCGAGCTGGAGCTGGACTTTGGCGAGGAAGACGTAGAGTTTGCCGACCGCGACCAGCTGCGCACGCTAATTGGCAACATCCAGCGCATCATCAGGGAGCTGCTCAAGTCCTTTGAGCTGGGCAATGTGATCAAGAACGGCGTGCCGACGGTGATCGTGGGCAATCCGAATGCCGGCAAGTCTACCCTGCTGAACAAGCTGCTGAACGAGGAGAAGGCCATCGTGTCGGATGTGCCGGGCACCACGCGCGACTTTATCGAGGATGAGATCAACATCGACGGCATCACCTTCCGTTTCATCGACACGGCCGGCCTGCGCGAAACCACCGACAAGGTAGAAGCAATGGGCGTGGAGCGCACCATGCAGAAGCTCAGCCAATCCTCCCTCATTATTTACCTCTTCGACATCACCGAAGTAACCGCCGCCGAAGTACAGGCCGAACTCGACAGGCTGAACCCCAAAAAGCTGCCGCTGGTGGCCGTCGCCAATAAAACTGATCTGGCCTCCCCTGAGAAATTACAGCGATTTGAAAGTATAGAAGGCCTGGTGCCGATCTCCGCCGCCGAAGGAGCCAACCTCGACGAGCTGAAGCAGGCGCTGGTAGCCAAAGTTAACTTGGGCAAGCTCAACACCCAAAGCCAGACCATTGTCACCAACCTCCGCCACGTCGACAGCCTGAATAAAACTTACGCTGCCCTAGACGACGTGCTGCAAGGCCTTGCCCTCGGCATCAGCAACGACTTGGTAGCCGCCGACATCCGCCGGGCCTTGTATAGTTTAGGTGAGATCACAGGCGAGATCACCACAGACGATCTACTGGAGAATATCTTTACAAAGTTCTGCATCGGCAAATAATCCGCCCTAGCCATACCTACCAAAAGCCTCTGTACTTTTACGATACAGGGGCTTTTTTTAATCCCATCAGTGCGGCGCTTTGATGTTCTGGTTCAGGTGAAACAGATTCGTTGGATCATACCGCTGCTTAACTTCTAGCAGTCTCGCATAGTTGTCCCGGTAGGTGGCTTGTATCCGCTCCTGCCCTTCGTCCATCATAAAGTTTACATAGGCGCCGCCCAGGGAGTATGGGTGCGTGGCTTCCCAGTAGCCTTTCGTCCACTCCGTAATGCGGGCATTGTTTGCTGCATCAGGGTCTACGCCCACGATCACTTGCGACCAGTTGGCGTCCCGGAAGCTGAAGGCTGTGTCCGCCTTGCCTATCCGGTGTACAGCGCCATCAATCGGGTAAAGGTGCATGGTCGATTGCATCGTAGGTAGCTTGCGGGCAAAAACCATGTGCTGTGCGATGGCCTCGTCGGGTATGTCTTTTACAAAGTCGCCACGCCAGTACCAGTTGTGCCCTTTGGGGTACAAGGCATCAAAGGCGCTTTGGATAGCCGGGTAAGGCACTTCGCCCACGTGCTCAAAGAGTGGTGGAAACTTGTCGCGCACCTGGCTTATTATTTCTTCGGCCTTCGTCATGTCGCCGCAGTGGCACCATACAATGGCGCATACCTTCTGCAGGTGCAAAGGCTCGGGGAAAGCCGGGGCCGGGGGCACGGTCATAAAGGCAAAGAAACCATTCAGCTCCTCGGGGGCTGCCGGAAGAAAGTCCCGGTACCACTTCAAAATTTCAGGAGCACTTTCCAGGTCCCAGAACATGGGGCCCGCATACACGGTGCTCACCGGGTGGAGGCGGAACACAAAGGAGGTAACCACGCCAAAATTGCCCCCACCGCCGCGGATAGCCCAGAACAGGTCCGGGTGCTGCTGTGCATTGGCGGTCACCACCTCACCGGTGGCCAACACCACTTCTGCTTCCAGCAGGTTGTCGATGGTGAGGCCGTATTTGCGGGTCAAGTGGCCATGGCCTCCGCCTAGCGTTAAGCCCCCTACCCCCGTCGTAGAAATAATGCCGCTGGGCAAAGCCAGGCCATACGCATGCGTGGCCTTGTCTACCTCTCCCCAGGTACAGCCGCCTTCCACCCAAACGGTCGCTGCCTGCGGGTTTACCTTTACTTTTTTCATTTTGGACAGGTCGATGCAAAGCCCCCCATCACTCATGCCCAGGCCGGCGCCACTGTGCCCTCCCCCCCGCACAGCCACCTCCAGTTGATAATCATGGGCAAAGCGAACGGCCTTAACCACCGCGGCCACATCGCTGCAATAGGCAATCAGGCCCGGCTGTTTATTTATCATGGCGTTGTATACTTTGCGGGCTTCGGGGTACTCTTTGTCTCCCGGCTGAAGCAGCTCTCCCTGAAAGTGGGATTGAAATTGACGCAGAATGTCTTCTCCTAAACTTTTAACGGAAACCGAATTAGTTGTTGACGTAGCCATACGTTTCGTTTTAAATTTTGTGCCTACTGGCGCTGTTCAGGCTGGGCTGCGCTTAATGCGCTGCTCCCTGTAACTTGCCTTTTACATGCGCCAGCACCTTGTCCATTTCTTTTTTCGGGCTGAACTCGATGAACTCGATGTCTTCTTCCACCACGCCGGTGTGGCCGGCGGGCCAGTAGTAGAGGTTGCCGCCTTCGGTTACTTCTTCCGATCCATCCTGGTAGCGCATCCGGATCTTGCCTTTCAGCACATAGCCCCAATGGGGGCACTGGCAGTGGTCGTGGTCGAGGCCCTCTAACAGGGGGGCCAGGTCCGTACCTTTGCTTAAGCGGGTATAGGCGGCTGTCATATCCCCGAAAGCCACGCTTGTGATCTTCGCTCCCGGCACATCCAGTGAAACGGGAAGCTGTGTTAGTGACTGTTGCATCCTGTTAACCTTTAAAGTTTGTCATCGCATAGGCCATTTTACAAATGCTAAAAAGCCTGTTTTACCGGCCTGATAGCCAACGGTGCATCGGTATACCTTAGGGCAGGTATACTTTACCCAAGATAAAGCGAAAAGCAAAGGCCCCATGCCACAATTCGTTCAAAGAGTAGCACAATTAAAGCAGGGAGGCGGGAAAAGGCAATTTTAAAGAGAAGCGGTAGCGGCTACAGCCGTTACAAAGCTGGAAGGAAGGATATGGAATCTTTGCTGGAAACACTTCGAAAAATAAGAAGGGCTGGTAAAGCCTGCATCATACGCCACTTCGGCAATGCTATTTTGCTGGCTTTCCAGGATCTCTACTGCTTTTGTTAACCTGAACTCCTTCACAAAATCAACGGGGGAATAGCCTAGTAAAGAAACGGTTTTCCGGTAAAGCTGGGACTTACTCAGCCCACAGGCCTTTGCAAAAGCCTGTACTGTCAGGTTGTTCTCTTGCCAGGCAGTTTCGGTCAGATCATACAACTGGTTTAAAAAGCGCTCCTCCGGCAGGTTCAGCGTCCGGATCAGATGCCCCTCCCGCAAGGCAGTGGTCTCTTCCTGTTTAAAAAGGTCTTTCACTGTGGCGGAAATCACGACATGCCCGGCGCCGGACACCTTGCAGAGCCTGGTGGCTAACTGAATGGCTTTGCCAAAAAAATCGCTGCTGCCATTCACCGGCGTGCCCGCGCTGAGCCCGATTTCCACATCCGGCAGGTCGGCGCCGCACTGCGTGTGCTGCTCCCGGAGCGCCTCCTGTATAGCAAGCGCACAGCGCACAGCCTGGGAGGCTGACACAAAGGAGGCCAAAAAACCATGCCGGGTAGCGCGCACTTCCTGCCCCTCATACTTTAACAAAGAGGCTCTGATGATGGCCTTGTGGAGAGTAGAAAGAGACTGCGCTTCCGAGGGGCCGACTTTAGCGGGCAACAAAGCCGCCTCTTTCAGCTCGGTGGCCATAAGGGTGCGAAAAGCCGAATCCTTGAACGCAAAGAGCGTTTCCTGGCGTAGGGCCTGTGCTTGCGGATCTTCAATTCTTCCCAGAAAAGCTTTCACCACCTGGGTATCAACTTCTATAATTTCGAAAGGAACCAGGCCGTGGGCTTCCAGGTGCATGTTTTTAACAGCCTCCTGGTCCGGTCCTTCAATTAAGCAGAAAGCCGTTTGCCTTTCCTCATCAAACCAATAGGTCAGGCCACGGCAGCCATACTTTGCCTGTATTTTCAGGTCCTCCTGGTGAGCCGCTGCCACATCGCTGGCAGTGACCCCCGAAAAATCATGACGGTCCATGTAAATAGGCATAGCGGCTTCTTTTGATTAAATATAATCATAAGGAAGCAAGTATAAAAGCTGTAAACACTTTAAAATCAGCCGTTAACACCTTAAATAACCCTACTCAGGCAGCCTGCTCCTCACCAAGCCGGCAAAGCCATGGCACAAGCATACCTGCTGCTCGTGCGGGCAGGTCGCGACTTGTCCGCGGAACGGCCTTAACCACAGCGCTTATACTTTCGCTAAAACAGCAGCCAAATTCCCCTCCTTAGACTAGTGAGAATGCGAGTTCGAAACGAGCGAGCGTAGCTCTGAGGGGCAGGGGTGGTTGGATCCGGTACTGCAGAAACTCTTCCCCTCCATACATCCTGCAAATCCTGATGCAGACAAATTGCCCGACCCAGGCAAATCCCAGGTTCAGGTAGTACGGCCTCCCCCTTTGCTGTTGCACCGGAAGGCTTGCCGCGCGGACAGGTCGCGACCTGTCCCTACGAGGGGATAAATATTTTGCACTATCTATATATTTCCCTGCCATTTTCTGTACCTTGTACTTCTGTTCTAACATCGAGTACAAGTATACATGGCCCATAAGAATACCCCTGCTACCGCACCCAAAGCGGACATCGATTTTGAAAACGAACTCTGGAATGCCGCCAACGAACTGCGCGGCGCCGTAGCCGAGAACCAGTACAAGGATTACGTGCTCTCGCTGCTGTTCTTAAAGCACCTTTCTGAGCGATTTGAAGTGCGCAAACACGAATTGCAACTATCCTTTGCAGACCCTAAAAGCGACTACTATAACATAGAAGCCCACCAGCAGACCGAGGTGCTGGAAGACGAGCTGGAGTACCAGGTAAAGAACGTGTACCGCCTGCCCCGCGAGGCTACCTGGGCGTACCTGCGCGAGAACGCCGAGCAGGACGACATCAAGGTGAAGGTGGACCAGGCCTTTGTGCTGATTGACGAGATCCTGAGCAAGCGCAACCCCGATTACAAAGGCGTGCTGGAGCCAATCTTCGTCAAAAGCCAGCTCTCCCCTACGCAGGTGGCCGGGCTCATCAACCTGTTCTCCAAAGAGAAGTTCTCCGAGGTGAGCAACCCCGAATCAGACATCTACGGCCGCGTGTATGAGTACTACATCGGCAAGTTTGCCATGGCCGAAGGCTCCGGTGCGGGGCAGTTCTTTACGCCGGGCTCGGTGGTGCGATTGCTCGTGGAAATGCTCGAGCCGCTAAAGGGCCGCATCATGGACCTGGCCTGCGGCTCGGGTGGTATGTTTGTGCAGAGCCTCAAATTTCTGCAGGCGCACGGCGGCGGCAAAAACGACATCTCCATCTACGGGCAGGAGCGCTACGAAGGCACGCTGCGCCTCTGCAAAATGAACCTGCTGCTGCGTAACCTCTCCTTCGACGTGAAGCTGGGCGACTCGCTGCTGCAGGACCGCTTCCCCGACCTGAAGGCCGACTTTGCCCTCATGAACCCGCCGTTCAACATCTCGAACTGGCACCCCGAGCTGCTGCCCGACAACGACCCGCGCCTCTTCGGGGCCAAAGATACCTTTACCACCCCCGGCAACGCCAAAACATGTGTAGCCGCATGATTAGGCACCACCTCTCGGAGCGCGGCACGGCCGGCGTGGTGATGGCCAACGGCGCCATGACCACCGGAAGCGCCGGCGAAAAGAACGTGCGCGAGCACATGATACAGCAAGGCATGGTAGACTGCATTGTGCAGATGCCCGACAAGCTGTTCCTGACCACCGGCATACCGGCCTGTATCTTTATTCTGAGCAAGAACCGCGACGGCCGCGACGGCGAGCACCGCGAGCGCAAAAACGAGATCCTCTTTATAGATGCCCGCAAACTGGGCACCATGGCCAGCCGCCGCCTGCGCGTGTTCGAGGTTGCCGACGTGGCCCGCATTGCCGACACCTACCATACCTGGCGCAACATCGGCGGCAGATACTCCGACACCGAAGGCTTCTGCAAGGCCGCTACCCTAGCCGAAGTGGCCGCCAACAACTACGTGCTCTCGCCGGGCCGCTACGTGGGCTCCGAAGGCGAGGAAGACGACGGCATTCCGTTTGAAGACAAGATGAAGGGGCTAACCACCGAACTGGCCGCGCAGTTTGAGGAAAGCGCCCTGCTGGAAAAGCGGATTCGGGAGAATCTGGAGGGGATTGGGTTTGGGTTGTAAGAAATAAAGAAGATAGAAAAGTTTACGCCGTAGTTGGTGTTATATCGAGTAACAGCAGTAATCTTCCATATTATGTTTAGAGTGGTTTTTGATCCATAGATTTACTTCGCACTACAAGTATAAAGAAGTGAGTATGAAATAAAACCATAAAATAAAAACTAACAAAAGCTATACTATGAAAAAACAAATTGATACGCATTATATATATTTAGACACTTCTATTTTTATTAAAGAGAATTTTTTTGCTGGTAATAAGCTAAAAGCTTTTTTTAAGCATGCTCAGAATTCAGATATTGAGTTGCTGATTACTGATATAACTTTAAATGAAAGTATAGCAAACCTTGAAAAGTCAGCAAGAGAATCATATTCAGTATTAAAAAGATCCTTGAAAGAAATAGATTCTAAATCTAAAACCTTCAAAAACATAGAGTCTTTAAATGATCTTTTTCGATTACATGACACATTTGCTTTTGAAAAAGAATTAGCGACGCTTCAAGATTCATTCAGGCAGCAAATAAAGTACAACTTCTGTACTATCGAATTGGACAGTGAAGTATCATTAAAGATTATAGCTGACTATTTTAATCAAAATCCGCCATTCAAAGAAGGTAAGAAAAAGAGTGAATTCCCAGACGCCTTTGTTCTTAATTCGCTTGAAGCTTGGTGCAAAAAAAATGAGGAAAAGATTTATGTTGTATCAGATGATGATGATATAATTTCTTATAAATCTGATTATTTATTACCTATAAAGCATTATGATAAATTGTTAGATCAAATTAGCTACACTTATAGCGATGATTATATACTTCCTAAAGTAGAAGATATAATTACTAAAAGTGAAGAGGGTATAATCAAGGCAATAAAAGAGGAATTTTTAAACCAATTCCCATTTGATGGATTCGATCAACATCAGGGTTATGAATATCAAATTAATAGTTTAGATGAAATTAACGCAAACATTGAATCTCATTCTGTACTATACTTTTATTATAATACCGCCTCTGTTGAATTGATTGTGCCAATTGATTATAGTATGGATGTTTCTTATGAAGATAAATCTATGGGTTGGTATGACAAAGAAGATGAATTGTGGTATAATACAGAAAGTTATCGTGAAACCATTAGTGGTGAATCTATTCTTAAGGTGATAATAAAAGTAACAATAGAATTACCTGGCAAACCTATATATGGATATGAAGACACATGGGAATTCGTTGAAATATCAAGTGGTGTTCCTACTGACATTGCAATAGATTAACCTATAAAATTCCCGCCATTGTTGGTGTTATCACCAGAACTAAACTACGGCAGCAAGACGTGCAGCGGAACTTCCTCAGGTATACGGCGCAGCAAATAAAGTACGATCTACAGCAAAACCACCCTGCAGTACCGGAGAAGTTCAGGGTGGGTGCCAAAGACCGGCAGTACCAACTATGGGAGCGGAATCCATTGTCGATATACTGCTACTCTATGGCGGTTACAGAACAGAAACTGGATTACATTCACAACAACCCAATTCAGGAGAAGTGGCAGTTGGCCATGGAAAAACTGCGCGACGTTGCCAAGCAGATGCAGGAAGAAGACGAGCGCCGCAACCAGCTCGGCCTTACCGAGGAGGAAGAAGCCTTCTACGAGATACTGGCCAAGCACCCTAACGCCGTGCAGGACTTCGACCTGATCAAAGAGCTGGTACAAAAGATACTGGCGCAGGTAAAGAAAAGCGCCTCCCAACCCGACTGGTACAAAAAAGATGACACCAAAGCCCAGCTGCAACTGGCCGTGAAAAAGGTGCTGCGTTTTAAGGTAAAAGCCGAGCTGCAAGAGATTCTGGATGAGGTGATGGAACAGGCCGAGGCCAGGTACAGGGAGTATGAAATCAGCGTGGCGTAAACCAAAGAGAACAAATTAATAAACTATACCAATGTCAAAATTTATCACCGGAAAAGAGCTGGAAGATGCTGTTTACAACATTATTTGGGAAGCTAACAGAGATTTAATGATTATGTCTCCTTACATCAAACTGGATGACTACTTTAAGAAGCTCTTTGAAAAACACCTCAACAACCCAAAGCTCCATATTACCATTGTCTTTGGAAAGAATGAAGGACAGGTGGATAAAAGCTTCCGCAAAGCAGATTTAGATTTTTTCATGCAGTTTCCTAACATCAGTTTAGTTTATGTCCCCACTCTACACGCCAAGTATTATGCGAATGATTTGATGGGCGTGCTTACCTCCATCAACCTCTACGATTATTCCTTTAGAAATAACATTGAGTTTGGGGTGCTATATGAAAGCAAGGGCTTCGGTCTCCTATCGAAAAACCCAGACACGGACATTTGGGAAGCCACCCAGGATATAGCTAACGACCATGAGGTAGTATATGTAAAGCGACCTGTTTTTGAGAAGGGGTTCCTGAGCAAAACTTACATGAGCTCCAGAATTCTGCTGGACAGAACGGCTGAATTATATAGTAGTAAACCACTTCAAAAAGGTAAAATAAAGTTGGAGGACTTCGAAGAAGAGTTGGATCATGTTAATCAATATTCTGACATGCCTATCCGCGAGAAGGTGGAAACACGCAAGTTACAAGAGAAGAAGGCAGGCTTTACTTATAAGGCACCTAAGCCAGCTCCTCAAAAAGACTTTGAACCAGGCTACTGCATACGTACCGGCGTAAAGATTGAGTTTAATCCGGAGCGCCCGTTAAGTTACCAGGCTTTCAAAAGCTGGAATCAGTTTGGTAACGAAGATTATGAGGAAAGATTCTGCCATTACTCTGGTGAGCCATCTAATGGTGAAACAAGTGTTAGCCGTCCTATACTTAGAAAGAACTGGAAGAAAGCTAAACTCTTAATGAAATAATTTTTTCTTTTCTCACTTCATTCAGCAGGTATAAAGCCAGTGTCAACCTCTAACCTTCTCTCCCAATTCCAGAACATCAACACCTGGAAAAGCAAAGGCACCCGTGCACCGCACAAGCCGCTGTTGATGCTGCTGGCACTAGGAGAAATTCAGAGAGGGAATACAGGATTCATACCCTATTCAGAGATAGAACCGAAGCTAAAAGAGTTACTTATTGATTTTGGTCCTCAAAGAGGTCAGGTACATGCTCATTTCCCTTTCACAAGACTTGCAAATGATAAACTATGGCAATTTAATAAGCCAGAGTTAATTGATACCAAAGTTAATGCAAAGCCCAAATTCCTTCTAGCAAACGATATTAGTGGTAAGTTCCCCGATGAAGTAACGCTGCAGCTAAAGCAAAACCCAGAGCTGTTAATAAGTGTGGCAGAAACCATATTAGAACAGAACTTTCCGGATACGCTGCACCAGGATATACTGGATGCTGTTGGCCTGGATCTGACGCTCACGGCATCAGACCGCATTATCAAATCAGTTCGCAAACGTGATCCGCTTTTCCGGGAAAGTATACTAAAAGCTTATGAGTACCAATGTGCTGTATGTGGTTTTAGTGTACGGCTTCGGCACCAGCTGCTGGCATTGGAGGCGGCGCATATTATGTGGCACCAGGCTGGTGGACCGGATGTAGAGGTGAATGGTTTAGCCCTCTGCGCAACGCACCACAAGCTGTTTGACATGGGAGCCTTTACGGTGACAGAAGAGCTCAGAATGCTGGTATCAGACGAGGTAAACGGCACTGGTGCGCAGGAGTGGCTTATCAGGCACGATGGCAAATCCATTAAACCGCCACAAAAGAAAGCATTTTACCCCAACCCTGAATTCACCTCTTGGCACGTAAACGAAGTATTCAAAGGCGGCTACAGAAGCTAACCCCACTCCTGCTGCCACACACTTACACCCCATGCTCCTTAAAATCTCCCAGCACCGCAGAACCAGGTAAGCCATACCCGGCAGCAAGCGCAAAGCCCGCTAAAAAAACTTACAGGCCTTACTCAAAAGACCTCACAGCGTTTTTAGAACCTGTGAGTGTCTGGGGGAACAGCCGTTGCCATGTAGCAGATAAGACACGCACAGGTCCGGAAGACGCTGTGAGGTCTGAGTACTCCGCGGCATTATCAATCCTGTTCATTCTTTTTAATCCTGCAAATCCTGATCCTGACACATTACCCGGTGCACGATTAACCCACCCCTGCCCCTCCCGAGAGGAGAATTTGGTAAATGTTTCCCGGCTGCCCTAAACTTGCAGCGAATGTCACAAAACTGCCTCTCCGGACCTGGAGAGGCAGTTTGTTTGTCCTGATATGATGCCGTTGGTCTATAACTCCCTGGCATTAAAGGTATCCCCCTGCCGCACATCACCAGTTTCGAAGCCTTTTTTGAACCAGCGAACCCGTTGGGCCGAGGTGCCGTGGGTGAAGGAGTCTGGCACCACTCTTCCTGTAGCTTGCCTTTGAAGGCGGTCGTCGCCAATGGCACTGGCGGCGTTCAGGGCCTCTTCCACATCGCCGGGCTCTATAAACCCTTTTTCTTTTTGGGCATGGTTGGCCCAGACGCCGGCGTAGAAATCGGCCTGCAGCTCGAGTCTTACCATCACCTTGTTGAACTCCGCCTCGGATAATTGGTCCCGCAGGGCGTTTACCTTATCAGTTATTCCAAGGAGCTTCTGCACATGGTGCCCTACCTCATGGCCTACCACATAAGCCTGCGCAAAGTCCCCCGGAGCACCCAGCTTCCGGTCCATTTCGCTAAAAAAGCTCAGATCGATGTATAGTTTTTCATCCTCTGGACAATAAAAGGGTCCTGTGGCAGCAGAAGCAAGCCCGCAGGCCGAGTTTACCTGCCCGGAGAACAGCACCAGGGTAGGATCTCTGTACCCTTGAATCTCCTGGTCCCAGAAATCCTCGGTGTCGGCCAGCACAACGGCTGTCTGGTCGGCCAGTGCCTGCTCCTCCGGACTGGGCTGGTAGGTGGTTGATTGGGCATACTGCGGTTCCCCACCCATAAACTGCTGCAGGAGTGTGAGAGGGTTGGTTCCTGTTAAAAACATCAGCGCCACCAGTACCGCCACAATAATCAGCCCCACTTTGGAGAAAAGGAGCCGGAACAATGGAATAAGCAGCATGGGGCTTAAGCCGCCACCGCCGCCTGCTGATTGTCCTCTACGGTCTTCTATATTGCTGCTTTTTCTTCTGCCTTGCCATTTCATATAAGTATTCTTTAAGGAAGTGAATGATAGTGAATGGGCTTATTACCTACCAGCCGCCGAAAGGCAATATGGCTAGCCGAACAGTATAACGGCACGCAGCTTCACTTAGATGCAGGCCACTAGTACAAAATGCCTGTCCCGGTAAGCATTTAGAGGTCTATACCTGTATTTTGCCTGTTTACCCGCTCACGCTTCATCATCACAAAAAGTTGATCGGACGAAAATATTTTTGCAGCTGTTGATCAGGATGCCCTACCATAATATTGCAGGAAGAAGGCCTGCGCAGCAACCCGTTGAGCATCACTGAAGAGGATGCGGCAATAAAGAAATATTGGCCAAACACCTTAACCCCGTACAGAGCTTCAGCCTGATAAAGGAGCTGGAACGCAAGATACTTGCCGAAGAAAAGTAAAGTGCCCGCAACCCGGCTGGTTTAAAAGACGGCACGAGGCACAGCTGCAACTGGCCGTATACAGGTGCTGCACTTCAAAGTAAAAGCCGAACTGCAGGAGATACTGGCTGAGGTGATGGAGCAGTCTGAAGCACGGTACAAAGCGTATGAGATGAGCGTGTCTTGATCCAGGGAGAACCCACCTGCTAAATGGCACTGCATGAACGACTTCTCCCCTTGCCATAGCAACAAACGTTTACCTCCACTACAAACCAGGTTTGCAGGAGCGGGAAGAAATCTTTCCTTAGCGTAAAACTTTAATAAGGCGAAGGGCTGATACAGGTCCAACCGCCATCGATGATCAGGGTTTGGCCTGTTATATGCCGGGCTTCATCGGAGACCAGGAACAGGGCAGCATGGGCAATATCCGCTACGCTGGCCGGCCGGCCCATGGGCGTGATCCGGGACCAGGTCTTTTCATAGGCAGGGTCCTCCATGGTTCGCTCGGTTAAAGTAGCTCCCGGCGCAATGGTGTTGACATTGATATTATACATGGATACTTCGATCACCAGGTTTTTAGCGAGCATTTCGATGGCAGCTTTGCTCATACCGTAGGCGGCCAGGTGCTGGTGCGCCTGGTGCCCGGTTACCGAAGAGGTGAACAACAGACTGCCGCCCGTGGGTTGTTGTTTCATCTGGTTGGCCGCTGCCTGTGCCAGAAAGAAAGTTCCTCCCAGGTTCACCTGCAAAACTTTGTAAAAGGCTTCGGGGGTGTAGGTAAAGAAATCACCAAAAAACGTAATGCCGGCATTGGCCACAACAATATCCAGGCTGCCGAACCGGGTTACGGCCGTATGCACCATCTGCTGAATGCAGGCCACATCACTGGCATCTCCTGCCATAGCGATACATGCCCCGTTCTCCTGAGTGATCTGCCGGGCAGCGTCTTCCGCAAGAGTAGCATCCAGGTCATTCAGGATGACTTTTGCGCCTGCCTGTGCGAGCTTCCGGCTGATCTCCAGGCCAATGCCTTGTCCTGCTCCGGTAACAATCGCTACTTTATCTTTCAGTGTCATTTACAAACCTTTCATTTATCAACTGCTCTTTTTCAATCGCTACTGCATGCAGCAGGCGCAATTACTTTTTATTAATGCGAATCTTTTGTTACCTCACTGCCCGAACCGCCTCTCAGGAAATCGAAGTCAGCGCCCAAATGCGCCTGCTCCACGTGGTGCTGATAGAGGTGCACGTAACCTCTAGCAGCGAAAGGTTCTTCCTGTCTTTTCCTTTCTTTCCGCAGGGCAATTTCCTCCTCCGATAAGTTTACTTGCAAGAGGCGCTTGTTTACGTCAAGCGTAATTTCATCGCCGTCCTGTATAATGCCTAAAGTTCCGCCTGCCGCTGCCTCTGGGGATACGTGCAGCACCACTGTGCCAAAGCCTGTTCCGCTCATGCGTCCGTCTGATATCCGGATCATGTCGGTTACGCCCTTGGCTAAGAGTTTGGTCGGCAGCCCCATGTTGCCTACTTCGGGCATTCCCGGGTAGCCTTTTGGTCCTACCTGCTTTAATACCAGTACGCTGGATTCATCCACCTCCAGCTCCGGGTCATCAATACGGGCCTTGTAATCGTCGATGTTTTCGAATACCACCGCTTTGCCCGTATGCTGCATCAGGGGAGCAGTAGCTGCAGACGGCTTGATGACGGCCCCGTTTTCGCACAGATTGCCTTTCAGCACCACTACACCGGACATGGTGTTAAAAGGCTTTTCCAGCTTTGCGATGATGTTCGGGTCGTAGCACTCGCACTGTTCATAGTTCTCTCGGATGGTCTTCCCATTTACCGTGAGGCACTCCCTGTTCAAGTGTGGCAGTAGCTCGTTAATGACGACCGGCAGGCCACCGGCATAGTATAGGTCCTCCATAAAGTAGGTGCCGGAAGGCTGCAGGTTCGCGATTAATGGAATATGAGAGGAGAAAGTATCAAAATCATCAAGCGTTAAAGGCACCCCGATCCGACCAGCAATCGCCAGCAGGTGGAGCACAAAATTGGTAGAACCGCCGATCGCTGCATTCACCATGATGGCATTCTCGAAGGCCGCTCTTGTCAGCACATCCGAAAGTTTGCGGTCTTCTTTTACCATGCGCACAATTTCAGCGCCAGACAGGTGCGCCATGATCTTCCGGGCTGCATCCGGTGCCGGGATGGCGGCATTTCCGGGCAACGAAATACCCAACGCTTCTACCATACAGGCCATGCTAGAGGCCGTTCCCATCACGGCACAGTGTCCGTCGCTCCGGCACATGCCGGCTTCGGCCAGGGTCATTTCCTGGTCACTCATAGTGCCTGCCCGGTTGGCTTCGCTGAAGCGCCATATATCGGAGGTGCTGATGCTTTTGCCCCGGTATTTCCCCGTCAGCATCGGCCCACCTGATACCACAAGGGTGGGCAGGTCCACGCTACAGGCGCCCATCACAAGGGAGGGCGTTGTTTTATCACAGCCGCACAACAGCACCACGCCGTCCAGCGGATTAGCCCGGATAGACTCTTCCACGTCCATGCTGGCTAAATTCCGGTAGAGCATCGCGGTAGGTTTCATCAGCGTTTCGCCCAACGACATTACCGGAAACTCCACAGGGAAACCTCCTGCTTCCAGCACCCCTCTTTTTACATGCTCGGCCAGATCGCGGAAGTGCGAATTACAGGGGGTTAGCTCTGACCAGGTGTTGCAGATGCCAATAATCGGCTTGCCTGCAAATTCATGGTCAGGAATTCCTTGCTTCTTCATCCAGGCCCGGTAAATGAAGCCATCCTTTCCTTTCCGGCCAAACCAACCAGCACTTCGTAGTTTTTGATCTTCCATCCCTACTGTTTATTAAGATACAGGGCACTTCGCTTTTATACCCCGGCAGCACGGGCGTGAGGTAGTTTGCAACAGGGATGATGCCCCTGCAGGAGTGCTTACTAAATATAGCAATTCATGCGGTGAAAGTATAACTAGTTTGTTTTTTGTGCTGCTGTAAAGCGGACCAGGCGTTGCGCTGTATACCTCTGTCGTACGTTGCATTGCCTGACGTTTACCCACTCTGGACGAGTTGGGCTTCTCTATGAAGTTATATACCAGATGCGGCCCTAAACCCCGCATTTTAAACTTCTCGTGCGCCGGTACGTTGCTCTACAATAAATAACGCAAGTGTCCGGACCTCAAACCTATACCTATACCTATACCGTATGATCGAACGCCAGGTGTACCGCATGCCGAAAGCAGGTTCTATCAAGTATCTGCAACTGCAGACAGAAAAACTGGAGCCGCCCAGGGCCGATGAAGTATGTGTCAGGGTGCAGGCCATCGGGCTGAACTTTGCGGATATCTTTGCGATGCAGGGGCTCTACAGCGCTACGCCGGAGGGCTCGTTTATACCTGGCCTGGAGTTTTCGGGGGAGATCATCGCGGTGGGAGCAGCGGTGGACACCTGGAGAGTGGGCGACAGAGTAATGGGTGCTACGAAGTTCGGCGGCTATGTATCGCACATAAACAGCCATTACCGCTATGTGCTCCCGCTTCCGGACGACTGGAGCTTTGAAGAAGGGGCCGGGTTCCTGGTGCAGGGACTCACCGCCTACTATGCGCTTACGGCATTGGGCGATCTGCAACACGGCATGACGGTGCTGATCCATAGTGCGGCAGGCGGAGTGGGTATACTGGCGAACCGTATCTGTAAGAAGTATGGCGCTTATACTATCGGCAGTGTAGGACGGGCTGAGAAAATGGCTTTTTTACGTGAGGAAGAAGCCTACGATGAGGTGATCCTCCGGGACAAGCATTTTTATGAAAAGCTGAAGGCAGCACTTGGCGACCGGCCGCTGCGCCTGGTCATGGAATGCATTGGCGGCAAAATTCTAATGCAGGGCTGGAAAGCGATGGCGCCTATGGGACGGATGGTGGTGTATGGCAATGCCAGCTTCTCCAGCCATGGGGCAAAGCCCAACTATCCCCGTCTTATCTGGAAGTACCTGAAGCGCCCCAAAATAGACCCGCTGCGCCTGCCAACCCAGAATAAATCCCTGATGGGCTTTAACCTCATCTACCTCTACGAACAGACAGACATGATGCACCAGCTGCTTGAGGCCCTGCAGAAGCTCCGGCTAAAACCGCAGCATATTGGCCATGTTTATCCCTTCGAACAAATGCAGGAGGCGATTCATCTATTCCAGCAAGGCAAAACAGTAGGCAAAGTGGTGGTGCAGGTAGGGAACAGCAGGTAAGCTGAATAGCTTGGAGGTAAAAAAAAACACCTTTGTAGGATGAAACAAGTGTATCTGTAAAGAGAAAGAGCCCTTCTAAAGCTTTGCCGGCTCCCTCCTATTCTCAAATTCAGCTGGCTTACCACAATTATACTTCATCTGCATACTTCTCCACCCATTCGAAGTGCTGCTGAATGATGTTGTTCTTCTCCTTTTGCAAGTATGAGAGGTATGCCTGGGCCACAGGTGAAAAATGCTTGTTTTGCAGCCAGATCAGGTTCCAGCTTGTTTTCAGGGGCAGCCCTGTAACAGGTATGATCTGCAGGTCTTTTTGCGTCAGTTCGTTTTTGATACCGATCAGAGGCATAATGGAATACCCTAAGCCAGCCAGCAACGCTTGTTTTACGGCTTCGTTCGAGGTAAGCTCTACTTTTTTAATAACAGGAATCTGATTCCCTGCAATAAACCGCTCCATGGTTAAACGCGTGCCAGAGCCCCTTTCGCGGTAAATAAGCGGCAGGTTTTTAAAGATCTCAATGCCACTGTTTCCCTCGTTCCCCAGTTCTGAACTGCGACCCACCAGATAAAGCTTGTTCTGCATCAGCTCCACTTTATCGATCTTCAGGTGCTCTGGCAAAATAGACACTAAGGCGAAATCCGTATCATTGTTCTCCAGGCTTTCCAGCACTTTCGATTTGTTTGTGACATCCATCGCCAGTTCGATGCCTTCATGCTGCTTCAAAAAGCCGGATAAAAAATAGGGCATCACATACTTGCCTGTAGAGACCACCGACAGCTTCAACTTGCCCGACAGCAGCCCTTTATGCGCAAGTGTTTTGAAATTGATGGCATGCACTTCATGCAGAATGTTTTCAGCGGCAAGAGCAATCTCCCTCCCGAAGTCAGTAATGTATACTCTCCTGCCGATAATCTCGGTCAGCGGAATCTCGAACTGCTCCTGCAGGTTCTTTAGCTGAATCGATACGGCGGGCTGGGTCAGGTGCAGTTCTTCTGCTGCTTTGGTGATGCTCATCGTCTGCGTGATCTTCAGGAACACCTGCAGCTGGTGCAAAGTATAGTTCATAAATTTTACTTATGCGTAGCATTAAATATATAAACTATTATTTATAAAAGCTATTGCCGAAGTTTGTAGCACAACTAAAAACTATAAACAAGATGGCAGTACTAACCGAAAGTCAATTTAAAGGCGCAGCTGTTAAAGCTGGGGTACTCACTAAAATCGCAGTAGCCAAAGGTGACGGCATCGGGCCCGAAATCATGAAAGCAACCCTGTGTGTGCTGCAGGCTGCAGGCGCAAAGCTGGACATTGAAGAGATTGAAGTTGGCGAAAACGTCTATCTGTCCGGGCAACCCTCCGGTATCACACCTGAAGCCTGGAATGCGATCCGGCAGAGCAAAGTGTTGCTCAAAGCACCGATCACTACGCCACAGGGCGGCGGCTATAAAAGCCTGAATGTAACCATGCGCAAAATGCTAGGCTTGTACGCAAACGTGCGCCCCTGCATCAGTCTTGCTCCTTTTGTACAAACAAAGCACCCCATCATGGATGTGGTCATTGTACGGGAGAACGAGGAAGATTTATACGCCGGTATTGAGCACCAGCAAACTGATGAAGTAGTGCAATGCCTCAAGCTGATCAGCAGACCAGGCTGCGAAAAGATCGTACGTTATGCCTTTGAATATGCCCGGCAGTATGGCCGCAAAAAAGTTAGCTGCTTCACCAAAGATAACATCATGAAACAGACAGACGGCTTGTTTCACCGGGTGTTTGATGAAATAGCAACAGAATACCCCGACATTGAAAATGAGCACTGGATCGTGGACATTGGTGCCGCCATGCTCGCTGATTCGCCGGAGCTATTTGATGTGATCGTAATGCCGAACCTTTACGGTGATGTTCTCTCGGATGTGGCTGCTCAAATTACCGGCTCTGTAGGTCTGGCCGGTTCTGCCAACATCGGCGAGACCTGCGCCATGTTTGAAGCCATACATGGTTCTGCCCCCCGCATTGCCGGATTAAATGCCGCCAACCCTTCCGGCCTATTGCAGGCCGCTTGCATGATGCTGAACCACATCGGGCAAAATGATGTAGCTGAAAGAATACACAACGCCTGGCTTAAAACCATCGAAGAGGGCATCCATACGGCTGATATTTACCAGGAAGGCGTTAGCAAGCAGCGGGTCGGTACACAGGAGTTCGCCTGGGCCGTGATTGACAACCTGGAGCAGAAGCCGGCGCACATAAGCCCTGTTGCATATACCAAGGGAATCAAATTTAACCTGCCGAAGTATACGCGCAAGCCTGCTGCTACAAAAGAACTGGTGGGTATAGATGTGTTTGTGCACTGGAATGGCACTGACCCGGAAGAAATAGCGAAGCAGCTGCAACAGCTGGACACGCCCGAGTTAAAATTGACCATGATCACGAACAGAGGCATCAAAGTATGGCCGGAGGGCTTTGAGGAAACTTTCTGCACCGACCACTGGCGCTGCCGCTATCAGCCGGTGCAGGGGCACCCTGTAGCCAAAGAGCACCTAATCGCGCTACTGGCGAAAGCCATAGAGAAAGGCTTGGATACGATCAAAACAGAAAACCTGTACACCTTCAACGGGAAAGCCGCTTTCTCACTGGGGCAGGGGCAGTAACCGGATCTGTTTCAACCATGAAATACAAAAGATCATGCGCAACAACTTCAGCGTTCAACTTACGATCGTCCTACTCCTTGCTGGTGTTTGCTGGCTTCTGGTAGCCCAGCCAGGCGATGCCGTGTTGCGTGAGCTCTGTAAAGCTGTAGCTGTAGTCGTTTGCCTGCTCGTGCTCCGGATCACAACTATTGTTTCAAAAGAAGAATAACACTTATGAACACCATCAAATTTATAAAAGGCAGGTTTACGCCTGAAGATGCAAAGGAGATTCTGCTGGATGTCATCAGCCGGAAAATCAATTTCCATAATCTCAAAGACTTTAGCTCGCATATTCGGTTCAACAAACCGGATGTAGATTCAAGAAGCAGGGTTGAAGAACTTAAAGCGGCAAGAGAACTGATTCTGGCCATTACCGAGGAAGCTGTAGCGCTAAACAGCAATTTGATAGTAGAATCAACTATAAACATCATGCTGGAGGCCAAAGATCAACCGAAAGGAATCTTCCCGGAGGTCGCAGACTGCTGATCGGCTAACAATTGCCTTTAAAGAGCCTGTTACTTAGCTAAGCAAAAGGCAGCTTCGCTCCCAAGGCTCTCCAGGCTCCGTAAACCTGCATGAATTTATACTTCATTCAACAGGTTTGCGGAGCTTTTTTTCACTCCTGCGTAGCTATACCTATGATTTGTTTCCTACAGAGGACACCGGAAGTATAACTTCCCGGTGCGGGAGCGCTCCTGAAGTATATGCAAGCCACAAGAGCCGACAGTAATATTCTTTAACACATTGCCGAAGAAGCTGGCAAAAAGCACGAGGCCCACGCTATACGATTAGGTACTGCGCGGGCCTCGTGCTTTCCTTTCCTTCAGGTTACCCGATCCACTTGCGGAGGACCATTATTAGTTCGTCGTGGTCCAGGGGTTTGCAGAGGTGGTCGTTCATACCGGCAGCCAGGCTTTTGGCAATATCATCTTTGTAAGCATTGGCCGAAAAGGCAATCACGGGGCCGGCATAGTGCTGCTTCCGGAGCAGCGTGATCGCTTCCAGCCCATCCATCACCGGCATCTGAATGTCCATAAACACCAAGTCGAAAGTGTTGTCGCGGGTAAGCACCACCGCCTGGTCCCCGGAAGAAGCGGTAGTCACCACAGCCCCCATGTCTTCGAGCACCTGCTGTAGCAGCAGCACGTTTATCTCGTTATCATCTACTACTAATATGCTGGTTGCATTGGGCACCGTATAGGGCTGGTCCGCCTCCGGTTTTGCCGGTTTTGCTGCTGCCTCTGCCACTGCTTGGAGCTGAAGGGTAAACCAGAAGCACGCCCCCTCTTGCTGTCCGGGCAGCGGACTGATCACGCCCAAATCGCCCTGCATCAGATTGATGAGTCTTTTGCTGATGGCAAGCCCCAGCCCGAAGCCGCCATACTTGCGCGAAGTAGACTGATCGGACTGCGTAAAGGAGTCGAACACCACGTGCTGCTTGTCTTCCGAAATTCCGATGCCGGTATCCTCTACCGTGCCGTGCAGCAGGATCTCTCCGCTGCCCGCCTGATGCGTTGCCTTAAAATGCACATGTATGCTGCCGTACTCTGTAAACTTAATGGCATTGCTCACCAGGTTGATGAGCACCTGGTTAATGCGGGTAGGATCGCCGGTAACCAGCTGCGGCACCGAGTTATCAAAAGTATAGGAAAATGTCAGGTTTTTGCTGTTGGCCATGTACCGGTAAGGCTCCAGGTGCGATGAAACACTTTCGCGGATGTTGAACGGAATCATCTCCAGCGAGATCTTGTCGCGCTCAATCCGGTGCAGGTCCATGATGTCGTTGAGCAGCTTGGTGAGCGTAGTGCCTGATGTTTTGATCAGTTGCACATACTGCGCCTGCGTTTGGGACAAGGGCGTATCGCGCAGCAGGTCCGTAAAGCCCATAATGCCGTTCAGTGGCGTGCGAATTTCGTGGCTCATTGTAGAAAGAAAGCTGCTTTTAGATTCGTTGGCTGCTTCAGCCTGCTCCTTGGCTGCTTTCAGTTCCTGCTGCGTTTTCTTAATTTCCGTAATGTCCTTGGCGATGATAAGAATGCCGTCGGCTTCGTGCTTGTTGTTCAGCAGCTGCGAAAAGGAGCAGGAAGCAGGCAGCGTCTGATGCTGGCTGGTGCGCAGCGAGAGCTCCACGTTCAGGCACTTGCCCTCACGCCGGCAGCGCTCCATGTGCTGTTGCAGCACCCCGACTTCCGATTGCGCCACCAGCTCCGAAAGGTGAACACCCTGTAGTGCCGCTTCCTGGTAGCCCAGCAATTCTTCGAAAGCTTCGTTCACGTTGCGGATGGTAAAGTCGTTGTTCAGCACCAGCAGCATATCCACAACACCCCGGTAAATGCTCTGCATAAAGTCCCGGGAGACAGTTGAGTTTTTCAGCTCCTGCCCCAGCATGCTGATACCGGCAATCAGGGCATCCAACTCGTCTCCTGCTTCGGAGGTCTTCAGTTCATGGTCAAAATTGCCATTGGCAACTTCGGCGATCAACCGGCTTATCTCTTCAATTCTATCTCTGAGGACTTTCACGTGTTAGCTTCTTATGGTTTCAGGGGCAGGCGCTACTCTTGTCCAACGGCAATGGTGGCTTGCATCATCTCCATCGAAAAATTGTCTTTGGCCTGGTAATAGCCTACTTTCGGATACAGGGTGGCCCCTATTTTTTTCTTTTCCAGACTAGCCGATATGCCCATGTTCACCTTGTGGCAGCCCAAGGCATTAGCCCGTTTGATTACCTGGTAGAGTGTTTGCCTGTAAACATTAAACTCCTGCAGGTAATCGTAGTCCATACCTATCATCATAAAGCTGTAAACATGTGCCGCATTTTTATGGCAAAACGCCACGGCAACGGGGTTTCTGTTTTCGGTAACCGCTTCATTCAAATAAAGCAGTACAAATTCCCACGACTCATCTACATTCAGCAACTCAAAGACTTTATCCGGGAAGAGAAAGTTATTGATCGCAAAGTTTCTTTGTTTTACCTGCTGAAACAAGTGTATGGCATGCTGCAGTTCGTGGCCAGCAAGGCGGCTCTTCACCTCAACAGTATAGGCCGATTCATACCTTTTGATCTTCTGCACAAAGTTTTCCCTGCCTTTCTTGGTAAGCGTGTTCCGGAATGCTTCTTCTGTCGTCCACCCCAGCGTCTCCACTACGCAGGATTCCGGCAGATCCATTTTCACAAAATCCTGCTCCACCATAAACTCATCCAGTTCCGGGTCGTGCGCCTCCAGGTCTCTGAGCAGGATGCTGCTGGCATTTACGCGCTCCTGCTCCTGAAACAATTCGGACAGCAACAGCTTCAGGGCTTCTTTCCAGTGAACATTTTCCTTGTTAAGGTACAGGTGGTTGCCCTCCGTAAATAAGCTGCCCATGATAATGCCTGTCGAAGTCAGGTAATAGGGGTTTACCTCCCGCTCCTTCTCAATTGCCCTGGATACTGATGCCTGTGAGAACATATCGTCCTTTAGCAGCGCGGCTACGGCAAACGTCATCAGAATCAGGTTTCCCTGTGGGTCATTTATACTATAATATCTAAAGTCCCAGTTATTCTCTTTTTCGGTGTTGCCCCTGAACGATTCCTCCAGAAACTTCATCCCGTTCCAGTCGAACATGCCCCTGTAACCCAGGTAACTGTTCCAGGTAGCCTTGTCAAGTGCCTCAATCGTACTAACACAGTTTATCGTTAACTGTTTGGCAGAGGCAGGTTGTTGCGTGGCGGCTATAGTTGAAAGCAATGGCATTTTAAAGGCTTTCCGGATGTTCTCCTGCGTTTGGTTGGTAGCAGTCAGCGCCTCCTGGAAGTGCAGCACCAACTTACTTACTAACGCCTCGATATCCTCTAAAGTATTGTTCAGGGAGATGGTGATCCGAATGCCAATGTTCTTGGCTGGTACCGCCGGAAAAGTTGCCAGGTTCACGTAAACGCCATCCTGTAACAAGGCTTGTACTAAGTAGTTGCCCATGTCCATGGTACCGGTGCCTATAAAGAAAATGGGGCTGTTGTTTACATGCACCAGCGGCAGCGACGTTTCCTGAAGCAGGGTATTGAAATAAGCAATCCGCCGCTGCAACTCCTCCTGGTACCCGACAATTTCATCGCTTAAATGTATTTTAGCTGACGCAATGGCTGCTCCTAATGTAGCCGGCTCTATCTGCACCGAAAATGTTAGCGGCCCGCCGAAATTATTCACCTTATTATACCAATCTTCGTTGGGGAACAGCGACAAGCCCCCGCAGGCACCAAAAGCTTTGCCAAGGTTGGCTGTCAGGATCATTTTGCGGTACAAGCCGCCGGGCATCTGGCTCATGGCATAGCCCGTGCCGTTTGTGCCGGCCCAGCTCATACCGTGCGCATCGTCTACATACAGGTAAAGCTGCTCATACTTTTCGGCCAGCGCAATCATTTCAGTGAGAGGCGCAAAGTCGCCATACATGGAGTACACGCTGTCGGCCATGTACCAGATGCGCTCAAACTTATTACGTTGCTTTTTGATCCGATCTTCCAGCATTTCCAGGTTGTTGTGGCGGATCATCTCCACGGTTACTCCCTGGCTCAGCATTTTCTTCACCGCCTCCTGTACACTGGCGTGCACCTGGTGGTCCAGGATCACAAGGTCTGTAGCGCGAATAAGGCTGGGGATAGTAGTCAGGTGCGAAAGCGTACAGTTCTTGGAAATAACAACGGGCGCGTTATACATCTGGCCGATCAGCTGCTCCAGCTCTTTATAAAGCGGATTGGAGATGTAGGTTCTCGACATCGGGAACTGCGTGCCGTAGCGCTGTATTGCATCAATGGCCCCTTTTTTAATTTCAGGGTGATGCTCCAGGCCAAGGTAACCGCAAGTGCCGAAATGCAGCACTTTTTTGCCGTTTAACGTCAGGCATTTTCCGCTAAGCTCCTGATCTTCTGCATGCAGATGAATAATTCCTTTCTTTTTGGAAACAGAAAGCACGGAATCTACCGTATCCACAATACTGTTATGTCTTATTTTTGCCACGTAATTTCGTTATTATTGCTGAATGAGATTCCTGACTAGCGAATTGTAATATGTTTTTAAAATTGAATGGCAAAGTTCGTAAATGATTCTAACATCAAATCAACGAAACATTTAAATTTATTTGTTGAAGATGGAATCCTGCATTGTATCTATAAGGATATAGATTTAATGAATATTGAAGTGGCAAAAGCTTGCGTAGAAGAACGCCTGGTTTACATCGGAAAGAATAGTTACCCTAGCTTGTTTGATATTACCAGAATAAAGGAGTCGACAAAAGAAGCCCGCGACTACATGGCAAACGAAGGCAACGACCTTGTACTGGCCAGTGCCATTCTGGTGGCCTCGCCCATGCTGCGGATGATGGCTAATTTCTTTATCATGGTCAACAAGCCTAAGAACCCGACCCGCATGTTCACCAGCAAAGAAAGCGCTGTTGCATGGCTCCGGCCTTTCCGGTCTGTCACGCCAACAGAAAGCTAAAGGTATACGTAGCGACCGAAAGTCACCTGCTGCTCCACTGCCCGAACGCATCTCCTGGTGATTTCTTCCTTGCCTCACACCAAAATTCCACGATAGAAAATCCGGAAATCCCGTACCTTTAAGGTAAACCATAAACCCTACGCTCATGGCAAAGTCACAAGACGCAAAAAAAGATGTAAAGAAAAAGCCGGCTAAAACGGACAAGGAAAAGAAGGCGGCCAAACAGGAAAAGAAAAAGAACAGCTACGATTAAGCTGCACGTAGAACCTACAGGCATGCTGCCAGACAACTAATAAGTACTAAAACAGAAAGGCCATACTTGCAAGTATGGCCTTTCTGTTTTAAAGTATAGGTCAGGCTCTCTTTTTCCGCAGCTCCAGCACCGTTACTTCGGGCCAGATGCCTACCCTGCCCGAAAAGCCAATGAAGCCAAAGCCGCGGTTAACGTACAGCTTGCGGTTATTTTCTTCGGCCAACCCTGCCCAGTTCTTGTATCTGTATTGCACCGGGCTCCACCTAAATAGCGGCGTTTCGACACCCATCTGCATGCCATGCGTATGGCCCGACAGGGTGAGGTGCACGCGTGTCGGATGGTGCTTTACGATCTCTTCGAAGTGCGAGGGGTCGTGCGAGAGCAGGAGCTTAAAGGCATTTTCGTCTACGCCTACCAGGGCTTGGTCCAGGTCACCTTTCTGGATAAAGCCTTTGCCCCAGTTCTCTACCCCAATCAGCGCGATTTTCTCCCCTCCTTTTTCGATGGTGACGTTCTCATTTAGTAGCAAATGGTAGCCCAGCTCCACATGGTGTTGCTTGAGGCGGACCATGTTAGCTTCATGCGCGGCCTCACTGGGCCACTCGTGGTACATGCCATAATCGTGGTTGCCCAATATGGAGAACTGCCCATACGGTGCTTTGATCTGCTTGAAGTTATCAATGTAAGGCACGATCTCCGGGGCCAGGTCGTTGACCAGGTCACCGGTAAAGACAAACAGGTCGGATTGCTGCGCTTTCACCAGCTCAATGCCCCGCTGCACTGCTTCGGTATCATCGAAGCTGCCTGAATGAATGTCAGAGATTTGTGTAATGGTGAAGCCATCGAAGGCTTCGGGCAAGTCATCGAAGTATAACGTATGGCGGTGTACCCGGTAATCATACTTGCCTTTGGTAACGCCATAGAGAAACGAAACGAACGGAATACCTGCCAGCACCAAAGCCAGCTGGCTCACAAATTTCCGCCGCTCCGGCATTAACTCCTGCTGCCCCGTACGCCTGCCCTTCACCAGCCGCTGCAGCAAGCGGAAAGCTGCCACAAGTGCCCGGATGATGTCTTCGGCAAACAGCACCAGTATAAACACCAGCTTAGTGACCAGCAGCGTTACAAAGGCGTTGATCATCCATTGAGCAAAAGGTGTGGCATAGCCAGCACTAAAGCGGGCGTAAATAGCATAGGCAAAGGCTGCCAGAAACACAAACCAGGCAACCCAGTACACTCGCGAAACAGTGCGTCGCTGCCTGGCAGACCAGCTGTTCACTAGCCTCTTCATTCCCTGGTATACATACCAGTCCAGTAAAAGGGAAAAGATCCCGAGCGTAATAATCAGTTTATACATGTTCTTCTTCTATAACTACCACCCTGGCTTTTTTAGTACCAGTTCCGCTTTCCGTTGCCCGCAAGATAAGTATTCAGGCGACTTGCTGAAAACCGGCATTGCCACTCGCTCTAACCCGTATGGCTGCAGGGAGCAATTTTTACTGCCTTATACTTGTGTTGCCCGGCGCGTCCATTTTATCGATCCGCACCCAGTGCATGCCAGCTGCTTCAGCGGCTGCTACACCGGGGGCACCGTCTTCAAACACCAGGCAGGCAGCCGGTGCCACACCCAGTTCTTCTGCAGCCAGCAGGAAAGGGTCAGGATGCGGTTTGCCGCGGGGCGTTTCGCCGGCGCAGACCAGCACTTCTACCAGCGAGGCAATGCCCAGCACCTCCAGCGTTTTTTGAATGTTCTTCCGCGCGCCTCCTGATACCACAGCTATCCGGAAGTTGCCGGCACTGGCTTTCAGGTGCTCCACCACAAAGGCAACTGGCTTCACTTGCTCAATGTACCGGGTGTAGAATAAGTTTGCTTTCTGCGCCTCAAAAGCTAGCGGGTCGAAATGGCTGTTGTAGCGCTTGTTGATTTCGGTGACCACCTCCGGAATAGGCCATCCGGCCAGTTCATCTATAATTGCCGGATCAATTATGATGCCTTCTTTTGCCGCTACTTCCACATATGTATCTTTGTGCGCCTGCATGTTATCGGCCAGCGTGCCGTCGCAGTCGTATAAAAAGGCAGCGAAATGGCCTTGGGTGAGCTTGCTTAATTGGCTATACTTGATATTCTCTGTTTCTGTCATACTTCTTGTTTTCGAGTGGCAAAGATAGCAGGAATACAGCGCCCTGCACAGCCGGTAAGTATAAGCCGTACTTTGATGCCACTGGAGAAGGTAAAATAGCGGAAAAGCAGCACCGCTCCCCACAAGAAATTATCTGTATTATTGTTAGAAACCGTATATTGAACCGGCAAACGTCAGCAGCACAATTAATCAGGCTAACCAGACCACATCATGAGCAAGTTAACTATCCGCAGCCTTGAGGAGCTCGCACAATACGAGGGCAAAGAAATGGGCGTTTCAGAATACCACACCATCACGCAGCAGCAGATCAGCCTGTTTGCCGATGCCACGTTGGACCACCAGTGGATTCACCTCGATGCGGAACGGGCTCAATCAGAATCCCCTTTTAAAGCTACCATTGCCCACGGTTACCTCACTGTATCGCTGCTGCCCTATCTCTGGTCACAAATCGCCTCCATCGAAAACGTGAAAATGCAGGTAAACTATGAGATCGAGAGCCTCCGCTTCAACCAGGCCGTTGTCGTAAACAGCGCCGTACGCCTGCGGGCAAAGCTCCTGTCTGTAAAAGACCTGCGCGGTATTGCCAAAGCCCGGCTGGAAGTTACCCTTGAGATCGAGCACAGCAAAAAGCCAGCTTATACCGGCATCATCACTTTCCTTTATCATTTTAACGGCTAACAACCCGGATATAGGTTGCCTAAGTTAAGCTATCAATACGAACAGCCGTTGCTGGAACTCTCTAAGGCTACTGGTGCAAATGGCTGCTTTGCCATAGTTGTGCCGTTACAGCAAAACAGTTCAGGAAGTCAAGCTCTGGTGCAGTGCCTCCAGTTTGTTGGCAACGGGTGCGATAAAGCTGTCATCTTTCCAGTAATCCGAATGGCTGAAAGGCGTCCAGCCGGTGTTGATTTCCCTGTCTTCCTCCACGATCACATCGTAAGCCGTTGCAAAGCCTTTGCTCAGTGGCTTTAAAGGCCAGCCCAGTACATCGTCGCGGTCGTAATAGTTGAACCACTTGAACAGCGCGTTGGGTTTATGGATCGCTTCGATCCGCTCCAGGCCGGAAACGAAAAGCGGGATGTTGCAGCCGGAGGTAATCATGAGCCGGGCAGTATCCAGCCGCTGAAAGGGCGTGGGCTGCTGCGTTGCCCAGATGCCTTTGCCATGCTGCGCATCCCAGATATAGTTAGAAATGATTTGGCAACCCAGCGAGTGGGCGATGATCACGACTGGCAAATCCTGCCCTCCTAACTCGACCCGCAGGGCATTTAATTGTTGCAGAATGGTGGCTTGTATGCGCCTGTAGGAGCTATCAGTTGCGTCAGGCCGGAACTCCGAGGTAGCGGCATCACTGAGAAAATTCAGCACGAATTTGCGCAGCCACTGCTGGTCCAGCGGGTTGCCGCTCTGCAGCATACGCGCCCATACCTGGTCCTGGTGCGCCTGCAGGTCGCCGTGGTACCAGACAGAGTGAAAGCTCAGGTCAGCAATGGTTTCGTCATCAAGCTTTTGGTAAAGGTTTTTCTGCAGGGTAGCGGCATAATCCGGCTTCTGGTTGCCCATTCCGTGGAGGGTCAGCACCCCAAATTTTTTCGACATAAGGTGGTTATGTGGTAAACAAAAGCTGCTGTATCAGTAGCTTCGCCGGTGCATCTTAACCGGAAAAAGGCGGTAATCGCTTAAGTGGAGGGCATACGCACACCCATTCCAGTGCAGCACGGGCACGTAGCCGCTCTGGCTGGTGCCGTTGTTATCGGGCAGGCGCAGCAGGGCATTGCCTACATACGAGAGCGTACCTTTAGCCAGGCCAAGTCGTGCCGATACCGTGTGCAGAAAAGCATTTTTCTCCTGCTCTGACGATGTATAACTTATCTCCCCCGATAGTACACCGTTGCTCGTCTGCTCCCTTACATAAAAAACTTTCGCAAAGGTATCTACCGAGATCGCTGGCACCACCACCTCCTGCTCCTGCGGGCTGGCGACGGTAGTACCAAAAGGCTCCGGACGAACGGCCCGCTTCACAATATCCGGAATGGAGGGCACCCGCCCGTTGCTGCGGGCAACTTCGGTTTCAATCTTTCGCAGGATGCCTTCCGCTTCTGTTTCTATCCGCTTAAAGATGGTTTCGGACAGAGTTTCGCGCCGCGGAAGCGGGTATACCGGCTGGGCCTTCATTCTCTTTTCCTGTGGTATTTCTTTTACAGGCGGTGGCTCCGGAGCCTGGGCCTCCTGGTGCCGGTGCATGTCAATAATGGCTGTGAAGGTACTGATAAAATGATCGGTATGCTGCAGGTGAAACATCTCCAGTTCATGTACCCGTTGGCGGTCTACAAGGTAAGTATGAATGGCTTTTGTTTTATCGTAAGCCGCTTTTAACTTAGGAGCATGTGGCGTAGCCTTGTAGCGGATATACAGGTTTTGCAGCGTCTTCAGCCGGGCATTGGAATTCCGAATATACGACACATCTTTCACATCCACGCTGGCAGGGCTGCCCGCCACGGTTCTGCTTCCGGTAGATCTGTTCCAGCCAAAGAGGGTACGCACAATATTTCTCATTTAGTAAGTATACGCTTTAAGTGCAGCGTCTCAATTTCAACCTGTATCTTTTCAGAGGTTTTGATCTCCTCTAAATAATTATCCAGGTTGTCGAGGTACAGGTCCAGCAACGCATCCTGCTCAGGCGTGAAGATGTATTGCGGGGGTGATTCTCCTTTTTTACCGGTGTCCGCCATTATTCTGTTTCAATCTGTTTTGACTTACCAAAAGTACCGACAATCTTGCTGTTCAGCTCTTCCTGCACTGTAGCCAGTTCTTTCACCGCTTCAGCGCGCTTGCGCCTTCCTTCTTCCGCTATCTTGATCACGGCATCCAACGTTTCCACCATATCGCGGTTTACTTTCTTGAGCGTTTCTACGTCCACTATACCGCGCTCGTTTTCCTGGGCAGTGGTGATGACGTTGGTCTTGAGGAGCTGCGAGTTTTTCAACAGCATCTCGTTGGTAGTGTCAGTCACTTTCTTCTGAATTTCCAAGGCTTTGCGCTGTTTCTCCAGGCCTAGTGCAATGGCTACTTGCTGCCGCCACACGGGTATAACCGTTACGATGGAGTTCTGTATCTTCTGCGCCAGCACATCGTTGGTGGTCTGCAGCATCCGGATCTGCGGCATAGACTGCGTAGCAATTGTATGCGACAGCGTAAAGTCGTGTACCTTCTTCTCCAGGCGCTCTTTAAAGGCAATCATGTCGCTGAGGCGCTGCACTGCCAATTCGTCCTGGTTGCTGTTGTCCACGTCTGCCTGCAGCTTAGGGATCAGCTCGGTTTCGATCTCCTGGATCTTTAACTTGCCGGCCGCGATCACGGCCCGTATCTCGTAGATATACTCTACAGCCTGGTTAAACATCACCTCCAGGCTGGAGGAATCCTTCATTACGCTCTGCCTGGTCTTCTCCAGCTTCACTACCACATCATCCACGTTCTCAGACACCGTGTTGTACTGGCTGGCGAGTTTTTTCGATTTATCGGCAAACTTTTTTACAAAGGGCAGGCGCGCGAACATACCGGGCTTTTCCGCCTCATCCACCTTAATCATGTTGATCTGGTGCAGCAGTTCATTGATGGCTTCTCCGGCATCACCGGCATCTTTGGCCTTTACCTTTGTGAGCAGCTCGTTGGAGTAATAGCCTAGCTTCCGCTGCGTTTCCACGCCGAAATTGCTGAGAGATTCGGGCTTGCCCGGATCAATTGTTTTAGAGATAGACTCCGCCTTTTGTTGGATCAGCTCTTTATTTTCGGCAATCGTCAGGTCATTTTTTTCCATGTTTTTTAGTCACCAAGCAGGCTTTTTTGTGAGTAGTCTAAAGAGTTGAGGTATTTTTGTGTCTTTTGGTGCCGTTCTGTTGTCTCATACCATTCAATATCGTTCTGCGGCAGGTAATCACCCAGCAGGCCATGCACCTCTTTCAGCAGCGCCTCCCCCTTTCGCGTCCTGAAATCGGGGTTTTTGTAAAAGGCGCTGAGGTACTGCACCTTTACCTGTCCGGCTTGTGTCAGGGCCAGTTCTTTTACCTCCACTACGAGCTCAGAAGAGCGTTGCTCATCGGTCACGATGGTCTTGTAAACGCCTTTCCTACCTTCCTCCAGCACAGCGCGGCATATCTCCTGCGCCTCTTTAAGCGCCCGACGCAAGCGCCGGTTCGGCCGTATACGGTGCCCGTACAAATAGCCCAGCACCGCTGCCACTACAAACGTCCAGAAAATAATCATATGTATTGTTACTTATCAGAAATAGTCTTGTGATCTATCCTATACGCGGAACCGGGCCAATCGGCCGGGCGGTTTCCTGCTTTGGATTACCCTAATATAACGAAATTTCTGCAAAGTCTGATACATTGCGGCGCGCCTCTTCCGGGTTATACCCGCGCATACTTCTTCTACGTGTCCTCCCACTCTTACTCATTAAGTTTCCACAGCGCACCCATTGTTGCCAAACAAACCGCCTGAGGAAACGGGCCATACTTCAAAAGCCGGATCAGAACGTGCCTTGTTTTAGTTGTGGGAAGCGGCGCCTGCTGTTGAAAGGGATTTATACTTAAGCAAAATTTTGGAAGCAACAGGAGAAAAAACTTGTGGGTATGTTTAAGGTTATATGGGTAAGTAAACAATTAGCCGCTGTTAAAGTATAGCTTAGAAAGCCTTTTTCATATGTTTGAAGACGAGGGAAACGCTCCTGCTCCGGAACAGCTTCCCCTCTACCGGAAGGGTAGAGAGATTCTGGAGCTAACCATTAAAATCATAGACCTGGTACCGGAAGAGAATGCTGCACAGACAGCCCTGAAGGAGTTTATGCTGGTAGATGCTGCCCTGCTAACAGCAAAAGTAGCTGGTGCCGAAGCGGCCGATCTCTACGACTTGCGTATGGAAAATGCTGCCCTCATTCGTAAAGCTGCCCGGGACCTGCTCTCGCACTGCACGGGCCTGGAGCTGTTCGGCTTCCGGGAAACACATTACCTGTACCTGATCCGCGAAGCGGTGGAAGCTTACCGCCTCCTGTTCATCGACTGGGTACAAGGCTTTGATCCCTGGAACTCGGTTACCGATAACTGGGGCTTGTTTAACCCGCCCGGCATCAAACCCGGAGAAGCCGACCCCGATGATCTGTAGGTTGGCGGATAGTAAAGCAAAGGGCAGTTTATACTTGTGAGAAGAAAATATTTTGGCTGATCTTATACCATGCACACTATGAACCTGGAGAACTGGGACGCGGAACGTTATCAGGAACTGAACACTTACTTCCGTATTAAGATTGATCACCTGCTGCGCACTGATCCGCATTTGCAGGAACAACTGCAACTGCATAACAACCTACCCCTCCCTGAACTCGTGGCGCAGCTGTCGGAGGAAGACCAAGCCCGCTGGGAAGAGTTCCTGGTGTTGGACCGCCTCAAACTGCAGGCCGATATGTGGAACCACCTGAATGGCACCGGCCCTCGCTATCAGCCCGGCCTGGGCTTCACCAGCCCCGAAGACACCACCTGGTAGCAACCTAACAACGAACTGCTGCCACATTGCCGGCCAAACTTATTAGGCTATACTTGCCTTCTTAAACTTAGCAAGTACCTGAACTTAGCAGGATGCTTTGCTTACCGATGCTGTTCATATACCTGCGCCGGTGCAGCCTGTTGCAGAGCTCTTACTGCTTCTGGCGCAAGCGGTTCCGCCGCTGCAGCATGCAGCGCATCCTGTAGCTGCTCCGCTGTCCGGATGCCGAGCACAGCCGTGGTAACGGCCGGATGCTGCAGCACAAACCGTACAGCTATCGCTGCTTCCGTATACTTGCCTTCCGCCTGCGCTCTCACAGCTTCGGCGGCTTTCGTCACCGCTTCGGCAGTATGGCCCAGGTAAGGCTTTGGTGCTTTGCCCAGCAACAGTCCCTGCGCTACGCTGCCCCGAGCCAGCACCCCAATATTATGCTGCTGCAAGAGGTCCAGCGCGGTTTCCTCCGGTCGGCGATCCAGCAAGCTATACTGCATCATGACACTGGCAATGTTAGAGCGCTCCACATACTCCCGGATCACGTTCGGCCGGATAGAAGAAATGCCGTAGCACCTGATCTTACCCTGCTGTTGCAGTTGCTCAAAGGCTTCAATGGTCTCGTCTATCGGGTCGTTGAGGGTGCCGCCATGCAGCTGGTACAAGTCGAGGTAGTCGGTTTGCAGCCGTCGGAGGCTCTGCTCCACCGCCTTCAGGATGTAAGCTTTAGAAGGATTCCAGTCCCAGCCGCTGCCATCCGGGCGCCACTGGTTGCCTACTTTCGTAGCCAGCACTACGTTGTCCCGTATTCCTTTGAAAGCTTTGCCCACCGTTACCTCGTTTCCGCCTTTGTCGTACAGGTCGGCCGTATCGAAAAACGTAATTCCCTGGTCCAGTGCCTGGTGCAGCAGCTTCGTATCCGCTGCCACATCACCGCCCAGCGACATACAGCCAAAGCTCACTTCACTCACCTGCAGGTCCGTTTCTCCTAGTGTTCTATAGTTCATTGGTATAAAGTTAAAGGTTGTATCCCATAGCTAAAAGTGTCAGGTATACTTACCTAAGATAACGCAAGCACCTGCTCCTGAGATACTGCTAAAGTGTTTATGTCTAGCACTACCATAGCTACCAATATGTAAACCGGCATTTTTACAGTAGCTGGTGGCTATACTTAGTCGACTTAGAAGCATCCTTAGGCTATATCGAAATCACTCAATTATTTTCATACTTAACTACCTGCTGCTCCACAGCTAACGACTTGTAAAAACAAAAGGCCCGACGAATGCCGGGCCTTTGCTGTTGCTAAGAATAAGGTTTAGTTCTTATAGATGCGGATGGTTTTGCTGCCGCTTTGGCTGCTTACTTTCAAGTAGTTCATTCCTGGGTTCAGCTTAACATTTCTAACATCCAGGTCCAGTTTTCCGCCCTTGATCTGGTAAATGTTCCGGTATACTTCTGTACCTAACGAATTATAGAAGGCTACTTCCACATCTCCATCACTGATCGTATCAAACACCAGGTTCAGGTAATCAGAGATCGGGTTCGGGTAAGCCATGAACGAAAGCACTGCTGCTTTCAGGTCAGTAGTTCCGGTGGCCGGTAAAGGCGTTCCCTTACAGTTGATTACATGGCCATCGCCTAAAGTAGCACCGAGACGCAGCAAGGTTGGCACAGCCTCTTCCGAAACGCATAACGTGCCGCCTTTGCCCGGCTTGCCCGATGGGTTGTAGTATACCTGTACTTTAGGATTGCTGGCACTTCCGCAGCTCACATCTGCCACACATACTTGCACCGTACTGGTAGCGGCTACGCCTCGTGTATCGGTCACAGTCAAAGTATAAACCGTCGAAACTTCCGGACATACCTGGATGGTCTGGCCTGACTGGCCCGTACTCCAGGTGTAGGTGTAGCCGGGAACGCCGCCTGTGGCACTAGCCGTAAGCGTAGCGCAGGAAGCGGGAGCATAGCCGTGGTAGACCAGTTGACTGGCACCTGCATCTGCTACCAACGGCTCGGCCAGTTCATAACGGGTCACCACGGGCAGGTGGTCGGAGGTGGTATTCACATAATTACTGATGTAGTTGAACGGGATCACCAGCCTGGCTGAGCCCGGCAGGTAGTTGTCGAACAACTCGTTGCTGATGGTCACATGGTCGATGACATTGTCCTGGGTGATGTAAGACCGGAGACCGGCCTCGCTCAGCGCGGCTGTCACTACTTTAAAGTCGTCTGCCTGCACAAACGTGCTGAACGTAGAAGGTCCACCACCGATCGACTCATCCACATCGTCGTTGTAATCACCCAGCATGATCAGGTTGGCGTTCGGGTAATACTGCTCCAGGGTATCTTTCAGCGCCTGCACGTCGAAGAACTTACGCTGCAAATCGGAGCTGGCGCCACCGGACTTCGCGTGAATGTTGATCAGGTTCAGCCTTTCCGTAATGCCGTTTACCGTCGCATCTACGGTGAGCATGTAAGGCAACCTGCCGCTCGACCAGAAAGAGGACGGGCTGCCGGACGGGTAATTGTCAAGTGGTGTGCTATAGCCGGCGCGGGCCGAATCATACATGGCTTCAAAAAGCACCCGCTCGTCTACCACTTTGATCACATCTGTTTTGTAGAGGAAGCAAACCTTCTGCGGCGGGAAAGCCGGGTCGGGACCATCGAAAGAATAGGAATAGCGCTCAGAGCAGATGCGGGCGTAACCGGGCAGCATGTCGACCAGCTGCTGCAGCAGGTTTTCGTCTGAGATCTCCTGAACAGCGATCACATCTGCATCTACACTGTCGATCAGGCGCCTGGCATTCTGCAACTGCAGCTGCACATCGGCCGGGCCGTAGGAAGCTATCGTAGAGCCAAAGAACTCCATGTTCCAGTTCATCACATCCAACGTAGTTGATTCCGGGATGTCGGAGCCGGCGGCTACGTAGGCCGTAGTGCCGGGCAGATCCGCTATAAAACGTGGCTGCAGTTGCGGCGTGCCTCTAAAGCTGCCTACCACGCCTGTTATGGTTACTTCGCGCTGAGGTTTTACGCGGCCCACCAGGCTCTCCACATCGCCGTCGATGCGCAGCTCTGCTGTCGTCGTGCCGTCTGTTATTTTATAGTTGCTTTCAGGAAACAGCAGGCCCTTGGTATCGGTGAACGTCACGCCCGGAACTGTTACGAGTTCTCCTTCGTGCGCTCCTAACTCCGATAAACTGATTTGAGCCGGCGTAATGGGATTGGTAGCAGCGCCAAAGCGTTGCAGGTCGGTCACGTCGGTTAGCTGCACTTGTTGGTTGAATTGGCCGATGGAGGCAGTAACCTGAATGGAATCACCGATGCTGAAGTTTCCAGGGCCATGCACCTGGTAATCAAACAGCGGAATGCCGCCAGTTGCGTCCTGGAGGTAAGCCGGGCCACCTAACTGGGCTGTAGCGGTTAAGGTTCCGTTAATGATGACCTGCGTGCCTGCCGGCAAAGTCCTGGCAGCTGCAATGCTGACCTGCTGTGGCTCCGGATCGGGATTCGGCTCGGTAGTTCCGCCGCCGAAGCTCTGGCTGGTATTGATCGCGCCATAGGTGTTGGAAGCAGAAGCGCTCCAGGTAAAATCGGCATACATAAAGCCGGTACCCGTCAGCTGCAAAGAAGCATTGAGAGGAGCTGTACTTGCTTCCGCTACTCCCACGTCAGTGCTGGTGAGCCCATCTGCCGGGCCGCCTACCGCAGTAAAGGCCCCTTCGTAACTCAGGAACTGCAACACAGAATCCTGTGCGTTTACCAAGGCAATGCCATCCGGAGCACCGTTTTGCAAGCCTGGCATAAGAAAGAACAAGGTACCATACCCGTTTTGCTGGTTCGGGATAACACCCTGCAAATCAATCGAGCTATAAGGAGCGCCTCCGTTGCCATTATAGGCGACCAAGCGCCAGCCCTGCAGGTCGGCACCTGCGTTGCCAGCCACTTCCACGCCTTCAGCGCTGTCAGTGCCATCGTTATCGTAATGCAGTTCGTTGATAAAAACGATGTCCTGCAACGGTACGAATACCTGGTTGTGATTCGCTGCATCGTAAGTAGCGGTTGCTTCGGGCGCCCAGGTAAAATCGGAATAAGCTGAGCCGGTGCCGGTCAACTGTAACGAATAACCTTCCGGTGTGCCACTTCCCTCCTCTACAGCGATAGCAGTACTCGTCATGCCATTGGCAGGTCCGTCGGTAGCTGTAAAGGTACCTTCATAGCTCAGAAACTGCAGCACCTGGCCCTGCGCATTCACTAAAGCTATACCATCAGGCGCTCCGTTTTGCAGGTTAGGAATAGCAAAAAAGATCGTTCCAAAGCCGGCAGGGCCAGCAGGGATCGTGCCTGATAAAGTCAGCGCACTATAAGCAGCGCCATTGTTGCCATTATAGGGCACCAGTTGCCAGCCTGCCAGGTTGGTACCGGCTAAACCGGCAATCTCTACCCCTTCGCCGCTATCTGTGCCCACATTATCATAGTGCAGCTCGTTGATAAAAGCGACTGTTACGGCTGGTTCGGGCTGTTCAGGGTTCGGATTTGGGTCCGGGTCAGCGCCGCCTCCAGCGCCAAAACTTTGACTTTGGTTAACAGTACCAAAGGTGCTCTGTGCATCCGCAGCCCAGGCAAAATCCATGTAGGCACTGCCGCTGCCAACCAGTTGCAACGAAAAATCTGCAGCACCAAGGCCATCTTCGCTTACTCCGATGTCGGTGCTGGTCAGCCCGTCTGCCGGGCCGCCAACAGCTACCAGCGTCCCTTCGTAGCTCAGGAACTGCACTACAGTTCCTTCGGCATTAACCAGGGCGATGCCATCCGGGGCCCCATTCTGAATACCGTTGGAAGGATAGTTTACTACCGTAAAGCCATGGCCGCCACTCTGGTCGGTCAACACGCCTGCTAGCGCTTTGGTATCATAGGCTTTGCCGTCGTTGCCATTGTAGAGGACCAAGCTCCAGCCGGAAAGATCTGTGCCCGCCGGTCCAGCGAGTTCAATCGCTTCATTGGTATCTGTACTGGCATTATCATAGTGTATTTCATTAATAAATACACTCTGTGCACCAGCGTTGAGCGTAGCCCCCAGGCAGACCACCAGGCATAAAGCTCGAAACACATGTAGAAAATTTATCATAGTATATGATTAAGGTGAAAAAAGAATAGGACAGTAATATAATAATGACATATTACCTGATTGTTATGTTATGGCATTTATTTAAACTGCACCGGCACAAGGCAGCAAATCCCTTCTACATATCCTATTAATACCTATATAGTTGCTATTTTCAGCAGCTTAATATTTAATTTATCAAATATAATATAACCTATATTCTTAAATCCGTTCGAAGCTCCAGAGCTACTTTTTGTTTCAGTTGTAGTGTACCAAAAGAACTGCTTGCTTTTAGAATCCCGGCTATACTATCCCGAATTATGGGATTCACCTCACCATACTCCAGTACATTTTATACTTGCTGGCTATACTTGCTCAACAGCAGAAAAGCGCTGGAAATGATGCTGGAAGTATAAGGTAGCAGGTATAGCACAAGCGGGCTGCGGCAGGAGTAGATTTAAGCACCTATCGCCCTTATGGCCTTATAGTGGAGCGCTGCTTTAGCTTTAGTGAAAGGGAAGTATAAAGTATAAGATACGGTGACAGCTTAACGGCCAGTCTGACGTTCGTTTTTGCTGCGGCGAGCGCCTGTGGGGAAATGTGGTACCAGCTTTCGAAACTTTTTCGCCGGTTAGCGTTTATAACTTCAGGTGCCGCAGCGTGGAAGGTAAATATATAGCTGATTTAATGATTAAACGGAGTACCTCGTTTCATTTTACTACATTTTTACATAATTTCGCTTCCACAGAGACACATCAACGGACATAAACTAAAATATACACATGTCAGACTTCGCTGAAATTATATTAGATGGTAAATCCTATAAGTATCCTATTGTTGTAGGTACAGAAGATGAAAAAGCTATTGATATTTCCTCCCTTCGCGCTGATAGCGGATACATTACGTTAGACGCCGGATATAAAAATACGGGTGCCACCAAAAGTGCGATCACCTTTCTGGATGGTGAAAAAGGAATTCTCCGTTACCGGGGATATCCAATTGAGCAGCTGGCTGAAAAGTCCAGCTTTGTGGAGGTGGCCTACCTACTCATCTATGGCTCATTGCCAACCCAGCAGGAGCTGAATGATTTCAGCAACCGGATCAAGGTGCATACCCTTGTGAACGAAGACATGCGTAAAATCCTGGATGGCTTTCCGTCTGCTGCGCATCCGATGGGCATTCTGTCGTCTATGATTGGCGCTCTGACTGCTTTCTATCCCGAGTCGCTCGACCCGAACCAGACCAAAGAAGAAGTAGACCTGTCCATTGTCCGTTTGATGGCTAAGATCTCTACCATTGCAGCCTGGTCTTACAAGAACTCTGTTGGGCACCCGGTTAATTACCCGAAGAACAACCTGGATTACTGCTCTAACTTCCTGCAGATGATGTTCGCGTTCCCGACCGAATCTTACGAAGTAAACCCGGTGGTAGTAGATACGCTGAACAAGCTGTTGATATTGCATGCTGACCACGAGCAGAACTGCTCTACTTCTACAGTGCGCCTGGTTGGTTCTGCGAACGCCAGCCTGTACTCATCGGTTTCTGCCGGCATTAGCGCCCTTTGGGGCCCGCTACATGGCGGTGCCAACCAGGCCGTGATCGAGATGCTGGAGGCGATTAAAGCGGATGGCGGCGATTCCAGAAAATTCATTGACAAAGCAAAAGACAAAGACGATCCGTTCCGTTTGATGGGATTCGGCCACCGGGTGTATAAAAACTTTGACCCGCGTGCCAAGATCATCAAAAAAGCAGCTGATGACGTGCTCTCAGCACTGGGAATACAGGACCCGATTCTCAACATTGCCAAAGAACTGGAAGAAGCAGCCCTGACCGATCAATATTTCGTTGACCGCAAGTTGTACCCGAACGTGGATTTTTACTCCGGTATTATTTACCGTGCGCTGGGTATTCCAACGGATATGTTTACCGTGATGTTTGCTATGGGCCGCCTGCCCGGCTGGATTGCCCAGTGGAAAGAGATGCGCGAAAACAAAGAGCCAATCGGCCGTCCGCGTCAGGTGTATACCGGCGAGCAGGAGCGTAATTATGTGCCGGTAGAGAATAGATAATTTACCTTGACAAGTATAAATAACAAAGGCTGATCCAAGGATCAGCCTTTGTTATTTATACTTGTGTACCTTCTCCGCGCCTCAGAAAGAACAGGTAAAATAGTTGATCTTGTAGCGAGCAAAGTATAAGTTGTTTGTACTGTTTAGCAGAAACTGACGGGTTTAACAGTTAATGCCTGCAAGACACGCGCTGTTTAGCGCTTAAAGCTGACTCTGAAAGTTGAGCCGGTGCCGATGTTACTCTCGACTTCTATCGAACCTCCCGCATTCTCGATAATTCGCTTCACAATGTATAGCCCCACACCTGTACCTTCCACATGGTCGTGCAGGCGCTTAAACATGGTAAATATTTTGTTCTTTTCTGCTGGATTAAGGCCCAAACCATTGTCCTGTACAGTAAAAATCACCTGATCCGGTGTTTGTTCAGCTGTGATCCTGATGCAAAGCTCCCGATCCGGTGACCTGTATTTCAGCGCATTGCTGATCAGGTTGTAAACGATGCTTCTGACGTTTTTCGCTGAGAACTGTATCACAACATCCGCCGGAACTTCAGTTTCTATCCATGCACCGGCAATTTGAAGGTCGAAGTCGAGTAACACTTCTGCCACTACATCGGCTAAATGAATGAAACTGATATCATCCTCCCCCTGCCGTTGTATTTTCGCTACTTCTGCCAGGTCCGAAACAGCTTGTTTAAACCTGTCAACCGAAGCCTGAATCAATGTCAGAATCTTTTTCACTGACCCGGTTTGCAGTACATCTTTCGGTAGGTCCTCTACCAACGCCCGCATCAATCCCTCTATGTTCGAAACAGGTGCTTTCAAGTCATGAGAAGCCGAGTAGACAAAATTATCCAGGTCAGAATTGGTCGCTAACAATTCATCGTTCAGCGCCTCTACCGATTGCCTGAATTTTACCTGCTGGCTAATATCAATTGCCACAGCAATTACGCCATTAATACAGCCTTGCGCATCGCGCAATGGGTGATAGATAAAGTTAAGGAACACCGTTTCCAGTTCGCCATTGCGCTCCAGCATCAAAGGCAACTCGTTGGCAATAAAGGGCTGTCCGGTATTTACTACGTTATCCAGTAGCTGTATAATTCCCTGATCTACTACCTCCGGAAGTGCTTCTACCACTGGCTTTCCTAAAACATCTTCAGGTTTTCTGCCCCATATTTCGCAAACGCCTGGGTTAGCCAGATCAATGATGTGTTTAGGCCCTCTGATAATCGTAATACCTACGGGTGCCTGCTGAAAAATTTCTTTCAGGTACTCCTGCTGTCTGGCCAGTTCTTCCCTTGCCTGCACACTGGTAATGGTTATAGCAATCTGGCCTTCCAGCAACGCATGGAAACCTTTGTAATCCTCATTATATTCCAACTGTGGGCTGATGCCAGCAATAAGAAAGCCTATCACCTGGTTTTGCCCCGGCCGCATCACAGGCAAGATCACCGCCTGCTTTACCTGGTTCGGAAGATCTTCATCTGTAACGCTGACTATGTTTAAGTGAGAGCAGTTAAGCAGCGTTGCCTGCCTGGAAGCCCGCACGCTTGCAATGGGCCAGCTGGAATCTTGCTTTACCAGGTCTATAACAGCGGGCGAAGACGAAGGGGCAATGTTACCTGCCTTGCCGATCAGCGTGGCAGCTGTGGCTGTGCCATTCAGCAGGTAGATCATACAAAAAGGAATATCTCCTTTGTTTTCAAAAAGGATATCGCATGTTTGCTGGCCTGCCTGCTCCAGCGCCTGAACAAAGGGCATTATTTCAGATACGTCTTTCAGCGACTTTAATCGCCGCGCATTAATCACTCTGCCGGTTACTTCATGGCAGGCACAAAAAATACCATTCACTTTACCCTGATCATCAAAAACAGGGCTGTACGAAAAGGTCCAGTAAGTTTCTTCCGGAAATCCTTTCCGCTCTAGCATGAGCTTCAAGGCTTCGGCATAAAAAGGATTTCCTCCCTTTAGGATATTATCGACTACAACACCCAGGTCTTTCCATATTTCAGCCCACATGACCCGGGCACTGGCACCCAGTGCTTCAGGATGCTTGTTGCCCAGTGCTGGTAAATAGGCATCGTTATGGAACATATACAGATCCTGCGACCACCAAATAAACATTGGAAAACCTGAGTTCAGCAGGAGCCGAACATTCGTTCTAAGGCTCTCAGGCCATAGGCTGGGGTTGCCTATCGGATGATTATCCCAGTCAAACGCTCTCATCAGCGTGCCCATTTCTCCTCCTCCCTGGAAAAAGCTTAATACATCTTGGCCTGGCGTTTTATCTTCTACTTGCTGCATTTATATGTTTTGGAGAGAGTGGGTATAAGAAAGCAGCCTTACTTCAGGTAATTTCATGGGAACAACCTGATGACCAAATGCAGCCTTAATTAGTAAATATACATCATCTACTGCTAAAATAACAAGAAGCCTTGTCTTGTTAACCTTGTAAAGGCTACGTAGCAGCTACCTTAGCGTTGCCACAGCGGTATTCACATAGCTATTCTGTCGCATTATAATACTTTCATCTCGATGCGGCGATTCTGCCGGCGGTTCTCCTCAGAGGTGTTAGGCAGCACTGGTTTTGTTTCGCCATATCCTTTCGAACGGATGCGGCTTTTGCTGATGCCATGGCTGGTCAGGTAATCGGCTACAGCAGCGGCCCGCTTCTCCGATAACAGCAGGTTATCCTGATCAGAACCCACATCATCGGTATGGCCTGAGATCTCCACCTTTACCTGTGCATTCAGCTTCAGGAAAGCAATCACTTTATCCAGCTCCGTTTTGGATTTCTGCTCAAGCGTATACTTGCCTGTGTCAAAAAAGAGATTGTTCAGCACAACAGCGGCACCCGCCTGCAGTGGCTCCAGGTATACGTCTAAAGCTACTGGGGTTAATGCTTTCTGCGAAGTATAATCGAAGCTCCGGCTGTTCATCAGGTAGTTAGGCGCTGTTACAAACAGCGCATACTGCTTGCCTTCTGTCAGCACCACAGTATACTCGCCTGATACTTTATCTGAGTTTACCTGCTGTACCAGTGAGTCAGCGGCTACATCATAAAGTTGTACCTGCGCGGCCACAGGCTTTTTCGTGTTGATGTCCAGCACCCGGCCCTGTGCATAGGTGCTGTTCAGGCTGCTCTTCCATACTTCCGGCACATCAAACTGGTATAGTAAAATAGCAGGACCTTTAGTGGTACTTTCCTGACGCGAATAGTAGCCTTTGCGGTTATCTGCCGTAATAAACAGGGAGCCTTCATCAGCCTGCGTGTTCAGCGGGTACCCCAGGTTTTTAGGCTCTTGCCACTGCTGGTTGTTCTCTTTAGTCGATTTAAACACATCCAGCCCTCCCAGACCCAGGTGGCCGTCACTTACAAAGTATAAGGTGGCACCACTTACATGTATAGAAGGCGCCATATCGCGGCCTTTCGAGTTAACCGGCTCCCCCAGGTTAGCAGGTTGCTGCCACGAGCCATCATCGTTCAGGTGTGTTACCCAGATATCTTCTTTGCCCACTCCGCCGCTGCGGGTAGAACTAAAGTATAAGGTGCGCCCATCAGCAGAAAGGCTTGGTTGCGAATCCCAGGCATTAGAGTTTACCACATTGCCCATGTTCTTTGGTTTGCTCCAGTCATTGCCGGTGCGAAAGGAGATATATAAGTCGCAATCGCCCTGGCTGTCGGGGCGGCTGCAGGAGGTAAAGACCAGCGTTTTCGCGTCACCTGAGATGGTGGCGGCGCCTTCGTTGGCTGGCGTATTGATGGCATCTGAGATAGAAACCGGCGCCAGCCACTCCCCTTCTTTCTGCTGGCTCACAAAAATGTTTTCGTCCTGCTCAGGGGCTGTACCGGCGCGGGCAGTATAAATAAAGAAGCGCTGGTCGGCAGTAGTATAAGGAAAGTACTGTAGCCGAAAGCTATTGATGCTGGCTGGCAGTTGCTCCGGCTTAAAGTCAACTGGCTGCTGCATCGCCTGCAGGGCAAAATTAACTGTTTCCAACTGCTGCTTTGCCCAGACCACTGCTGCTGGTTTCTTCGGATTCGCCCGCAGGAAATCCTCATAGCGCGTTTTTGCCTGCTGGTAATTGCCCTGATCGAATTGCATCTCCGCCAAGTCAAAATAATTGTTGGCCAGCGCGGGGCTAAACGGGAGCAGCTGCAGCCCTTTTTCCAGGTTCTTAAACGTTTCAGACCTGTTCCCCATTAGTTTGTATAGTCCGGCAGCCTTTAAGTATGCTTCTGCAAAGCCCGGATCTTTCTCTACTGCGCTGGCCAGGCTTTCGAGTGCTTGGTTGAAGTCTCTGGCCTTGATGTAAGCATCGGCTTTATAGTATAGCCGCTCCGCTTTCGAAGAACTGGTACTAAGCTTTCTGGTTGGTTGGGCCAAGCAGTAGGACGAACAACTGAACGTCAGGAGCAGTACAGCAAGCAGCAATTTATACATAAGGTGTTACAGCATGAACTTGTATGCCGGTAGCGGCACACTTAAGTATGGTTTTCTTTGATGTATTTACTTTCTGACCTGGCAAATTGTTGACCTTGTTTCTCCTGATGCAGAGATACCGGACATGTATAGCTTTCCGGTGCAGCCGCATCTCCAGCAGCTATACGGACCTGCGGCGGACTAAGCCTTTTTAGGTGTATACTTCCCGCTTCGCTGCCTTCAGGGTATTTTTCATCAGCATGGCGATGGTGAGCGGACCAACGCCGCCAGGCACTGGCGTAATATAGCTGCACTTTTCGGCTACGTTCTCAAAATCCACATCGCCGCGCAGCCTAAAGCCCGACTTTTTGGTAGCATCCGGCACGCGGGTGGTGCCCACATCAATCACTACAGCCCCTTCTTTTACCATGTCAGTCGTGATCAGCCCTGGTTTTCCGACAGCAGAGATGATGATATCAGCCTGGCGGGTATAAGAAGGCAGATCAACAGTGTAGCGGTGGCAGAGGGTTACAGTAGCATCGCCCGGATACGTGCACTTCGACATCAGGATGCTCATGGGCGAACCAACTATGTTGCTGCGGCCGATCACGACACAGTGCTTGCCTTTGGTTTCGATCTGGTAGCGCTCCAGCAGTTGCAGAATACCGGCAGGCGTAGCAGGCAGATAAGCAGGTAAGCCTGCCACCATACGGCCTACATTGATCGGGTGAAAACCGTCCACATCCTTTTTGGGATCTATGGCTTCCAGCACTTTCTCTGTATCGATGTGCTTCGGCAGCGGCAGCTGCACAATAAAACCGTCTACCTCGTCATCTTCATTCAGTTGCCTGATTTTATCCAGCAGCTCTTCTTCGGTGACTGTATCTTCGTAGCGGATGAGGCTGGAACCGAAGCCGATGCGCTCGCAGGTGGCAACTTTGTTGGTAACATAGGTCACAGAGCCACCGTCATTGCCAACCAATACGGCCGCCAAATGCGGTACTTTGCCCCCGTTAGCTTTAATCTCAGCTACTTCAGCTGCTATTTCTTCCTGAATGGACTCGGATGTTTTTTTACCGTCGAGCAGGGTCATTTTTTAAGTTGAGAGTTGTGAGTTAAAATATATAAGTCTAGCGCCTTAAGAACTACAGTTGTATAAAGACAAGCCCCGGCGCGAAAACACGTCGGGGCTTGTCTTTATACTTGGTTAATCCAGTTTGAGCACGGCTAAAAAGGCTTCCTGTGGAATTTCTACGTTGCCTACCTGGCGCATGCGTTTCTTACCTTTTTTCTGTTTCTCCAGCAGCTTACGCTTACGGGAAATGTCGCCGCCGTAGCATTTGGCCAGTACGTTCTTGCGCATGGCTTTCACCGTTTCGCGGGAGATGATCTTCTGCCCGATAGCCGCCTGTATGGCAATCTCGAACATTTGCCGCGGCAGCAGTTCGCGCAGTTTTTCGCAAAGGCGCTTACCCCAGTCGTAGGCCTTGTCGCGGTGCACAATGGCGGAGAGGGCATCTACCTTCTCCCCATTCAGCATAATGTCCAGCTTCACCATGTTGGAAGGGCGGAAACCGATCAGCTCGTAATCGAGGGAAGCATAACCACGCGAAATAGTTTTCAGCTTATCAAAAAAGTCGAATACGATCTCGGCCAGCGGCATCTCAAACGAGAGCTCTACGCGGTCGCTGGTCAGGTAGGTCTGGTTTTTCAGGATGCCGCGCTTGTCCATACATAAGGTGATGATCGGCCCGACAAACTCGGATTTGGAGATGATCTGCGCTTTGATGAACGGTTCCTCGATATGGTCGATGTAGTTCGGCTCCGGCATTTCAGAAGGCGCATTTACCTTCACCATCTTCTCTTTGGTAGTATAGGCATGAAACTGCACCGATGGCACGGTGGTGATCACCGTCATGTCGAACTCCCGCTCCAGGCGCTCCTGCACAATTTCCATATGCAACATGCCCAGGAATCCGCATCGGAAACCAAAGCCCAAAGCAGCAGATGTTTCTGGTTCCCACACCAGCGAAGCGTCGTTCAGCTGCAGCTTTTCCATGGAGGCACGCAGCTCTTCGTATTCGCTTGTCTCTACGGGGTAAATGCCGGCAAACACCATCGGCTTCACATCCTCAAAGCCCTGAATAGATGCTCCGGGTCGCTCCACATGCGTGATGGTATCCCCCACCTTTACCTCTTTGGCATTTTTGATGCCGGAGATAAGGTAGCCCACATTGCCTGCGCCCATTTCTTGGCGGGCCTCCTGGTTAAGCTTCAGCACACCAATTTCATCGGCCTCGTAGGTTTTGCCAGTGTTGATAAACTTCACTTTCTCCCCTTTCTTCAGCGTGCCGTTAAAAATGCGGAAGTATACTTCGATGCCCCGATAGGAGTTGAAAACGGAATCAAAGATCAAGGCCTGCAGCGGCGCAGCTGGATCACCCTTTGGGGCAGGTATCCGGTCGCAGATGGCCGCCAGTATTTCTTCTATACCAATGCCTGTCTTCCCTGAAGCATGGATGATATCTTCTTTGTCGCAGCCAATCAATTCAATGATCTGATCCGATACTTCTTCCGGCATAGCGTGCGGCAGATCGATCTTGTTGAGCACCGGAATGATCTCCAGGTCGTTGCCGATGGCTAAGTATAAGTTAGAGATAGTCTGCGCTTCAATGCCCTGGGAGGCATCTACAATCAGCAAAGCGCCTTCGCAGGCGGCAATGGAGCGCGACACCTCATAGGAAAAGTCTACGTGGCCCGGCGTATCGATCAGGTTGAGCACGTAGTTTTCACCTTTATAGGGAAAATTCATCTGGATGGCGTGGCTCTTGATGGTGATGCCGCGCTCGCGCTCCAGGTCCATGTTATCCAACAGCTGATTTTGCATCTCGCGCTCTGCTACCGTAGAGGTGTACTCCAGGAGGCGGTCAGCCAGGGTACTCTTTCCGTGGTCGATGTGGGCAATGATGCAGAAATTCCGAATATTCTTCATAAATAGTTATACGAATAACAAAGTTAAGAAATCTTCTAATCTTGTCAGAAGAATTTAAGGCCGAACACCACAAAACAGCCGTTATAAGGTATTTTCTCTTATCTGCCTTGTTCGCCTTTAGAGCAGCATTGCCAAAAAAGTACAGGTGAATTTTATTCAGAAAATAAAGGTTAACTTCCTGTTGCGGTATTTCAACGTATGAAAATGACAGAAAAAGAGTTTGACGACGTCTATAAAAACACTTTGGATACTTTGCTTGTTGCCATGGCCGAAAACGAGAAAGTGGCCCCGGAGAAGTTCTACGGCATGGCCTGTGTCCTGGAAAACCTAAGGTTCTTTAGCCCGGTGCTATACGGCGCTATCAGAAGTACAAAAAAGCGGCCGGATATTGATTCGCAGCAAGTATAGAACGCACCTTCCTGGTGTTCGCCAGCCGGCCACCCCTCATACCTAAGGGATAGCAGCTATACTTCTTTTTATTCTCATGCTATCCCTTGTTTTCGCACTATTTCCTTCAAAATACACCTCGTATAAGGCAGTTACACAAAACCTTACATGAGAAAAGAACAACAAAATGGACTGGCGCCAGACGGAAGCGGGAGTATGTCGCATGTGGTGGAACGCAATATTGAAGCCCTGCTGGAGCGCAAGCAGCAGGAAGATAAAAAGCGGAATATACAGGATAAAGCCGCTGCTACGATCACGCGCTTTGCTGGCAGCATGGCCTACGTTTACATACACCTGGCGCTCTACGGCCTCTGGGTGCTCTGGAACGTGGGCTGGCTGGGCCTAAAGCCTTTTGACGAGTCATTCGTGGTGCTGGGTATGATTGCCTCCGTAGAAGCTATATTCCTTTCCACTTTCGTGCTGATAAGCCAAAACCGCATGTCTACCCAGGCGGATAAACGTGCCGAACTGAATTTACAGGTCAGCCTCCTTTCAGAACATGAAATAACGCATTTAATCAAACTGGTACGGGCTATGGCTGAAAAGATGGATATACCAGAATCTTTTAACCCGGAGATTGATGAACTAGCCAAAAATGTAGCTCCCGAAAAGGTGCTGGACAAGGTAGAGGAAAAGGAGGAAGAAATGGAAAGAAGCCAGGATCAATAATGCGTTGTCGATTGGCTCTCACAAATAACTTAAATTGCGATTACCTACTCCTCCGAGGAGAGGAATAAACTACTCATTTGCGAAACTCCCCCACTTGGAGCGAAAGGCGCGTTTACACCTGCACAGCATTAGTTAAGCACAACTTGGGTTAAATAGCTAATGACAGTTATACACCCTGGCCTGCCGCGACAGGAGCGTCTCAAAACCATACGGATGCTTTAATTCTAAAATCTTACTTCTATCTTCGCATCAAATTTTGAAAAAATACTGTTAAGTATATATGACTTATACTACTGTAGAACCTTACAAGCCTGTAAACCATATTCGTATTGTTACAGCCGCCTCCCTGTTCGACGGGCATGATGCCGCCATTAATATCATGCGCCGCATCATCCAGGCCTCAGGCGCCGAAGTCATTCACTTGGGCCACAACCGTTCGGTGCAGGAGATTGTGGATTGTGCCATTCAGGAAGATGCCCAGGCCATTGCCATCACCTCCTACCAGGGCGGCCACATCGAATATTTTAAGTACATGTATGATTTGCTGAATGAGCGCGGCAGCGGCCATATCCGCCTGTTTGGCGGCGGCGGCGGCGTAATTCTGCCTTCCGAAATTGAGGAGTTGCAGGAGTATGGTGTTGCCCGTATTTACTCGCCGGATGATGGCCGCGCGATGGGTTTGCAGGGTATGATTAACGATATGTTGGAAAAGTGCGACTTCCCGACAGGCAAAAACCTGAACGGCGAGTACAAGCACCTTAAAGAAAAGAACCCTAAAGACATTGCCCGCTTAATTTCAGCTGCCGAGAACTTTCCGGAAGAAGCTAAGGCTATACTCCTGGAGGTAAAAGAACAGGCGAAAGAAGTAAAAACGCCGGTACTGGGCATAACAGGTACTGGTGGTGCCGGTAAATCCTCTTTAGTAGATGAGCTGGTGCGCCGTTTTCTGCAAGACTTCCCGGAGAAGAAAATCGCCATCATTTCGGTAGACCCGTCCAAACGCAAAACAGGCGGCGCTTTGCTGGGCGACAGAATCCGGATGAACTCCATCTCGAACGAACGGGTATATATGCGCTCGCTGGCCACCCGCCAGAGCAACCTGGCCTTGAGCAAGTATGTGCAGGACGCCGTGGACATCGTAAAAGCCGCTGATTTTGATCTGATTATACTCGAAACTTCCGGCATCGGCCAGTCCGACACTGAGATTATTGAGCATTCCGATACTAGCCTGTATGTGATGACGCCGGAGTATGGCGCGGCCACGCAGCTGGAAAAAATCGATATGCTGGACTTTGCCGATGTGATTGCGCTGAACAAATTCGACAAGCGTGGTGCCCTGGATGCCCTGCGCGACGTAAAAAAACAGTACAAACGCAACCACCAGCTCTGGGACGTAAAAGACGAAGATATTCCGGTGTTCGGCACCATCGCTTCGCAGTTCAACGACCCCGGCATGAACCAGCTGTACCGCGCCATCATGGCGAAAATCTCCGAGAAGACCGGTGTGGCGTTCGATTCGCACCTGAAAACCTCGAAGGAAATATCCGAGAAAATATATATCATCCCTCCTGCCCGCACACGCTACCTTTCTGAGATTGCCGAGACCATCCGCAGCTACGACAAGTGGAGCAAAGACCAGGCAGAAGTGGCGCAGAAACTGTACGGCATCCGCAAATCCATTGAGGCGGTGCAAAGTATAGCCGTGGAAGACAAAGACCGCCTGGTGAAGCAACTGGAACAGGCGTACGCCGAAATCGAACTGAACCTGGACGGCCAGAACCGCAAGATTCTCGAGAACTGGAAAGATAAAGTACAGGCTTATAAGAACGAGTTCTATGTATTTAAAGTGCGCGACAAAGAGCTGAAGATAAAGACGCATACCGAGTCGCTGTCGCATTTGCAGATACCGAAAGTAGTTACGCCGCGCTATGAAGCCTGGGGAGATATTCTGCAGTGGAACCTGCAGGAAAACGTACCGGGAGAGTTTCCTTACACGGCGGGCGTGTTCCCGTTCAAGCGCGAAGGCGAAGACCCTACCCGCATGTTTGCCGGCGAAGGTGGCCCGGAGCGCACCAACCGCCGTTTCCATTATGTGAGCCTCGGCATGCCCGCCAAGCGCCTGTCTACGGCCTTTGACTCTGTAACGCTCTACGGCGAAGACCCGGATTACAGGCCCGATATTTATGGCAAGATTGGCAATTCTGGCGTGAGTATTTGTTGCCTGGATGATGCCAAGAAACTATACTCCGGCTTTAACCTGGCCGACCCGAAAACGTCGGTGTCGATGACCATCAATGGTCCGGCCGCTATCCTGACGGGCTTTTTTATGAATGCCGCCATCGACCAGCAGTGCGAACTTTACATCAAGGAGCATGGGCTGGAGGAAGAGATCAACCAGAAAATTGACGCCATCTATAAAGAGAAAGGCGTGGCGCGTCCGCAGTACCAGGGCAAGCTGCCGGAAGGCAATGATGGCTTAGGTTTGCTGCTGCTGGGCGTGACGGGCGATATGGTGTTACCTGCTGAAGTGTATGAGCCGATCAAAACACGCACGCTGGCCGCTGTGCGTGGTACGGTGCAGGCCGATATTCTGAAAGAAGATCAGGCACAGAACACTTGTATTTTCTCCACAGAGTTCTCGCTGCGCCTGATGGGTGACGTGCAACAGTACTTTATCAACCAGAACATCCGCAACTTCTATTCGGTATCGATTTCCGGTTACCATATAGCGGAGGCGGGCGCTAATCCTATCTCGCAGCTGGCCTTTACACTGGCCAATGGCTTTACCTTCGTGGAGTACTACGTGAGCCGCGGCATGGACATCAACAAGTTTGCGCCGAACTTAAGCTTCTTCTTCTCCAACGGCATCGATGCGGAGTATGCGGTAATTGGCCGCGTAGCGCGTAAGATCTGGGCCAAAGCCATGAAGCTGAAGTATGGCGCCGATGCCCGCTCGCAGATGTTGAAGTACCACATCCAAACGTCCGGCCGTTCGCTGCACGCACAGGAGATCGACTTCAACGACATCCGTACCACACTGCAGGCGTTGTACGCGATCTACGATAACTGTAACTCGCTGCACACCAATGCTTACGACGAGGCCATCACGACGCCAACCGAAGCATCGGTACGCCGCGCCATGGCCATCCAGCTCATCATCAACCGTGAGCTCGGCCTGGCTAAAAATGAAAACCCGCTGCAGGGTTCTTTCATCATCGAAGAACTCACCGACCTGGTAGAGGAAGCGGTACTCGTGGAGTTCGACCGCATTACCGAGCGTGGGGGCGTGTTAGGTGCCATGGAAACGATGTACCAGCGGGGTAAGATCCAGGAGGAAAGCTTGTACTATGAGACGCTGAAGCACAATGGCGACTACCCGATCATAGGCGTGAACACTTTCCTGTCTTCTACCGGTTCGCCGACGGTGCTTCCGAAAGAAGTGATCCGGGCGACGGAAGAAGAGAAGCAGTACCAGATCACGATGGTGCACAACCTGCAGGAACGCAATGCCGATAAAGCAACGGAACTGCTCAAGCGCCTGCAGCAGGTTGCCATTAACAACGGAAACATCTTCGAAGAACTGATGGAGACAGTGAAGTACTGCTCGCTCGGCCAAATCACGAATGCCTTGTTTGAAGTAGGCGGCCAGTACCGCCGCAACATGTAAGCACAAGTATTATACCTTAGCAAAAAGGTCAGGCCAGGTGCCTGACCTTTTTTTGTTTTGGAGCACTGTTACGAAGCGGCACGATGCCGGTAGCGGTCACTGCAATTTCATTATTTAGGTTAGTGGTCGGTGCTGTTGCCGAATTAACCCTTGGCACTGGGTGCCGTAAAACGGATATATCTAAATCCTAACACCATGAAACTTACAACAGCCTTACTCAGCACCGCCATACTGGTGATAGCAGCTGCGGCCTACATTGCTATAAACGTATCCTACAAAGAAGAAGATGCGGCCTTCGACCTGCACGAAGAGGACGAAAGTGTGTACCTGTAAGCTGCCAGTCTGCAAATGAAAACTGCCCCATCCGCTATTGCAGATGGGGCAGCTTAGCTCGTCCTAAGTATAGATCATACTTTAATTCAGGGCATAATTCTGCCGTAGCTCCCCTACAGTTGCCTGGCGGGTAAAATAGATATCTTTAAAGCTCAGGGTCTTGCCCTGCTCTACCCTCCTGAAAACCTTATCCGGCGTGATGGCTTCCAAGCTGCTGAAACCACAGGCCTCCATCACTTCTATGGTAGATTTGATAGTATTAACCTGGAAGTTTGCCACCCGCACCTGCTTGTCGGCTACATCCAGCCCGCTGTAAAGGCTTTTTTCCTGCGTGGCGATTCCTACCGGGCAGCGGCCGGAATCGCACTGCAACGCCTGAATGCACCCAAGCGCAAACATCATTCCCCGTGCACTGTAACACGTATCCGCTCCCAGTGCCAGCGCTTTGATAATATCAACCCCGGTGATGATCTTCCCCGCCGCCATGATCTTAATTTCCTGACGCAAGCCATACTTCTTCAAGGTGTTGTGCACAAAAGCGAGCGCATCGTAGAGCGGCATCCCCAGGCTATCGGTAAACTCCAGTGGCGCGGCACCGGTGCCGCCTTCTGCCCCATCGATGCTGATAAAATCAGGGAACAATTGGTTGTGCATCATCTCCTGGCACAGGCGCTCAAACTCCTGTTTGTTGCCAATACAAAGCTTAATACCGACCGGCTTTCCCCCGGAGAGCAGGCGCAGCTTTTCGATAAAGAGCAGCATCGTAAACTGGTCGTGGAAGGCGGCATGGGCCGGTGGAGACATCACCGTTGTATGTGGCTCTACTTTACGGATAGTTGCTATCTCTGGGGTGTTTTTTGCAGCCGGCAGTATACCGCCATGGCCTGGCTTGGCACCCTGCGACAACTTTATCTCTACCATTTTGATGTGTGGGTGCGCCGCCTGTTGGCTGAAAAGCTCATCCGAAAAGTTGCCATTCGCATCGCGACAGCCAAAGTAGCCTGTGCCGATCTGCCAGATCAGGTCACCCCCTCCTGCAATATGGAACGGGCTTACGCCCCCTTCGCCGGTGTTGTGGGCAAAGCCACCAAGTTTAGCACCCCCGCTGAGTGCGCTTACGGCTGTTTTGCTAAGGGAGCCGTAGCTCATTGCCGAAATGTTATAGATGCTGGCGCTGTAAGGTTTGCTGCAACGGCTGCTACCAATGGTAGTACGCAGGTCCTGGTTTTTAATGTGCACCGGAAACATGGTATGCGCGATCCACTCAAAGCCTACTTCCAGGCTGTTGCTTTGCATGCCAAAGGGCACCGTTTGTCGCACATTTTTAGCCCGCTGGTATACAATGGAGCGCTGGCGGCGGCTGAAAGGCGTACCATCTAAATCAGATTCGAAGAAATACTGGCGCAACTCCGGCCGTATGCTCTCAAAAAAGTAGCGCAGGTAGCCCAGTAGCGGATAATTGCGCAGTACCGTGTGCCTGCCTTGCCGCACGTTGCGGAAGTATACCAGGTGCAGCGGCACAATAGCTAACAGCAGCCAGAAAAATGTGGGATTGAAAACCGCAAAGAACAGTGTAAGCAGGTAAGCTGCAATGAAAGCAAAAGAAAGCGTTTGCCTCACGCTAATTTTAGTGGCCATACAAGAAAAATTTTGAAATAGGAATGGAATTGCTTTTTTCGGCCCTGACAGCTTGCACCGGCAGATAGCAGAACGATAAACTTATATAAATTTTGAGGGAGACGATTTGTAAGACTGTAAAGCCGGATACCTGCTAAAACGGCTTCCACGGCAAAGAGAAATTTTGCTAAGGAAAAAGACCTTTAAATGTTCAAATCTGGAGGACATACCTTGTTTTTAGGGCCGCAAAGGTAACAGAATTTAAAGAATATAATCTTACCAGTCGCACAGATTTATACCTTATTGCCTTGTGTCGTCCCCAGTTCTACATGTATGTGTTAGTAATAGAAGTATATAAATCCAAAATAGTAACATTTGCATAACAAGCTATACATAACTTTATAGCTATGTACGCGTTAAATGCAGTAGTTCCCTCCTTTAACCCCCAACTATATGAAAAGATTAACGACGCTCTCATCGCTGCTGCTGCTAGGCACCACGGTTGGCCTGCTGGTAAAAAACTGGCTGGCCCCAGGCAATTTGCAGATAGACCTCCGGGAGGAGGAATATCATCTATACTTATAAGGCGCTCCGGATATAACAAAAACGGTCTTCTCCAGAACTGGAGAGGACCGTTTTTGTTGAAGGTATCTATTTCGCTAATGAACGTCTACTGGTACATTTGCATTTTTGCTGAATTTTTGCAGGTATACGATCGGGATTGCACATAGCATGATGATACCGGATACCCAGTAAATATCTGTATAAGTGAGCAGCAGCGTCTGTCGGATAACCGTACCTTCCATTGCTTTGTAGGCAGCTACTTTTGCGTCCATGAACGTATAGCCTTTGCTTACAAAGTTCTGTACCATTCCCTGGAAGCGCTCTACAAAGGCAGGATTATACTCGTTTATATTGGTGAGCAGGTTACTGCGGTGAAATCCCTGCCGCACGTGAATCAGCGTGGTAAGGGCCGCAATACCGAACGAACCACCCAACTGGCGCATCATGTTATTAAGACCTGTTCCCTGGCCCAGTTCAGGGCCGCGCAGGTCCTGTATGGCAAGCGTGGTAAGTGGCACAAACAGCAGCGACATCCCTATACCCCTGATTACCAGTGGCCAGAAGAAATCCTCGGTGCCCGATGAAAGCGTTGATTTACTCAGCATCCAGGAGAAAACGAAGAACAGGAGCATACCGGCCGTAGCCATAAACTGCGCTGGCACGCCCCGCTTCAGCATGATACCCACAAAGGGCATCATGGCGATCGTAAACAAACCACCCGGTAGTAGTATGAGTCCGGTTTGTTCGCCCGTAAAACCAAGCAATTGCTGGCAAAATATGGGGAACACGAACACGGAGCCATACAGGCCAAAGCCCAGCACAAAGGATGTGAGCATCCCCAGCGAGAAGCTCCGGTGCCGCATGATCTTGAAATTAACAATTGGATGCTCTGTCGACGTTTCGCGCCACAGGAACAGCAGCGTACCAATAACCGCTGCTACCGCAAGCACCGTAATATAAGTAGTTGAAAACCAGTCTTCCGATTCGCCTTTTTCCAGTAGTGTCTGTAAGCTCCCTACGGCTATGGCCAACAAGGCAATGCCCCACCAGTCGATCGGCTTTCCTCTGCCAGTCTTGGGCGTTTCGTTGATAAAGGTATAGGTGGCAAATGCAGCCACAGCCCCAACCGGAATATTTACATAAAAAATCCAAGGCCAGGAGTAATTATCCGTGATATAGCCGCCTATTGTTGGCCCAACTGTAGGTCCGAATACGGCTCCAAGGCCAAACAACGCAGTGGCGATACCCACCTCTTCCGGTGGCCATGTTTCCAGCAGGATTGCCTGTGCCGTAGAAATCAAGCCGCCGCCTGCTACACCTTGTATAATACGGAACAGGATCAGTTCATCCAAGCCTGTCGCGTTGCCGCACAGGAAAGAGGCTACCGTGAAAAGAATAATAGAACCCAGAAAATAATTCTTCCGGCCGAAAAAGCTACCAAGCCAGCCCGACATGGGCAGGATAATTACGTTTGCTACCGCGTAGCCCGTTGTGAGCCAAGCCACATCTTCGAGCGTGGCGCCCAGGTTTCCCTGTATCTGAGGGATGGATACGTTCACGATTGTGGTATCAATCAGCTCCAGTAGTGAGGCCGAGATCACCGTGATCGTGATAACCCATTTTTTTATACCTGTTTCTGCCATAAATTATTTGTCTTCTTTGGTGAGCACAGATACTTTTACGCTCATGCCTGGGCGCAATTCATCCATAATTTTGTTTGGCAATATTTTGATCTTTACCGGTACACGCTGCACCACTTTTACAAAGTTACCTGTCGCGTTGTCGGGCGGCAGCAGCGAAAATTTGGCACCTGTGGCCGGCGAAAAGTTATAGATTACACCATCTACTTCTACATCCGGAAAAGCATCTACTTCAATGTCCACATGCTGGCCTTCTCGTAAATTTTCAAGTTGCGTTTCTTTAAAGTTGGCGGTAATGTACAGGCTGCTGTCATTTACAATGGAGAACAGTTTCTGTCCGGGCTGTATCAGCTGGCCCACCTGTATATTCTTGTTAGATGCCATACCGCTCACCGGCGCTTCGATGGTAGTATAAGAGAGCTGTAGTTTTGCAAAGTCTACATTGGCCTGGCTTTGGTCCACGCCCGTGTTAGAAACAGCCAGCTGCGAGCGGGTTGTTGCAATCTGCTTCACGGCAGCATTGTAGTTGTCCTGGGCAGCCTGGTAAGCAGCCTGGGCAGCGTCGCGCTGGGCTTTTGCCTGCTCAAACTGCTGCTGCGTTACTGAGCCGTCTTTTACCAGGTTGGCATAGCGCTTATAGTCCTGCTCGGCCTGCCACAGCTTTACTTTAGCAGCCTCTGCATTAGCTTTAGCTGTAGAAGCATTAGCTTGTGTGGTGCTGATCTGCGACTGCGCTACATTTGTACCGGCAGTAGCACCCTGCTGGGCCGCCTGCGCCTGCTCTAATTTTATCTGGTAGTCACGCTGGTCCAGCTTTACCAGCACCTGGCCTTCTTTTACGTGCTCGTTTTCCTCAAACATGATGGAGTCCACATAGCCTCCCACACGCGCTACCACCGGGCTGATGTCTGCATCAATCTGCGCGTCGTCGGTATCTTCGTGCTTGCTGAAGTATAAGTACTCTTTTATACCAAAGATAGCCCCAACAATAAGCAATAGGCCCAGAATGATAGGAATGATTTTCTTAGACTTTTTCTTTTCGGTTTCCATTATGCGTTAATACTATTTGTGTGTTATTGTTCCTGTTGATTTTAATAAAGTATAATAAGCCACGCCCGCATCGGCTTTGGCCAGTTCCAGGTTTATCTGTGCCTGAAACAGCTGCGTTTGCGCATCAATCAGGTCGATGGCAGAGGCTATGGAATTCTGGTACTGCGACTCTACCATGCGCTCGTTTTCCTGGGCCTGCTCAATAGCAACCTGCAGGATCTGTACCTTATTCAGTGCCCGCTGGTAGTTCTGGTAGCTTTGGTTTACCTGCGTGCGCACCAGGTCGCGGGTAGCATTGTGGCTGATCTCCGCTTCTACTTTCTGCGCTTTAGCTTCTGCTACCTTGTTTTTATTCAGCCATAGCTGGTCAAAGTTCCAGGCAACGGTTGCACCTGCCGAAACCGGTGCCAGGTAGCTGTTAACCGGCGGCACAAAGGCGCCGCTCGGGTTAATGTAATAGGCGCTGAGGCTCGCTAAAATGGAAGGCAACTGCTCCGCTTTAATGGATTTGATCTGATTCTCGGCTACTTTGGTTTGCAGGCCCAGCGCTTTGATCTCCTGGCGGTTTACCAAAGCCGTATCCACATAGGCGGCGAGGGTGGTGGCCAGTTGACTGGGCGATTGGATCTCATCCACTGTCAGGTCAGTTTCTACCGGCAGTCCCAGCATAATGTCCAGGTTATACACCACCACTTTGCGGTTTGTCTCCAGATCAACGCCCGATAACTCTACGTTGCTGCGCTGCAGCTGAAAGCGGAGCACATCGTTACGGGTGCCCAGGCCCTGGTCAAAAAAGCGCTGTGACTGCTTGATCTGACGGTCTACAGCCTGCAGGTTCTGCTGCACTACTTTCTGGCTCTGCTGCAGCTTATACAGGTTAAAATAAGCATTGGTGATATCATACACCAGTTCCTCCCTGTTCTCCTCAGCATTCAGCCGTGCGATCTGCGTCAGCAGTTCGGTCGACTCGGTTGCATACTTCAGTCGGTTACCGCCAAATATTACCTCCTGCAAGGAGAACGTGCCTAAAAAAGCATTCGCCCGCTTCGGCAGATACATTGGCTCTCCTTTTTCAGAAAGTTGAAAGGTAGAAGTGGGTATTTCGGCGTGGTTATATGTATAGCTCACACTGCCGGTGGGCAAGGCATTGTCCTTAGTCTGGTTAAACCTGGCAATCGCCTCATCAATTTTTGCCTGGGAAAGCTTGAGCGTGTTGCTGCTCTGCACCCCCAGTTCTATGGCTTCCTGCAGGCTAAGCTTTCTTGCGTCCTGCGCCGACACCACTCCTGAAAAAAGCAGCAGCAACGCCAGGAGCCCATACTTGTGCATGCCAGTGTGCACCTGCTTTGCTATAAAGCGGGTAAAAGAATGATTACTTCTGTAAATCATGATTTAACAAATATGCTTGTAGATAATCGTATAAAAATTTCTTAATGCGTGGCCTTGCTTCATTTTCCATCACGTTGCTGTCCTGGAGGTCTGCATGAAGTACTCTGGCAGAAACCTGGCTAGAATTTACGATATAGTAGATCGTGCCTAGTATACTGATAGCGGTCATCTCCACATCCACTTTCCGGAAGGTGCCATCCTCCACACCTTCTTTCATGATGTTGATGATGGTTTGTACATTTGCAAATACACTATCCGCCAGAATACTGCTCATCTCAGAGCGTTGGTTCAGGGAAATCTCGCGGTGAATGATGCGGTGAAAGCAGTTGTTGTTGCTTACCCTGTTCAGATAAATTTCCAATGCTTTGATTAACTTATCCCAAGACGACGAACCGGTTTCCTTTACCTCCTCCAGTTTCATGCGCATGCCGGAAATTCTGCGTTGCAGCACGGCTTCCATCAACCCGTCTTTAGAGCCAAAGTAATAGTTGATCATGGCCATGTTAACGCCAGCTTCGCTGGCAAGTAAACGGGTAGAGGCTCCTTCATACCCGAGTTTGGCAAACACTTTTTCTGCCGTATCCAGTATATGTTCTTTTTTATCTTCTTTACTCATCTCCGTATTTAACCTAAGCGGCTGCAAAATTAATCAATCGTTTGATTAATCAAACATCTATCTTAAATAAATGTTCCAACACGATAGTTGTAAATAGCAAAATTTCATTTAAATCGGAATACATCACTTTTCTGCCAGCATTTTGCGAGAATAATAGTATAGCTTACCCCACAGCGGCGGCAGAAGTTGAGTATAGCAGGCCACATAATGGTGAGATTCCTGAATTAGTAAGGGGAAACGGCGGACACAGCGAATACAACGTGGCACTGATAACTCGGTCGCTCTACTTTGCGTTCTTTAAAAGCATACCTTTGCGACAAATGTCAGGAATGACGCATTTTTAACCGCGCCGGCAAAGGCGCAAAACAACTTGTTCATGAAACCAGAGAACCAGAAAGACAAAATCAGCTACATTATTGGCCGCGATATGGCTGCTAACTTACAGAAACAAGGCATTGAGATTGAAGCAGAACCTTTTATGGAAGGTCTGAAAGAAGTGCTGGCAGGCAAACCGTCTTCGCTGTCGCAGGCAGAAGTACAGCAGGCCATGATGGCGCTGCAGCAGGAAATGGGGCAGAAGCAAAGCGGCAAAAGTGCTGAAAACAAGCAGGCTGGCGAGTCTTTTCTGGCAGCAAATAAAAGCAAAGAAGGCGTAAAAACACTTCCAAGCGGCCTGCAATACCAGGTGCTGCAAGAAGGAAACGGCAAATCTCCGTCTAGCTCAGACAGCGTTACAACACATTACCGCGGCACACTGATCGATGGAACCGTATTTGATTCCAGCTATGAGCGCGGCGAACCGGCTACATTCCCTGTAAACGGCGTTATTGCTGGCTGGACGGAAGCTTTGCAACTGATGAAAGAAGGGGCTAAGTGGCGCCTGTTTATCCCTTCGGAGCTTGCCTATGGCACTCAGGGTGCAGGCGATGCCATTGAGCCGAATGCTACTCTAATTTTTGATGTGGAGCTGATTTCTGTCAACAAATAGGCATTACACCAGTGCATACTAAAAAGGGGAAGCAGTTTATGCTTCCCCTTTTTAGTATGCAGGAGACCTTCTAATCAGCAGGCCTCCTGCCCTATTGCAGTCATATTTTGTAGCCAGCGCCGTGCCTCTTCCTGGTATAGAAAATGATTCATGATCAGGAAGTTATCACCGTGCATCAGCTCATCTCCGTTCAGCTCGTTTACCAGGCTGTGGTAAGAATAAACTGGCAGGATAATGGCGACAAACACTGTTTGCTGTATCAACTGCAATGCCTGCGGGTAAACATGAGTAAACACCCATCGCTGATCTTCACGTTTAATCAGTTCGCGGTTATGAAGGTCCAGCAGCCACTTCGTTGGTTTATATTGCCTGACCAGATCTATGATCTTTTTATAGCCATTCCGTACCTCTGCCGACGTAACTTGCCCTTCCCACAGCACCTGTAGCACCCGTTCTTCTTCCTGGTAATTGATGCTCAACTTATTGTTTGCTGCAGGCCCGATTTCTACCGCTTGTACTTTATCTCCGAAATACTGAATAGAGTTTTCTTCCATTGTGTCGCACTTTAATTACCTAACTCTATTTTTTGTTTATTCTGCTTGCAGCTGATTCCCAGACTAAACTATTTTAACAAATTTTACCGGTTTAATCTTCTTAAGCAAGCTTTAGCAAATATAATTTACAATTTAATCTGGAATTACTCTTATAAATACTCCTTTAACGGAAGAATAGCCCTAATAAGTTTTACCAGAACCGGATTACAGGTGTTTGCAGAGAATTGTAGAACAAATCAATGCCTGGCGCCGTTCTAATTTCATATTTAAGCTTACACAAAAAAGAAAACTTGTATGGCAAACAACCCCAACGAAGGCAGGCAGTTCCTCGACAGTGTTCATCAGTTTTTTGACCACGCCGCCAGTTTTTCCCGCTTAGATGCTGGTATTCTGGCGCAAATTAAAGCTTGCAATAGTGTGTACAAGGTGTCGTTTCCCGTGGAAATTGATGGTAAGGTAGAAGTAGTAGAAGGCATACGGGTGCAACACAGTCATCATAAACTTCCCTCGAAAGGCGGTATCCGCTACAGCATGCAGGTAGATGAAGACGAAGTTAAAGCATTGGCCACGCTCATGACCTTTAAGTGCGCGGTAGTGGATGTGCCTTTTGGCGGGGCTAAGGGCGGTGTAAAGATCAACCCCCGTACTACCTCGGTTAAAACGCTGGAAAAAATCACCCGCCGTTATGCCGCTGAGCTCATCCGCAAGAATCTCATTGGTCCAGGTATTGATGTACCAGCTCCTGATTATGGCACAGGCAGCCGCGAAATGGCGTGGATAGCAGATACCTACCAAGCGTTGAACTATGGCGAAACTAATGCCTTGGGCTGCGTGACGGGCAAACCAATTGGCCAGGGCGGCATACGGGGCCGGGCAGAAGCTACGGGCCTGGGGATCTATTATGGCATCCGGGAGGCACTCGATGATACGGAATTACTGGAGGGCAAAGGCATGGACGGCCGCACCCTGCAAGGCAAGCGGATTATTGTGCAGGGCTTGGGCAACGTGGGGTATCATGCGGCATACTTCTGCCAGCAGGACGGCGCCCTGATTGTGGGGATTGCCGAGCGTGAAGGAGGCATTTACAATGAAAACGGTATTGACGTGCAGGAAGCTTTCAAGCACCGTAGTGAGAATGGCTCCATCCTTAACTTCCCTAACGCAAAGAACTTCGAAAACTCCATGGAGTTGCTGGAAGTAGATTGTGATATCTTGATTCCTGCAGCCCTGGAAAACCAGATCACAGACAGCAACGCCGACCGCATCAAAGCTAAAATAATAGCAGAAGGTGCCAATGGTCCTGTTACCAGAAGTGCAGAGCAGGTGTTACTGAACAAAGGCATTATTATCATACCCGATCTATACCTGAATGCCGGGGGTGTAACGGTTTCTTATTTTGAGTGGCTAAAAAACCTTTCGCATGTGCGTTTCGGACGTATGGGCAAGCGCGCAGAAGAAGCACACTTCCGCCGCCTAGTAGATGCGATCGAATCGACTTCAGGTAAAAGAATGTCAGCGCAGGAGTACAAGTTCCTGACGCAAGGCTCAGATGAGGTGGACTTGGTACGCTCCGGTTTAGAGGATACCATGATAAATGCTTACCACGAGATACGCGATGTAATGATAGAAAAGAAAATTCCGGATCTGCGAACAGCCGCTTTCCTGGCAGCTATCGAAAAGATAGGAGTAAGCTACGAAGCCTTAGGTATTTTCCCTTGAGGCAGCGCTGTTTTAAGACAACATACCGTAAAAAAGCAAAAGAAGGTCAGAGTGCAGCAGGAAGTAACGCTGTATCCTGACCTTTTTTAATGCTCATCAGCCAATGGATCGCTTCGTCTACGGCAGTAAAATAAGTAAAGTGGGTGAAGGCATAAAGTTCCGCAGGTGCAGAAGCCTGGTAGTTGGTTACAATGGCTTTAAAGTGTTCTTCAGAAAATACCACAGCTACATAGAAATCACTCTGAAGCAAGTTATGCACCATCGGATAATATTCTAAATTAAGCCATACTTCCTGCTCCCGGTCAAGTGCCCCAATGTTACTTAAATCAGTGCAATAAAGCCGAAGCCCTGCATTTACAGTTAGCAGGTCCAGTATGTGCAGGTAAGCTTCCATTAGAACAGGTGTCTCCGGCTTTACTAACCATTTGATTAACAGACAATCTATATCACTATAATATACTAACCGAACAAACGTGGTTTCTACCACCACCATAACAAAGAAGGTAAAATTATTTACTAATTCCCCGAAATATAAACAGCCTTTACATAAGAACCAAATTGTTTATGTTATACAACAGCGCTATTTATATACTTGGCTTTATTATAATTAAAGGCCTGAACATATCTGTTCTCAAGCTTAAACAGTGCAATTCTCTTAATATAGTATAAATATCATATTTAAACAGGGTTATCGCTTCCCAACATCTAAATAACCTGCAAAAAGATAAAAGGCGACAGCGCAGCTGTATTAGTTATTGTTTAAACTAGCTCTTGTAAATATCCTCACAGTTGAATTACAGGCTACCATTACGATCCAAGTATAGAGTATAACATGCAGTGTAGCCAGCTATTTGGGCTTGCACTAAAACGGTATACTTAGGAGGTAGTGTAACGTTAATTGCTCCGGTTAAGCATGAGTAGCTTATGGAACAAACTGATGCTTTCTGATTAAGGTTTGGGGTTGTTCAGAAGCTGCTTATCGTTCCGCAACGATAACGCAGCATGCTATTATAAAAAACGGTGAGACAATGTGAAGCTTTCGCCACCATCGCCTCACCGTTTAGAGGTTGTTTATACTTGAGGTTTAGCTGTTAGAAACCGCCAGCCATTTATTATAGATCTTCTTCTGCAACTCGCTTGGGTTTGCTATTTGCTCAAAATGGTAGCGGATAGTTTCGTCTTTCAGGAGCGGAATCTGCAAAGTCATCATTTTATTGTCGCGAGCAACCAGAACAGAAAGCGTGTCGCCTATCTTGTGCTCGCTCAAAATGCGGGTAAGATCATTATTGTCCACCCGGTACCCGTCAACAGCTACGATCTCATCGTTCACATTCAATCCACCCTCCCAGGCGCTGCTACCGCGGTTTACAAGGCGCACCAGCAGCCTTCCATCAGCAAATGCTGTTGCCGCTCCCCAACCAGGAACTTGCTGGTTCTCATTTTCATTTACCAGTCGTAAACCTGCAGTTTCAAAGTATGCGTTGTAATCGGGTGTATCGGTGCCGTCTACATAATCACGGAAAAAGGCATCCATCGAATGTCCGGTGATCTTTTCTGCGGCCTCCTTGAATTCAGCCTGCGTAAATCCGCGTTTCTGTTGCTTGTAGTAGCGGTTATACATATAGCGCATCAGGTCATCCAGCGACTTCTCCCCTTTAGTGCTTTTCAGTATTTCCATGTTCAGCAACACGCCCAACACATCGCCTTTGCTGTAGTATGAAATTTCGGCGTTGTTAGAGTTCTCTGTGTGGCGATAGTATTTGATCCAGGCATCATAGCTGGACTCTGACGCACTTTGCACTTTGTTGCCGGGCGTATTCTCCACACCGCTTATACCAGAGGCCACTCGCTCCAGGTAGTTCTGCGGCGTGATGTAGCCTGCCCGGCGCAGAATCATATTGGAATAGTAACTGGTAATGCCTTCAGACACCCACAGCAGGTCCGTATAGTTTTCCTGGTTATAGTTGAACGGCCCCAGCGGCAAAGGGCGCAGGCGCTTCACATTCCATAGGTGGAAATACTCGTGGGCTACCAGGCCAAGGAAACTATGATAGCCAGCTTCGGTGCCATAGATCCAGCGGGAGGTTTCCAGGGTAGTAGAGTTGAGGTGCTCCAGGCCACCGCCGCCGCGCGTAAGGTTATGCACGATAAAGACGTAACGATCCAAAGGCAACTCTCCTATTACTTTGCCAGCTTCTTCGGTTACCTTCTGCATGTCGGCCATCAAGCGTTCCGGGTTGTAGTTGCCTTCGCCATACATGGCTACCTCATGTTTTATCCCGTTGGTAGTAAAGGTATAAACAGGATGATTTCCGATTTCGAGTGGAGAGTCCGCCAGAATATCATAGTTGGGGAAGGTAAACGTAAACTGCCCGGTGCTTTTAAGGCCTGTCGTTACTTTATCCCAGCCCTTGTAAGGCTTCACTACTAACGTACCGGCCTGCTGCTCATACCCTTCAGGGTACATAAATATACTGGTGCCGTTTACATAGCCATGCGAGGCATCCAGGAAGCTGGTACGCACGGACACTTCAAATGCGTATACATCATAAGCTACATGTACTGTGCTGGCTTTGTTGCTGTATACGCGCCAGGTGTTCTTGTCAATCTTTTCAGAACGGAGATTTTTGTTTGACCCGTCGGTTGCCTTAAAGCTCTCTACGTTTTTGGCAAATTCGCGCACCAGGTATGAGCCCGGCGCCCACACCGGCATCGTAAAATCCACATACTTTTTGCTGGCGCCCGTCAGGTCTGCCTCTACCTTAAAATAATGCGTGTAAGGCTCCGGCATTGATAAAGTATAGCGCAGTTCTGCGGCGAAAGCAGCAGTAGTATGACCAATACACAGAAAAAGCAGGAATAAGAGGGATAATTTAAATCTCTTTTGTTGAAACATGTTGTTGTGAAGGATTTTGTTAAACCAAACGCATTTTACGACAAATAGCGTGTTTTTCAAAATCACTTCCCTCTTGTAGCAGGTGCTGCTACAGGAACAAACGCATCAGTAGGTAAATCAGGAAGCCCGCAGGTGGTGCGTGTCCAGCCACGCTGCAGCTTCAGCGGGATCATAAAAGTTGCGCAGTATCACAAAAGAATTCATGCTGGTAAGCCCATTTTGACCCGTCTCCTCCAGCAACCGCTCATAACAGGGCTGCGACAGCAGCATGGCCATGTAATTGCCTGTGCCCAGTTGCATCATTATTTCCGGGAAAAGCTGTGCATATACCCACGTCTCGTCGGCTTCGCTCAACTCGCCTATAGCCCTTAGGTCCAGCAGCCAGTGCTTTACCTGGTACTTTCTGGCAAATGCCAGCGCTTCCAGTAAAGAATTCCGGAAGTCATCAGATTGGAAACTATGCCCACACGCAACACACAATCGCACCTGTACCGGATCAAAGATCACCTCCAAGGTACTGTTCTTACACAATATCATCCTCACATCCTATAAATAGATTCGGAAACTAAAATACAACTTTTTATGAGCTCAATTAAATCCATCACTAAAAATGTTTCAGTATTTTTTTATTTTAAGTTAACAGATAAAATCGCCAGGTAAGTACCACTTTTCTCACTGTAAACTTTTCCTGAACGACAGGTGTTTTATGGAATTAGATTGCCTTGCCAGTTGTTTTCGGGTCCAATATTGAGGACCGTAAGAAGAAGTGATTCTAAAAACTGGCATGGTAATATCAGTGTAAACCCAAACAGCTACCTGAAACTATGAGAAAACTGATCTTTCTGTTCCTGTCGCCTTTTCTGCTGCTGGCCAAGCCACTTTTTGTTCATTCCGGTACTGAGCATGTAACTGCAACAACTGCTATTATACCTCAGCCGGCTACAACAAAACAGGTGCGGGTAAGTGATAATCAGGAAAAAGCAGAGGAGTTAGTCCACTATGCGCTTCGGTTGCAAGGCAGCCCTTATGTTTATGCTGGCATTACCCCCGAAGGCTTTGATTGCTCTGGTTTTGTAACGCATGTATTCGGCCACTTTGGGGTTCAGGTTCCGCATTCTTCGGCTATGCAGGCAGAAGTTGGTGAGCAGGTAAAGCGCCAGCAAGCCAGGGCTGGTGACCTGGTGATCTTTACAGGCACCAACCCGGCCGTGCGTGAGCCCGGACATGTAGGCATCGTTATCTCAGAGCCAGGCGACACGATCACCTTTGTGCATGCCTCTTCTAACGGCGGCGTAAAAGTAAGTCAGGTTGAAGGTTCCCGCTATAATCTGCGCTTTCTGGAGCTTCGCCGGGTGCTATAATAGCACAAGGACAAGCTTTTCATAACCAAAGTCACTTTTTTCGTAAGTAAGACCATAGAGACAGGCTATTGTAGCCTGTCCGGAAACAAACTGTTAGCACTATGGTACATCCTTACTTGATCAATACCCTCAATGGCCTTGTTCTGATGCTGCTGGGGCTGGGCTATTACTTCGCACCGCCAAGCCAGGATATCACAACATTAATTATTCCGGCTTTCGGGCTGTTGCTGCTGGCCTGCACGCACCACCTGCGGCGGCACAATCGCTTTGTATTCCACACGGTCACTTCGCTTACGCTGCTGGCAGCCATCCTGCTGATTATACAACTTCGGATTGGCGCTGCCGGTTGGAGTATGAAAGATTACTTGTTGCTGCTAATGAGTATAAGCTGTTTTATTGCCAGTGCTTTTTATGTCGGCACCTTCGTGCAGGAGCGGCGGCGGGGAGGAAGAGTGTATAAAGACGATCTGTAAGGACAAAAATAAGCGCCAGATGTACCCGTCAAGTTACATCTGGCGCTTAAGAATCCTTCTTCATCTTAACAAGCGGCACGCTGTTTTGCAGCGATACCATCTTAAAGACCAAAGGCAAATTACTGCGTAAGCAGTAAGGACTGCTTACTAAGCCAGTTCACTGTTTAGGTGAACAACATTACCTGGGCTTACTAAGACGTCTGATGGATTAGACATAGCACCTCCTTTCTCTTTAGTCCGACATAGACTCTGACCACTGAAATCAGCTGACAAAATCAGAGCTGTAGCACTCGCTACTGTATTCTAAAGGTAAAAGAACGTTGAAAAGTTCACAAGGTTTAGCACATAATTTTTATACTTTTTTTCGACTTTTCTGATAATAATATTTCCCAAAATAGTGCTGCGTAAAGGCCACACAGCTAATTATCTACAAATCAGCAGCATAACATTTATACTTATTTTAATATTACTCTCCTGCCTGTTTTATGGCCTTGTATTTGCCATAGAATAGCTAAAAACTTAAATTAATTTTTCGGCTACAGGGCTGTTAAAGTAACAGAACTATTTTTTTAGTATATTTCGTCATCTAACTAACTGCAATTTTGTATGAAAAAACCTCTGCTCTTCTTTGTCGCACTTATGCTCTTTTCTACCTTGGCTTGGGCCCAAAAGCTTTCTCCCCTTGGCACCTGGACAAATGAAGATGGCAAGGCCCGGTTCGAGATCTTTCAATGTGGCGATAAACTCTGTGGTAAGATCGTGTCGCTGAAGGAGCCGCTCCGGAACGGCAAACCCAAACTGGATGATAATAATCCTAATAGTAAGCTGCGCAGTCGTCCGCTACAGGGCCTGGAATTTATGAAGGGCTTCGAATTTGTTGGAAATAATAAGTGGGACAACGGCACCATTTATGATCCGGAGAGCGGCAAGACCTACTCCTGTTATATGAAAATGACAGGCAAGAATAAAATGGAAGTAAAAGGCTATATTGGTATTTCGCTAATCGGCAGGTCGCAGGACTGGACCCGGGTAGAATAAAAGTCAGCAAGTATAAACAACAAAGGGTAGCATGAAACGCTACCCTTTGTTGTTTTCAACCCTTTACCCTCTTTCTAACTCCATTCTGAAAAAAAGGTTTAGTGCGTAGAAAAATTTATATGCTCCTTTTTTAGATAACCTGTAGTATCTTATAGGACTTGTCCCGAAAAGTAAAAGTCTCGCCCGTCGTTTTGCCGGACATTGCCTTAAACAGAGGCGACATACCAGAGATGGCATAGTAGGTTTCGCCTTCGATGGTAATAGCTCCCAGACTTACGCCTATAAAGTAGTTCTGGAGTTCGGTATGCACTACTGCTCCCAGCGACACATCATGGTTGGCTTTGGTGGCATTAATCCGCCTCAATATGCCCATCGTGCTGATCAGCTCATCTAATTGGCGGGCATACATATCGCGCTGGATCTGACAAGCCTCCCGAAACGATTCAAATTTATCTTCCATGGCTCCCTGGTGCTCATTGGCACTCTCCTGGGCCAGGTCCATGGCATTTTTTGCGGCTGTTATCTGCACATTTAATACTTTTGTACTTTCCTGCAGCAGCCGCCGCTTCATTTCAAGTTCTTCTGTTATAGTGTCCATAGCGTTTATAAATATGTAAGCCAAACCAGGTAGCTGTTCTCACGTACCGGATAGCGGCATTTTAACTCAACAATGACATGAAAATTGTGTATCGGGTAATTACGGTAAGTGAAAAATTTGCCGGAGCACCTCTAAAACTATTTAAAGCCGAACATGTTTTAGAGGTAAATAACTAAATGCCGTTTAACGAATTTTTAAAGCGATTGTTGGGGTGGGAGCCGAATCTTCCGACATGCAGGAAACTGACCCGTTCTGCATCCTATCAGGCTGCCTACCAGAAGTGGTTGGAGAGTCAGTCCTATCTCCCCTGGACAACCGCTTTTCATAAAGCTTACCACTACCAGAAGGCGAACCTGACCAGCCACCTGCGGGTGCAGCTGATTACCGGAGACAACCGGCAGGGCGCAGTTTTCTTCTATGATCCGGCTATAAGTCCGGAAGCTTTTTCCTTTCTGTTTGATTATCTGAAAGACCGTGTACTGGAGCAGAATTACATCCTCCATAACATGGACCAGCACGATGTACGGCACGAGCGCTACACAAAACAAACGGAAAAGTATTTCCTGCTGCCCCCTGCCTCGGATGTGCCGGGTTCAGACCTGTGCAACCAGTTGTACGGCAACATCACGCTGGATTATACCCGGGTAAACCGACACCCAGGTTATATACGGCTGCTAACAAACGCCTATGCTGATCCATACTTCTCAACCCCGCTCCTTTTTACGGATCTCCTGGATAAGATCCTGCTGCCTGACGGCCAACCCCGCATCTAAATAGCTGTCTGCCTTGGATAGCAGAATTTAAAGCAGATACGTAAATAGAAGCTACAGGCGGTAGTCATTCTATTTTTTCCCTATATTTATATACTTTTTAGTTGATCGTTCATCCTTTGTGCCGTGCATATGCCAAAACGTGTACTCTCACTTATACTTTGCTGTTTTCTGTTATCCTTTAAAGCATGGGCCACCCACATTGTTGGGGGTGAGTTTGAACTGCTTTACCTGCAGGAAAGCAGCTACAGGCTTACCCTTAACCTCTATTTCGACGATGTAAATGGCAGTCCGGCGGCATTAGACCAGTACATTACGGCTAATATTTTTGAGAAGTCAACAAACAAGCTGATGCAAAGTAAAACGATTCCGCTTCGCTCCCAGTCGTTTGTGCCTTATACTAATATCGATTGTACGGTGGGCAGCCTGCGCACCCGCAAGCTGATCTATGATGCAGAGATCGCGCTTCCGGCAAGCCTGTACAAAGACCCTAGCGGCTATTATGTAACCTGGGAACGCTGCTGCCGCAACCGCACCATCAGCAACATTCAAATGCCAGAGGGGGCTGCCCAGACCTTTTATATGGAGTTTCCGGCCGTGGTACGCAACGGAGAGCCTTTTATTGATTCCTCTCCCAAGCTGTTTCCGCCGCTCAGCGATTATGCCTGCGTAAACGAGTTCTTCTATTTCGATTTTAACGGTACCGACCCCGATGGCGACTCCCTGGTGTATGACATGGTGACTCCCCTGAATGGCTTTACCTCCGACGTCAACCCGAATGCACCTTCGCAGGGCTACTATAATCCCTTACCAGCCCCATACCCGGAAATTAAGTGGCTGCCGGGCTATAGCAAAGAAACACAGGTACTGGGCAACCCATCTATGCGCATTGATGCCCAAACAGGGCAGCTGACGATGCGGCCGCAAAGCAAAGGCCTTTATGTGTTCGGTATTCGCTGTCAGGAGTTCCGGAATGGCGTAAAGATCGGAGAAGTACGGCGCGACTTCCAGGTGCTGGTGCTGGACTGTGCCGTGAACCAAACGCCTCAGGTTGTTGCACGGGAGCAGGGGCATAAAGACTTGTACCAGGCCAACCAGGTGCTTCACATCGGCCCTACTGATAAACGCTGCATCGACGTGCTCTTTACCGATCCCGACCAGCGCGAGTTTGTTCAGTTGCGGGCGCGTCCTGTCAACTTTTCAAGCCAGGAGTATACGTTTAACGGGAAGACCAGCGGCATGATCAACCTGGATGGCACCACCAACGACACCCTGCAGGCCACGCTTTGCTTTGATGATTGCTTTAACACGGAAGGCAAGGTATACAAGATGGACCTGATCGTTCAGGACGACGGCTGCAGCTTGCCCCGGCAGGATACCGTGCACCTTAGCTTTGTTATAGACCCACTGCCTGATACACCACCTGCTCTGGCGCTATCTACTCCTTCGCGCATTTTTGAGGTACACCAGGGCGACGTGCTCAACTTTGATGTGATTGGTACTGATACCGATGGACAGGACGTTACACTTAGCGCAAAAGGGCTTAATTTCGATTTAAGTTCTCAGAACATCAACTTTGAAGATCAGACTAAACCGGCTAAAGTGGTTTCTCCCTTTGATTGGCAGATAGACTGCAGCACTTTAAAGCAAGAAAGCTACCAGGTGGAGTTCACGGCCAGTTCTGAAGTATGCGGCAAAATTATCGAGCAGAAAGAGGTGGTAGAAGTGCGGCCCATCTATACGAACCATGTGCCCGCCATTAGCACCGACCAGCAGGTGTTGGTTGTAAACCTGGAGCCGGGCCAGCTCTACAATGCTAAAATTTTCGGCAAGGATGTTGACCTGGATGCTTTGGCACTCGCTGCAGCAGGCAACGGCTTCAACATGGCCGACTATGGCATGACCTTTACCAGCACAGGCGGCAATGGCAACGCAGAAGGACTCTTCAGTTGGGTGGCCACCTGCAATGCTGCTTCCTCCAATGTGCTCCGGGTTACCTTCCAGCTAAAAGAAGAAGCCTGTGTGCCCTCACCGGATCAGCAACTGGTACTCGAATTCCATGTAAATGCACCAAATGACCCGCCCGTTATCTCAACAGATAAACAAGTGCTCACCTTCGATCTGAAACTGGGGGAAGCGTTCGAGGCCAAGCTATTCGGCGACGACATTAACCTGGACCCGCTGCTGCTGAGCGCTGCTGGCGAGGGTTTTAACATGGCCGATTATGGTATGAGTTTCAACGGCACGAACGGGAAAGGGAAGGCGAACGGCACCTTTAACTGGGTGGCCAACTGCCAAGCAGCGGCAAAGGGCACACTGCGTGTAAACTTCACGCTGCAGGAGGATGCCTGCAGCCCTTATCCGGAAGAGAAACTAGTGATGGAGTTTCGGGTGCAAGTGCCCAAAGTACAGGATTTTATTCCGCCGAACATCTTTACGCCCAACGGAGACGGAAAAAACGATTACTTTGAGATTCCGGGTTTACCCGGTGAGTTCTGCTCAGCTGTATTTTCCGGTATTATTATTTACAACCGCTGGGGCAAGGAAGTATTCCGCAGTAGCAACAGCAACTTTAAGTGGGATGGAAAAGACGTAAGTGATGGCGTATACTTCTACATGATCGACTATCGTACCAGCAAATTTAAAGGCAGTGTTACGTTGGTACGCTAATAGTTAAAGAGGCACTCCTCCTAAAGGCAAAAATCCCGAACGAGCTTCGGGATTTTTTGTATGTACCATATACAATGTACATGGTTGCCCCTGATACTTTCCACAATCAAGAACAGGTGATAATTGTATATATGATCCGTTGTAGTATAACTCAATTCTTGTAACAAGCTGCCAGTTTAATAGCTAACAGGTGCTTTTAAGTTAAGTTGTTAACTGCGCTATAATGGCCGTATGTTTTCCTGAGTACAGGGACCGCAAAAGTTAAGGCTACAGAGTTGTTAGGCCATAAAGAGGAACACGAGGTATAAGCCTAGCCACAGGAAGTCGAGGAAGTGCCAGTAGCCGCACAACATGTTAAGCTGCAGGTGGCGATAGGGGTCCCGGATAAAGATCAGGCTTCGTACGCCGTCAGAAGCCACATGCACAGTTTTAAAGAAGAGGAACGACAGGAAAATAATGCCGCCCAGCAGGTGCAGCACATGCAAAGCAGAGATCAGGTAGAGGTATGTTCCGGAAGCTTTGCCGGTAAAGTATACGCCGGCGCGTGTCATCTCATTCCAGCCGATTAGTTGTGCACCGACAAACAACGCGCCCAGCCCTAGCGTCAGGCCCAGGTAGCGGCCCATCTTCTTCAGCTTATCTCTTTTGTAAAGGCGCGGCACTTGGTTAATGGTATAGCTGCTAAAGAGCAACAGAATGGTGCTTACACTAAAAAACTTCGGCAACATGAAGTTTTTTACCTGAAAACCGCCTGTGCGGGCAAAGGCCACCACAAGTATAAAAAACAAAATACCAATGCCAATCATACTTAGGTAAAGCAGCATTCGGATAGGGTGCATCTTCTCTATCTTACCGAACGCAGAAAGCTGCCTCGCATCAACTTTATTCTTCTTATCTGGATCCATCCCTAAAGTAATTGAAAAACGCCTAGCACGAGAAATTGCCGTATACCGCTAAGTAGTGCTATTACTATGTTTTATACTACCTATATACACGGCAACCCCCTGTATAGTTTTCTATTTACGTCATTAAATTTTAAGAGGCAGGCGCCCGTCTTTTACAGCACAAATCCAATGCTAACATGCAGCACATACTGTAAAGGTAAACCATGCAGAACAAAGCAGCGCTCTTCTTTATCCTTCTGTTTGTATTTGCGTTAGCTAAAGTAAGCTCAAGTATACACTATGACCAAACAAGTACCCTTTACCGCATTTTTACTGGTGCTGATCGCCTTCTTATTCTGCCACCGGGCAGTGGCGCAGACCAACACCGTTTACACCAGCGACAACACCATCTTCCTTACCCTGGATGGCGTCAAGCAGCCCTTTCCTTTTGCGTCGAATGCGTTGCTGGTGAACTACAACAAGGCCACCCAAAAGCTGGAGTGCCGTCTAAACGTCAGCACCCTGTTACCTGTCGATCCTGCTCCTACCCCTGAAATGGCTTACGAAGTTTTATATGCCGCAAAGTACCCAGAGCTATACATGGAAATCGACCTGCCGGCCAACCAAATCAACAGCACCAACCTGGTCAACTCAGAACCGGTGCCGCGTGTTATCCGGATCACGCTACAGGGCGCTACCAACGAAACCGTAGTTCCAGTAGCATTTGTTCGTGACAAAGGAACTCTGGTATTCAGTACCAGCTTCGACCTGATGCTGGAAAATTTCCAGGCCACCATCCCGGTAAAGTATGTGCCGCTTCTGACCGGCCGTGTCCTGTTCACTATCCGTGGCGCCCGCTATACAAACTATGATGCCAGATAACATGTGCAGCCCTATAACGCTGCACATGTGCTGTTATGATACTGTTCCCAATAATTTTCCTGCTTTAGAGGTGATCCCTGCAAATAGAAAACCACAGCCTGGCAAAGCTCCTGAACACTTTGTGCAGAATGAAGTATAAGCAGCAAAACGGTACTAAAGTATAGCTTTAATAAGTCAAGTTCAATATGCAGTCTGCCAGCAAGCTAGTGTACCAACCTATATCTAAAGAGCAGCTGGCAGGTATAAAGTACAGTAAAGGTGATGGCATTATACTTCTCCATATCCGCTATCGCTAGGCAGTCTATTAATTTAATCTAGCTTTCTGCTTTTTGAAGGACCAATTACACAGTTCTTACACAGTGTTGCTAATCTAACTAGCTCCTAGCTCTTGCCAAGCGTAGTACAACCTTAATGCTTTACTGATCAAATTGTTGAATGAAGTATATGAAGTTACACTTGATGCTGCGAGATAATAATCAGCTACTGGCATCCAGGCGTTAGTAGCGGCTTAGACAAATTGCTGCGCCATACTGCTGCTAATTGCTTTGCTAAACCCTAATCGCCTGCAATCCTATCCCGGCTCTCTTTATGCTGCAGACCAGCTTTCGGGCATAGGAAGCAGCTTGCGCAATTCCTTAATAGAGCTTTCCCATTCCGCTACTATCACTGCAATAGCTTTCAGCTGTGACAGCAATAGCGTATGATCGCTGCCCTAATTGCAGTTGGTAGTATGGCCTTTATCCTGTTATCAAAGGCCACTTTGGCTAAAGTATAATTGCCGGCATTTTGCAAGTTATTCAGTTAAGTTATACTTCAATTGCAACAAGTATACTGGTTGATTATCAATCAAAACATAACATACTACAAAAACTTACAGCCGCAAGTGCTGTAGCTCCTAGTGTAAGAATCATTCATTTGCCTCTCCGCTACAATTCGCCCCGAGTTTAAGCAGGCAAGTATAAACAGCTGGAACTGCTGCTTGTCTAAGACTTCCAGTGCCCTCCTTACAGCAGGTGCTGCTGCAAAGCAGTTTCTCTGCTTTTGCGGTGATTTAATGGCGCAAGTGTACGGGCGGTTTCCTATTTTTACAGACGCATCAACAACTCACTTATGGCATTAGCAAAAGACCCGGCTCAGGAAATTCAGGAGCTGACGGACAAGATAAATTACCTGAACTACCAATACTACCAGAACAGTATTTCCGAAATACCCGACTTTGAATTTGATATGCTGTTGAAGCGGCTGCAGGAACTGGAGGAGCAATACCCGGAGCTGCGCCAGCCCACCTCCCCTACCCTGCGCGTGGGGGGCACCATAACCAAAAACTTTGGCACCGTGTACCACAAGTGGCCCATGTTATCGTTGAGCAACACCTACTCAGAGCAGGAGCTGCGGGAGTTCGATAACCGGGTGCAGAAAGCGATCGGCCATCCGGTAGAGTATGTATGTGAACAGAAATTTGATGGAGTCGCCATAAGCCTTACGTACGAAAACGGGCTGTTTGTGCAGGGGGCTACCCGTGGCGATGGTACCCGCGGCGACAACATTACAGCTAACGTGCGTACCATTCGTGATGTGCCTTTGCAGGTACATGGACAAGACTTCCCGGACGTATTTGAAGTGCGGGGCGAAGTATACATGCCGCTGCCTGTTTTTGAGCAGCTGAATGCCGAGCGCGAGGAGATCGGGGAGCAACTGCTGGCGAATCCACGCAACGCTACCTCCGGCACCCTGAAGCAGCAGGATTCTGCCATAGTGGCCAGCCGTAAGCTGGGATGCTTCTCCTACAGCTTTCACTGCGCTACAAGCCCTTTCGAATCTCATTCGGAAAGCCTGCAGGCCATTCAGAAGTGGGGTTTAAAGGTATCCGATACCTGGCGTAAATGCCAATCTATAGAAGAGGTGCTTGCTTATGTGAATGAATGGGAGGCGCGACGCTTTGAGCTGCCCATTGCGACCGATGGGGTAGTGGTGAAAGTAAACAGCTATGCGCTGCAGGAAGAACTGGGCTATACGTCTAAAAGCCCGCGCTGGGCTATTGCCTACAAGTATGCCGCTATGAGTGCCGCAACATTGCTGCAGGGCATTCAGTACCAGGTGGGGCGCACGGGTGCCGTTACTCCAGTGGCATTGTTGGAGCCGGTGCTGCTGGCCGGAACAGTGGTAAAGCGGGCCTCAGTGCACAACGCCAACGAAATTCAACGGCTGGACCTGCGCCTCGGCGACACGGTGTTTGTGGAGAAAGGCGGTGAGATCATCCCGAAGATCACGGGGGTAGATTTCAGCAAACGCCCGGCTGACAGCGAACCAATCCTATACCCTGTCGATTGCCCTGCCTGCGGTACGCCGCTGGTGCGCTCAGAAGGCGAGGCGAACTTTTACTGCCCGAATGATGAAGGTTGCCCGCCGCAGATAAAAGCGAAGCTGGAGCACTTCATCTCCCGCAAGGCCATGAACATCGACGGCCTGGGACCGGAAACAATTGAACAGCTGTATGCCACCGGCCTGGTGCAAAACGCTGCCGACCTTTACGACCTGACCTTTGAGCAACTGGCGAACCTGGAACGGATGGGCGAGAAATCAGCTAACAACATTCTGACAAGCCTGGAGAAGTCGAAGAATACGCGCTATGATCGGGTACTGTTTGCCCTGGGCATACGCTTTGTTGGCAGCACCGTAGCCAAAAAGCTGGCCGAGCAGCTGCCAGACCTCGAAGCACTGCGAAGTGCCACGTACGAAGAGCTCATCGCCATCAACGAGATTGGCGACCGCATTGCCAATTCCATTATCGCCTTTTTCAGTGATGCCGATAACGTACTGCTGGTGGAGCGTCTCAAAGCTGCCGGCCTGCACTTCAAATCTGATACTACAGGTCCGGAGATAGCCAGTGATAAGCTTGCCGGCCAAACATTTGTGATCTCTGGTGTGTTTGAGAGTATCAGCCGCGAAGAATTGCAGCAGCTGATCGTGAGCCACGGGGGCAAAGTGGTGAGCTCCATTTCGGCTAAGCTCAATTACCTGGTTGCAGGTGATAAAATGGGACCTGCCAAATTGGAAAAAGCAGCCAAGCTCGGCACAACTATTCTGTCCGAAAGCCAGTTTCTGGAAATGATCCGGTAGGATCGGCTATTTTATACTTCCCTTAAACTAGATGGGGCCAGCTGCAACTGGCCCCACTCTGACAAACAACTAATCTATTTTACTTACCCTTTTCTTATTCTCCTGGCGGGGCAGCGCTGCTGGCAGGCACCCCATCCTGCGGTACTGTACAAAGGGAAACAATAAAGCCGTTATTAAAAAAGAAATTATACCAATGCCGCTAAACAATAGATAAACAATCTTTTAGCGCCGAAAATATCTTTATCTGTTAATTTTAGGAGTTTGTCGCCAGAATGAGCGGTTTGGTATAGGTATAGCCCTGCAAAGGCACCGGAACATGTAAAATACACCGGTTGCGCACTTGCATGGCACCTTTCATATCTAATGTTTTCTCTTATTTTTGGAAAAGAATACAGGTTATTGCAGCCCTGCAGGGCTTTGCCCACTTATGGCGTAGCTCTGTTACCGGAGAGATCATCTAATAATTTAAGCTTATAAACCAAAGGCTGCTAACGGAAACGTCTGCCGCCTACACGAACAGATGTCGTCCTTACCAAACACCACTATGCGCATTGCCTTACCGCAGGTAACCATGAAAAAACGCTACCAAATAGCTCTTCATATAATTGTATGGCTGCTGTTTGGTGCCTGGGTTTTTTACTTTCTGCAATCCAACCGCCACCTGACGCCGGCGAAGGTGCTGGATGTAGCCATGGGGCTGCTGTTTCATGCGTCCATCTTCTACTTCAACTGGTTTGTGCTCATTCCCCGGTTTCTGGCGCGCAATCACTTACTGCTCTACATAGCGGCTGTGCTGACCACTTTGCTCGGCTTTGCCATCGTACGCTCGCCGCTCGACTACTACGTTTTCAGGGAGTTTAACCCCAATATGCAGGCACTATTTACCGTAGAGCGGCTGGTACAGTATGCCATGGCCGGCCTGGTGAATGTTTTCCTGAGCTCAGCCATTAAAGTAACTGGCAACTATATCCGGAATGAGCGGCGCAACAAGGAGCTGGAAACGCAGAAGTTGGCAGCAGAACTGGCATTCCTGAAATCACAGGTTAACCCGCACTTCCTGTTTAACACGCTTAACAACATTTACTCGCTTGCCTACAAGCAGCACCCCGAAACACCGGATGCCATTATGAAGCTCTCCCTGCTGATGCGCTACATGCTCTATGAGAGCAACGATGTGCTGGTAAGTCTGCAGAAAGAGGTCGACCACATCAATAACTTTATAGACCTGCAGAAATTGCGCCTGCGCGAGCAAACAAGTATACGCTTCGATATTCAGGGCGACCTGGCCGACAAACAGATTGCCCCGATGCTGCTGATGACGTTGGTGGAAAATGCGTTTAAGCATGGGCTTGTGAGTAAAAACGAGATCGGAATTATACTTACCCTGGTGGTAGATGACAGGAAGTTGCTCTTCAGCACCGTCAATAACTCGAGCACCCATAAAAAGCGGGAGTTTGGGGGCATTGGTCTCGAAAACCTCCAGCGCCGCCTCAACCTTGTTTATCCCGGCCGCCATACCTTTACACTAGAAGAAAAAGAAAATACCTTTTACGCGAATCTCAAATTATACTTTCAACCCAACTACAAGTAAAACTATGACCATTCGATGCATTGCCGTAGATGATGAGCCCCTGGCGCTTGATATTATAGAAAGCTATGTCAGCAAACTTCCGTACCTGCAACTGGTAAAAACCTGCTCTAGTGCCACGGAGGCCATGCAGGTTTTACAGGAAGGGCCTATAGACCTCATGTTTCTGGATATTGAGATGCCGGAGCTGACAGGCATTCAGTTCCTAAACATACTCAAGCACCAGCCGCTCATTATTTTCACTACCGCTTACCCCGACTATGCGCTGGAAGGTTTTAATCAGGATGCCGTAGATTACCTGCTTAAGCCCATTCCTTTCGATCGCTTTCTGAAGGCCGTAAACAAAGCACAGGAACGAATGCAGCGCAACGGCAAAACGACAGATGCAGCTCCCGTTGCTACATTGACAGCGCCGGAGCACGACTTTATGTTTGTGAAAGCCGATTACAAAACCGTCCGCATCGACTTTAAGGATATACTCTGGATCGAGGGTCTGAAAGATTACATCATCATTCAGACAAAAGACCAGAAAATTATTACGTTGCTTTCAATGAACAAAATGATGGAGAAACTGCCCGACACCAAGTTCCTGCGCGTGCACCGCTCCTTTATTGTGTCGCTGCAGAAGATCGATAGCATTGAGAAAAGCCGCATCCGCATCGGCAGCAAAGAAATCCCGATCGGGGAAGTATACAAAGAAGCTTTCCTGAAGTGGGTGGAGGAAAATAATATACTGTAATTTAGAGCATACCAGGAGTAGCAGGCGCCGTTTCATACTAGCAGAAATGGGCGCTCAGCACTGAAATTTGTTGATATACGGTGCTGCCTGTTTTCAGGCAAATCACCTCGGCTGCTCCAATGCCGGAGGGCAGGACACGAATAAAGTATAAAACCTATCGGGCTGGCACTTGCAGATAACACGGCAGAATCAGAACTTCGTGGCTTATAACACATCGTTGATGAGTAAAGACAAATTAAGAGGAACTGGCGTGGCACTGGTTACGCCTTTTACCCAAAAGCTGGAAGTGGATTTTGATGCACTGCCAAATCTGGTGGATTTTGTGCTTGCCGGCGGCGTGGACTACCTGGTGATTAACGGTACAACCGCAGAATCTGTGACAACGACTGCCGACGAAAAAGCAGCAGTGTTGCGCCAGGTGAAGCAGCAGGTAAACGGTCGTGTGCCGTTGGTTTACGGCTTAGGCGGCAATAATACCCAACAACTGCTGGACTCCATCGCAGCCACCGACTTCAACGACATCGCCGCCCTTCTATCGGTGAGCCCATACTATAACAAACCCTCGCAGGAGGGCATTTACCAGCACTATGTGGCCGTGGCGGATGCCTCGCCGGTGCCGGTTATCCTTTACAATGTGCCGGGCCGCACTGGCAGCAACGTGAGTGCTGCAACAACGCTCCGGCTGGCGGCGCACAAGAATATCATCGGCACAAAAGAAGCCTCCGGTAACCTGGAACAATGCATGCAAATTGCCCGCCATAAGCCATCCGATTTTATGCTGATCAGCGGCGACGACATGCTGGCGGTACCCATGGCGACCTTTGGGGCCACCGGCGCTATATCGGTGCTGGCTAATGCCTTTCCGGAGAAATTCGCTACCATGGTGCGGCAGGCTCTGAACGGCCATTACAAAGAAGCTGGGGAGTTGCTGCTGAGCTTTGTAGATATTAACCCACTGCTGTATGAAGAGGGCAACCCGGTAGGCCTGAAGGTAGTGCTGGAGCACCTGGGGCTTTGCCAGGCAGCAGTGCGCCTACCCTTGGCAAGTGCCTCTGAAAACCTGAAAAAGAGGCTTCTGCAACTACTCTGATATTGTTGTGATCTGCCGCAAAAGCATGCTAATTTCCTGCGGCGGCGGCCGGCGGTAGTATACGCCGCCCGGTTTTTTAGCAGTTCGTGGGACTTACAAAAACGAACACTATAGAAATATTATTATCCATGGCTATTGTTTTCAAGGCAATAACGCTTTTCCTTTGCGGCCATGAATACAGATGGTGTTGCCTTGCGGAAGCGAATTGTGGTGCTGCTGGCCTTACTGCTCTGCGGTATTTTAGCCGTTGTTGCCCCCTTATCTGCACCAGCAACAGCTTTGCCGGTTACTGGCCAGCAGGAGTTTACCCCTTCTGCTATACCCCTGCCTTTTACCTTGTTATGGGCTGAAGAAACAACTGCACCTGCTAAGGGATACCGCAAATCAGATAAAAAGCTGTTAGCCCTAGTATCCAGCAGGTTGCAAACACAAGTTTCTCCGCTGCTACTCCCCCGTTTGCCATTCGCTCGCAATTTTACTTTAACCCCGGCCAGCCGCCATTCTATCCTAACTCAAGGACCTTAAGGGCACTGTTTACTACCTTCTACTGTTCTGCCCACCTTGCCTATACTTATACTTCGCCCGTTAGGCAAAACATTATCTTTTCCTGATATTTTACCATAACTATACTTTATGATGGAGCTTATTCAGCAGTTGATAGACTTTGTGCTACATATTGACAAGCACCTGGTAGAACTGACACAACAATATCATGGCTGGATATACCTGATCCTGTTCCTGATCATTTTTTGCGAAACAGGCCTGGTGGTACTTCCTTTCCTGCCCGGCGATTCGCTGCTCTTTGCGCTGGGTGCCCTCTCCGCCCTGCCAGAATCAGGGCTTAACTTCCCACTGATTCTGGCGCTGCTAAGTGCGGCAGCCATTCTGGGTGATTCGTTCAATTACCTGACCGGGCGCATGCTGGGCGAAAAAGTCTATGAACGGAATTACTGGTTCCTGAAGCGCGCGTACCTGGATGAGGCGCAGCTATTTTATGAAAAGTATGGCGTCCGCACCATAGTATATGCCCGCTTCGTGCCGATTGTGCGCACCTTTGCCCCTTTTGTGGCGGGCATCGGTAAAATGCATTACCAGCGCTTTATTGTTTACAACGTCATCGGCGGACTGGCCTGGGTGCTGCTGTTTAGCTTCGCAGGGCACTTTCTGGGCAATATTCCGGTAGTGAAAGCGAACTTTTCGCTGCTGGTGCTCGGCATTATTGCCGTGTCGCTGGTGCCCCCCATCGTAACGTTGCTCAAACGGAAGTTTCAAACCAAAAAAGAACAAGTATAAGCGCATCCGGAAATAAACTTTACTACTAGTATAAGTTGTTTGGATACAGAATTTTTTATCAATCAAATAAATTAATGAGTCTGACGCATAAAGCCAACGCAGTAACCACTGCCGGCTTACTGATTTCCCTTGGTATCATTTACGGTGATATTGGCACCTCGCCGCTTTACGTAATGAAAGCCATCATCGGGGATAACCCGATCTCACAAATACTGGTTTACGGCGGCATTTCCTGCGTTTTCTGGACCCTTACCCTCCAAACCACCATCAAGTATGTGCTGCTTACGCTGCAAGCCGATAACAACGGGGAAGGTGGTATTTTTTCACTGTATACCCTGATCCGGCGGCGCGCTGCCTGGCTGATCGTTCCGGCCATGATTGGGGGTAGTGCCCTGCTGGCCGATGGTATCATCACCCCTCCTATCTCTGTTTCCTCAGCGATTGAAGGACTCCGCATACTTTATCCAAGTATTCCAACGGTGCCAATTGTGCTGGCTATCATCACTGGTCTGTTTGTAATGCAGCGTTTCGGATCTGAGTTTGTGGGGAAGGCTTTCGGGCCGATCATGTTTCTATGGTTCACGATGCTGGGATCGCTGGGCGCGGTGTCGGTGGTGGATCATCCGGAGATTCTGAAGGCGCTGAGCCCCTGGTATGCGTACGACATGCTGGCGCACTACCCGAATGGTTTCTGGCTGTTGGGGGCTGTTTTCCTTTGTACTACGGGTGCCGAGGCTTTATACTCTGACCTGGGCCACTGCGGCCGCCCGAATATCCGCCTCAGCTGGATGTTTGTTAAAACCTGCCTCCTGCTCAATTATTTGGGCCAGGGTGCCTGGCTGATGACACACAATGGCAACCAGCTGCACGAGAATCCTTTTTATGGTATTATGCCGGGCTGGTTTGTACTCATTGGCGTAGGCATCGCCACCATCGCTGCTATTATTGCGAGCCAGGCGCTCATTAGCGGCTCTTTTACACTCATCAGCGAGGCCATACGCCTGAACTTATGGCCGAAGGTAAAGCTGGTATACCCGACCAACCTGAAAGGGCAGCTGTACGTGCCCAGCGTAAATTGGCTGCTATGGCTGGGTTGTGTGGGCGTGGTGCTATACTTCCGCGAGTCCGAAAAGATGGAAGCGGCTTATGGCCTGGCGATCACAATGGCCATGCTGTCTACGACCATCCTCATGAGCTACTACCTGTCTGTTAAAATCAGGTCCAAGCTGTTGGTGCCCTTGTTTCTGTTGTTATACATGAGCATTGAGCTGGCTTTCCTGGTCGCTAACCTCAACAAATTTCCGCATGGGGGCTGGGTATCGCTGATGATCGGGCTGATGCTGCTCACTGTGATGTACATCTGGCTGAATGCGCAGCAGATCAAGCGCCGGCTGACCGAGTATGTGCGCCTGAAGCCTTACCTGCCGGCCCTGGAAGAGCTGAGCGCCGACGACACGATCCCGAAATACTCGACGCACCTGGTGTTTATGACCAGTGCCTCGAACCCGAATGAGATCGAGTCTAAAGTGATCTACTCCATCTTTCAGAAACGGCCCAAACGCGCTGACATTTACTGGTTTGTACACGTAGAGACGACCGATGAGCCATATACCCTCGATTACCAGGTGCGCAAGCTCGACAAGGACGATGTGATCCGAATCGATTTCCGGCTGGGCTTCCGGGTAGAGCAGCGCATCAACCTGTTTTTTCGCAAGGTGGTAGAAGAGCTGGTAGAGAACGGCGAAGTGGACATTACCAGCCGTTACCTCTCGCTCAACCGGCAGCATCTTATTGGTGATTTCCGGTTTGTTGTTCTCGAAAAATTCTTATCTTACGAGAATGATTTACCTTTTAAAGAACGCCTGATCATGGAGTGGTACTTCAATATCAAGCAATTTACCAGTTCTGAAAGCAAGTGGTTTGGACTGGACAGCAGCTCTGTAAAAGTGGAGAAGGTGCCGCTGGTAATTACGCCTGCTCAATTGCCGCAGCTTAAGCGGATAATGGTTTAATTTTTGCCAGCTGCAGGTATGGCCCTCTCCAGACATAAACTCCAAACGCAGTTCTCTGCACGCCGTATTCTATTGCCTATGCTGCTTGGCTTGGGCGTAATAGGCTACATGCTATACCGCAACTATGAGCCAGGTCAGGTGCAAACCTTCCTGAATGCCAATATCACGTGGGTCTCCATTGCACTGGCTGTGTTGTTTATCCGCGACGTGGGGTACATTTACCGCATCCGCCATATTACCGATAAAGCCCTAAGCTGGCGCAGAAGCTTTCAAGTGATTATGCTGTGGGAGTTTGCCTCCTGTGCCCTGCCGTCCGTGGTAGGTGGCTCTACGATAGCTGCTTATATTTTATTTAAAGAGAAAATTCCGCTGGGCCGCTCCATTGCGCAGGTAATGGTAACGGCCATGCTGGACAATTTATACTTTGTAGTGGCCGTGCCGCTGGTGCTGCTATTTACGCGTGGCCAGCTGCTCCCCGAAATGGTGAGCCTAAACCCGGCGCTGCGCGAGACCCTCGGTATTGCCTTCTTCATCAGTTACCTGCTGATTGCGCTCTATGCCTGCCTCATGTTCTATGCGCTGTTCATCAACCCGAAGGCAGTAAAACAAGTGTTGCTGCGCCTGGGCCGCAAACGGCTGCTGCGGCGCTGGAGCCAGGCGTTCTTCCGCCACGCCAATGAACTGCTGATCGCCTCCAAGCACCTGCGCCATAAAACCACTGGCTACTGGGTGCGGGCCAGCGTTTCCACTATCTTCGTCTGGACTGCCCGCTATATTATCATCGGGTGTTTGATCGCAGCATTTACGCACCTCAGCCTCCACGACCACCTGGTTATCTTCTCCCGCAACCTGATTTACAAGATCGTACTGTTCGTATCGGTTACGCCAGGATCTGCCGGCATTGCAGAAATTGCTTTCCCAGCGTTTTTTGGCGTTTTTTTAGGTGGATTTACAACGATTGTTGTGTTACTTTACCGTTTACTAACCTATTATTTATATTTGCTGATCGGAGCCATCATCTTTCCGCGGTGGGCAGCGCGTGTGTTCAGGCATAGCGAAGCCGAACCGGAGCGGGTTCCGATCTATAGAGAAGCACCTATTCCAACCAAACCGATGGCTGTATAAACAGCTTTGCCCATGAATGAACTGCTCAAAAACATTCGCCGCCGAAAAAACTCAACGGCGTTGCTTTCTGACTACAAAAATGATGGCGAGATTGCCGGCACCGACCTCGTACGTACCCTACAACTAAAAGACCTTGTTGCTTTTGGCATTGCCGCCATCATTGGCGCGGGTATTTTCAGCACCATTGGCAATGCCAGTGCCGCCGGCGGCCCTGGCGTTTCGCTTCTTTTCATCTTCACAGCCATTGCCTGCGGTTTTTCGGCTTTGTGCTATGCGCAGTTTGCCTCATCTATACCTGTGTCGGGCAGCGCTTATACGTATGCGTATGCCTCCTTCGGCGAACTGGTTGCCTGGATCATTGGCTGGGATTTGCTAATGGAGTATGCGATCGGCAACATTGCCGTGGCTATCTCTTGGTCTGACTACTTTACGGCGGTGCTCAACGGCGTGGGCCTGGGTATTCCAAAGTTCCTGTCAATGGATTATCTGAGCGCTTCGCGCGGTTACCAGGAGGCCCTGGTGCAACTTGCTCAGGGAAAGGCCCTCACCTCTTTACCATTCAACATTCAGGAAGGATACCTGGCCTGGCAAAACGCTCCTGCTATAGGCAACTTCAAATTTATAGCTGATGTGCCGGCCTTGGGCATTACGGTGCTTATCACCTACCTCGTGTATGTCGGGGTAAAGGAGTCGAAGCGCACGGCCAACCTGCTGGTGCTGCTCAAGCTGATCGTGATCCTGATCGTGATTTCGGTGGGCGCTTTTTACGTCAACCCAGAAAATTGGAGTCCTTTTGCTCCTAATGGCGTCAGCGGCATCCTGAAAGGTGTGTCAGCGGTGTTCTTTGCCTACATCGGCTTTGATGCCATCTCCACTACGGCAGAAGAGTGTGAGAACCCGCAGCGCGACCTGCCTCGGGCCATGATCATTGCGCTTATACTTTGTACGTTCCTGTATGTGATCCTGGCGCTGGTGCTCACCGGCATGGTGCCGTATAACGAACTGGCCGTGGGCGACCCGCTCTCGTTTGTGTTCTCTAAAGTGAACCTGGATGTGATAGCAGGCATTGTAGCCGTAAGTGCTATTGTGGCTATGGCCAGCGTGCTGCTGGTGTTTCAGTATGGGCAACCGCGCATCTGGATGAGTATGAGCCGCGACGGCCTGTTGCCAAAAGTCTTCTCCCGCATCCACCCCAAGTATAAAACGCCTTCCTTTGCCACCATCGTTACAGGCTTTGTTGTGGCTATTCCGGCACTGTTCATGAACCTGACCGAAGTAACTGACCTGACAAGTATAGGCACCCTTTTCGCGTTTGTTCTGGTATGTGGCGGGGTGCTGATTCAGGAAGACTATAACGAAGTGCCGGAAGGAAAAAAGATCTTCCGGGTGCCTTACATCAATGGCAAATACATTCTGCCGCTTCTGATGCTGCTCGGGCTGGTAATACTGTTCATGTATAACGGCGAGGGTATAAACCGCTTCTTCAGCGCCACGAACGGCACCGAAGGTGGCTGGGACGTGCTAAAGCATAAAATGCCCCTGATCGGCTTTCTGCTTGTTACAGCCGTGATCACGGTGCTTACCTTTACGCGTAACTTCTCGCTGATTCCGGTGCTGGGTCTGCTCACAAACTTGTACCTGATGACGGAACTGGGCATCACCAACTGGAGCCGCTTCCTGATCTGGCTTATACTAGGCCTGATCATCTACTTCTTCTATGGGTATAAAAACAGTAAACTGGCAAGCAAAACGAAGACAATTAAAGCCGGCTAGTTAATCCAACCTGCTGCGCTGCATGGCAGGTATGCCAGATTTTTTTTACAAAGCCACCGCAAGCGGTGGCTTTTGTCTTTTAGAAAGGTAGCCCCGCTGTTTTCTCGCTGTAAGTATGGCTAACCTCCAAATACTACTTTCCTATTGCTATATATCACATAATGAATTATTTATCAAACTGTTAGATACAAACTATTTAAGATATCTCTTCGTACTGCATATACACGTATTTTATAAATCAACTCTGAAATCAATCTTAATAAATTATGGCACAGACAGTAGTAGGAATTTTCGATAATACTGGTGAGGCACACGCTGCCGTTGCAGAACTAACACGCAGTGGCTTTAACCGCAACAACATTGATGTATCGGCTCGTAACAACCCAGACACGGATATAACCGACACAAATACCACCACTACCCACCGTCATGATGATGATGACGATAGCATTGGGGACTTTTTCAGGCACCTGTTTGGTGGCGATGACGACGATAGCCATCAGCATTATTCTGAAGTGGCACGGCGCGGCTCCATCGTTACGGTGCATGTTGACACAGTAGAAGAAGCAGAACGAGCAGCCGACATTCTGGATGATCATGGTGCAGTTGACATTGACGAGCGTGCATCGCAATACCGCAGCGGCGCAGGATATGGAACTGGTGCGGGTGTAGGTGCAGGCACCACAGCCACTACCGAAACTACCCAATCAACCGACACCTCGATTCCGATTATTGAGGAGAACCTGCAGGTAGGCAAGCGTGAAGTGGAAACAGGTGGTGTGCGGGTACGTAGCCGCATTGTAGAACGCCCTGTAGAAGAGCATTTGCGCCTGCGCGAAGAGCATGTATGGGTAAAGCGCAAGCCAGTGAACCGACCCGCTTCTGAAGCAGACCTAAATAACTTCCGCGAAGGAGAAATTGACATGACCGAGCATGCCGAAGTTCCGATCGTGAACAAGGAAGCGCGTGTTGTAGAGGAAATCAACATCGGCAAAGAAGTTGAAGAGCACGACGAGAGCGTTAAAGGCACTGTTCGAAAGACAGATGTGGACGTAGAGAACCTGAAAGGCAATGCTGGACTGGAAGGCCGAAATGATGTTAACCGAAATGATCCAAACCGTCCCGGAAACGTATAATTCTTCGTTAAACGGACAACAAAAAAGGCAGCCTGGTAGCAGGCTGCCTTTTTTGTTGCCTAAGTATAGGGGCGTTGCCGCAGAAGAAGTATAAACCCCGAATACAGGCATCTGTAGTCCAGCAAGAAAGCAGCACAATGTTAATATTAACTATCTGCGGTAACACTTAAAAACGCAATTCGTATCTCACCAGACTTTCTGCATACCCCAGACATCTGGTAAGCGGGTGCTTCTGAAGTATAAAGCAGTATTATAGAAAAGGCCGTAGCTTCCGCTACGGCCTTTTCTATAATACTGCTCAAACTCCTGCTGGAGTCGAGGAAGTATAGCTTTGCTTAACGGTTTCGACGGCCGTTATTGTCATAGTAATTGTCATCGGTACGGTCCCGTGATCCGTAGTGGTCGTTGCCAAAGTCTAGGAACTCGTCGGTATTGCCGTAAGAAGATTCATGGCGGAACCCATGGTTGCCCCGGCTGTCAAAATCGCGGTACCTGTCTCCCTCTTCTGGGTTGTCATAGTTGGGGTTATAGCCCAGCGAGTAGCTGTAGTGGCGCGGCTGACCGGCATAAGGCCCTTCTGCGTACGGGAAGTAACCAATCCTGTCCAAATCTCCATCTGGCCGTTGGTTGCGCAGGCCATAGTTATAAGACCGCGGCTCGTCAGAGTAATTAGAGATGTCGTACATCTCCTGGTAACGGTCTTCGCGGTTTCCCTCACGGCCTCCGCTGCTGCCATAGGCACGGCTCTGCTGCAGCCGGTAGTGCTCTCCGGGCTCGGAGCGGGTATCTCCTAAATGTGCATGTTGGCGGCCATGGTAACGGCCACTATTATGGTTATCATAGCCTTCTTGCCTGTATTGGCGGCTAAAGTCGCCATAGTTGCTTGCTCTATCGTTTTTCATATGTTCAAAAGAAGAAGGTGGCAGTAGCCAGAAAGCAAGCCCCCGCCACCAAGTGTTATCAGTTATATATCTACTTATCTGTTTCTGTTTCGGTCATTGCGGCCATTGTCCTGGTCATAGCGGTCGTGGCGCTGGGCGGCATGGCCATGATTCCAGCGGTCCAGGTTGCTGTAGTAGCTACCTTCGCCGTAGTGCGTTTCTCCTGCAGCATAGTTGCGGCCGGCAAATCCGGTAGTATAGTCATTATCATACATCCGGTTGCCTTTCTCATTTCGCCTGAACGATTCATTATCACTTCGCGAGTTTCGAGCCCAGTTGCCTCCGTTATCGCCCCGGCGCACGTCGTGTCCAAAGCGCTCATCTGCCATACCATAGCGGTAATCCGGCGCCTGGTTTCTGCCATAGTTGTAGTTTTGATCGCTGTAATCTGCACGGGCATCATAGTGGCGGCCGGAGTTATAGCTGTCCTGTTGGTAGGTCATCCCGTAAGGATTGTCGCTGTGGCTGTTGCGGGTAAAATCCTGGCCGCTGTAATGGGCGCCGCCAGCCTGAAAGCGCCCCTGCGGGTACATCTGGCTCTGGTCGGCATGGCTGTTAAAAATTCTGGTATCACCGTACTGGCTGTCGGCATTATCACCATAGCCCCGGTTAAAATGTGTATCTATCGTATAGTTTCCGCGGTCAGAGTTTTCGCCATGGTGATGTCCATGTAACCACTGGGCATCGCTCCTGTTTCGGTTTCTTTGTTCATCGCGGTAATCATCTCTTTCGTTATTTCTCATAGCTTTTATTATATGCGTGTTAAAACTCGTTATGCTTATATGTACGACAGGTAGGGGCAGATGGGTTAAGCCAGACCGCAGCAGCTACTAAACCTGCGGCGCTGGCAACCGTTAAAAGAAAAGAGCAAACACGAGAAAACTATGGACCAAACAAACTGGAATAACAGAAACAACACGCATCCTTCCGACAACCAGTACCGCGATAACAACCGCCCGGTAGATGAAGACAGGTACAGAGGAGCCTACCGCTTCGACACGCATAGCCCGGATAGGAACGAAACCACCTATAATGGCTTCGACGACCGGCAGGACAATGCACGCGGCAATAGACAGCCATACGGCAATAGCCACCGGGAGAGCTTTTATGCAAATAGTGGCAGACAAGAGCAATACTACCGCTCCCATCCCCGTGATTATGACAGCGATCAGGGCCAGCACACACAGCAGTATAGCTCCGGCAGCCGCAATTTTAACGACCGGCAGAGTACTTCTGATCGTGCCCACTACCGGTTCCGGGACTCCTCGGCACTCGGTAACTTTGATGGCAATTATGGCCCGGATCATTATGGCAGTGGCCACGGTGATAACTACGGAAATATGGCTGGCTCCCTAAGCTACGGCTATGACGGCAGCAATAATTACGACCCGGACTGGAACCGGCACTATGATCCGATGAGTGGACACCACCGCAGCTACCATGGCCATTATACCAGCCGCCACCCAGAGTACTATGATGAACGCGACCGAGGACAGCACAACAATGATTTTAGACCCTTAAACCGGTACTAAAGAGCGCATCGGCACACTACAGGCGGCACAAAGCCGACCTGATTTTTATACTATAAAACCAGAGACCATGCAGACGAACGATAAAGACGACAAAAAGAAAGACATGTTGAAAAATGAAGATGTGAATGACACGCTGAACAAAGGCAATAGTGTACCTAATATTCATCCAACAGGTGAGCCTGAAACGGTAAGCGAAGAAGAGATCATGAAGGGCACAGTTGGCGGTGCTCCATCACAGAAAAGCGGAAGCCGCGGCAGTGCCGATATCCAGGACGGCGGCTCAGATGTAGGCAGCAGTGCCGGCAGTCATTAATATGGCAAAGATGATTCGGCAATACTAGCTGCAACCTTTCCAGTAAAACAAGAAGAGCGACCATCGGGCCGCTCTTCTTGTTTAAACTGGGGCTAAAGCTTTGATTATCTACCTATAGTACAGCCAGATGTAGTATTGCTGGCAGTTACACCATCCGTAGAGCTACTCGTGCTCGTGCCTGACGTAGTTACATTTGTAGTTCCTCCTTTTACCTCCCGGCTTTATCTTCGTCACATGAAGTAAACTTTACGATCTCTGTACAACTTACATCACACGTTTTCAAAGAAAAACACGGAATTTAGCAGTCCTAAAGTACGTAAAAACAGGTAAATATGGGTCAAAGCTTACGCCTGTCACTAGCAAAAGAGCTTTATAATTATGTTAGAATATCCTGACTTCATCCAGTTTTATCCTTAAGCTTCAGGCAAAAAAAGAGCAGCTTTCGCTGCTCCTACTTATTGACCAGAGAAAACTGCTTACTACAGGTCTGTTGAAGATCCTGCAGTAGTGCCAGCGGTTGTACTGCCTTCTGTAGTACCGGTTGATGCTCCCGTATTGGTGCTGGCCGTATCGGTACCAGTCGAGTCGGTGATGTTACCATAACCCGTTAAATTATCCGTCGATTCAGGTGCAGATTCTGTGGTGTTGGTATAGTCGTCTTCTTTAGGTAAATCGCCGTTGTTTCCGCAAGCTGCCATGCAAAAGGTAAATCCGATAGCCGTCATCGCCATTATTACTTTTCTGTTAATTTTCATACGTATAGTTTTTAGTTATTCAATAAAGTAGCCACCTGCATCAGAGCGAAAATGCACCACGAGCAGAATACGTTGTTTCGGTAGCCCTATATACGGTTGTACGTGGCGCCAGACTTGTTTTAACGCAAAAAAGCTAAATTACGGCCTTTAGTAGTTACGGGCAATGCTTTTTAAGACCTGGCAGCACCAGCATAAGCTCGTCCTTCACTTTGCCTGCTGTTTATCCAGACCTGCACAATGAAACCACATATGTTGTAAAAAGAAAAAGCCACTGAACAGTGGCTTTTATACTTTAGAAAATAACAGTTTATACTTACTGTAATTCCTCCTGTTCCATATACTCCCAAACAGCGTCTTCTGTCGTACCATTACGGGCAGCATACAGCAACATGGTCGTATATACGCCTATCAACAAAAAGCTTAACGGAATAGAAAAGACAAAGGAGGCAACGAGCGTTTTTACAGGGTTCAGCCTGGACTTCATTTTTGTAGAAGAATACCAGAAAAACAGCACATTGAAAATCCCTGATAAGGCAACAAAATTAATTACGTCTACCATCGGCCGCAAGTTAAAATATAATTATTCTTTTATTTTGATTTCAATTAAAAAAGACTACCCGTCTGTATGATCGCCATTCTGCTACAGCTGTCTTTTCATACAAGGCCTATTTCAAGCCATTCCCAATGCTGTTAGTGCAATGTAAGAGGCTTTTAAATAAATTACAAATGGATTTCCATAAAAAAATTATAGTTGCTATGATTTACAACAACAGCGTTGATGGCTAGCTTCAGAGCAGGATAAGATGCAGCTTCGCACAGCAGTAATTTGCACTTACAATATATATAATATTATAAATATAATATCCAATAGGGAAGCAATCTTTCAGGGGATTGTGTAAGGTATAACGTGCACCTGAATGCCAAAATTATACTTCAGCTGTCCATTGTCAGGTACCAGGCAATTTTATTTCAGAGGCTACCTACTAAAATATTGCACACTGCTGTTAGCTTTCCATCTGGCAACAGGACAGTTACAATAATTTAGCTGGGAACAAGTAGCAGCAAAATACCATTTATCCTATTTAGCGCAATTTTTGGTAGGCTTTCTTCCTAATTTTCCTGATTTTTGTGCAGCAATTAGCGTTTCAACAGCAATAACAAGCCACATCGAAAACAAATTTACCTTATGGATAAACCTGACGTAATTCGCGGGCGCATTATTCAGGAAGCCAGCGCCCTATTTTTTTCAACAGGTTATAGTCATGTACTGATGTCCGAATTGGCTCAGCGCCTTGGCATGAGTAAAAAAACACTCTATTTATACTTCGCCAGCAAGGAAGAACTGCTTCAGGTCGTCATTAAGGAATATCAACAGGAGATACAATCTGAAGTGGAGCGCTTGCTAAAGGATGAAACCCAGGCTTTCCCGGACAAGATAAACCAGATCTTCGGCTTTGTAGCCACAAAACTATATACGGTTAGCCCTACTTTTGTGAAAGATGTAAAAAAACATGCGCCAAAAGGCTGGGCCCTGGTACAAGCCTACAAAGCGGATGCAGCTTTTATAAGGTTTAACACCCTGCTGAATGAGGGCGTTCGCCAAGGCTACGTGCGACAGGATGTGAACCGACCGCTGGCTGTGCTGCTGTACGCCAGCGCTTTGGAAAGCATCCTGAACCCGGACTTTACACAACAGGTCCCTGAAGACCTGATGCAGGAACTGCCGCTAAAGCCTGCCTCGGTGTTTGATGGTTTGCTCAACATTATCTTTCATGGCATTCTGATGTAAGCACCACAGTATATTTAGGTATACTGGGGCATACTGCTGCCTTAGGTGCCAGAAAAACTATCTTCCAGCATTAGAGCAAAACGCCACGACAACCGAAGCTATCGTGGCGTTTTGCTTTGAAAGAGCTTACTCGCTTATAGGCTTAGGGTAAGAATCTTCTCCACGTCTTCAATCTGAATATCGGATCTTTCTCCCAAGTTCTTCACTCCCCGTTCCTTAAAACGCTGCACAATCATCTGAATGGTATCCTGCTCCACCTCGTAGTCCTGCAAACGAGTTGGAATGTCGAGCGATTCGAAGAAGCTGAGGGTCGCCTGAATAGTCGCTTCGATCTTCTCGTCATCAGTTCCTACCGTCACATCCCAGATGCGCTCGCCGTATTGCAGCAACTTCTCCTTTTTGGTTTCCTGCTTATAGCGCAGCAGCGAAGGGAGTACAATTGCCAGCGTACGGGCATGGTCGATGCCGTGCAGGGCTGTGAGTTCGTGGGCAATGTAGTGGGTGGCCCAGTCCGTCGGTACCCCTACCCGGATAACGCCGTTCAGCGCCATAGTAGCAGCCCACATAATATTTGCCATAGTATCGTAATCCTGGGGGTTGTCCAGCGCCTTAGGCCCCTCCTCTTTCAGAGTTAGCAGAATGGCTTCAGCCATGCGGTCCTGCAGCGGCGAATTTACTGGATAGGTCAGGTATTGCTCCAGCACATGCGTAAAAGCATCTACCACGCCATTGCTGATCTGACGCAAAGGCAATGTGAAGGTAGTTTCCGGGTCCAGCACCGAGAATTTAGGAAACGTAAACGGACTGCCAAACGAGAACTTTTCTTTTGTTTCTTCGCGGGTGATCACGGCACCGGAATTCATTTCTGAGCCGGTTGCCGGCAAGGTGAGCACGGCCCCAAACGGTATTGCTTGCGTCGGTTTAATGCCCTTAGAGAGCAGGTCCCAGGGGTTGAGTCCTTCGTAAAGCGCTGCTGCCGCAATAAACTTTGTGCCGTCTATTACAGAGCCTCCGCCAACAGCAAGTATAAAATCGATCTGCTCGCGCTTGGCAATGCCCACCGCCTGCATCAGGGTTTCATAGCGCGGGTTTGGCTCAATCCCCTGAAACTCAAATACAGTGTGGCCCTGCAGCGCCTCCATCACTTGCTCGTACACACCATTCTGCTTAATGCTGCCGCCGCCATACGTCATCATCACGCGGGCATCGGCAGGTATTTCCTTCGTAATGGCAGCAATCTGCCCTTTCCCGAAAAGTATTTTTACCGGGTTATAAAACTGAAAATTATTCATCGTCGTCAAAAAATTCTAAATATGTAGTATAATGCTTAAGATGGGTCCGCCACTTTCACGAGTTGTTTGCCAGTATTCTGGCCCGTAAACAAGCCGAAGAACGCTTGCGGCAGGTTTTCAAACCCATCTATAATGTTTTCCTGGTACTGCAGTTTGCCCTGCTGCACCCACTGTGCCAGTTCACGAGCTGCCTCACTAAACCGGCTGGCGTAATCGCTTACAATAAACCCCTTCATCAGCGCACTGTTCTTCAGCAGCATACCCTCTATACGTGGACCCGTTGGTGTAGTGGTGGCGTTGTAAAAAGCGATCTGCCCACAAATAGCTATGCGGGCGAATTTGTTCAGGTTAGCGTATACACCATCTGTTATCTCGCCTCCTACATTATCAAAGTATACGTCAACGCCATCCGGACAGGCCTCGCTAATAGCTGCCGCCATGTTCTCTGTCGTTTTATAGTTGATGCCTGCATCAAAGCCCAGCTCAGTGGTCAGGAAATCTATTTTATCATCAGAGCCGGCAATGCCTACTACCCGGCAGCCTTTCAGTTTGGCGATCTGGCCAACGACAGTGCCCACTGCTCCCGCCGCACCTGATACAACAACTGTTTCTCCTTCTTTCGGCTCGCCAATAAACAACAGGCCGCAGTATGCTGTTAGCCCCGGCATACCAAGTATACCCAGGTAATAACTGAGCGGGGCAATGTTTTTATCGATTTTGCTCAAGCCGCTGCCATCCGAAATGGCATACGTTTGCCAGGGCAGTGTGCCCATCACCACTTCGCCCTGTTGGAACGTATCGTTTCGGCTTTCCGCCACCTCCGCTACTACGCCGCCTTTCATCGGCTCGCCTACCGCATAAGGTGCCGCATAGGATTTAGCGTCGCTCATGCGGCCGCGCATGTACGGATCAACGGAGATATAAAGGGCCTTCAGCAGCACCTCCCCTTTCTGCAGAGAGGATACTTCCTGTTCTTCAAACTTAAAGTTTTCTTCAGTGGGCATGCCTTTGGGGCGGCTTGCCAATAGTATGGATCTCGTTTTCATTGCTTAGGTCTTAAACTATGTTTAGACGCAGAACCGGCAGCTGTGGTTATTGTTTGCACCCAAAGTATAGGCACTTCCGGCGCAATCTCTTATATTAGGCGGCTAAAATCAAGTATAACCCTCGCCTGTATGAAAGATAACCGCTCCTGTTTAAGTTACCTGCTACTGCTGATGCTGATAACCAGTTGCAAGGTAGCTTCTCCCGAAAGCGCTGAAACCACCAGCTCGTTTATAGACTTCAAGAACGATCAGATTGCCTATACTGGCCGGATAGGCCTGCAAAGGCAGGATGCGGGCGCCTTATACTGGTCTGGTACTACAATTAGTATAAACGTAGAAGGGACTTCGGTGGCGGCTGTTTTGCAGGATGAAACCGGAAATAACTACTTTAACATTCTAGTAGATGGCGACACGGCACGCCTGCTGCGGCCCGGCACCACAAAGCAGGCCTATACGTTAGCCACCGGCCTTTCAGCCGGCAAACATACTATTACGCTGTTCAAAAGAACAGAGTATGACCGGGGCACCACCCTGTTCTACGGCTTTGAGTTGAGTAAGAACACCCGCCTGCTACCACCGCCTGCCCCCAAAAAGCGTAAGCTGGAGTTCTATGGCAATTCGATCACTGCAGGTTATGCGGTAGAAGATTACTCTGGCAAAGACCAATCGGACAGCACCTATACGAACAACTACCTGAGCTATGCCGCCATCACAGCCCGCCATTTTGATGCCGCTTATACTTGTATCTGCAAAAGCGGCATCGGCATTATGGTCAGCTGGTTTCCGTATACCATGCCCGAAATCTACGACCGGCTGAACCCCTCAGAGCCGGACAGTAAATGGGATTTCACGAAGTATAAACCGGATGTCGTAGTCATTAACCTGCTGCAGAATGACTCCTGGATTGTGACAAAACCGGAGAATGACCAATTTAAACGGGTATTCGGCACTACACCGCCCTCTAAAGAATTTATACTTAATGCTTACAGCACATTTGTGCAATCCGTGCGGGAGAAATACCCTGATGCGCAGATCATCTGTATGCTTGGCAACATGGATATTACCCAGCCGGGATCGCCGTGGCCGGGCTACGTGCAGGAGGCGGTAGCTACCCTGAAAGACGATAAAATTTATACGTTAGCAGTGCCTTATAAAAATACACCCGGCCACCCAAGTATAGCCGAACAGCAGCAACTAGCCGATGCGCTCATCCATCTTATTGAGCAGAAAGTTAACTGGTAAATGGTACTTGTTTGCTGCCTATACTATAAAAGAGAAAGGCTCCTGCTATATAGCAGGAGCCTTTCTCTTTTATAGTATAAATTGCTAAACAAATACGGACGTGGCGGGTACGCCCTGCTGGTAAGTCTCCAGGAAAGTGGCCAGTTTATCCATCGTCAGGCGCAGCTCCGCTAATTCGGGCAGATATACTACCCTAAAATGATCCGGCTGTTGCCAGTTAAATCCGCTGCCCTGTACCAGCAGTACATGCTGCTCGCGCAAAAAGTCGAGCACGAATTGCTGATCGTTCCGGATCTTAAACTTACGCACATCAATTTTCGGGAACAGGTAAAAAGCGCCTTTAGGCTTCACGCACGTAATGCCGGGTATGGCCGTAAGCCGGGAGTAGCAAAGCTCGCGCTGCAGCCCTAACCTGCCGGTGGGCTGCACCAGGTCGTGCATGTTCTTGTCGCTTTCAACGGCCGTTTTGATACCATATTGAGCAGGCACATTGCTGCACACGCGCAGGCTGGCCAGGGTATTCAGGCCATCAATGTATCTAGTGGCATTGGCCACAGGACCGCTGATAACCATCCAGCCAGCCCGGAAACCTGCCGCCAGGTAGTTCTTTGAAAGGCCGCTAAACGTGATGGTCAGCACCTTATCAGAGAAAATAGCCGTTGGGTAATGCACCGCACCATCATAGAGTATCTTATCGTAAATCTCATCGGAGAATACCACTAGTTCATGTTCCTCGGCCAGTTGCATGAGCTGTTGCAGCACTTGCGGGCTATACACCGCGCCGGTGGGATTGTTCGGGTTGATGATCACGATGGCGCGGGTGCGGGAAGTGATCTTAGACTGGATATCAGCCAGATCCGGGTTCCAGTCCGACTCCTCATCGCAAAGATAATGCACGGCTTTGCCTCCTGAAAAGCGAACGGCAGCTGTCCAGAGCGGGTAATCGGGTGTGGGAATGAGGACCTCATCGCCCTCGTTCAGCAGGGCCTCCACCGCATGCAGAATCAGTTCACTAACGCCATTGCCGATAAAAATATCTTCCGTATGCACCCCTTCTATGCCCCTGTCACGATAGTATAAACGCAACGCCTCCCGGGCTTCCAGCAAGCCTTTATGGTCGGAGTAGCCTTGTGCCTGCTGCAGGTTCTCAACAATTTGTGCCACCACTGCTGGCGCAGCCTGAAAACCAAAAGGCGTCGGGTTGCCGATGTTCAGTTTGGTAATCATATGCCCCTGAAGTTCCAGCTCCTTGGCTGCTTCATAAACCGGTCCCCGCAATTCGTAATGGACACTGTCTAACCTGGTGCTGCGTTGTATCATGTCTGGTAAAATTTCACTAATTTAAAACTTTAACGCATAACTATAGTATGGAATTTCTGGCACAAAAGAAAATTTACCCCGGCACTTTTAGCAGGTCTGCGCCGGCATAATGCAGAAAACCCTGCTTTTTGAGGGATGCTCAAAATACCCGCACCGGCTTAAGTATGCGGAAACCCATAGCGCTGCAAGGAGATTTGAGGTAGAATAACTAACTTTGCTTTGCAAGACAAAAAAAACAGCTTTACTTTTACCCCCCTTAATCAAGACACAACAAGAGATTATTTGTATGGCAACCACCGCTGACATTAGAAACGGATTGTGCATGGAGTTCAACAACGACCTGTATGTTGTTATTGACTTCCAGCACGTAAAGCCAGGAAAAGGACCTGCGTTTGTTCGAACAAAGCTCCGCAACATCAAAACAGGCAAGGTGATCGATAACACCTTCTCAGCGGGCCACAAAATTACAACAGCCCGTGTAGAGCAGCGCCCACACCAGTTTATTTACAAAGATGATCTGGGCTATAACTTCATGGATATGAACACCTTTGAGCAGGTGACGCTAGAGGACTTGATGGTGCCGTTTGCAGACCTGATGAAGGAAGGCCAGGAGGTAACGATCCTTTACCACGCTGAAACAGAAACGCCCCTAACCTGCGAGATACCTCCTTTCGTGGAGCTAACCATAACGTATACTGAGCCAGGCCTGAAAGGCGACACAGCCACCAATGCCTCAAAGCCCGCCATTGTAGAAACCGGTGCCACCATTCAGGTGCCCCTGTTCATTGGCCAGGACGAAAAGATAAAAGTAGATACGCGTACCTATTCATATGCTGAAAGAGTAAAATAAGACATGAAAGCGAAAGAAATCCAGGATCTGATTGACTTCATCGCGAAGTCGGGCCTTAACAAGGTTAACATTGAAACAGAAGAGTTTAAAATCTCGGTACAGCGCGAGCCAAACCAGAAAGTGAAGTATGTGAGCGAGCCAGCTCCTGTCGCTGCCCCACAGCCGCTGCCCGTTGCCGCACCGCAGGCTGCCCCTGCTGCCGCACCACAGGCCGCTGCCCCCGCTCCTGCCTCTAACGAGAGCAAATATGTAACCATCAAGGCGCCGATGATCGGCACTTTCTACCGCTCCTCCAACCCTGAATCACCTGTTTTTGCGAACGTAGGTGATGAAGTGAAAAAAGGTCAGGTGATCTGCATCATCGAAGCGATGAAGTTATTTAATGAAATTGAAGCTGAAGTGTCGGGCAAGATCGTGAAGGTGCTGGTAGACAATGCCTCACCGGTAGAGTACGATCAGGCCCTGTTCCTGGTGGACCCAAGCTAATTTACTGATTTGAAAGTTTGAAAATGTGAAGATTTGGAAATGGAGATGGTCCTGATCGTCTCCATTTTAGTTGTTTAGCATCTTCAAATTCATAAATCTTCAAATCTCCTAATCATAAATTATGTTCAAAAAGATACTGATCGCCAACCGTGGCGAGATTGCCTTGCGCATCATCCGGACATGCAAGGAGATGGGCATCAAAACGGTAGCCATTTACTCTACCGCAGATAAAGAAAGCCTGCACGTGCGCTTTGCGGACGAAGCCGTTTGTATCGGCCCGCCTCCCAGTGCACTGTCCTACCTGAACATTCCCAATATTATTGCCGCCGCCGAAATCACGAATGCAGATGCTATTCACCCGGGCTATGGCTTTTTATCGGAGAATGCAGAGTTTTCGCGCATCTGTGCCGAAAACAATATTAAGTTTATTGGGGCCACGCCAGAAATGATCAACGCCATGGGCGACAAAGCTTCGGCCAAGGACACGATGAAGAAGGCAGGCGTCCCTACCATTCCGGGTTCTGATGGACTGCTTAAGAACATGGAAGAAGGCGTCAAGCTGGCACAGAAGGTAAAATATCCTATTATCCTGAAAGCTACAGCCGGTGGCGGTGGCAAGGGGATGCGCATCGTACGCAACGATTCGGAGTTTGAAAAAGCCTGGAACGATGCCCGAACCGAGGCAAAAGCTGCTTTCGGCAATGATGGCATTTACCTGGAGAAATTTGTAGAGGAGCCACGCCACATTGAGATACAGCTAATCGGCGACCAGTATGGCAACGTGGCGCACCTGTCAGAGCGCGATTGCTCTATTCAGCGCCGCCACCAGAAACTGGTAGAAGAGACACCATCGCCTTTTATTACCGAGGAGCTCCGCGATAAAATGGGGGCTGCCGCAATTGCCGGTGCCAAGGCCATCAACTACGAGGGCGTAGGGACCATCGAATTCCTGGTAGACAAAAACCGTGACTTCTACTTTATGGAGATGAACACGCGTATCCAGGTAGAGCACCCGATCACGGAAGAAGTAATTGATTACGACCTGATCAAGGAGCAAATTAAGGTAGCAGCTGGCGAGAAGATCTCTGGCAAAAACTATTATCCAAAGATGCACGCCATTGAGTGTCGCATCAACGCGGAAGATCCAAAGAACGGCTTTCGTCCTTCGCCGGGCACCATTACCACGTTGCACGTACCAGGTGGCCACGGCGTACGCATCGACTCGCACGTTTATTCCGGCTATACTATTCCGCCGAACTACGACTCGATGATTGCCAAGCTCATCGTAACGGCTCAAACCCGCGAGGAAGCATTAGTAAAAATGAAGCGTGCTTTAAGTGAATTCGTGATTGAAGGCGTAAAAACAACTGTTCCGTTTCACTTGAAGCTGATGGATGACAAAGGCTTTAAAGAAGGAAACTTCACCACTGCCTATCTCGACGGTTTCGACTTCGGCGCACTGTAAATACCACATAAAACCCTAGTATAAAAAGAGCCCGCAGCTGATTTCAGCTGCGGGCTCTTTTTATACTATCCATTCGGCCTCTCCCCTTTTCCTGCTGCCTTCCGGCACCTGCTGCTTTTGGAAAGAAGCTAACGAACTATACTTACTTAGTGGCATAAGGAAAGTTGCGGGAAACTTTGCGCATCATGCGCTCAATCACATCATCCGTAGAAGAGGTGATGTCCTCGTCCATGGTCTTGAAGAAGCGCCAGAGCAGTTCTCCGTCTTTTCCGTTGTGAATAGTCATAGTCAGTGAGCCTGAGCCTGTCTTGCCGCCAAAGCCTCCCAGCACCACGGCTGTAGCCAGCGCCGCCCCTTCTGACTTGGACTGCTCCATGTCGAACTTGCCCCCGATCACCGCATCTACTCCCAGCACTTGGGCGATTTCCTCACGGGTATAAGACTGTAGATTTTCATACATACCTGCTTTACGGAGCAGTATGTTGGTCTTTTCCACATCCTGAAAGCTCACTGAATACGCATCGGATTTACGTAGCAGGTAAGTATACATGCTGCTCTGGATGTTTTGCGAGAGCGCCGCTTCCTGGTCCCGATTGGCCTCAGCACTGAAGTTCTTCGGCTGCTTTTTATACGAAATCCTTGCCTCAAACGGAAGAATAGCGACGGTTTTGTGGTTTGGCAGCACCGGACCCAAGTTGGGACTTTGATAGATCTGCTTGGTGCCCTCGCCCAGCAACACCTGGGACTGGGCTGCGTGCGCCAGCAAGGCGACTACGCAAAGAAAAAAATACTTTTTCATAGTTTGGAATTTTAAAGAATGTAGAAAGCGGTGATGGGTAGGCCGGGCGCTTTTCAGGGCGACCCGGCCCCACCATACTTCACCTATTGTACTCTAATTTTAGATCTAAGCTGTTCGACTCTGTG
>NZ_JBDIZJ010000009.1:0-203159 GCF_039748935.1 Pontibacter chitinilyticus
ACAGCTTACACTTTCTTGGAGCAGAACAGTAAATTCAAACCTGCCAGAATCAATGCCTAATTTCCGAGTTCACGTTAGGATAATTATATTATGCCGGAGGAGCAATCTGACGCAACGGAAACCTGGTTCAGCAGGGCTATGAAATGAAGCAGCCACACTTTTTCAGGAAGAGGAGCAGCTTTGTATGCTTTGATTTTTAAACAGAATTGCTCCAGCTATACTTGTTTACGCGGCCATTCAGCGTGCTTGTAGCAATCAGAATTTTTTATAACCTGTAAGATTCGGCAGTCGCATTTTATCAAACTGTAAACTCATGCTGCAAAAGCATATCAGGCGGCCAGCATTTTTTCTTTTCTTTGGAAGATGAGCAGTAGAAAGCTTGGGTAAACAATCAGTAGCAGCGGCAGGGCCACAACAAACCCTCCGATCACCGCGATTGCCAAGGGCTGATGCAGTTGCGCCCCGGTGCCGATACCAAAGGCGATCGGCAGCAGCGCCACAATAGCGCCGAGCGCAGTCATGAGCTTAGGGCGCAGGCGCGTGGCTATCGCGTAGGTCACTGCCTCTGCCGGATTGCTGTCGTGCAGCGTTTCGGCGAACTGGAGGTAGGTAAAGATACTGTTCTCGCCGATGATGCCGATGATCATGATAATGCCAGTGTAGCTACCCACGTTCAGAGCAGTATGGGTGAAGAGCAGCGCCAGCAGACTACCGGAGATACCCAGCACCGCAATCACCAGGATAAGCAAGGCCACCCGCACATCGCGGAACAGGAACAGAATAACAGCAAACACCAGCAGCACCGCCGTGACAAGTATAAGCAGCAGCTCATTAAACGACTGCTGTTGCTCCTGGTAGGCGCCGCCATAGCTGATGTGATAGCCCTGCGGCAGGTTCACGCTGCGCGTTATCTGCTGCTGAATGTCGTGCATCACACTGCCCAGGTCGCGCCCTTCAAGGCGGGCAGTAACCGGAATCATGGTTTGCAGGTTCTCGCGGTCAATCTCCGCCTGTCCCTGCGTCACGTTCACAGCGGCCAGCGTCCGAATCTCCCGAAGCTGCCCGCCCGGTAAAAAGATGGAGGCGTTTTTGATGTCGTTGATGGAGGACCTGGCCGCCTGCGGGTACATCAGGCGGATATTGGTCTGTTGCTCTTTTTCGAAGATAGAACCGACTACGCTGCCTTCGAGTTGCACCTGTAGCTGGTTTTGCAGATCGGCCGGCGTGAGGTTGAACTGCGCCAGTCGCTGGCTGTTAGGCTGTACCTCCACAGAAGGGCCGGCAATCGTAATGCCATCGAATACGTCAGCCGTTCCTGCCACATGCTCCGTTATACTTGCCACTTGCTGCGCCAATTGCTGCAGCTTCTGCTGATCATCGCCATAAATCTTTATTTCAATGGGTTGTGTGGAGCTCATCAGGTCGCCGAGCATATCACCAATCACCTGTCCGAAATCTACCTGTAAAGCCGGCTGTGTGGTTTCCACAAATTGCCTGATCTCGTCGATCACTTCGTCGGAGGTGCGGTGGCGGTCGCTTTTCAGCTGAATGAGGTAATCCCCGTTGTTCGGCTCCGTAATAAAAAAGCCCATCTGTGTGCCCGTACGGCGCGTGTAGCTCGCCACTTCCGGTATCTGGGTAATTTTCTTCTCCACCTCGCGTAGCATGCGGTCTGTTTCAGCAAGTGATGTGCCAGGCGGTGACACATAATCCACCACGATCGCTCCTTCATCCATCTCCGGCAGAAAACCTGTTTCCAGGAGCGGGAAAACCAATACACTAGCCACGATCAGCACAACTACAAAGAGGCCGCTTAAGGCCGGGCGATGAATAAAGTAGGTGATCCAGCGGCGCGACCGCTGGTGCGCTGCCGGGGCGGCAGGTTGCACCTTGTGTTTGCCCCTGGAGAGCAGCAGGTAAAGTACAGGCAGCCCCAGCCAGGTGACAAAGAAAGAGCAGATCAGCGTCACCATCATGGTATTGGCCAGTATTTTGAAGTAAGCGCCTGCCACGCCACTCAGCAACACAAACGGGAAAAAGATAACGATGGTGCTGATGGACGAGCCCACCATTGCCGGCAGCAAATAGCTGATCGACTTGGAGAGCAGCTTTTTTGTCGGCGTTTCGGGGTGCTCTTCGTGCGTGCGGTGAATCTGTTCCACCACCACAATGGCATCATCGATGATCAGGCCGATCGCAGCGGCGATCGCTCCCAGCGTCATGATGTTTAGGGTATAGCCGAGCAGGTATAGTATAATGAGTGAGAGTGCCAGCGTGATGGGGATGGTAAGCAGGATCACAGCGCTGGACTTCAGCGAGCGCAGGAAGATAATCGCTACCACGATGGCTAGCAGCAAACCAACCAGCAAGCTGTCGCTCACGCTCCGAATGGCGTCTGATACAAAATCTGCCTGCACATAGTAGGGCCGCAGCGTTACTCCTTCAGGCAAAATCCCGCTGTTCAGCTGTGCTACTTTATCTTTTACCGAAGCAGCCACATCCATCAGGTTCGCCGTCGGTTGCTTGAGCACAGCTACTAGCACCGCACTTTTGCCATTGGCATTTACCCGCACATACTCCACCTGTTCCGCCACCCGCACATCAGCTACATCCTTTAACTGTACCACGCGCAAGCTGTCGTTGCTGATCACAAAGTCCTGCAGCTGTTTTTTATTCTGGATTGTGGCATCCGTTACCGATAAGTATAAGCGGTTATAATCGGCAATATAGCCGTTGCTCTGGATGAAATTGGAGCTGTTAAGCGCTTCGGCAATTACTGCAGGCGTGATGTGCAGCGCCTGCATGGCCTCCGGCTCTAACAATACCTGGTACTCCTTGGTTTTACCCCCTGATACCCGCACATCCGCCACACCCGCTGCCTGCGACAGGAAAGGCTTAACCGTGTAAAGCGCCAGCTGATTGAGCTCGATCGGGCTCCGGCCGGGGCCATCCAGTACGTAGCCCTGTACCGGCAAAATGCTGGGGTTCATCTTTTCTACTGTGATCGAAATACCTGGCGGAAGCACTTCTTTGGCCTCTGCAATCGCCGACTCCACTTGCTGCTTGCTTAGATTGATATCAGCATTCCAATCCATAAAAGCGGAAATTTCGCAGGAGCCGCGGCTGGTTGTGCTGCGCAGTTGCCGCAGGGCAGGCACCTGTTTGATGGCATTCTCCAGGGGTTTGGTTACCGTGATCATCATCGTGCTTACCGGTTGCAGCCCCGTCTCGGCAATCACCTTTATTTTGGGGAATGTTACTTCCGGGAAAAGTGAGGTCTGCAGGTGGGTATACGCATAGGCGCCGCCCAGCAGGATGATAACCAGCACCACGGCTACCGAGCTTTTATAGCTGACAAAGAAGTTTTTCATTCCGGCTGGTGGTTTTGAACGATGACGTAGGCCGTATCGGGCAGGCCATAGTTGCCGGAAGTTAGGATGCGTTCGGTGGGAGCGAAGTCCGGCTGCAGGATCTCCACCTTATCCTCTGTGGTGATACCCGTTTTTACAGGTGTTCTGACGGCTGTGGTATCATTCAGGAGCCGCATGACCCAGTAGGCATCCATGGTTTCGTTGGTGAGTACGGCTGCTTTGGGCAAGACGGAAGTGTTGGTTTTGGCATTTTTAGTCAGGCTCACCACAGCCTGCAGGTTCTCCGGTAGCATCATATCCGTCTGCGGTTTCACGACAAACTGCTGCGTTTGTGTGGCGGCATTCATGGCCGAGAGTTTGGCTGCTACTGTTCCTGGAATTATGGTGGAATCAGCCAGGGTGATCGAGACCTTCGTGCCGATAGCAGTATACTGGTTAAGCTCAAAAGGTACGTTCACCAGGAACACGAAACTTTGACTATCGGAGATGATTGCTAGCTGCTCCCCATCATTCACATAGTCGCCGTCCTGATGGTTAAGCTCAAGCACCACACCGGCAGCAGGCGCTTTCACAGTAATTAGGCCATTGAAGTGCAGTGCAGGGTCCTGCGTCATTAAGTCTCCCAGCACCTGTGCTTCCTTTGTTTTGAGGGTAAAAAGGGGTGCTCCAGCTTTTACACGTTCGCCCTGTTTTACAAACACCCGCTGTATATATCCGTCCGTAGCGGCCTTCACCGTGTTCTTTTGCTGATAGCTGGAGACGGCATTCAGATCAATGGTTTCGCTGATGGCCGTATCCGCAACAGTGGTGACGGTGACCGGCGTTTTTATGGTTGCTTCCTCCGTATCATCCGCCGTTTCATCGGCGGAAGAAGAAGAGCAGCCTGCCAGCAGGAGAAGCGCCGAAAGCAGCGCACAAGTAGAGCGTATGTGTATCATTTCAGGTTGTTGTATTCATTCACGATCTGGAAGCGGCCGATCTCAGCCTGCACCAGGTTATTTTGCGTTTCGGCATAAGCAGTGATGACAAGTATAAAATCGGTGAAGCGCACCAGCCCGGCCGCGATCTCCACCTTATACATGTCCAGCAACTTCTGCTGGCTGGCCAACTGCTCCTGTATGTCCTGTAGCAACTGGCTGGTTGCGGCCAGTTGCTGTAGCAGTTGCTGTTGCTGCATCCGGTACTGGCGCAGGTAAAAATCCCGGTATTGCGCCCGCGTCTGCTCGGCTATACTTAGTTTCTGGTATTCCAGCCGGCGCTGCCCGCCATCATACAGGGGCACCGAAAAGTTAAGTCCAAAGCTGGTGCCCAGGTGCTGCGGCATACTTTGCGGCGTGGTCGCCATCACGCCCGCATCAGCAAAGGCAGAAAGTTTATAGCGGTAATTCAGGTCGATCAGCCGCTTGTTTACGGCAAGTTGCAGGCTGTCGAGGCGGTACTTCTGCAGCGTGGGCGTCAAGTCAACGGACACAAGGTTTTGCACCTGCAACGCAGGCGGTGCCAGCGTTACGGCAGCTGTATCCACGATGCCGCAAAGTATACGCAGGCCATTCAGGTCGAACTGGTACTGAATGCTGGCCTGGCGGTATGCAATCGCCTGCGCTTTGATGTTGATGTTCAGGTTAAGGTAGTCGGTTTGCAGGTAAACGCCGTTCTGCACCAGCTTCTGTAAGGCCGGCTGCTCGTCCTGCAAAATGTCAAGTACCTGCCGGTTGAACTGCATCTGCCGGAAATCGGCATAGGTGGTGATGTACTGCGCCGTAATCGTGCGTTTCAGGTCCTGCACCTCCATCTGCCGCTGCGCTGCCAACGACTGGTTCAGCAGCCGGAGATTCTGCAGTTGCACTGCGCGGTTGCGGCCATACAGCAAATCTTTGGTTATACTTACCACGCCGGTATAGTTGCCGCCATCCGTAATCGCTTCGTCGTACCCGAAATGCCGGCCCAGCGGTGCTTCCGTCGCTGTGGCGCTGGCGCTTAGCTGCGGCTTGTAGCTGGCGTACACCTGCAGGCTGTCGATGAGGTTGGAGCGCTGCTGGTTCTGGTAATCAAGCAAGAGCGGGCTGTGCTGTAAGCCTGCGGTCAGGTAATAGTCCAGGTCATGGGTTTGCCCGCAGGCTGCCCGGAAGCAAAGCAGCAGGAGGGGGAGGAAAAGGAGCAGGTACCGTTTCGGCATAGGGTGCTGGTTGGTGAGTATAGACAAGGTTCTGAGTTAAACGGAAAGAGAGCAGCAAGCGGTTACGTGGCACAGCCTTCAGAAAAGGAAAGTACCGCTGATTTGGGCGGAAGAAAGCCCTACCTGCGGCGTCAGGAGCAGCGGCTGCCTGCTGTTTTTTAACCTTTTGTCCGCCAGGTTATAGAGCAGGTGCACGCCCTTTGCACTCAGAAAGCCCACCGCTGCGCCCGCCATCACATCCGTTACCCAATGGGCGTTGTCGTTTATCCGCGATAGGCCGACCAGCGTGGCCACGCCATAGGCCATGGGCGGCACATACTTGCTGTGGTGGTACATGGTGGACTGCGACGTGGCCACGGCAAAGGCGGTAGAAGTATGGGAGGAGGGCAGCGAGCCGTTGGGCGAGGGCCGGAACGGCTGGTCGAACTCGTGGTTTTCGGTGGTGGCGCTGGGGCGATGCCGGTGGATGGCGTTCTTGATCGTGCTGGTTAACCCGGCGTTTATCAGAATGCTGCCCACCGACAGCAGCCCGGCCTGCTGTAGCTTCTTGTCTTTCAACAGCTCACCTGCTACAAGCGAAACACCGGCGGCAGGCATCAGGTACTGCTGCCGCCCCAGCGGCTGCACCACAAACGCGACGCCGTTGGCCACGGCGCAGCGGTGGCTTTGCATAAACTGCTGCACCAGCTCATCCACGTAAGCAAAAGTCAGCGTCCAGGCGGCGGCCCCGGCGGCGGCGATGGCCGCTCCCCGCCAAAGGCGATGTGGCTCTCTGGGCTTTACCGGTACTGTCTCCTGTAGCGCCGTGGTATTCGGGTAAGGTATGGGAGCGACGGCCCAGGCTGGCGTTTGCGCCAAAGCGGGGTTGCAGGCGCTAAGTACCAGTGTCAGCAGAAAAGTGGGTCGCAGCACGCGTAAAGAGAGAAGCTTCGGCATTATATGTAATAATAAAAAGCGGTTAGGTAAGAGGCGCTGCTGCGCAGGTGCAGTAGCGCTCCTGGTACGGCTACAAAGAGGAGTGGCTCGTGTCTTTCTGCCTCCTATTCGAAAAAATACATCACAACGGCAAAGAGTGCGGCGGTGATCAAAGCGGCTATGCCTCTTCCAAAATGCAATGTTGCTAACATTTTAATTGTAGCCAGCTGGAGATGTGCAGTTGCTGCGTGAAAGTATAGTGATCTGCTAAACATGTTTTCGGTACGCGCTCCATTCATGTAAAATCGCATACCGAAAGCTGTTTAGCGGAGAGCCAGAGAGCTTAATCTTCGTCGTCCTCTTCCTGGCTTTTCTTCATAAATTTTCCGCTGGAATCGAAGAGCACGTCTTTGCCGTTTACCTCCGCCTCGTAAGTTACTTTGCCGCTGGCGGCGGTGATTTTGGCCGTTTCCGTTATTTTCTGGTGCGCGTAGTTTTTGGCGAGGTACTGCTGCGCCTGCGTGGGCAGCTGTGCCTGCGGTATGGCTGTCTCCGTTTCCAGAATATTTCCGCTGGCATCCAGCACGGCGGAGTTCTCGGTGCCGGTCAGGGTATAGCCGGCTTCGTAGTTGCCGTTCTCCTTCTCCCACTTCACCTCCTGCACGGCAGGGTATTTTTGAGCAAAGGCGGCGGTAACGGTTGCCGGAACTTTGGCTGCCGGCAAGGTCTGGGCGCTGGCGTAGCCGGTGGCGGCGAGTGCCGCGAACATCAACAGTAATTTTTTCATAACAATTGGATTTAAATGTTTTCTCTAAAGTATAAACTGATTCTGGAGCAAGCCTGAACTTACAGGGGACGAAGCTTTTTTATTCCAGAATTTTGTTTATAGTGAAGCAGCAAGTATTCGAGCACACAAACAGCCAGTATGAGCCATAGGCTGCCCAGCAGGTAGCCGCCCGCCACATCACTTACAAAGTGCACACCCAGGTACAGGCGGCTAAAACCGATCAGTACAGTATAGACTACGCATAGGGTAGCCCAAAAGCGGGCAAAGCGGATGTGATCCCGCTCCAGTAAAATAAACACGGCGATGATGCCGAACAGCGCCAGGGCCTCGGCGGAGTGGCCGCTGGGAAAAGAGAAGGAGGAGGCTTTGTAGTAGCCGATATCAAGGGGCCGCTCACGGTGAAAGTACAACTTGGTGAAGTAGACGGAGGCGCCAGTGCCCAGCACCGCCACCAGGAGCGCCACCAGGTAATGCCACCTCTTTTTCACCAGCAAAACTGCCGCGACAAGTATAAAAGTTGCCGCCACGCCCCAGGTGGTGCCCAACTGCGTGAAGTAATAAAAAGCTTGGGCCATGGCATCGGTACGGAGGCGGTACAGGAAAAGCCCCACTGAGCTGTCCACGGCTTTCATGCCGGGCGAGTTAACCAGGTTCTCCGCTATCTCTGACAGCAGGGCGTAGTTTATGATGGAAATACCGAGCAGCAACGTAAGGGGCAGGCCCAGAAAATTCTGCAGACCCAGTCTGTTGTGTAAAAACTGCACCAGCTTCGGGTGTTTCCGCTGCAGCTGCTGCATCCATGGCAGCCTGAAAAAGCGGTCTAAAGTGGATGTTATCAGAGTTAAAGGCTTTTGGAAGATGTCTGTCATGTGTCAGCGTTCGTTTAGCGGTATAGCGTCAGCGCAGGAGCTGCAGCTCTTTCAGGATGTTCTTGTCTTTCTGCGGGTCATACATCACCTTGGCATAGGTGGTGAAGAAGTTGTGCTGCTGCAGGAAGTGGAGGTTTTGGCGGTGCCAGTCTGATTCGGATAGGTGTTCGCCCTTTACAAGTTCCAGTTCTTTCTTTAGTTTGAGAGAAGCTTTGATAAAAGAAGCACTTCCCAGGTGGCTCATGTCGGCATCGCAGATGATCTGCCCGAGCAGGTTCTGTGGCTGCTGTGGCTGTTTGGTCGCGTCGATGCAGGAGGCTACCTGCCGCTGAAAGCTAGAGGCAGCGCCTTGTTTGTGCAGGAACGCCGCAGCGAGTTCTTTGCTGACGTCCTCGTGGCCCTTATACTTGCGGCAGTAGCCCGTGTCATGAAACCATGCGGCCACCAGCAGCGCCTGTAGTTCCTCCTCCGATAAGCCGCTGTTCGTGCCTATTTCCAGGGCAGCCTTTGCCACCGCCCGGGTATGGGTATAGTTATGGAAAACGAGGCTGGACGGCAGGTGGCTCTTCAGCAGTTGCGTACAGTACAGGGTTGCTTCTTCCAGAAGCTTTTTAGGATCGTTCATTCGCATGAAAAAAAAGAAAATCTCGACGCAGCGTTTTTTACCAGCAGTGGAGGGCATGATATACTCTCAAACGGCGGCAAGAAAACCAGGCAGCCGCTGCTTTTTAGGCTTTACGAGATAAATCTGTAGCGATTTTGTAGCCTGCCGGGGCGCCCGCGACCACACCTCGCCTCAGAAATTACAGTTGGCGCATCTTAGCCCGGGGAATCTGCGGCAGTAGCAGGGGCAAACGCTACCCAAAGGCTATGCACGTCCTGCGCGGCCTCATACCTGACCCGCCAGCCATACAGGGTGCAGATGGTTTGGACAATGGCCAGCCCCAGCCCCAAAGAGTGGGAGGAGGCATCGGCTTTGCTGAAGCGCTCGAAGAGTTTTTCCGGAGCGCAGGCAAGGGGCCTGCCGGAATTGGTTATGCGGAGACGGTCCTTGTTTAGATCGATGGCGACAAAGCCGCCCGGCAAGTTGTGGCGGATGGCGTTGCGGAGCAGGTTGGACACCAGCGTTTCGACCAGTGCCGGATTGGCTGTCAGCACCGGAGCCGAGGCTGTGGTACAGCGCACCTGCAGGTTTTTGCCAAGTATAAAGTCCTCCGAGTCGTTTAGCTGCGCTTGGATGATGGCGGCCATGTCCACCGCTTCCGTGTAGATGAACTGGCGGTTCTCGATTTTGGTGAGCAGTAGGAGCGTCTGGTTGAGCCGCGAGAGCTTTTTCACGGCCGCATGGGCCGCCTGAATGCTGGTTGCCTGCTCCTCGCGCAGCTCCGCCTCCTGCAGCAGCTCGTCCAGCCTGGCCTTTATCACGGCCAGCGGCGTCTGCATTTCGTGCGAGGCGTTTTCCGAGAACTCCTTCAGCGCCCGGAAGTCAGAGCGCGTTTTCTCGGTGAGCTTCGCCAGTGCGGCGTTGAGCTCGGCAAACTCCGTAGTTTTGGTGCTGCCCAGCTGCAGGGGCGCACTTTGGTACACCGAGAAGTTGCGCAGCGCCTCCAGGCTTTGGTAGAATGGCCGCCAAAGCTGGCGGTAGATGGCTCGGTTCATCACGGCCAGAAACAGCAGCAGCAACAGCATCACAATCCCCAGCGACAGGCCAATCGTCGGCATCGAATCCCCTCGGTCCACGATCATTTGCCGGAGCACGATGCGGTAAGCGCTTCCGTGTATGTGCCGCACGGACGCCACCTGCCGGAACGTCTCCACTTCATTCTCCAGCTCGTCGAAAAAAGCGGTGTCTTTCAGTACAAGGCTTTCCTGTCTTAGGTCGCTGAGTCTGGTGATTTGAATAACGGGCGGGAGTTGCGGGATGGGCTGTCCCTGCTCTAGCCGCCGCGTGATGCGCTGCTCGATGGAAAGCAATTGCTCTGAGGCTTCTTCTTCAATGATGCCTGCAAAAAGCTGCACCAGCACGGCCCCTGCTACCAGGAAAAGCACAGCCGACGACAGCACATACCAGCGGTTAGTTCTCTGCAGCAGCCTTATCATCGGTCGGCTAATTTATACCCGATGCCGTAGATGCTTTGCAGATAGTCGCGGGCGCACTCCTGCAGCACCTTGCGGCGTAGGTTTTTGATGTGGGTATAGATAAAGTCAAAACTGTCGACGGTATCGATGCTGTCGCCCCAGATGTGCTCGGCGATCGCCTCTTTGGTCAGTACCCTGTTTTTGTTCGTCACCAGGTATAGCAGCAGGTCATACTCCTTTTTGGTGAGCTCCACTGGCTGACCGTTTACGACCACCTGCATCGCATCCGGTATAATCTCAATCTCATTAAAGATGATGGAAGAGCTCCCATTAAACCTCCGGCGCCGTATGATAGCATTGAGTCGAGAGTTGAGCTCGGCCATAAAAAAGGGCTTTGTAATATAGTCATCGGCACCAAGGTCCAGGCCCTTGAGCTTATCATCGAGGGAGTTTCTGGCCGAGACAATGAGAACTCCAGTATCAACACGCCTTCTTTTGAGTAGTTCCAGCAAGTCCAGGCCATTCCCATCCGGCAGTGTGATGTCCAGCACAACAATATCGTAATCATAGGTGGCTAACTTATCTTCGGCGATGCGGTATGTGGTCGCCTCCTCACAGGTAAATCCTGCTGTCTGCAGATAAGCCGTGGTCATGTGGAGTAGGTCTAACTCATCTTCAACTATAAGTAGTTTCATGTATAATACTTTGCTACAAAGGTAAGCTCCGAATCTGAAGCAAAACTGAAATAAAAAGACCCGTTACAGCAGCGTCTTGAAATGATCCGTGTTTCAGCTATTAGTATACCCGCTTGCATCTAAAGCAGGCCAAACTGAACGGAGGGATTTACCGAGAGGGCTGTCTTTTACTGTGGGGGAAGTGTAGCAGCAGGTATTCGAGCACGCAGACGGCCAGAATCAGCCAGAGGCTGCCCAGCAGGTAGCCACCCGCTACATCGCTGACAAAATGCACACCCAGAAAAATACGACTGAAGCCGATCAGAAGTATGTATGCCACGCACACACCAGCCCAGAAGCGGGCATACCGGATGTGTTGCCGCTCCAGCAGAATGAAAACCGCAATTATGCCGAATAGCGCCAATGCCTCAGCAGAGTGGCCGCTGGGAAAGGAAAAGGAGGAGGGTTTATAATAGCCAATATCCAGCGGGCGCTCCCGATGAAAGTATAACTTGGTGAAGTAGATGGAAGTACCCGTGCCCAGCACAGCTATCAGGAGCGAAGCCAGGTAATGCCACCTTCTTTTATACAGCAAAACGGCGGCCACCAGCAGGCACGTAATTGCTACCCCTAACGTGGTGCCCAGCTCCGTAAAGTAGTAAAAAGCCTGCGCGACAGCATCCGTCCGCAGGTGGTACAGGAACAGCCCCACCGAGCTGTCAACCTGTTTCATACTTTGCGAATTGACCAGGCTCTCCGAAATTTCGGAGAGCAGGGCATAGTTGATCAGGCCTATTCCCAGCAGTAATGTAAGTGGCAAGCCCAGAAAGTTCTGCATGTCGAGCCTGTCGTGGATAAATTTTACCAGCCTGGGGTATTTCTTTTGGAGTTGCTGTATGCCTTTCAGTTGAAAGAACTGATTGATAGTGGAGGTTATAATTGTGAGCGGTTTATGAAACATCGTTTAAGAGCATTGGTTCGTAGCGAAAATCAGGTAGTTGTACGTACGCATAAAAGAAGGAACAGCTACCGTTCTTTGCTTAGTGCTGCTTTGAACGGGTTTTTAAAAGCTGGATAGTGCTTTTATACTTGTTGAGCTTGTCCAACTACAAGTATAAAGTGACGTTTAGGCAACTAAGCTGTAGCAAGCAAACGTTCCTGCCAGAGCATCAGCCTGATGGAGCCGGAATCAGCCGAAATAAAGCTGCTGCCGTAATCAACAAACCTTAACTGCTAACATATGTGGTGGATCTATGCTTTACTTTCCGCATTCTTTGCGGCCCTGACAGCTATTTTCGCGAAAATAGGCGTGTCGAACGTTAACTCCGATCTGGCAACGGCTATCCGGACAGTGGTGATTCTGGTCGTTGCCTGGGGAATTGCCTTAGCACGGGGAGAGCTGAAAGGGATACAGGCGATTTCGAAGTATAGCATGCTGTTTCTGATCCTTTCCGGTCTGGCCACCGGCCTTTCCTGGATCTTCTACTACAAGGCCCTCAAGCTCGGGAAAGTATCGCAGGTTGCCCCGGTAGATAAGCTGAGTGTGGCCCTTACAATTGTGTTGTCTGTTATCATATTGAAAGAAACACTGACGCTAAAAACCGCTATCGGCGCTATCCTGATTATTGGCGGTACGCTGGTACTCATCTTTTAGAGACGTTTTTGCCAACTGAAATTTAGCCCCTTTCTGGTTTTTGTCATCACCAAATTAGTATATTCGCTTTCTGGAAATGGTGTCTTCCATCAAACAAACCGCCGCAAGGCTAATGGCGCCTACAATTTTAACGGGCACAGGAGAAGGGCTCCTGTGGTATAACGCTATTGTAGGTATACATGAAACGATCTGTTCTTTTTCCGGGCTTCCCCGCTTCTCACGCATTCGTGCTTGCTTCACTTCTGAGAAGTGCTGCAGTCGATGGCAGCCCTAACGCACCGGCGCAAGCGCCGTGTACCAGTGTTTTCAAATTGATTTTTTGTCCCGCTAGTTGCTAAACGATATGTCTGCCAAAAGAAACGACGCGGTACATTTTGTTATTCTGAAGCAACTCATCCGCTGGACACTGCTCATCCTGCCTGTTGCCGTCGTGATCGGTAGCATGGTAGCGCTGTTTCTGTGGCTCCTGCATGGAGCCATTCAGTACCGGTTCCGGCATCCGGGCTTGCTTTACCTGCTTCCATTGGCCGGCCTGCTGATCCACGCAATTTATCAGTCGGTGGGCAAGTCCTCTGAGAAGGGCAATAACCTGATTATGGAGGAAATCCATACGCCTGGTGGCGGAGTGCCCATCCAGATGGCGCCTGTTATCCTGTTCACTACTGTGATCACGCACCTCTTCGGAGGCTCCGCCGGCCGTGAGGGAACAGCCGTGCAGATCGGGGGAAGCATTGCAGCCCTTTTCGGGAACTGGTTTAAACTGCGTGGGGCGGATATGCGCCTGGTGCTCACAGCCGGCATAGCGGCCGGCTTTGGGGCGGTATTTGGTACGCCACTCACCGGGGCTATCTTCGCAATGGAAGTGCTCACCATCGGGCGAATCCAATACGACGCGCTGCTGCCGGCGCTCATCGCCAGCGTTCTCGGCGACGCCACTGTGGCCGCCTGGGGCGTGCAGCATACCACTTACCACATCGACATTCTGCCGCAGGTTCCCTATTTCCTCTCTGATTATTTGCGGCTGGATCTGTTCTTACTTGGCAAGGTCATTGTCGCTTCTGCTGCTTTTGGGCTGGCCAGTTTCCTGTTTGCGACGATGGTACACGAGCTGAAAGCCTTTCTGCTGCAGCTGCTGAAGTACAAATGGATGATCCCGGTGCTGGGCGGATTGCTCATCATCGCGCTGACGTTTATACTTGGTAAACCCGATTACCTAAGCCTCGGAGTAGCGCCGGAATATCCGGGAGCAGTAACCATTCCTTCCGCATTTTGGGCGGGCGGCGCTGATACCTGGAGCTGGCTCTGGAAAACGATTTATACATCTGTAACGCTGGCATCGGGCTTTAAAGGGGGCGAAGTAACGCCTTTGTTCTATATTGGGGCAACGCTGGGCAACACCTTATCCGGGCTCCTGCATGCGCCGGTCAGTCTGTTTGCGGCGCTTGGCTTTATTGCCGTGTTTGCCGGTGCTACTAATACGCCGCTGGCCTGTACAGTAATGGGAGTGGAGTTGTTTGGCGGCGAGCACGTGCTGTTCTTTGCCGTAGCCTGCTTTACAGCCTATTTCTTCAGCGGCCATTCTGGTATTTACAGCGCCCAACGAATTGCCGTACCAAAGATATTTGACGCGCCAATTGGGGAGGAACCTTCTTTAGCGGATATTAACCGCAGGAAAGGGTATGTATACCAGAAGCTAGCCAAGTATAAGCTCCCGACAAAAAAGAGAAAGTAAGATCAACGTCATAACACCAGCCACATATCCCTTGCTGGCACAGCACTTCCAAACCACTTACCTTAACAACAGAGCAGCACCCGTTGTTGCAAGCAGGGTGAAGTATACCTGCGCCAACGTAGCCAGAATGTTTCTTCTGGGGCAAATAGCAGCTATTTTCAGTTATCCTTCGCACTGATGCAGTCCTATACTTCGGATGATTGAATTTTTGGAAGTAAATATTGTTTTTATACTTAAAAATCCGTATAATCATGTAAATGTTTGCTCCATCCTTTGATGTGCTTTCGCCATGTTAAGAATTGGTTTTCTGCTACTTCTTAGCTTATGGTCCTTTTTGGTGCCGCCAGTTCAGGCACAGGAGGGGCAGGGAGAATTGCGCGATACTGTTTATTTTACCTCCAACAGGAAAAAAATCAATATCCCCTTCAAGCTGGTGCATAACCTGATCGTTATTCCGGCCAAGATCAACAACTCTAACTCGCTTAATTTTATCCTCGATACGGGCGTACGGAATACCCTCATTACACGGCTCTTTTTCACCGATTCACTGGATCTGAAAAATGTGCAGCGTACCCAGATCCGGGGCCTGGGCACCGGCTATACCATCGAAGCGGTTATCTCCACCGGCAATAGCCTGCAAATGACCGGCATCAAGGGAGAGAACCAGGAAGTGAACGTGCTGATGGAAGATATCTTTAACCTCTCTACATACATGGGCATGCCCATACATGGCATTATTGGGTATGATATCTTCAAGAACTTTGTGGTGAAGGTGAATTACAGCGGTCGTGTGCTTACCCTCTACCGCCCCGATATTATACTTAAAAAGAAGCGCAAAGCAGAGGAGTACCCATTACACATTGAAAATGACAAAGCTTACATTTATGCAAAAGTACGGCAGCACAACGGCGATACGCTGGAAGTAAAGCTGGTGGTAGATACCGGCGCCAGCCATACGCTTTCCCTCTACCTGCCCACCGATGACAGGCTGATGCTGCCCCCTAAAACAATGGAGGCTTACCTGGGCCGGGGGCTGAGCGGCGACATCAACGGGAAAATAGGCCGATTGGATGGATTTAGCATGGGCCGGTACGAGCTACAAAACCTGCCCGCCTCATACCCAGATGAAGAAGCCATTAAGCTCGCATTGGGCGTGGCAAACCGAAATGGTAACCTTGGTTCGGATATTCTAAAGCGGTTTACAGTTGTTTTCGATTACCCCCACGAGCGGCTGCTGCTTATCCCCAACAGCAAATTTAAAGAGCCTTTTCACTTTAACATGACAGGGTTTGAGATCAGTACGCCCATGCCGGGCCTCAATTTTTATGTCGTTTCGCATGTGGTGCAAAACTCACCTGCCAATATGGCTGGCATTATGTATGGCGACGAGCTGATTTCCATTAACGGTAAAAGCTGCACAGAAATGAGCTTGAATGATGTGTTGGATACTCTGGAAAGCAGGCCGGGGCGAAAGCTCAGCATCAAGTTACGGCGCGATACGAAAGTCATAAACGTCAGTTTGGTGCTGCAAAGCCGTATCTGATTTATTTTGCCGCTGCCTTACCAGCAAAGTCGAGGTAAGCTTGGAAGAGTAGCAGCAGCACCGCCAGTATCACCAGGAAAATAGCAGCATACATTCGCGCCGGAGGGATGGGCTTGACAAAAACATTTCCCTTCTCATCTTTGGCCGTAAAGCGTAGGTCGGAAAGAATCAGGCCGTTGCCAAAACTGAGCCAGGTAGCAGCAATCAGGGCTTCCTTGCTCATCAAGAGCGAAACGGTGCCGATAGCGGAAAAAAGAATGCCAATAAATACGCGGATAGATAACTTTTTCATGTTTTGAATAACTCATGTGCCTGCGGCAGCGCCTACTGCCCGCAAGTTAGGGGTTTCCGTGCAAAAGCCGAAGTATAAACCGCTACACCCATGCAGCAGCATACAAGTGTATCTAACGGACAGCCACTTTCCGGAAATTCTTTTAAATTTATCTCCGTTAAAAGTTGGATAACTCAAAAATTATCCGAAACATTTGCGTTGAATAAGGGTAAAAGAATACACCCGATTTTTATTTAAAGAGACAAATGCAACAAAAACCATTTTTATCATCTGCTGTGATAAAACACTCTTGTGCAAAGGGTGCGCGTTTTTCTATCCTTTTAGGAAGGATAGTTTATAGGCAGGCCCTACCTTCTCAGCGTCTCAGGCCCTAGGCCCCTGCGCTCCCCGGCTACGTTGATCGTAGCCAACCTCCACATATTTTAATTGAGTCAGCTTTCCGGCACAGCTTTACAGGCTGCTGTTGCTGAAGCATTTTTTTCTATTTGCCATTTAAGCGCTGTGTGCGGCACAGCTCCAGTTTACCAATATGAGCAATCAACCTGCTTTTAACGTTATGGTTGCCAATGAGCAACACATTATCTACGCCTTACAGATTTGCGAAGAAATGGAAGCCTCTGCCAAAGCTAGAGGGACCGGTATTGCCAAACGTTCCCCTGAATATGTAGCCCAGAAGATGCAGGAAGGCAAAGCTGTAATAGCGCTGCACCCTAGTGGCGCTTGGGCAGGCTTCTGCTACATCGAAACTTGGGGCCACGGCAAGTATGTGGCGAACTCGGGCCTGATCGTGTCGCCGGAGCTGCGCAAGAGTGGCCTGGCCAAGCAGATCAAGAATAAGATATTCGAGCTCTCCCGTACCAAATACCCGGACGCAAAGATCTTTGGCCTCACCACGGCGCTAGCGGTTATGAAGATCAATTCGGACCTGGGCTACCGGCCGGTCACCTACTCAGAACTGACGGACGATGAAGCCTTCTGGGCCGGTTGCAAGAGCTGTGTGAACCATGATATCCTGACGATGAAAGGCCGTACCAACTGCCTCTGCACGGCCATGCTCTTTGATCCGGAGCGCGAAAAGAAGCAGGAAGAGCGCCGGAGGCAAACCATAACGACCCTCGAATACATCACGCCCCCGGAGCAGGCGAAAGCGCCCGTTAATTTTTGTTTATAAGCATACTATAGCACCCGAATACATGAACAATAACCTCGTAGTTTTAGCTTTCAGCGGCGGACTGGACACCTCGTACTGTGTAAAATACCTGAAGGAGGAGAAAGGCCTAGAAGTATATTCTGTACTGGTAAATACCGGTGGCTTTTCGGAAGATGAGCTGCACGAGATAGAAAGACGCGCTTACAGCCTGGGTGTAAAAGAACACCTGACACTGGATGAAACTGATAACTACTATCAGAGCAGCATCAAATACCTGATCTTCGGCAACGTGTTGAAGAACAATACCTACCCACTGTCGGTAAGTGCCGAACGGGTAACGCAGGCGATGGGCATTGCCCGACAGGCCAAAGCGCTGGGGGCAGCCTATGTAGCACATGGCAGCACTGGTGCCGGCAACGACCAGGTGCGCTTCGATATGATCTTCCATATTATGGTTCCTGAAGTGGAGATCCTCACACCTATCCGCGACAACAAGTTATCGCGCGAGCAGGAGATTGATTATCTGAAGCAGCATGGCGTGGAGATGGACTTCCAGAAAGCACAATATTCTATCAACAAAGGCATCTGGGGCACCTCGGTGGGCGGCAAAGAAACGTTGACCTCACACCTGCCGCTGCCGGAAAGTGCCTACCCAACAGCCGTGACCAAACAACAGCCCGAGCGGGTGACGTTGATATTTGAGAAAGGCGAGTTAGTTGGCTTGGATGACAAAACGTTCGAAAATCCGGTGAAAGCTATACAAGCCCTGCAGGAGCAGGTGGCGCCCTTCGGCATCGGCCGCGACATTCACGTGGGCGATACCATCATCGGTATCAAAGGTCGCGTTGGCTTTGAAGCGGCAGCTCCGATGGTGATTATCAAAGCACATCATACGTTAGAAAAGCATGTGCTTACCAAATGGCAGCTGAACTGGAAAGATCAGCTGGCGACTTTCTATGGTAACTGGCTGCACGAAGGTCAGTTTGTAGATCCGGTGATGCGAAACATCGAAGCCTTTCTGCAGGATACGCAGCAAAATGTGACGGGCAAAGTACACGTGCTGCTGGCGCCTTACCGCTTCCAGGTGGAAGGAGTGGAGTCGGCACATGACCTCATGTCGTCGAAGTTCGGTAGCTATGGAGAGATGAACAATGCCTGGAGCGGCGATGATGTAAAAGGCTTTGCCAAGATATTCGGCAACCAGGCCATGATGTACCACAAAATAAACGGCACCGAGTTTTAGGATGGCAGCAAGCATAAAAGCAGGTGTTATAGGTGCAGCAGGGTATGCAGGCGGCGAGTTACTGCGGCTTTTGCTGCAGCACCCGCACGTGCAGCTAATTTTTGCCCAGAGTGGCAGCCAGGCAGGCAAACTAATCTCTGCTATACATACTGACCTGCTGGGTGAAACGGACCTGAATTTTACGGCCGCTGCTACTGCAGATGTAGACGTACTTTTTCTATGCGCCGGGCATGGTGAGGCTAGCAAGTATCTGGAAGCAAGTACTATAGCATCATCCACTAAAACAATCGATTTAAGTCAGGATTTCCGCTGGAATGAAACGACCGCTGCGCCTGCTGTAGCGGCTGGTGAGCGCATCTTTGTCTACGGCCTGCCTGAGCTGCAGCGCGATGTAATCGAACAGGCGCAGCATATAGCCAATCCTGGCTGCTTCGCCACTGCTATACAGCTTGCCTTGTTGCCCCTGGCGCAACAGCAGTTGTTACCGGTGGAGGTGCACCTAAGCGGCATCACGGGCAGCACAGGTGCCGGCCAGAGCCTGAGCCCGACATCGCACTTCAGCTGGCGAACGGAAAATGTATCTACCTACAAAGTGATGCAGCACCAGCACCTGCGCGAAGTAGGCCGCACCCTCATGCATCTGCAGCCCGAAATTCAGCCTACGCTGCACTTTATACCTTATCGGGGGCCATTTGCGCGCGGCATTTTCATCACAGCCTATCTGGAAACGGATCTGACCTTGGAGCAAGCACAGGAGCTGTACGAGGAGTTCTACAGCAGCCATCCGTTTGTACTCCTCAGTCCGCAAAACCCAGACCTGAAGCAAGTGGTGAATACCAATAAGTGTGTGCTCTATCTCGAAAAACACGGGCAGCAACTGGTGATCACCAGCATTATTGATAACCTCCTGAAAGGAGCTGCAGGGCAGGCGGTGCAGAATATGAACCTACTTTTCGGTTTGGAAGAGACAGCCGGTTTGAGGTTTAAAGCTACGGCTTTCTAAAAGGAATTATTTAACAACTTATACTTACTAGTATGTACGTCAAGTACTTTCTTTATTGTCTTACCTCTTATCTCTAAAGTCATCACTTATGGATTTGTTTGATGTTTATCCACTATTCGACATAACACCTGTACGGGCACAGGGCCTCTATGTATGGGACGATAAAGGCACACGCTACCTCGACCTTTACGGCGGGCATGCGGTGATCTCCATCGGCCACAGCCATCCGCACTATGTGAAGCGCGTAGCGCGCCAGTTGTATGATATCGGCTTTTACTCCAACTCCGTGCAGGTGCCCCAGCAGCAGGAACTGGCTGATAAACTGGGAGAGCTAAGCGGCTACCCCAATTACAAGCTCTTTCTCTGCAATTCCGGAGCTGAAGCAAACGAGAATGCACTGAAAGTAGCCTCTTTCCATACCGGACGCAAAAAGGTCATCGCTTTTAAAGGCGCTTTCCATGGCCGCACTTCCGCTGCCGTAGCTGTTACAGATAATCCTGGCATTATCGCGCCGATAAACGAAACGGATAACGTCATCTTCCTTCCGCTGAATGACCTAGAGGCATTTGCCAAAACCCTGCAGGAGCATGGCCCCGAACTGGCTGCCGTAATTGTAGAAGGCATACAGGGCGTGGGCGGAGTGCATTTCCCGGAACCTGCTTTTCTCAAAGCACTGGCTGCCGGATGCGAGCGGGTGGGCGCCCTGCTCATTCTGGATGAGGTACAATCCGGCTATGGCCGTTCAGGCAAATTCTTTGCACACCAATACACAGACATTAAACCTGACCTGATTACAGTGGCAAAAGGTATGGGCAACGGCTTTCCGGTTGCCGGCATGCTCATCAGCCCCGACATAGAGGCCAGACATGGCATGCTGGGCACCACCTTTGGCGGCAATTACCTGGCTTGTGCCGCAGGCTTGGCTGTACTGGAAGTGATGGAGCAGGAAGACCTGCTGGAAAATGCCCGCACTGTCGGCAAATGGCTGCTTGAGGAGCTAAAGCAGCTGCCCGGCGTACGCGAAGTGCGGGGCAAGGGCCTGATGATCGGCGTGGAGATGGAGCAACCCTGCGCCCCCATCCGGCAGCGGCTGTTGAAAGAGCATAAGATCTTTACCGGCTCGTCTTCCGATAAAAATACGCTTCGCCTGCTGCCCCCGCTTTGTATCGGGCGCCGCGAAGCAGAAAGTTTTCTTTCTGCCTTTGAAGCTGTTATGTACAAATCACAACCACAGGAAGCATGAAGAATTTCACCTCAGTGCACGATGTAAGCGATCCGAAAGCACTGGTAAAAGAGGCGCTGCACTTAAAAAAACATCCTTACAAGTATAAATCTTTAGGCGAAAACCGCACCTTAGGCCTAATCTTCCTGAACCCTAGTCTCCGCACGCGCATGAGCACGCAGAAAGCAGCTCAGAATTTAGGAATGAATGTTATGGTGCTAAACCTGGACAAGGAAGGATGGGCGCTGGAGACACAGGAGGGAGCCATTATGAACGGGGCAACGGTAGAGCACATCAAGGAAGCTGCCGCTGTGATGGGGCAGTACTGCGATATTCTGGGTCTCCGTTCGTTTCCGAAATTGCAGAACCGCGAAGAAGATTACAGCGAAGACCTGCTACACCAATTCATCCGCTACTGCCAAGTGCCGGTGGTGAGTTTGGAATCAGCTACGCGCCACCCGCTGCAAAGCCTGGCCGACCAGGTTACCATCACCGAAAACACCCCGGCAGGCAAACGCCCGAAAGTCGTGCTGACCTGGGCGCCCCACGTAAAGGCGCTGCCGCAATGCGTTGCCAACTCTTTTGCTGAGTGGATGGGCCAGGCCGATGTGGACCTGGTGATCACGCACCCTGAAGGCTTTGAACTGGCCGATGCGTTTACCCAAGGCGCTACGGTTACCTACAACCAGCAGGAGGCCTTGCAGGATGCGGATTTTGTATACGTCAAGAACTGGTCAGCTTACAATGACTATGGCAAGGTGCTACCGGATGCGCAGGAATGGATGCTGACAAACGAGAAACTACAGGGCAGCAATAACGCCAAAGTGATGCACTGCCTGCCAGTGCGCCGCAATGTTGAGCTGAGCGATGAGATCCTGGATGGGCCCAACTCACTGGTACTGGAGCAGGCTAACAACCGCACCTATGCTGCACAGGCGGTACTAAAAACAATGCTGGAGCAGTTAAAAGCACATTAAACTTACTTGTAGCGGTATACTACATATCGCCGGAGCCGGTGCTGTAAGTATAAGTGGATGTTGTAGTAAGGTATTAGCTTATTTGTAAGCTGTTTAACTTGGTTATACTTGTGGCAATTACATAGCAATTTTAAGTTCAAATGCAGGAGCTGTTCGTAATTAAAATAGGGGGGAATATTCTGGATGACGCCCAAAAGCTGCGTCGCTTTCTGAGCGACTTTGCCGATTTGCCCGGAGCAAAGCTGTTGGTGCATGGCGGAGGGAAGATTGCCTCGGCTATAGGCCGGCGCTTGGGTATAGAACCGCAACTGGTAGAGGGCCGCCGCATTACGGATGCTGAAACGCTGGAGCTGGTAACAATGGTCTATGGTGGCTTGGTGAACAAGCAGGTAGTGGCGCAACTGCAGGCTGCCGGCTGCAATGCCATCGGGTTAACAGGTGCCGATGCTAACAGCATACCAGCCAGGAAACGTGCCGTCGAACAAGTGGATTATGGCTTTGCAGGCGATGTGGCGGGTCCGGCAAGTATAAATACTACGGCCTTGGCGGGGCTGCTGCAATTGGGGCTTACCCCGGTTTTCGCCCCGCTCACGCATGATGGCCAGGGCAACATGCTCAACACCAATGCTGATACCATCGCCTCGGTGCTGGCCACAGCGTTGGCCGGCAAGTATAATGTGCGCCTGATCTATTGTTTTGAAAAAGCCGGCGTGTTGCTGGACGCAACAGATGATGCTTCTGTGATCCCGGTCATCGGCAAGGCAAAGTATAAAGCGCTGAAGGAAGCAGGCGTAGTATCAGCAGGCATGCTGCCCAAGCTGGACAACGCCTTTGCTGCACTAGACCAAGGCGTGAAGGCAGTGCAGATAGGGGATGCCGCCGAAATTAGCGATCTTGTCGCAAACAGCGGGGCGGGCACCCTGCTCACCTGCTAAGCTATACTGGTACAGAAAGCTTTCAGGAATTCTATTGATCAACTTAAAGCGAAACTGATGAATGCAGCAAATAAAAAAGTAGCTATACTGGGAGGCGGCAACATGGGCGTGGCCCTGGCAAAGGGAATGGTTGCCGCCGGCAAGTATAAAGCGGAGGACATCACCCTGACGCGCCGCAATACCCGCTCGCTCGATAGTATGGCTGAGAAGGGATTTGTGGTAACAAGCGACAATGCCGCGGCAGTAGCTGCTGCCGATCTGATCATTCTGAGCATTTTGCCCCAGCAGCTCAATGCGGTGCTGGATACCATTGCCACTGCTATTGATCCGCAGCGTCATCTGATCGTTTCCATTGTGACCGGTGTGATGGTTGCTGATATTGTGCAGCGGGTAGGTAAAGAGGTAGAGGTAGTCCGGGCGATGCCAAATACGGCGATTGCTATTCGCGAGTCGATGACGTGTATAGCGGGTGGTAAAGCTGGAAAGGAGAGCCTGAAAGTAGTAAACGAAATTTTTGCGGCCGTTGGTGAGACCATCGAGATAGAGGAGGAGCTGATGACCTCTGCAACAGCGCTCTGTGCCTGTGGCATAGCTTTTTTCCTGCGCTCCATCCGCGCAGCAACGCAGGGAGGCACTGAAATAGGTTTTCATGCCAAGGATGCCCTGCGTATGGCGGCCCAAACAGCTAAAGGTGCGGCATCGCTGCTGCTACACTTCCAGAGCCACCCGGAAAACGAGATCGACAAAGTAACTTCCCCCAAAGGCTGTACCATTGCGGGCCTTAACGAGATGGAGCACCACGGCTTCAGTTCTGCCATGATCAAAGGCATCCGGACCTCGTCAGACAAGGCGGAACAACTCTATCAGAAAGATAAATAAAAGACCAGCATGCCTTTGACTTTGACTCCCCGGCAGCTGTACGACGAAGCCATACCCTTGCTTCAGCATTTGATCCGGACGCCTTCTTTCAGTAAAGAGGAGGGCCAAACGGCGGATGTGCTCGCATCTTTTCTGCAGCGGCAGGGAGTGGCAGTACACCGGGAGCAGCACAACGTATGGGCTTTTAACAAGCATTACAACCCTACCTTGCCAACGCTACTCCTCAACTCGCACCACGACACGGTAAAGCCCAACGCTGGCTACACCCGCGATCCGTTTGCCGCTACACTGGAGGAAGGAAAATTATTTGGCCTCGGCAGTAATGATGCCGGCGGCTGCCTTGTGTCCCTAATAGCTACCTTTTTATACTTCTACCAGCACGACAAGCTCGCTTATAACCTGGTAATGGCAGCTACGGCTGAAGAAGAGATTTCCGGGCGGAATGGCATCGAGCTGATCCTGCCACAGTTAGGGAACCTGGATGCTGCCATTGTTGGAGAACCAACGGAGATGCAACTGGCCATAGCCGAAAAAGGACTACTGGTGCTGGATTGCACTGCAATAGGCAAAGCAGGCCATGCTGCCCGCGAAGAAGGGGTGAATGCCATTTACGAGGCGCTGCCTGATATCGAATGGTTCAGGCAGTACCGGTTTCCACGCGTGTCGGAACACCTGGGACCTGTGAAGATGAGCGTCACACTGGTGCAGGCGGGCACCCAGCATAATGTTGTGCCGGATACCTGTCAGTTTACGGTCGATGTCAGGTTGACGGATGCCTATACCATGGAGGAAGTGCTGCAGGTGATTCGGCAGCAGGTTAAGGCAGAAGTAACACCGCGTTCCATGCGCCTGAAGCCCTCTTCGATACCTGTGGAGCATCCGCTGGTGCAAGCAGGACTGGCACTGGGGCGCACCACATACGGCTCACCGACTACCTCTGATCAGGCATTATTGCCCATTCCGTCGCTAAAAATGGGACCCGGCTTTTCGGGTCGCTCTCACATGGCGGATGAGTTTATCTACCTGCACGAAATAGAGGAGGGTATCAATTTATACATTAAGTTACTGGAACGGGTTATCGTTTCTGCAACATCCTAAAGCCCACTAGTTATACTTGTAAATGCAGCTGTAGAGCGGCGGCATCCTACTTTCAATAATAACACTTTCACTGAAAAGCACACAAAAGCATGAAACTCTGGCAAAAGAACACAGGCGTTGAAAAAGAAGTGGAACGGTTTACGGTGGGGAAAGACCCGGAACTAGACATGGAAATGGCAGCGTTTGACGTGCTTGGTTCTCTGGCGCATACACGCATGCTGCAAAGTATAGGTTTGCTTTCGGCGGAAGAACTGCGCCTGCTACAGACGGAGCTAAAGCACATTTACCAGCGCATTGAAGCCGGCAACTTTTCCATAGAAGCAGGTGTGGAAGACATTCACTCGCAGGTAGAACTGGAGCTGACGCGCCGTGTAGGGGAGGCGGGCAAAAAGATTCATAGCGGCCGCTCGCGTAACGACCAGGTGCTGCTGGATTTAAAGTTATACTTCCGGAGCCAACTGCAACAAACAGTAGGACAGGTGAAGGAGTTTTTTGATGTGCTACAGCAACTAAGTGAAACCCATAAAGCGGTGCTGCTGCCGGGGTATACGCACCTGCAGGTAGCCATGCCTTCCTCGTTCGGCTTGTGGTTTGGGGCTTATGCAGAGAGCCTGGTAGATGACATGCAGCTTTTGCTGGCAGCTTATAAGATCACCGACAAAAATCCTCTGGGCTCTGCTGCCGGTTACGGATCTTCTTTTCCGCTTAACCGCCAGCTGACGACGGATCTGCTGGGCTTCCAAAGCCTGAACTATAACGTGGTGTATGCGCAGATGGGGCGCGGTAAAACTGAAAAGATCGTAAGTATAGCGCTCGCCTCGGTAGCGGCTACACTGGCTAAAATGGCCATGGACCTGTGCCTGTACATGAGCCAGAATTTCAGCTTCATCAGTTTGCCCGATACACTGACCACCGGCTCCAGCATCATGCCGCACAAAAAGAACCCCGACGTGTTTGAACTGGTGCGCGGCAAGTGTAACAGGCTGCAGGCATTGCCAACCGAAATAGCGATGCTACTCATTAACCTGCCTTCCGGTTACCACCGCGAGCTGCAGGTGCTGAAAGAATCCCTTTTCCCGGCTTTCAACGAGCTGCAGGATTGCCTGGGTATTCTGACCTACATTTTGCCGCAGCTGCAGGTAAAAGACCATATCCTGGAAGATGACAAGTATAAATACCTCTTCAGCGTGGATGCCGTGAATGCGCAAGTGTTGGCAGGTAAGCCCTTCCGTGATGCCTACAAAGCGGTGGGAGAAAGTATAGATACCGGTACTTTTGCTGCACCTAATGCCATTAACCACACACACGAAGGAAGTATGGGCAACCTGTGTACCGCAGAAATTGCTGCACAAATGGAGCAGTTGCTGCAGGAGTTCAACTTCGGGCGCGTTGCGCAGGCTTATGAGAAACTGCTGGCGTTCTAAGCGCATGCTCGACGTTTTGCCAAGTCAGGTTGCCACCTGTTCCACTGTGTTTAGCCAGGCTGTTTGAAGTTTCCGGATGCATACATCACAGCCGTATGGTAGATTATGTTCTTTCCGTAAATAAGAGCTTTATGCCCGCTTAAAACGCAGCTTTTTCTTATGAAACTTTACCCCTCCGGAACATGGTAGTATGTACTCCAGCAGAAGAATGTTCAGCAGCACGGTAGCTGCAAAGCGGCTTATTTTCCGGTGCTTTTTACCTCGAAAAGCGAGGAAAAGAAAGGCTTGCAAATTCGTGTGCTTACTTCTTTGTATAGTACTAAAACTTATACCCTGCAAGACGTATACAGGCTCACCGATTCTTTACTGAAAATAAAGCGACAGCCTGTGATTCCAATAAAGATCCATACGCAACCCGATGACTCCACCTGCGGCCCTACCAGCCTGCATGCTGTGTACCGCTATTTCAAAGATACCATTTCGCTGGGGGAAGTCATCAGAGAAGTTCCTTACCTAGATGAAGGAGGTACGCTGGAAGTGCTACTGGCCTGCCATGCCTTGCGGCGCGGGTATAAGGCCTCCATTTATACTTACAACCTGCATGTTTTTGACCCCACCTGGATTGGGCTAAGCAACGAGGAAGTAATCCAAAAACTGGAGCAGCAACTTGACTTTAAAAAAGGCAGCAAATTTACTAGGGCCACGCAGGCCTACATCGACTTTCTGCAGCTAGGAGGCCAGATCAAATGCCGCGACCTCACCAAGTCGTTACTGCGGGAGTACTTTGAACAAAACATTCCGCTGCTCACCGGCCTTAGCGCCACTTACCTGTACCAGAGCGCCCGCGAAACCAGCGACGAAGCAGGCAATTCCATTTACGATGATATCCAAGGCTACCCAATGGGTCATTTTGTGGTGCTCTGTGGTTTTGGCGAGGATCAGAAAAGAGTCGTAGTGGCAGATCCTTACCGCGAGAACCCTTACTTTAAGGATAACTATTACGAGGTAAACGCATCGCACCTGATAAATTCGATCATGCTGGGCATGGCTACCTTCGATGCTAACCTGCTGGCCATACAGCCGGCTCTTAAAGAACCTGTGCAAAAATAACATGCGAAAAATAGTTGTTGTGGACTTTCTCAAAGATTGGGAAGTGCCTATAGAAGATGTGGAAGTGGTAGACGCACAAACATACCTGACCGGTGCCGCCTATACTGATATCAAAAATGCCCGCATCTTCAATCTTTGTCGATCGTACCGCTACCAGAGCGGTGGCTATTATGTATCGCTGCTGGCTGAGGCAAGGGGCCATAAAGCGATTCCCAGCGTCACGACGATGCAGGACCTGAAGAGCCCTACTATTGCACGGGCAATTACGGTGGAGATAAACGACCTGATTCAGAAAAGCCTCAGCAGTCTGCGTTCCAAGAGCTTTACTTTAAGTATATACTTCGGGCAAAATGTGGCGCAGAAGTATGACAAGCTTTGCAAGCAACTGCACGACCTGTTTCAGGCACCGCTCCTGCGGGCGCAATTTGTTTACAAAGACGAGTGGGTGCTGCAGAGCATTTCGGCCATTCCCATAAATGATGTGCCCGAACACCACCACAAATACCTGAAACGTTTTGCCAAAGCTTACTTTGCCCGCCACAGGTTTGCCGGCGCAAAGCTCACCCGCAAAATATACGACCTGGCCATTTTGGTAGACCCTGCCGAAAAAGCGCCACCATCAAACGATAAAGCCATACAAAACTTTGTGGAAGCTGCCGAAAGTCTGGGATTCTACACCGAACTCATTACCAAAGACGACTACCGCCGCCTGCCGGAATTTGACGCGCTCTTTATCCGGGAAACTACGGCCGTAAACCACCATACGTATCGTTTTTCGCGCAAGGCTTTTGCCGATGGGCTGGTGGTGATCGACGATCCGGAATCTATTCTGCGCTGCACGAACAAAGTATACCTGGCCGAGCTGCTAGCTAAAGCCAAGGTGCCGATCCCTAAAACCATGATCATCCATAAAGATAACCGGGACCAGGTGGAGGCGCTATTGGGGCTGCCCTGTGTGCTTAAAAAGCCAGATAGTTCTTTCTCCCTAGGCGTGGTAAAAGCCAAGGACAAACGCAGCCTGGAGAAGGAATTAGACAAGATGTTGCAGGACTCGGAGCTTATAATCGGGCAGGAGTACACGCCCACTGCCTACGACTGGCGCATCGGCATCCTGGACAAGCAACCGCTTTATGCCTGCAAGTATTTCATGGCAAAAGGTCACTGGCAGATCTACAACTGGAGCGGTAAAAAGCAGGACGAGGAAGGCGATGCAGAGCAAGTGCCCTTCGAGCAAGTGCCGTTTCATGTGCTGCACACCGCTTTAAAAGCGGCCAACTTGATAGGCGACGGTTTGTATGGCGTGGACCTGAAAGACATTGATGGCAAAGCCTACGTGATTGAAGTGAATGATAACCCCAGTATAGATGCCGGCTGTGAAGATAAGATCCTGAAGAAAGAGCTATATACTTCTATTATGCGCTCTATCAAGCGCCGTATTGATAACCATAAAAACTTCAGATCTGATGAGTAATGTACGCAAACCCCTGCACCTGTTTGAAGCTTATGGGGTAGAAATGGAATACATGATTGTGCGTTCCGATACCCTGCAGGTGGCGCCGATCACTGATCAGCTGATCTATGAGGAAGTAGGGGCGTATGTGTCGGATGTGGAGTTTGGGGATGTTGCCTGGAGCAATGAGTTGGTTTTGCATGTGGTGGAACTGAAGACCCAGGAGCCCTCGCCCTCGCTTGTCGGCTTGTATCCGAAGTTTCAGGCCCATGTGCAGCACATTAACCAACTGTTGTGCAAGTATGATGCCTGCCTTTTGCCAACGGGCGCGCACCCGCTCATGAATCCCTTTACCGAAACCAAGTTATGGCCACATGAGCACAACGCTATTTACGAGGCATATAATAAAGTGTTTGATTGCAGGGGGCATGGCTGGGCCAATTTGCAGAGCACCCACCTGAACCTGCCTTTTGCCGGTGATGCCGAATTCGAAAAGCTGCATGCTGCCATCCGGATGGTGCTGCCGCTGATCCCTGCGCTCAGTGCCTCGTCGCCTATACTTGATGGCAAGGTGAGTGGCTACCAGGACACGCGCTTAGAAGTATACCGCCATAACCAGGACAAAGTGCCCAGCGTCGCCGGAAAGGTTATTCCGGAAGCCGTGTTCAGCAAACAGGCGTATGAGGAGCAGATTTTGCAGCGCATCTACCAGGATATTGCGCCGCTCGATCCGGAGGGTGTGCTGCAGGAAGAATTCCTGAACTCGCGGGGAGCGATTGCCCGTTTTGAACGTAATGCCATCGAGATACGCCTGATCGATATTCAGGAATGCCCTTTAGCAGACCTGGCCATACTTCAGACGGTAGTAGCCGTGGTCCGGGCGCTGGTTTCGGAGCGCTGGGTGCCGGTAGCTGAGTTGAAGCAATGGAACGAGGACCGGCTCTCGGAAATGCTGCTGCAGGTTATCAAAGAGGGGCAGGATGCTGTGCTGACTGATATGGCTTATAAAAAGTGTTTTGGCCTAGAGGGAGAAGCTCCCATCACAGCAGGAGAGATGTGGCAACACCTGGATGAGCAGGTAATAGAACTGCACGATCAGCCGGAAGTAGCGAAAGCTCTCAGCACCATTTTGCACAAGGGCAATCTGTCGCACCGCATATTTCAGGCGCTGGGTACTCGTCCCTCTGAAGAAGCCATCATCCAGGTATACAAGCAGCTTGCAACCTGTTTAAACACAGGGGATTTGTTTATACCTGATTTATAAGTCGCAACTTAACCCAATTATATCTCACCAAGTAGCTATGCTTAGATTCCGGGTGCTTTGCACAACTAAAAAGAACAGTTTATAGTATGCAAACAGGATTGATGCTTCCATTTAACTTATATGGCATAGGTAAATTATTTATTCATTTAACCCCACAACTATGAAACTGAAAAGTTTACTTCATTTGGCCATGGTATTAGTCCTTGGCCAATTCCTTTTTGCCTGTAACACGGCAAAATATTATGAGTTTGCTGCTAACAAGCCTGCCGCATACAACCAAAAGCAGAAGCCTGCAGCCGAAACTGTTATAACTCCTACACTTTCAGAAACGGCATTAGCTGCTGCTGAAGAACAGGCCGCCGCCGCTACAGCCGAGCCGGTGCTGGAAGCAAATGTTACTCCTGCACCTACAGTACGACCGCGCAAGCTGCCTGTTTTAGCTAAAGTTCCGGCCGCACCTGCTACAACAGTTGCTACACCTGCCCCTAAAACCATTACAGAGGCAGAAGCGCTGGCGATGGCGAAAGAGCGCCTGGCGAATATGACGAAAGCCGAAAAGAAGTCCTTTAAAAAGGAGGTGAAAAAAGAACTGAAGGAGGCTAAATACCAGGACGGAGGCCGAACTTCTATTGTAGAGATCATTCTGGCTGTTTTGCTGCCCCCACTAGCCGTTTTCCTGCATGACGGGATTGGCACTTCCTTTTGGATCAGTATCATCCTAACCTTGCTGTTCTGGATTCCAGGTATCATTTACGCCTTACTGGTTGTAACCGACACGGTTTGATCCTGACAGTATAAAACAGAAAAAGCACCGGCAATCCCGGTGCTTTTTCTGTTTTCAAGCGCATTGAGTTAACCTCCTAAAATTAACTTGCGTTTAATTGTAACAAGCACCATGTGGAGTTTACTTACTCCTTTAAACAGAAATCAAGCATCAGCATGGATTATAAAGACTACTACAAAGTATTGGGCGTAGAAAAGTCTGCCTCACAAGCCGACATCAAGAAGGCGTACCGTGCACTGGCAAAAAAGTATCACCCGGATAAGAACAAAGGCGATAAAGCCGCAGAAGAAAAGTTTAAAGACATCAGCGAAGCCTACGAAGTGCTGGGCGAGGAAGAAAAGCGCAAGCAGTATGATCAATTAGGCGCTAACTGGCGGCAGTTCCATAACGCCGGCGGCAACCCGTATGCAGGCCAGCAGGGTGGCGGCTTCCAGGGTTCCTACTCACAAGGCGACTTTAATGATATGTTTGGCGGCGGAGGTGGTGGCGGGTTCTCCGACTTTTTTCAGCAGTTCTTTGGCGGAGGCGGTGCTGGCGGTTTTGGCGGACAACGGGCGGGCAGAACCAGAACACCACAGGGCCAGGACTACCAGGCCGAAATGGAAATCTCGCTGCAGGAAGCGCATGACGGCACTTCACGTTTATTAACAGTAAACAACCAGCAGCTGCGCATTACCACCAAACCGGGTGTAGCCGACGGGCAGACGTTGCGCATCAAAGGCAAAGGAGGCCCGGCAGCGGCAGGGGGTACCAGCGGCGACCTGTACATCAATGTGCATGTGCAGCCAGATCCGCGCTTTGAGCGTCAGGGAAACGATCTGCACACTTCGCTGTCTGTAGATATGTACACGGCCATACTTGGTGGCAGTGCTCAGGTAAACACCTTAAGCGGTCAGTTAAAGCTGACGATACCTGCTGGTACGCAAGCCGGCAAAACACTCCGCCTGCGCGGTAAAGGCATGCCCGTTTATGGCAAAGCTGACCAGCACGGTGATCTTTACGTAAAAATAGAAGTGGCGCTGCCTACTAACCTCACAGACGAAGAGAAGCACCTGTTGCAACAACTACGCGACCTGCAGACAGCCCGCACCGCGCATGTATAAATTATGAACTGATCTAACAAAGCTAATGTACCTGTTATGCTAGTTTCCATTGAACAAACAGTTGAGCATAGCCCCATCGGCGACTTTATAAACAGCCTGGCTGAAAGCCAGCTTACTTATTATGCCAGCGACCTGCTGAACGATAAAGGTTGCCAGAGTATGGAGGAACTGAGCCAAGCCATCCGCCGCGCCACAGAGGTATGCTCCTCTATGCACCTGCCGTTGCGCGAAAATTTCAAGGTGGTTTTCCGGTCCAGCCAAGGCGAAGTAGTGCAGGACTGGCGCTTATCGCCTATGGCCTACATGCTGATGGTGATCAATGCCGACTCACGCAACAACCTTATTGCGCGGGCGCAGGTGGAAATGGTGAAACGGGCGCTTCACCTAAGCTGAAAGGGATCGGCTGCGGCAATGCTTGCTGTTGCTGCAGCACCTCACCCCAATCAAATTGCTGGCACAGGCGCTGCATATTCTCCGGCAACTGTGCTTTTATACGCACAGTTTGCCCGGTAAACGGATGCAGAAAAGTAAGTTCAGCGGCATGCAGCAACAGGAAAGCACTTTGTAGCTGTTCTGCAAACATAAGATTGTGCCGCCAGTCGCCGTGTCGTTTGTCGCCAACTATGTAATGCCGGATATGAGCAAAGTGTTTGCGTATCTGGTGCATACGGCCGGTTTCAGGCTTTATGCGCACCAGGCTATAGCGGGCTGTGTTGTAGCGTCCCACCGGTATAGGCAATTCCACGGTGGCTAACCGGTTATAACAGGTGACGGCATCCTGCGCCGGTTTGTTCCGATGGTCTTTATCCGGTTGAATAGGATGATCAATTCTGTCAGTTTCTGAGGTATAGCCCCGCACAATAGCGAAGTAGGTCTTGTCTGCTTCCTGCTCAGCAAAAGCTTTTACAACGGGTGCCGCTGCTTCTGGTGTTTTAGAGAACAGGAGCACGCCGGAAGTGCCCCGGTCCAGGCGATGCAGCGGGTACACGCGATAGCCTAACTGGTCCCGGAGTAGCTGCAGTGCAAATTCCTTCTTTTCTTCGGCAATCCGGGTTCGGTGCACCAGCAATCCGTTGGGTTTGTTGATGGCAACGTAATGGGCGTCTTCATAAATTATCTCAAGCACACTAGTAAAGCGTTTAAATTGCCAAAGGTAGGGAATTTATACTTGTCCTATACATAAGCCGTGCGTAGTGCTAACAGGCAAATAACAGAAAAAGTACTTTAAACTGCATGGCAGAACTTTAAGTATAGACGCTGGTTTTAGTATCTTGCAGGTTAATATCAAGCAGACAACAACAGAGCGCATGGCGATATCGATCAACAACTTACGGAAAGGGAAGAAATACAGGCTGCGAAACTATGGGGAGACGTTTGAGTTCCAGGTGGTAGACATGCCTGAAGAAGATGTTTTTCGGGTAAAGGACCTGCATACACTCGATATGTACCTGCTGCACGACCTTTACCAGTATGGCAGGGGCAAAGACTTTGACCTAGAAGAAATGGAGAACTAAGCGCCGCGGATAACTTTGCCTTTAAGCTCCCAGTGGCTCTTCTGAATAAGCTGGGTGGCGGGATCCCGCACGATTCGGCGCACATACCGCTCTCCGCTTATACTTCCGCCCTCTCGCCGGCGGCCAATAAACAGCGTCACAGGCTCGCCGCGTTCATTGGTAATGTACGTGATGTCGTTTCCTGAGAATTTCCCATCAATTCGCTCCTGCGGGGCATATACTTTATCCAGTATTTTTTCCAGTTTCAGGTTAAGTGGCATGTTCTGCTGTGTCTATTGGGTACTGTATACGCACTCCACAAGTATAAATACTCTTCCTTTGTTAGAAAATCCTTTCACCGTTTGCCTATTCAGTGCTGCTGCGCATCCTTGGCGAAGCCGTCCTTCCGTATGATGCTTTCTCATTGCCAGTTGCAACTATCTTGGTGCCTGCAGGTTAAAAGGTGAACTGCCTGCATACGAACAGTGCTCTTCGGCCGTTTATACTTAAAAGCTGTTTGGCAAGAGGGCTCCTGTAATCTCTGGCGATCTGTAGCGGACTATGCTGCTTATTTTCGACATCTGAACAAGTTGCCAGCGGTTCCCTCAACGCCAAAGCAGCATCATCGTATAAGCTTGAAAACACAGATATTATGCAACCACAAAGCGCCCATTATTTTGTTTACATCTTTGGCGGCAACCCCCGCACAGATGTACAGGTAGGTATAGCAGGCAACCTGGAGCAGCATGTGCTGAATGTCCGGCAGAGCACCCCGCAACCATCAGGTTCAAACCTGGTTTACTATGAGCACTATGACGTGGAAGAGATAGCTTTAAACCGGGAACGTCAGATAAAAAGTGGCGGCATTGACTCAACCTATATGCTGATCGAGTCGATGAACCCCAACTGGCTGGACTTAAGCGATACCTTGAACGGGTGAAAAGAACAGCAGTTCATAAAAAAAAGCGAAACCTGGTGTTCCGCTTTTTTTATGTATACCCGGTAAAGCAATGGGTATCAGCTGCAGTTTTTTTCTGAAGCAGAACTGTTGCCGCTGTCAAATATGTTTTGCCCCTAAATAGAACAGGCATTTAGGTTGTGTTGCCTATCAGGTTTTACCTGTTGCAAAGGCATACCAATGTAGGTATTGCTAAATGCAAGCAGGTACAGTAGTTCCGTCAACCTGTTATTAACGAAAAGCAGAAAAAGCAGAAGGGCACTAGCCTTTCAACCAGCATCGCCGTACCTTTGCCGCCCCATACTGCTTTGCAGCGCTTTTTTACTTGTTCCCCCGGATCATTCATGCTAGATCAAACTATAAAAAATAAGAGTGATAGTGTACGGCTGCAGATGCTGGTTGTAGCCGTAGGCGTGCTGCTGCTGGTTGGTAAGTTCGTCGCTTTTTTTCTGACCAATTCCAATGCAATCCTCACAGATGCCCTGGAGTCGATCATCAACGTGGTGGCAGGCGCTTTTTCCCTGTACAGCCTGATTCTCTCGGCCCGTCCACGGGACGAAAACCACCCATACGGGCATGGCAAAATAGAATTTATTGCCTCAACCCTGGAGGGCTCTATGATCCTTGTGGCTGGGGGGATCATCATCATAAAATCTACCCTCAACCTGTTCCATCCGGTTCCGCTGCAGGAGCTGGACCTAGGTATTATCCTGATCGCTGTTTCGGGCCTTATAAATTATGGGGTGGGAATGATCACGGAACGGCGGGGCAAGCAGCATAACTCCCTGGTGCTGATAGCTGGCGGGAGGCACCTGAAATCTGATGCGTACTCCACGGCCGGTATTCTGGTGGGCCTGCTGCTGATCTATCTCACCGGCCTCATCTGGCTGGACAGTGTCGTAGCGATTCTATTTGGCGCTATAATAGGCTTTACAGGTTACCGTATTCTGCGCAGTTCAGTAGCCGGTATTATGGATGAGGCAGACTATGACCTGCTGAAGCGCATTGTACAGGTGCTGAACGACAACCGACGCGAGAACTGGATCGATATTCATAACCTGCGGGTAATCAAGTATGGCTCCACGCTCCACATCGATTGTCACCTGACGGTGCCCTGGTACCTGACGGTGCTACAGGCCCACGACGAGGTAGATGCAGTGGGCCAACTGATTCGCGAAAGGATCGACCCAAGTATAGAACTGTTCATCCACACCGATCCATGCATCGAACCCTCCTGTTCCATCTGCCTTAAAACCGATTGCGACGTACGGCAGCACCCTTTTCAGGAGCGGGTTGCGTGGGATCTGGAGAAAGTTATTGCCGACCGTAAACACAGTCTGTATTAATATTCAGGTATCGGTATCAATTCTTTTGTAGCTTTAGCGGATAAAAACTTCCAGAAAACCGCATCATTTTAAGTCTGCTACACCGCCAGCTACCCGCATGAAAAACGCACGTCCTGCAGCCCTGAGCTTTATATTCATCACGCTACTCATTGATATTACGGGTCTGGGCCTGATTGTGCCCATTATGCCCAAACTCATCAGCCAGTTGATTCATGGCAACCTGAGCCAGGCGTCGGAGTATGGCGGATGGCTGACTTTTGCCTATGCGCTGATGCAGTTCATTTTCGCTCCTGTGCTCGGTAACCTCAGTGATCGCTTTGGTCGCCGTCCTGTTATCCTGCTCGCGCTGCTGGGCTTCGGTGTCAACTATATCTTTATGGCTTTTGCGCCTACAGTTGGCTGGCTTTTTGTAGGCCGTATTTTATCCGGGATCACAGGGGCTAGCTTTACGGCTGCTTCTGCTTATATAGCCGATATCAGTACACCGGAAAAGCGGGCGCAGAACTTCGGCATTATTGGGGCTGCCTTTGGCGTGGGCTTTATTATCGGGCCGGTGCTGGGAGGTATTCTGGGGCAGTATGGAGTGCAGTTGCCTTTCCTGGCCTCTGCCGGGCTAAGTCTGCTTAACTGCCTTTATGGCTACTTTGTGTTACCAGAATCACTATCACCAGAAAACAGGCGTTCATTCGATTGGAAAAGAGCCAGCCCTTTCGGATCACTCAAGCATCTCCGCAAGTTTCCTGCTATTGCCGGACTGGTTTTGTCTCTTGTTCTGATTTACATCGGTGGCCATGCTGTGCAAAGCACCTGGACCTACTATACTATGGAAAAGTTCAGCTGGAATGAGGCGTGGGTAGGCTACTCGCTTGGCGCTATGGGCATTATGGCAGCCATTGTGCAAGGGGGACTAATCCGGTATATCATACCAGCCATCGGGCAGGAGCGGGGCGTATTTATTGGGCTGCTGTTGTATGGTGCCGGCTTTTTTCTTTTTGCGGTTGTAAACCAAAGCTGGCTCCTGTTTGTGAGCTTGATCCCGTATTCGCTGGGTGGCATTGCCGGGCCATCGTTGCAGGGCATTATCTCTAACCAGGTTCCCGACAACCAGCAAGGGGAGTTGCAGGGAGGCCTCACCAGCCTGATTAGTGCCACTTCCATCGTAGGGCCACCTCTGATGACGTCTTTATTTGCCTATTTTACAACAAAAAACGCGCCGGTGCATTTCCCGGGAGCTCCCTTTATACTTGGTGCTGTTCTAATGCTCCTGAGTGCTGGATTAACGGCACGCAGCTTTAAACGTAACAGTTAAATCAACTGGTGCCATTTATATAAGGGGAGAGGTGGCGGATTAGGTACGTTGTTTGCTTAAACCAATCCACGGGATACTTGTTCTCGTAACTGAATCCTATAAACTTATACTTATGATGATACGCTTGCAAACTATACTACTGCCATTACTTGTACTGCTGACCATGTCCTGTTCGAAGGCAGCCTCTGAGAATGCAACAGGAGGGGAGGGCAGCACCCCGCTGGCGGATACACCCATAGATACCGCCGGCTTGGCGAAGGCTACTTTTGCAGGAGGCTGCTTCTGGTGTACGGAAGGTGTGTTCGAGCGGCTGAGAGGAATCAAAGACGTTGTATCAGGTTATGCGGGCGGTACCAAGCCGCACCCGACGTATGAAGAAGTGAGCTCAGGCACTACCGGCTACGCCGAAGCTGTCCAGATCTATTACGACCCGAAGGTCACCACATACCATGAGTTGCTAGAAGCATTTTTCGTTTCTATTGATCCGACCACGCTTAACCGTCAGGGCCCGGATGTGGGTACGCAATACCGGTCAGTAGTATTTTACAATAGCCCGGAGGAGAAACAAGAAGCTGAACGCTACATAGCGGAACTGCAGCTAAAAGGCACTTATAAGAATAAGATTGTCACCACCATCGAACCTCTGACAACCTTTTGGAAAGCAGAAGAATATCACCAGGATTTCTATCGCCGCAACCCGAACAACCCTTACATAGAGTCGGTAGCGAAGCCTAAGATTCATAAGATAGAGAAGGTTTTTCATGATAAACTGAAGGAGAACGCTGCTGAGTAGCGGAAATCCTCCATCATTTTATACCTGGGCACGTAGTATGAAGTTCATGACTGTTAACTAAACACAAAACTATGAACTTCCTTCTTGAACTATTAGTAAGCGCAGGCGTCATCGTACTGCTGTCTTACATGATGCCGAGTGTGCATGTTAAAAGCTTTTGGACGGCACTTTGGGTAGCCTTTCTGATTAGTATTTTTAATGCCACCATTGGCCTGGTACTTGGCTTTGTATTCAATCTTTTCACATTGTTCCTGCTGCGTTTCATCATTAACCTGATTGTAACAGCACTGATGATCAAGCTGGTTGATATGCTGGTTACTAACTTTAAAGTAGATGGTTTTTGGCCTGCATTGCTTATCGCTATTGTTACGTCGTTAGCCCTTGCCGCAGTTGGCTGGTTGCACCGCGACGATAATGTGAACTCTTATACCAAATTGGAGCAACCTCTAATGCGCACCGAGCTATATAAAGGTAGCATCGCCTAGCATTTCTAAGTAGAGAAGATTATCTAAGTAGAGAAGATTACAAGTATAAAAGCCTGCATAACTGCAGGCTTTTATACTTGTAAGGGAGCTGTGACTGCATTTTCTTGGGTAGTTGAAGAATATCTTTTAGTATTTAGGCTTTGTTTCACCTGTTTTAACTTTTTTATAAGCCTTTCAGCTTATTATATCTTCTTAACAGGTAGAAAGCTAAAAAGCCGTAATATATAACAGTTTGTATACTGAGGGCGTAAGAACATCAAAAGAGAGAGTTCTATGGCACATGCGCACGATCATACTTCCAGAGATTACGGTAAAACTTTTGCTATAGGAGTGGGGCTTAATATCTTGTATGTAGCGGTGGAGCTGTTTTATGGCTTGTCCGTTCATTCCTCGGCCTTGTTGGCAGATGCTGGGCATAATACCACCGATGTGTTAAGTCTGTTGCTTGCCTGGGCCGCTACCTGGGTAGCTAAAAAGCGCCCATCCGGAAAGTATACCTATGGATTGCGGAAAACCACCATCATGGCCTCGCTTGTAAACGGATTGCTGATCATATTTGCTGCCGGCATTATCACCTGGGATGCTATCAGCAAACTGCAAAGCCCGGAACCGGTGCCAGGCAACATCATCATGATCGTAGCTGGCATCGGGGTTTTGATCAATACCATTACGGCGCTGCTTTTTATGAAAGGGCAACAGGGAGACCTGAACATCAAAGGCGCTTTCCTGCACATGGCCGCTGATGCAGGCGTGTCTCTGGGCGTTGTGATTGGCGGCTTACTGATCAGGCTAACCGGTATACAATGGATAGATCCGGTGCTTAGCTTTGTTATTGTGGCCGTAATTCTATACAGTGCGTGGGGCTTATTAGTTGATTCTGTAAAGCTTGCGCTAGATGCTGTGCCTGAAGCAATTAACCTGGAAGACGTGAAATCTTGCTTATTAGCGGCAGATGGTGTACAGGAAGTACACGATCTGCATGTATGGGCCATGAGTACAACTGAAACGGCACTGACAGCGCATTTAGTGGTGCCGCAGCGCCACAATGATCAGTTGCTGTATGATATTCGGGAAGAACTGCACAAGCGCTTTGATATTTCGCACACGACCTTGCAAATCGAAAAAGATTATAACGATACAGCATATCGGCCTTACAAGTGTTAAACTATTAACGCATTTTGTACTTAACATAAAGTACATTATAAGTGACACTTTAATAGATAAATTTCATCGTACATTATAAGTCTTATAATTTATATTATGTTAAGTAATGAATAAAGTATAGCTGATTTCATGCTACATTATACTTAATCCTCCTTCTGCTTAACCTCTCCTTATTTGTTTTAATGGCGCTAAAGAAAACAAAAAAGGGAAACCGAATGGCTTCCCTTTTTTGTTTGTAATAACAAGCTGCTTATTGCTGGCTCATTTTCTTGCTGATACGGTCGGCATCAGCTTTACGGCCTACACGCGTATACACACGCACCAAGTTTTGCATCGTGCTTTGGTCGTCTGGCTGAATTTCCAACGCTTTCTCGAAGTATGGCAGCGCTTCAGCAAAATGCTTCTTCGCATCTGCTTCTAATGCTTTGCCTTTCTTTTGGTAAGTAGCGTAATCCATTTTAGCTGCTTTGTTGTTTATTTCGCTTGCTCTATTATACTCCAGTACGCCCAGGTTGTAGTACGCATCGAAATTGTTCGGATCAAGCGCAATTGCCTTTTTGTAGCTTTCTGTTGCCTCGTCCAGCGTGCCTTTACGCTCCTGCAGGTTACCAAGTACGGCATACAGGCTGGCATTATTCGGATCAGCATCAATTGCTTTCTTTAGTTTGGCCATGGCCTCATCGCCACGGTCATTCTTCAGGTAGTACTTCAATTCTTCCTGCATCAGGTAAACACTGTTTGGGTGCTCCTGCAGGGCATTGGCTAAGGTAGCCATAATCTCCTGCTCCGGCGCTTCTATTTGCTGCTGCAGTTGAATTTTGGCTTTATACACGTCCTCTGTCTTATGGCCCATGTCAATCAACTTATCATAATATTTGATTGCGGCAGGGTAATCCTGGTTAGCTGTAGAAGCGTATGCGGCATAAAGTACAGACGTCGTATCAGTTGGGTTAATCTTGGACGCTAGGTTATACTTATCAATCGCTTCTTTCCACTGCTGGTTGTTGTGGAATTCAACTGCCTGGTTTAATACCTGGCCATACAGCATTTCTTTACGAGCCGGTACCTGCTTGCCAAACTCCCCGTCTTTGCCATCCAGGCTCAACGTTTTGTCAAAAGCATCAAGCACTATTATCGGGGTATTATCATTGGTCAGCTTGCCATAGATAGGATTACCGATCATATCCTGGTAAATCACACCACGGTAAAACCACGTTTTTGCTTTATCTTTTGTCTTCGGGTGCTCAATAGCTTTGTCGATGTCAGCCTGCGCTTTGTCCAGCGTGCCATTCTTATGATTCAGGATGGCGCTGTTTACAGCTGAGTTCTGAGCGCTCGCAACCGATATACTCGATGCTACTAAGGCTGTCAAAAGAACTTTTCTCATATTAGTTAAGAATTGGTTTGTGTTTATTAGTCTAAACGTATAATAAGTGAAATAAAATTCCCTTTAAATTACACTTCTACTTCGTCAGTTGTTTCCGGATCGATCAGGTTATCAGGTTGCAGCGAGTCTTCGGGCTTGATTTCTGATTGTTCAAATACCTCTTCCTCCACTTCATCCTCATTCTCCATATCCACTTTGGCCACTGAGGATATCTGGTCTCCTTCATTCAATTTGATCAGGCGTACGCCTTGCGTGGCCCGGCCGATTACACGAATATCAGACACATTCAAACGGATCGTGATGCCTGAACGGTTGATGATCATCAGATCATCCGTATCCACTACGCCTTTTATCGCGACAAGTTTACCCGTTTTATCCGTTACGTTTAGTGTTTTAACACCTTTACCGCCGCGGTTCGTAATGCGGTACTCATCCAGCAGCGACCGTTTGCCAAAGCCGTTTTCTGATACGACCAGCAGCTCTGTATTTTCATTCTGTACACAAACCATACCAACTACTTTATCATCTGGTCCGGCCAAGGTAACACCCCGTACGCCGGCTGCATTGCGCCCCATGTTGCGCACCTGGCTTTCGTTAAAGCGGATGGCCCTACCCGACCCCAGCGCAATCACAATTTCGCTGTTGCCATTGGTCAGCTGCACATCCAGCAGGCGATCACCGTCATTAATGGTGATCGCATTAATGCCATTGGTACGTGGGCGGGAATATGCTTCCAGCGCCGTCTTTTTGATTGTACCATGCTCTGTACAGAAAATCAGGTTATGGTTCAGCACAAAGTCCTGGTTCTTCAAGTCATGTACATTCAGAACCGCCCGTACATTATCGTCTTTCTCTATCTGGATAATATTCTGGATGGCGCGCCCTTTGGTCGTCTTCCCTCCTTCTGGTATTTCATATACCTTCAGCCAGAAAAGGCGGCCGAACTCGGTAAAGAAAAGCATGTAGTTGTGGGTGTTGGCCACGAAAAGGTGCTCGGTAAAGTCACTCTCTTTCGAGGCAGCCACTCCCCTCGATCCTACCCCGCCGCGGCTCTGGCTGCGGTACTCACTCAACGAAGTACGCTTGATATAGCCTTCATGCGAGATCGTGATCACCATGTTCTCCTCCGGAATCATGTCCTCGTACGAGATGTCACCTGTAGAAGCCTCGATGCTCGTACGGCGCGCATCACCATAGCGGCTCTTGATGTCCAGCAGTTCGTCCTTGATGATCTGCATGCGCAGGCCTTCATTGTTGAGTACTTCTGTGAGGTAGTCGATCAGCTTCATGATCTCGTCATACTCCTGCTGTATCTTATCGCGCTCCAGGCCGGTAAGGCGCTGCAGGCGCATGTCCAGAATGGCGCGCGCCTGTAACTCAGAAAGGTTAAAGCGCTCAATTAAGCCATTGCGAGCTATTTCCGGATCGCGCGATGAGCGAATCAGGTTGATTACTTCATCCAGGTTATCCAGCGCTATCAGCAGGCCTTGCAGGATGTGGGCACGCTTCTGTGCTTCGTCCAGCTCAAAACGTGTCCGGCGAATTACCACCTCATGCCTGTGTTCTACAAAGTAGTGGATCAGCTCCTTCAGGTTCAGCGTCATCGGGCGGCCTTTTACCAGCGCCACGTTGTTTACGCCAAACGAAGATTGCAGGGCCGTATACTTGTACAGGTTGTTGAGTACTACATTTGGTATAGCATCGCGCTTGAGGTCATACACGATGCGAAGGCCATCGCGGTCTGACTCATCACGCAGGTCAGCAATGCCTTCTATTTTCTTCTCGTTCACCAGGGCCGCTGTTTTCTCAATCAGCGAAGCCTTGTTGACCATGTATGGGATCTCTGTTACAATGATCTGCTCTTTACCTGAAGGGAGCACCTCAAAATTTGCACGCCCGCGCATTAAAACGCGGCCACGCCCGGTTTCGAAGGCAGTCTTCACGCCATCATACCCATAGATGATGCCTCCAGTCGGAAAGTCAGGCGCTGTGATATACTGCATCAGCTCCGCAATCGTGATTTCATGGTTATCAATGTAGGCAATTGTGCCATTGATCACCTCAGTGAGGTTGTGCGGCGCCATGTTGGTAGCCATACCTACGGCAATACCGGAGGTGCCATTAACCAGCAGGTTAGGAAATCTGGCCGGCATTACACTCGGCTCTTTCAGAGAATCGTCGAAGTTGGGGACAAAATCAACGGTATTTTTATCCAGGTCTGCCAAAAGCTCGTCAGCTATGCGTTTGAGGCGGGCCTCCGTGTAACGCATAGCAGCCGGCGAGTCGCCGTCAATAGAGCCATAGTTTCCTTGTCCGTCTACGAGCGGGTAACGCAGCGACCATTCCTGGGCCATACGCACCATGGTGTCGTATACTGATGAATCGCCGTGCGGGTGGTACTTTCCTAATACCTCCCCTACGATACGGGCTGATTTCTTATAGGCTTTGTTGTAAGATACCCCCAGTTCGGACATTCCGTAAAGTACCCGGCGGTGTACCGGCTTCAGTCCATCCCGAACGTCAGGTAAGGCTCTGGAAATGATAACAGACATCGAGTAGTCGATATACGCACCGCGCATCTCGTCTTCAATGTTGATCGGTATTATTCGTTCGCCTTCAGTCATTGTCTAAGGTCTAAATAATGGTTGTTGTTGTGTTTAATCCGGCAATTTATAAAAAAACTATAAAGGCTATATAGCTTAATGCTTATTTCGGCTTTGGTCGTTGCGGCTGCTGGTATTCTCTTTGGATGCTTTAGGCAGCTTCTCTCCCATTTTCGGGTTTTGTTTTTTCCAGAATGGCTGGCCTCTGTACTCCTGCTCACCGCCATGGCGATGCACCATACGAACCTGGCAGGAAGCAATCGGGCAGCGGGGTTTGCAGGAGAAAGTAGAAAAGGCAATCAGAAGGATACTCAGCAGTAGTAAAAGACGGTTTTTAGCCATGTGTTCAGTATTTGGAAGAGCCCCGAAAAGTAGCTGGTACTCTAAAATCCATATCATACAAAAGTAAGCATTTTTTACCAGAAAAGCACGTTTTGTTCGCCAATATTCCCCATGTAAAAGCCCTCTGTAAGCCTCACATGAAGGCTTATAAAGGATGGAAACCGTTGATCGTAAATCCGCCATCTACCGCCATGGTCTGGCCGGTGATATAGGCGGCGGCAGGCATACACAAAAAGGCCACCGCTGCAGCTACGTCGGCAGGTTCGCCTACGCGCCGCAGCGGGGTGCGACTGATCACAGCATCATAGAAATCCTTCTTCTGAAGCACAGTTTGCGCCAGGGGCGTACTGATGTACCACGGCGCTACTGCATTGACCCGAATACCGGCACTTGCCCATTCTGCTGCCAGGTTCCGCGTCAGCTGCGTGAGCGCTGCTTTAGTCATGCCATATATGCTGCCGGTACGCACATGTAGTAGCCCGGCTACGGATGTAACATGCACCACATTTCCTTGTCCGGAGGCTTGCAGCAGCGGGTATAAGCCCCGGTTTAATTCAAATGCTGCGCGCAGGTTGGTTTGCATGATGAAATCGTATTCATCCATTGTATACTCCATGGTAGGCTTGCGGATGTTGGTACCCGCATTATTCACCAAAATATCAAGCTGCTCCCAAAGTTGCTGCACATGGGTCACTAGCTTTGCTCTGCCTTTGGCTTGGCTCACATCTGCTACCAGCGTATGCAGTCGTTCCGGGTACTTCTCCTGCAATTTATCCAGGTCTTCCTGTTTGCGTGCCACGGCCAGCACTTCGGCCCCGAGTTGCAGAAACTCAGCCACTACTGCTTCGCCAATCCCCTTAGAACCACCAGTTACCACTGCAGTTTTCCCGGTCAATAGCCATCTGTTTTGCATTATTTCGTTTGTTAGTATGAAGAGCTAAATAACGAAACTTTCCCCTTTTCGCCTAACGTGAGTTGCTGTTTGCCAGCGTACACGTAAGATGAAGCTGAGCCAGAAGCTGCTACGGAAAGTACATACAAGACAGTGTAACTTGCTAAAAGCTTTTCGGAGGGTTAGTCGGTTTGCTCATAAGAACACTTTTGCAGGAGCAACAATAGGATAACTTCTAGAGCGCTTTTGGATGCACTAAGCTACTCCAGGTATTAAAAAACCTGTTTAATTTACTGCGGCACGTATACAGTTACCTATTCCTCTGTCAGCTTCGTATTTGGAATAAGTATAAACTTAAAACGTTTTCTATGATCAGATTAGCAAGTTCCATTCCCGCGACCTGTCCACAACTGCCTTTAGCACTGCTCTTCTCTTCGGCGCACCACCTACAGGCCTTTATGTTAAGCCCCATAAGTTTGGATGGAGTACCAAAGTAATGCCGCTAGCGCAGCAATTACCCGGCGCTATAGGCTCCAGCATAACAGCAATTGAACTTTTCAATACCGTAAGTGCCTATACTACTCCTACTTATTTGCCTGAACCGGGGTACCTGCTGCTGTTACAAGTATGGCTGGCGAAAAAATCAATGATTACTTATACTTACATTAAACCTAAGATGAACTTGTACCTGTTTATTCCTGGCTTAATTCTTATGCTATGGACTGTTGTAGATCTGGTTTATACGACGTTTGCGCCGCGGGGCTCTGGTTATATCAGCGGCTCGGTTACATCAGGGTTATGGTACTTTTTTAAATTTTTAGATAAGCGCTTACCCTATAAGAGCATTCTGGATGCCGCCGGAATAAGCATCATCATGTCGATCTTGCTGGTCTGGACACTGCTGTTATGGACTGGAAATGTGCTGATGTTTGCCTCAACCCCGATGGCTGTTGTAAATAGTACTTCGAAATTGCCCGCAACTACGCTCGAACGGGTATACTATGCCGGTTACCTGCTTTCTACGCTGGGCAATGGCAACTTTGAGGGGGGCACAGACTGGTGGATGATCATTTCTTCGATCATGTCTTTCACAGGGTTGATGATGATTACCATTGCTATTTCATACATGGTGCCGGTGCTATCTGCCATCACCTCCCGACGAGCCATCAGTATACGCATTGCTTCCATTGGGCACAGCCCCCAGGCGATGCTGCTAAACAACTGGAATGGCAAAAACTTCAGCATGCTGAATGATCAGTTGCAGGAATTAGCCCTGAGCATTGCCGGCCAGGGGCAACTGCACCTGGCCTACCCGGTGCTGCACTATTTTCATCATTCGCAAAAATCGACGGCTATACTTCCCAACCTGGCTGCTCTAGATGAAGCCTTGAGCATATTGCTGCTTTACGTACCGGAAGATCAACAGCCGGACAAGCAGTACTTGGAGCCAGTGCGTAAATCCATTACCACTTTCCTAGAGTCGCTTACGACAACATTTATCAATCCGTCCGGAGGCGATATTCCTCCTTTTAATATCAGTGAATTAAAAAGAGCACACATACCGCTGCTGGAGCCTGAAGAAGAGAAGATCCGGCAACTGGACTTCCGCCGGCACATACTGGAGGCTATGCTGAAGAACGATGGCTGGAACTGGGAAAAATTAGATAATCCTGTCTTTAATGAAAAAATGGACTTGCACCGCCTGAATGCTAACCAATAAGGGGCATTCTCTTGAACTCTTTGGTTCTGTCAAATAAGTAGCGGTATGTATGGTAGGTTTTGTAAATGCTGCCACCTACCTGTACCGCAGTATTCATCATCTTGGGGTTAAAATCGCCGATCCAGTTCATCTGCATCTCTTCGTAAGGCAGCGAAGGATTATCCTGGATAATCTTTCCGCTCTCTACTACCATGGCAGCTTCCACGCCTTTGCGCTGATGCTCTGGCACTACGCCAAATACCAGGCCGAACATTGCCCTACAATCGCCTTTCCAGCGGTGATAGATAAACTTGATCTTGCCCCAGGTATCCAGCTTACCGTTTACGTATTTAAAAAGTTGGTTAAGCTCCGGCAAGCTGATGAAGAAGCTGATAGGCTCCCCTTTGTAGTAGCCGAACCATACAATGCGCTCATCCAGTATCGGCTTAAGCTGGTTCATGATGCTCATGGCTTGCGCTTCGGTCATACCTTTCACGCCTTCATGCTTGTTCCAGGCTTTGTTGTAAACAGTCCGGAAATCTTCTGCATACTTCTTCAGGTCCGTTTTATTCATGTGCTGGAAAGTATAATCCGGATCATCCAGAATAGCAGCAGCTTTGTTAAAGAAACGGGGCTCTAAACGCTCATCCACTTTGCGCCAGTATACATACTGTTTAAAGTATACTTGAAATCCATACTGCTCAAACAACTGCAGGTAGTAAGGCGCGTTGTAATTCATGCAGTACGTAGGTGCGTAAAAGCCATCCGCCAGCAGCCCCCACCAACGGTCACGGTCACCAAAGTTAATGGGGCCATCCACAGCTTCCATGCCCCGTGCTTTTAACCAATTCACGGCAGCATCAAAAAGCATGTTTGCCGCTTCCTGGTCATTGATACAGTCAAAAAATCCCAAGCCCCCGGTTGGCTGCTCAAATGTATGCGCAGTTTTCTTATTAATAAAAGCTGCGATACGCCCGATAGTCTTACCCTTTTCATCACGCAGAACCCAGCGTATGGCCTCTCCGTCGCGCAGCAATTTATTCTTTTTCCGGTCGAATACGCTCTCCACATCCTTGTCAAGCGGACGGATGTAGTTCGGATCTTTTTTGTATAGCTTAACGGGTTGCAGCAGAAATTCCTGCACCAGTTCCGGGGTCGTTACCTCTATCAATTGCATCATATCGCGTCTGTTCAATGCTTCAAATTAAAAGATTATCCGGCAAAAAACATAACCGGTAGCTGCAGAGCGCAGCACATGACAAGTATACTTGCTATGGGCAGAAAGCAAAACGCCTCCAGGTGATACCTGAAGGCGTTTGCAAGAGAGCCCCCTGCCGGGATCGAACCAGCGACCTACTGATTACAAGTCAGTTGCTCTACCAGCTGAGCTAAGGAGGCCTGTACTATATGTTTGAAATAAAAAGCACATGCAGTACAAACATGTGCTTTTTGAGAAAAGAGCCCCCTGCCGGGATCGAACCAGCGACCTACTGATTACAAGTCAGTTGCTCTACCAGCTGAGCTAAGGAGGCGTACTCTTGTGGGCTGCTTTGTTGTTCTAAAGCGTTGCAAAGGTATTGTATAGTTTTTTATCTGCAAATTCTCCCTCTAACTTTTTTTGCTAATTAGGATAAGCTTTTGAAAGTCAGGAGAAAAAATTACCCTCTGAATGCCGCTAGCTGAAGATTTAGCTTGTCAATGCGTTTCTGCGACTCTTGAATGCGGCCTTCATACTCCTCGCGCAGCTTGTTGGCGTTCTTAGAATGCGCAAAAAACTCAATGTTGGTTTGCAGGGTCTGAATGTCGTTTTGCAATTGAGTAATTTCCCGGCGGATGGCATGCTCGCGCTGTTGCAGCTTATGCGCCGCATCGGGGCTGTGCTTGATGCGCTCCACCTGCAGCCGTGTCAGCATCTCTGTGCGTTCCTCATACGTAAGCTCCGGCACCCGCTCCAGGTACCTTTCCATCAGCTCCAGAAATTTTTCTTCTGCTTTCGGAACACTGCGGCGGCTGTTATTATCCGAGGCACGCCACTGCAATACAAACTGATCGAACTCTTCCAACGAGCCGGCAGCATTCGGTGTGGCCAGCTTCTCGGCAATGCGGTCGCACAGCTCCAGTTTCTCGGCAGATAAGCGCTCCTGCTCAGCTCCGCGTTGCTGCTCCTGTGCCTGCTTCCGGTCAAAGAACTCGTTGCAGGCGGCGCGGAAGCGTTGCCAGATCTTGTCTGAGTATTTATCAGGCACACGGCCGATGGTCTTCCACTGTTTCTGTAGCTGAATGAGTTTTTCCTTGGTAGTATTCCACTCAGTGCTTTCTTTAAGGCTTTCCGCTTGTTCACACAGCTCCGTCTTCAGGCGCAGGTTCTGCATCTTCTGCTCATCCAGCCCTTTGAAAAATTGATTTTTATGCTGGAAAAAAGCTTTATAGTTTCCCCAGAACGTCTTATTTATTTCCTCGGCATGCTCTTTTGGTACCAAGCCGGCAGCATCCCACTCTTCTTTCAGCTTTTGTATCTCATCAGTTTGATCACGCCACTCGTTGATGCGGTCAGTCTGGAAGTTTTGAAAACCCTGCAGGCGCTCCAGCAAGGCGCGCTTTTTAGCCATGTTTTCCATCTCCACGGTATGTCGGCTTTCCTGGTAAGCGCGGCGCTGCTCATGTACTCTTTCCGAGGCCTGGATAAAGCGCTCCCAAATAGGATCGCGCTGGTCGTTTGGCACCGGACCAATATTTTTCCACTCTTCGTGCAGGTGGCGCAACTCCTGTAAAGCCTTGTTGATAGAAGGCTCCTGTTGCAGCGCTTCCGCACGCTCCACAAGCGCCAACTTAGCATCCAGGTTACGTTTACGGTCAAGCTCCTTCAGCTCAAAGAAAATGCTTCTGTTATTATAAAAAATGTCAAGCAGGGCGTGGTAAGAGTCCCAGAGTGCCTGTGCTTCACCGGCAGGCACCGGGCCAATAGCTTTCCATTCAGATTGCAATCGCTTTAGCTCTTCGTTGCTACTTTTTGTCTCCGCAGATTCTACCAACTGCCGCAGCTGGGTTAGAATTGCCTGTTTGCGGTCGATGTTACGCTGACGCTGCTCCTCTGCTGTCTGCCGTTCCTGGTGGCGCGCATCGCGGTAGCTTGTCAGCAGTTTTTCAAGGTCCTGGTGCTCCCCGGACGTATGGTAGGCAAAGTCTTCCTCCATGCCTCCCTCCTGCTTAAAGCGCTCCAAAGCATCGTTCCGTTCCAGCTGAAACTTTTGCTCATAATGCCGCTGCAGTTCATTCACCAGCCTGTGCTTGCGGTTTATGTCTCCGCTCTTCAGGATGCCTTGCAAAGTACGGCGCAGCTCATCTATCGGCAGTGTGCTATAGTCGGTGTGGTCTTCCTCCTCCTCTTCCTCCTCATGGTTATCTGCGGGTATGGCAGCCGAAGCTGCTTCTTCACTGGCGGCAGGTGCCGGTGTACTAGTGTCTTCCGCATCAGCGCCGGCCATAGGTACGGCAGGGGTTGCTTCGTCAGTAGCGGCAGGAGCTACATCCGTAACGTGCGTAGTAGCCTCGGCAATAGCTTGCTCCTTCTCTTCTGTTATCTTTGATTCTTGCGTCGTCATCAGCTCGGGCGCAATTTCCGGTTGTTCCTCTTTCGGAACGTCCGCATCGTTCTCTTGCGAAGCTTGCTGTCGCGCCTCTATTTCAGCCAGGCGCTGTTGTACAATATCATTAGGCGAAAGCGCTTCCTGCTGGTTCTGCTGCATCTTCGCTTCATTCTCAGGTTTGTTTGCCTCTGCTCCGGTAGTGTCCATATCTTCTTTATCCGTTATCATGTAATGGCGTTCTTTAACTCCATCTCTAGTTCAGGCGCGGGTCGAGGGGGTAATTCGACAGAACCTTATATTTACCGCCCATATCACGCAAAACATTGCGCCAAAGCGATTCTGCATCCAAATTAAACAATTTATTCGCAGCATTGTTATTTACGATCCAAACATTTTTATTGATTTCCTCCTGCAACTGTCCTGGTGTCCAGCCGGAGTAGCCTAAAAAGAACCGGATATCTGTAGCTTTCACCAGCCCGGTGCTGATCCTGGCGCGCAGCAATTCAAAGTCGCCTCCCCAGTATAATTCTTCTCCCAGCTTTACAGCCTGCGGCAGATCAGGCAGGTTATGAATGTAATGCAAAGTGTTGTACTGCACAGGCCCTCCAATGCCCAGTTCAGCATCAAAGGTATCACTATATAGATCAATGACATCCGATAACTTCAGGTTTGAAGAACGGTTCAGCACTAATCCAAAAGTTCCTTCGTCCTCATTATGATTGCATAGCAGTATCACGCTTCTCTCAAAATTAGGATCACCCAGAAAAGGCTCCGAAATGAGCAAACTTCCGCTCTGTGGTTTAGTTAAACTTGTTTCTGCCATTTATTTTCAGTGTGTTAAGTCCAGCATAATTCGGCCGCAATCGCTGCCAACATCTTATTTTGGGGTCTTATTCTTCTTACGCAAAGCAAACGATATTGTCACATCGTTTCTGCCTTTCGGCGTATTCTGTAAATAACCTTCCTGCTCTTCTCGGGGTTATGCAATAGAGGATAACGTGCTTTTGTTTATCTAAAGCCGAGAATTTCATACTTTTGATAAAATCAACCTGATCATGTCCCTGACACATAACATTGCGGATATACGAAAAAACTATTCTATGCAGGAGCTAACCGAAGCATCGGTGTCGGAGCACCCGATGGAACAGTTCGGCACCTGGCTTGAAGAAGCGATACAGTCGGCTGCCGATGAGCCAACGGCCATGGTGCTGTCCACCGTAAACGGAGCCGGCAAACCCTCGGCACGTGTGGTGCTGCTCAAAGACGTTTCTCCTGACGGATTCACGTTCTTTACCAATTACAACAGCCGCAAAGGGCATGACCTTGCTGAAAGCCCCTATGCCGCGCTTACCTTTTTCTGGCCAGCCCTGGAGCGCCAGGTGCGTGTAGAAGGCAAGGTGGTGAAGGTTGCTGCGCAGGTATCGGACACCTACTTCCACAGCCGCCCAAAAGGTAGCCAGATCGGCGCCTGGGCATCGCCCCAGAGCCAAGCTATTGAAAGCCGCGAGGTGCTGGAACAGGCTGATAAAACTTATACCGAAAAGTATGCTGATGCGCCTGAAATTCCCCGGCCGGAGCACTGGGGTGGCTACCAGCTGCAGCCCGAGCGACTGGAGTTCTGGCAGGGCCGCCCCAACCGCCTGCACGATCGCATCGTGTATGAACAAACGGAAGGCAGCTGGAAAACGGGCCGCCTGGCCCCCTGATCATACCGGCTCCGGAACGCTTCCGCTCCCTTTATTTTATACTTGCAACTGACTACTGAATGGCAGAAATACTCCCCTTGCGCCCCTGGCGTTATAACGATTCACTTGGCCTGAATATTTCAGAACTTACCTGTCCGCTTTTTGACGTGGTATCTCAAAAGCAACGGGAAACTTTATACCAAAATCCGTTAAACAGCATCCACCTGTCCGTGCCCCGCGGCCCACAACCTGCCGAAGCGGCTGCACAGCTGTTAGCCAGGTGGAAGGAAGAAGATATACTTAAGCAGGACCCGCTACCGGGTATCTATGTATACTACCAGTATTTTCAGTTACCGGGCAGCGATAAAACCTACTGCCGTAAAGGTTTCATCTGCCACATCAAAGCGTATGACTGGAAGGAAAACGTACTGCTGCGCCACGAGAACACTATCCCTAGTGCCGTAAACGACCGCATTGACCTGCTGAATGCCACTGAACTGAACACCAGTCCGACCCATGGGCTTTATACCGATCCGGCTTTTACGCTGGAAGCGTTCATGGACGAAAGTATAAAATCGCCGCTATATGAAACGGAAGATTACCAGGGCGTGCGCGATGTGCTGGCAGTGATACACGATCATGCTGTGATCAAGCTGTTCCTGGATACCCTCCGCGACAAGCAGGTGTTGCTCGCAGACGGGCACCATCGCTACGAAGGCTCGCTGGAGTACCGTAAAAAAATGCGGAAGCTAAACCCGGACCATACTGGTTTTGAGCCCTACAACTACCATCTCATGTACCTGACCAATTCGGAACATGACGACCTGCGTATTCTGCCTACGCACCGGCTGTTGCAACACCTGGATATGACGGATGAAGCGTTTCTAGAAAAGCTGAGCCCCTACTTCACTATTACGCCCAAAGAAGATGCCTATGAACTGAACGAGGTAATTGTGGGCAAGCCCTGGGCCTTTGGCTTATACCTGAGTGGCAACGCCTACAAGCTGCGCCTAAAACCGGAGGTACATCCACTCATTGACTGGAACTTTCCGGCCGAAGTGAAAGAGCTTGACCTGACGGTGATGCATTATTTTGTATTTGAAAAAGTGTTGGGCATTTACCGGCAGGCGCAACGCACGCATCCGGGCCTCAGCTATGAACGAAATTTTACGGCCTGCATCCGCAAAGTAGATACTGGCGAGGCACGGCTAGCGCTGATTACGAATGAGGTGTCGATGGAGCAGGTGAAGCGGGTATGCCATAGTGGCGCCATTATGCCTCAGAAATCGACCTTCTTTTACCCCAAAGTAATCTGCGGATTTTTATTTAGCTCAATTAAAGAAGATGAATTTACAACAGCCGCTGCTGCTTGCCTCTAACTCACCACGCCGCAAAGAACTGCTGGCAAGTATGGGGCTTTCGTTTGAAGTGCGTGTAAAAGAGGTGCCGGAAGATTTTCCGGAGCACCTGCAGCGGGCCGAAGTAGCCGAGTACCTGGCTGCGCATAAAGCCGCCGCGTATGCAGCCGACATCGAGACAGAAGTCCTGATCACCGCCGATACAATCGTTTGCCTGGGAGATCGTATTCTGAACAAACCACAGGATGCGGCCGAAGCGGCGGCCATGCTGCGGGCGCTCTCGGACACATCGCATGAGGTTATAACTGGAGTAAGCATGCTCACAAAAGAGCAGCAGGTCGTTTTCCACGACAGCACGACGGTATACTTTAAGGAATTATCAGAGGCAGAGATCAACTATTACATCACCAATTACAAGCCCTTCGACAAAGCCGGAGCCTATGGCGTTCAGGAGTGGATCGGCATGATCGGCATCACCCGCCTGGAAGGTTCCTACTTCAACGTGATGGGACTGCCGGTACAAAAACTCTATCAGAAGCTTGTAGAACTCCAGTTGCTAAAAGAATAAACACAGCATTCTGACGGATTGCACTGCCAATTAATATTTTAGAAAAGAAGCTGAAGTATAAGGCTCCATTTTATCCAGACAGGTACAGGAGCGCATACTTGTAAATTGGATTATGTACCTTTGCGGTTTAGAAGCGCAGCAGGAAGCCCCTGTATATTGGCACTTACACAATTACGGAGTAGTACATTATTCACATGGATTTTATAAAATTATACTTAGCCCCGGGCAAAGAGCATTCGTTGAAGCGCCGGCATCCCTGGGTTTTTTCCGGAGCGATACGCAAAGCAGATGGTGAGCCGCAAGAAGGCGACATTGTGGAAGTATACTCCAGCCAGCGCGAGTTCCTGGGCATTGGTCACTATGCTCCCGGCTCCATTGCAGTGCGCATCTTTTCTTTTGAGCAGGTAGAACCCGATTATGCCTTTTGGAAACAGGTAGTACAAAAGGCTTATGATTACCGCCAGCGGCTGGGCCTTACAGATAACCCGCATACTGATGTATACCGCCTTATCTATGCTGAAGGAGATGGCGTATCAGGGCTGATCGTGGATGTGTATAAAGATACAGCTGTCGTGCAAACGCATACGGTGGGCATGTACCAGGTGCGTGGCTTTATAGCTCAGGCTCTTCGGGAGATCTATGGCGAACGCTTGCGTGCTGTTTACGATAAAAGTGCCGAATCGCTGCCGCCTAAAGCGCCGGTAGAGGCAACAAACGGCTACCTGTATGGCTCCTCTACAGGCGGCGTAGTCGTAACAGAAAATGAGCAGCAGTTTTTTGTAGATTGGGAAAGTGGTCAGAAAACAGGCTTCTTTATAGACCAGCGCGAAAACCGCGATCTATTGTCACGCTATGTGAAAGACAAAACAGTACTGAACACCTTTTGCTACACCGGAGGATTCTCTGTATACGCTTTAAATGCTGGAGCCAAAGAAGTTCATTCTGTGGATGTTTCAAAGAAAGCCATTGAACTGACAGAGCGAAATGCAGCCATGAGCCAGGCACCAGAGAAGCACGAAGCTTTTGCCGTTGATACGTTTGAGTTTCTGAAAGGCAAAGAAAACCTATATGATGTGATTGTACTGGACCCACCCGCCTTTGCCAAAAGCCAAAAGGTTCGCCACAATGCGCTCATGGGCTATAAACGCCTGAACGCCGAAGCTATAAAAAAGATTAAACCGGGCGGCATTCTGTTTACCTTCTCCTGCTCGCAGGTAGTAGATAAATACCTATTTAGTAACACGATCATGGCTGCAGCCATTGAGGCTGGTCGTACTATCAAGATCATGCACCACCTTTCGCAACCAGCAGATCATCCCGTTTCCATTTTTCATCCTGAAGGCGAATACCTGAAAGGACTTGTACTCTTTGTAGAGTAACTTTTTATAGTTGATATGAATCAGTAAGAGTAAAGCACTTGTATGGCTCCCCTCAGAGCAAGGCTGGTTATACGTATTCCAGCGTAACTTCTACCCTCCTATCAAAAATTCTAGCACAACACCGATTTCATTCAGCACCTAATCAAAGTATAAACTTCAGCTTTATACTTTGATTAGGTGCACTTATTTAAATACACAAAAAGCGAAAATTGCTTCTCCTCCCCTGTTTCCTGCGGCAGATTCACATGGAAGCCTACGAAGAAAAAGTCAGCAATTTGAATTCTTCTATTTTAACGCAGCCTTTCAGGAAATCCCGCTTCAAAAGCGCCATATTTTCCAACTGGATTACGTAGTATAAGTAGATAGATGCGGAAGTGAACGCACCCTGCCTTACGTATCCACCCCTGATATTCCTCTAGTGCCACGTATAGGTTTATCCTATACGTGGGCTTACTCCTTGAAGCGGGTCAGATTTACTACATTATAAATCTGGAGTATGATTACCACTTCCGAAATTGCTCCTTCACCTGCTTTAGCTCCTTTTGTACGTTGTTACGCTCTTCGGGAATTTGATACAAAGGGATTGGATCTCATCAAACCATGGCATGCTTCGCATGAAATAACGATGCCATTTTTCTTTAAAGCCAAACCTGTTCAACTAACACATCCTCAGACGGGGAAAGTTATAAAAAGAGGCAGTTATGGTGGACTTACAGGATCAGGCACACAATACAATGGTGAAATGACCTTCAATGGTTCTTACTCCTTCTTCGAAGTTTGCTTTCGTCCCGATGGCTTTACTAAAATGTTCAGGCTACCATCCAGTAAAATCACGAATCAGATCATAGATGCGGAGGACATTTTCGGCTCATCTGTAAAAATCTTCTTCGAACAACTTTGCGCCGCTAAGAACTTAGCTGAAATGGCTTCTTTAGCAGATTCCTACCTTTTAGTTTTTTTAAGAAAGCAAAAACCGGCTATGCAGAAAGATGCCATTTCTACGAGCGCAGATTTGATTCTCAAAAATACCGGCTTACTGCCTGTGGAGCAGCTTGCCTGTTATGCCAACATGAGCATACGAAGCTTTGAACGACATTTTATAGAACAGGTAGGTATTTCTCCGAAACTGTTTAGCTGCATTGCCCGCTTTAATCGTGCGTTTGCGCTTAAACTGAAGCGCCCGGAAAAGAGCTGGACATCTATCGCATACGACTGCGGTTATTTTGACCAGATGCACCTGATCAAGGACTTCAGGAAGTTTGCGGGAAATAGTCCCTCTGTTTTTCTGGAACATACGCCTTTAACAAAAGAAATCTACACCAACAGAATAGAGGTATAGCAGTAGTTGTCGTGTTTTTACTATTCCCGGCATGGATTACAGGTTATTTTTATTGCTACTAGAGACAATTTGGAATTTTGCAGCGCAACTAAAGTATAAAGCTAACAAATCACTGCCGCCCTTCACTCTAATGCAAGCCTGAGCAAAGCCAACTTGCTTTTGTCTCTGCCCTACCCGGTATTCTGTGTTCATACATCTCATCATTTATTTACAATTATATGTCAAACTTTAAACTAAATCTCCCAACAGATATTCCCTGGGTACGGAAATGCGTGAGCCAAGACATGCTGGACGACAAGTTGTGCGACAAGAAATCGCCGTTGAGGTGGCGTTCATCCATTGCAGTATTTGAGTATAAGCCCGAGGAAGAGTACCAAAACTACGAGGGACTGACGGTCAGCTACCTGAAAGTAACCTGCACCGTTGCCGGCTACCAGGAAGACCCGAATGAAATCGGGCTGAGTTACAAGGGGCTCAGAAGCTACTGGCGAGACCAGCCGGGTATTGAGGACTACCTGGAGGTGCTGCAAAAATATTATGCCTGCCATGGGGCTGTTTTGGAGGTAACGGTTGGCCCGGAAAACAGTGACACCCGGCTGGCGGACTTTCCATACTTCATGGATTTTGAGCCCAAAAAGCGGGAACTGTATGAGACAGCTACAGATACCAAAGAAAGTATGTCAAGATCTATCGAGGCGCTAAATTTAACCAAATCAGCCGGGACTACCCAGTCAGTGGAAGTGTTTGATATTGATATGGGCGGCGGCGGATTTGGCTCACAGGGATCCTTTGCAGGAACAGGTGGTGGTTTCAACTACTCGGCACCTAATGGACAGTGGGGAACCAAGCGCATGAATGCGGACGAAAGCATGGTTGCACGCTCGGAGGATGTGGGGCAGGAAAAACGGGAAACTTTCTCCTTCAGTTCCCAGATCTCGCAACTATATCATCAGCTGGACAGCTATCACCTGGGTCACAACCGGGCCCTGTTCTTCCTGCTTCCCAGACCCCACACCGTCGATACGGAGCACACCTTCGTAAACGGCCCCCGCTGCATAGAGGGTATACAGGAATTCATGTTTGTGGTGGCACGGCCAAAAGAAGTGGAAAACATATGTGTGGAAGTATACCTGGAAACTGCCCACATCGGCAAAGTGCCAATTACGGAGAGGGAAACCCGCCAGGCCACGATCAGCCTGACTGTTTACGAGAACTTTGATGGTAAATCCGGCGACGAACTGGACCGCAACAATTCGGACAACACTGAAGACAGGTCTAAAGAGGATCAGTCTCTGTTTACAGCTCCGAACGGCTTTGAAATTGTATCTGTTGGCCCAGTTACCCGGAATGTGGACCGAAGAGTGGATGACTGTAAAATTACGGAACAGGACGCCAGCCATGCGATTCTGTGGGGAAAGGTTACAGCACACTTTCAGGACGATTTTGGCGATAACCAGGTATACGATGCCCGGCTGGAAGCTACTGCAACGGTATACCTTCAATCTAAAACTCCGGTAGTAACAGGCAGTAAAGACACACTCTTTATTACCGGCCGCAAGCTGTGCTGCTGCCCCAGAGAATTTCGGGTACGCGAAGGCATCGTTTATGAAAAGCCTCTGAAGCACAGCCTGTTTCAGATTGATCGTAATCGAAGCCTGCTATCGGCCGGAAAGATGCCGATTGTGGCAGCCAACAGGCTTCGTGATGAAATCAGGGATGGAATGATTAACAGCAGAACAGATTTTGAAAACCGGTATGAAACGTTTGTGCACCTGCCGCAGACAAACTTTGCCAGCAAAACGCTGCACAACATAGTCAAAGAAACATATGATGTGCCGGTAAGAGACGCCCGAAATATACCCGAAAATTTAAGAGACAAGTTTTCAGGACTTAATCCGGAGGTAAAGTTAAAAGATGTGCTTGCCATGCCTTTCGAAATGCTGAAGGATGTTTTGTCGTTGAACGATGAAGAAGCCATTGATTTAAGAAATGCCATTACGGGGGTAAGCCATACAAACTTCGACCCCAGGGAAGCATGGCTGTCTAAACGCCAGATGGGCAGAATGTTCGGTGGTGATAGCAAAGCCGAGTAATTATAAAATTATCTGAAGCGTTATTATCGCCGGAAGTAATCTCCACTATCTTTTGCGATTTTCACATTGTGCATCTTCGTGCTATACCTTGTAACTATAAGGACCCCCAAGATGCATAACGTGAACAGTTCCTAAATTACAGCATGATGAAATATTCCTTCTATTACGGTCCTGATAAAGTTCCATTCTCGCTGGATGAACAGGATAGCCTCGTGACAGGTGATGCTGAACCTTTTCATGGCATTATCAGCCGGGGCCTTCTTGATAAGTTTGAAGAGGAGAAAGTAAACAGCAACGTGTGGTATCACTACGCCCACGCCGTTAATGCTGCAGCGGCCTTCCCCCAAGCGCCGGAACTGACCCTGTTACAGGAATACGCTTACACCTGTCAACTCCTGGCATTTAATCATTCTGCTGCTGCCGTCAGAAATTACTTGACGTATTATATCCGCAAATTCTCCAAAAAAAAACAGTTAGCAGCCGAAGTATGGAACATCAAAGAAGGCCATACTTCCAGCGTTTGGCTGGTTGGATTGCTGCTTAAAGATCATTCCGTTGCTGACAGATTTGTGGTAAACGTAGCACGCGATAAGGCTGGAGGGTTGGAATTGAAACATACGTCAGAGAAGATGCAGGCTATAGCCAAAATGTGCCCGGCCATCAACATGGCGCAGGTATATGATATCAAAAGTATAAAACTGAAGTATTTCGGTAAATGGATCGAGGTAGTTGTTACCCGGAATGAATTTGTCACGGGAGCACAGGAAATTCATGTAATATCAGGCAAAGAAAGCAGCAGCGTGCAATATATTCTGGTTGAAAGGTTTTTAACATCCGACAATAACCCCGCACAGATAGCCGCTGTCCGAGGCAGAAGATTTACGGAGGCCGAATGCTGTAAAATAGAGAGCGACCTGAGGTCTTTTAAGCAGAACGCTTCTGGAGATCTTGATACAGAGATTAATATTAACGATGGAGATGTGGTTTGGAATGGAAAAGAAGCAGTGGTTGTAGCTATCACATGACATAAGGTCTGAAATCATGGCAGGTAAATACATATTTAAGCTGTATGAGTCCAGCAAAGGATTCGATTATGGTGGGAAACATTATAATCCGGGTGATGAATATGGTCCTGTAGATGCCTGCCAGATGAAGGGGTTCCTGAATGCCTCTCAGGCAGCCAATCCAGGTGCAGGAATAAATGCAAAAAAGAATACCATGGCACAGCTGGATGAGGAATGCAAAGCGACCACAAACAACACTACCCCGCAACCCGATACTGGCACAAGTCCTTCTGAAGTAAGCCCGGCTACACCAGAAGGCGATTCTGCGAATAAACAAGGCGCCCCTGCGCCTAAGGTAGCTGGAGGCATGGAGCCGGATTCCGCGGAAAGCGGATCAAAGCAAAATCCTCCTCCAACTGAAGAACCTACACGGCCCACTGATGGCGAAGCCAATAAAACCCATGGCGGGGAGCAACCGCAGGTAAAAACAAATGCCGGCGACCCGGTGGATCTCTTTACCGGCGCTTTTTACATGCAGGAAACAGATATGGAAATCCCTCATACCCTGATGCTGCTGGCTTTTACCAGACTCTATCGCAGTGGCGCTGCTGCCTACGGCCCTTTTGGCTGGAACTGGGATCACAACTATAACCTGTATGTGCGTGAACTAAACGATGGGAGCATCGCCTTATGGCGAAACTTGCATGAAGCAATTTTTAAATTCGACGGCACCAACTACGAACCTCCTAATGGAATTTTTGAAAGGTTAACGCCGGTTACGGGCCTTATTCAGGCGTATGATCTCACTGGCGAAGGCGGGACAGTTACGCGATTTGAGCGGCCCAGTGGCTGGCTCGATGCAGAACGTATTCCGGTAAAAAACATACAGGATCGCCACGGCAACATACTGGCTTTTACGTACGGCGCTGAAGATAAACTTGCTGAAGTAAGGGATGAAGATGACAGGTTCTTTCGTTTCAGGTATGATGCCTGTGGCCTGTTGGTGGAAGTGACGGATAATGCCGGCAGAAAATTCCTGTATGAACATGATGAACAAACCATGCAACTGACGCATGTAACCTCCCCTCCCATCACAGATCATCCTGAAGGCATCACGAAAATTTACCATTACGAACAGCCCTATGCCCTGCCCGAATTAAGGCACAACATTATCAGCGTAGAAGACGCTCTCGGGAATGTATACTTGGAAAATAAGTATGAGCAGGACCCGGCCTCCTGGAGCTATGCGAGGATAACAGAACAACTATACGGCGGCTTTTTGTACCAGTTCCGGTATACGCAGCTGCAATGGGTACCCGAAAGCGCTTTGTTTATGAATATTCCCGCTGTTCGGGTGGAGGTGCTGAACCCCGACTTCAGCCTGGAGACATACACGTTTAATTATCGCGGAGATTTACTGGATCGCCGGTTCCGCCTGAACAAAGACAACTCATTTCGGGTAGCGACTTTTCAGTATGAGTTTGACCTACAGGGCAATCTTGCTATAACTACAAAGCCGGATGGCAGCCAGGAAATCAACACCTATGATTTCAGCAACGCTGATCCTTGTATGAGAGGGAGGTTGCTGCAAAAAGAACTTACTTCTGCTTCAGGTTTCCCCGCCCCCAGCCGCATCATCTGGCAGGGAAAGTATGAGCCCCTTTACCAGCTGTTGACAGAAGAAAAAAATGAAGCAAATGCCGTCACCCGCTATAAGTATGATTTTGATATAGCGCCCGCAGCCCCTGACAATTCAGGTAAACTGGCTGAAATCATCGCGCCAGATGTCACGCTGCCGGATGGAAGCCTGCAAAAGAGCACCACAAAGTACGAGTATTACAGCAACGGGCAGGTAAAAGCCATCATTCAGCCGGATGGCGTGCGGCAGGAAATGGTATACGGCAGTACGGGCAATACAAAAAACAGGTTAATTAAAGCTACTCTAGATGCTGGCGGGTTGAACATTATCCAGGAGATTGGCTACAATGTTTTTGGTTTTGAGGCGGAGAAAACAGATAGCAACGGCAATCTCACCAAAAGAATAATCAACGCCTTAGGCCTGGCTGAGCAAACTGTCCTGCCTGCCGTAAATGGCAGCTCTGCTGAATCTGTGCTGCACTATAATACGGACCGAAAGATTGTTGGAATAGAACGGCCTAAAGGCTCCTTCACTGATCCGCTTGTAACAGGCAGTAAGATTATAGATACGTATGAGCGGGATGTACTGGGGTATCCGATCAAATTTTACGAAAGCAGCAATACCAGCGAAAAGCGCATATCGGCAATACGTTGCGATTTCAGAGGCATGCCAGAAGAAACTATAAACCCCGATGGAAGCAGGCTCATAAGATCATACGATGAAAGAGGCCTCCTGATCCGGGAAGTGATAAAAGGGAAAGATGGAGCTGAACTTGTTACCAGAAAAGTTTATGACAGGAACGGAAAGCTTGCGCAGGAAACAGATGCCTCCGGGGCTATAATGAAGTATGAATATGATGGATTTGGAAGAATCAGCAAAGTAACCCGGCCTAATCAGACAGAAATTTGGTATAAATGGGCTAAGGGAGATTTGCCGGAATCGGAAGAAGTTAGAGGTGCCGACGGCTTTGGGAGCCGTCGGCAGCTTTCAAAGAAAAGCTATACTTATGATGAGAAATACAGGAAGATTACGGAAACAATTCAGGCCTTTTCTGAAGACCCCTCAACAGCTGTAAGTATAAGTACTGCTTTTTTTTATGATAAACTGGACAGGATTGAAAAGATAGAAGACAGCAGAGGCGGAACCAAAACCCTGAAGTATGATGGACCAGGCAGGCTGATTGCCGAGACAGACCCGATGGGCAATGAAACGCACTATATGTATGACAATAATGGTAACAGGATCAGGACGGAAAGCCATGATATAGAACCTGATGGAACAGTATCAATCATTACTAAAAAATATAGGTATGACGAGCGGAACCGGCAGACAGAACTGGTTGAACCAGACGGGGCAAAGATCATAACTGAATACGACGACAGGGATTTGGTTGTCCGCCAGACGGATTACCTGGGCCTTGTAAAAGAAATACACTATAATTCTTTTGGCGACCGGCAGCAGGAAGTATACGACGCAGGCGGTTTAGCTATAACGCACCGATGGATAGTCGATGTGATGTCGCGCCCAACTGCCTATGTTGATCCCTCGGGCCAAGTATCCGCCTACTTCTACGACAGCGTAGGCCACAACAACAAAACAACCTACCCGAACGGCTTTTCCAGTCTCAGAACCTTTAACGACAAGGGCCAAATTATAAAAGAACAGCTCGGCAGTGGTGTGGCATTTGAGTACACCTATGATGCAGCTAACCGGTTGATAAGCATCAACAATACAGTGGTTCCTGCCTCAGTAGTGGCACTGCCGCAACATCAGTTTATGTATGATGGCTTAGATCGCGTAGTGACGGCAAAAGCGGGCACAGAGGAGATTGTAAGAAAGTATGACAGCCGGGGCAGGTTAACAGCAGAGACCACACTAGGCAGCACTATCCAATGCCGTTACAGCGACAAGACAGGCGTAGTGGAAAAAGAATTTATGGATGGCCGAACAGAAGTTTATACGCATAACCTGAATGGAGTCGTCTCTAAAATAGAGGAAACCTTGCATGGCACACTTGGCTCAGGAGGAAACATACTTGCGGCTTTTACCCCAAGTGGCGCTGTTTGCATCGGTGAAACAGCACTCCAGGGAAATCTAAAAATCAGCAACAAGTATGACGAACGGAAAAGATTAACTGAATTAACCCTGCGCAGCCCGGCTGGCATGCAGGAACAAACAGAATACAGGTACGATAAAGCCAACCGGAGGAAAGTAGAAGCCCTCCTAGGGCAGCAGCCGGTAAATAAGTACTTTGAATTCGATTCCAAGTACCGCCTTATCGTTGCAAAAGGCCATTTCAGTGCTACCGTTTCGGCTGCTCACACGCAGGCAGAGCACGACATGGCTGTTGCTTCCGTAAAAGCAGCCGCCACTACTGCCACGCACACAGAAGCATATGCATATAACCTGGCTGATGCCCGCCTGAAGTATACAGAAACGGGCAGTATCGATAAGAACTATACTTATTTGCCGGGGCACAGGATACAAAGCGACGGAGTGCATACTTACACATACACAGGCGATGGCGCTGTACAAAGCGACGGCGTCCTGACGTTCAGCACCGATGCACTCGGCCGGGTTGCTACCATCAGATCAGGCGTAAATCTGTTATGCAGCATCACCTACGATGCATTTAACCGGCCAAGTATGATTGCTGAATCCGGAAAACCGGTCAGGTCGTTTAACTATCTGGGAGCCTTTGTGGCGCAGGAAAATGAAAATGGCACTGTAACTAGGCAAATAACTTCTCATCCAGCAAGCGGCGTTCCTGTTGCTTATCATACCGCTGCAAAAACCCATTACACGCTAATAGATGGGCGCTATAACCTAATCGGACTGGCCGACATCAATGGTAATTTGGTAGAGGCATACCGTTATGATGCTTTTGGAAAGCCATCCATCCTTAATCCGGCTGGCGCTCTTTTATCATCATCAGCCTTTGGGGTAGAACCTCTATTTGGTGGTCAGCGCTACCTGGCATCAACGGGCTTGTACCTTTCAAAAAGAAGATTGATGAACCCTGCTGATGGCATCTTTTTATCTCCGGACCCCAATGGGTATGAAGATGCTGCTTCTTTGTATGTATATGCAGCGCAGAACCCAGACGATCGCATAGACCCTACAGGCGAGGTGGTGCCCCTGATCGTAGCCGTCTTTGTCATTGGCGGTGCCTTGCTTGGAGCCGGGTACAGTGTATACGACGCCACACAGCAACCTGAAAAGTATGAAGGCACAGCGGGAATTACCCGGCCCCTTGCTCAAACATTTGGCGGCGCTGCTATTGGCGGGGTATCAGTAGTAGGTGGCGAGGCTGTTCTGGCTTATGGCGGCACAGGTATTTTCGCGACAGGAAGTGGAGCTGTTACAACGCTTACAGCTACGGAGACTTTTGTGATGTATGGAACTTCGAGCGCTGTTGCCGGTGGAATCGGGCGTTACGGTTTCAATGGTATGTTTCCGGAGTATATCGACCCCGTCAGCAACGAAACAATAGCGACCGATTATCTGATTGGAGGAGGAATACCGGTGGTAGGTTCAGGTCTCAAGTATGTAGGAACGCCCCTGATAGAAGGGGCAGGCCAGATCTTCAACAGAGCATTAGGTGGAAACTGGAGGGCGTTTGGCAATACAGGTGAAATGCTCCTTAATCCACGAATTCAGTATGACTGGACAAAAGTTTTCTGGAATCCCGGGAAATTCTCAAATGTGAGCAAGCAGTATTGGCGCGTTAGTGGAGGCGCCGATGGGAAAGCCTTACACCACCTTTGGTTCCAAAATCAATCGACATGGGTACCGCAGGGGCTCCGGAATGCCGGTTTTAACCTGCTTGAGATACCTGGCCCATTAAATACCTGGATGGGTGGAAGATTTGGGAGAGAATTTGCTTTTAGGGGTATTATTGGCAGTATTCTGGCGGGCACTGGCATTGGCAGCTATAAACTCGGAAGCGCATTGTTGAATTCGGGTGACAATGAGGCTGTCACAGTTCCGCTCCAAAGTAAATAAGCCATTCCATACTATAAAAATGCCCCAAATTAGTATGCTAGCTTATAACAAATTCAACAAAATAGCTTCCGGCAATTCCGATGGCAGTTCCATGCGAATGCGCCATTCTTTTGGATAGTAATTGTTGATGCGGTTTCCTACCTGTTTTGCCCAGCCAAGTGGCCGGTCCTGGTACTGGAGCAGCAGCCAATCGTTACCTCCGGAGTCAAGGAACACGTCTTCTTTGCGCAGATAGCGGAGGGCCTGCTCCAGGGTAAGGTTTATACTTGTAAATACAGATTTGTTCAGGTGCTGTGCCAGCGCCAGGCTTTGGAGAGGCTTCAGCTTTTTGCCATTCACTTCGGCTACTTCAGTGCCGGCATACACCACGTATAATTTCTGATAAACCTCGTCAGCAGCCTCAAATAAACCGGCCGGAATAGCAGAAATGATTTCATTATGTTGTACCCAGGTATACTGCTCCGGCTCCAGCAGCCAGTCGTGCACCAGCGCCTGCTCTTTGTTGCCCGCTACGGTTAATTTATACTTCTTTTTTTTGCTGCGGCCATACGTTTCTGCTGCCACTCCTGCTTTCCGAATTACAGCGATAAAGAAGCCCTCTCCCTGTACCTGGTGCGGGTAAAAGCGGTATCCTTCTACTTCGTCCAGTTGCGAAGCCACTACCCCCCATTCCGGTTGCAGCGACAACTTTATACTTTGGGCACCCTCCTGTGCAGCCAGCCAGGCCATGTTCTGCTCATTTTCTGCTTTGTTCCAGGTGCAGGTGCTGTAAATAAGTACGCCTCCGGGTTTCAATGCATCCCATACATCCAGCAGGATACGCTGCTGCCGCTGGGCGCATAGCTTCACGTTTTCTTCGGACCACTCCTGCACCGCCTGCGAATCTTTACGAAACATACCTTCGCCACTGCAGGGTGCATCCACTACCATTACATCAAAAAAGTTTTCCAACCTTCTAAAATCACGCGGATCGTTGCTGGTGACTAGTACGTTGCCGCTTCCCCACTTGGCAATGTTCTCGGCAAGTATAGAAGCCCGGCTGCGAATCACCTCATTTGATACTAACAGGCTATCAGAGGACAACAAGCTCGCCAGGTGTGTGGATTTACCGCCAGGGGCTCCGCACAGGTCCAGCACCTGCAGCGGCTGTGTTAAATCAAGTGTTTGCTGCAGGGCCTGCTCCAGAAACATAGAACTTGCTTCCTGCACGTAATAAACACCGGCATGAAGCAAGGGGTCCAGGGTAAACTGCGGCCTTACAGGTAAATAGTAGCCATTGGTTGCCCAGGGTACTTTGGGCAATTTCACTCCTTTAGCATCCGTTTTGCTGGGGTTTATCCGGATGCTCACCGGAGGCGCCTGCTCCAGGGCAGCTTCGAACTGTTGATAAGCAGGTCCCAGCAGGCGGTGCATGCGGTCAGCAAAGGTGGTAGGTAGTTCCATATCAACTATAAAGGTACGGCAAATTCAGGCTGGGAAAAACCTATTTGCCTACAGGCCGCTTTTTAGGCGAAGGTATGCTGTTACAATGGGTCGGTCTGCGGAGCACCAGTCATATTTGGGCAGTGCCTCCAACTCAGCCCACTCGTACGCAGAGTGCTCCAGCAGCAGGATCTCGCCGCTTTTATAATGGCAGATATACGGGATAAGCTCGATCTGCTGTTCGCCATACGCATGTTGTACGGGCGTAAGGCGCTGCACCGGATCCACTTCCAAGTGTAGTTCTTCTTTTATCTCCCGCACAAGTGCCGCTTTTTCTGGTTCGGCAGGTTCTACTTTACCACCCGGGAACTCCCACAGCAAGGGCTGCGACATGGTCGGGCTCCGCTGGGCTACCAGCACCCGCTCCTGGTGTTCTAAAATAGCACAGGTAACTTTTATCATACAGGTTTGATCGGCTAAACTGAGGCAAGTATACGGTGCCTCCATCTTAAAGGAAGTATAATTTCCTGGGTTCTTCTGCAAAAAATTATCCCTCCAGGGGCTAAATGCAGTAATAAAAAGCAGGTACAGGTATGCGAACGTATGAGGATCAGTCAGAATTATAGCTTTATGCTTTCGATGGGTTTAATTAACACGCTGCTCAATATCCTTTGGAAGACCGGTGTGGCCTCACTGCTGTGGGGAGAACAGGAAAATGTACGCTTATGGGGTCCCACAAGTATGGCTGTTTTTCTCATTGCTTGCGGAGGAATTACAGGTTTCGGACTTGGGCTTACAGTAACTAAAATTACACGCCAGGGCCTCCGCAAGCAGAAAGTACTTCCGTTGCACTGGCACCTGAAGAGCCAGACCCTGGTAGACCGCCTACCAGCCAGCATGCTGTCACGGGCGTTTATGCTGGCGCTTTGCGGGGTTTTATTCAACTATATCATCCTTGTTTTACTGGAGGTAAAGGGGAAGTCATGCCTTCAGATAACAGAATTATACCTGTTGCTAACTGTGCTGGCTGCATGTGAGGCCATATCGCTAACAGTAATGGCCTTCTACAGAACCTTAGGCGATACGATTCAACTGAAGTCTAAACAAGCTTGATAAAAGAGAAAGGCTGCTCCTAAAAAGAACAGCCTTTCTCTCAAGTATAGCAAGCGCTACTTAAGCTTTTCTTTTAAAATTTCAAATTCGACAGCCGGAGAAATGCGGTCATACAGAATGAGGTAAACCGCTTTGGTGATCGGCATATCCACCAGCAGGCTTTTGTTCAGTTCATAGATGCTCTGCACTGCATAATACCCTTCCGCAATCATGTTCATCTCTATCTGAGCTGATTTTACCGAATAGCCGTGCCCGATCATATTGCCGAAAGTACGGTTGCGGCTGAATTGGGAATAAGCTGTTACCAGCAAATCCCCGAGGTAAGCAGAACCACTTAATGCACGGTGAAGGGGCATGATGGCGTCCAGAAAGCGTTCTATTTCAAACATGGCGTTGGATACCAGCACCGCCTGAAAGTTGTCGCCAAAGTTCAGGCCACGGGCAATGCCGCAGGCCAGGGCAATGATGTTTTTCATCACTGCGCAGTACTCTATTCCGTCCAGGTCGTCTAGCGGGTTAGCCTTCACGTAGCGGTTGCGCAGCAGGCGGCAAAAGCGTTCGGCTGTTGCCAGGTTATGCGAACCTATCGTCAGGTATGATTGCTTTTCGAGCGCCACTTCTTCTGCATGGCAAGGGCCTGCAATCACCAGCAAATGCGAGCCGGGTACCTGAAACTGCTGCTCCACATAATCCGTGATCAGCATGTTATGCTGGGGCACCATGCCTTTGATTGCCGATACTACCACCTTACCTCCCAATATGTTTTCCGGTAAACTGCTGAGTACCTGCTGCACGAAAGCAGCAGGTACCGCAAGTATGATCCATTCGGCAGCAGCAACTACTTCCTGTAAGTTGGTGTTGGGCTTTACAAAATTTAGGTCAAACGACACCTGGCTGAGGTAGCGCGGGTTGTGCCGGTAACTGGTCAGGTGTTGCACATCCTGTTTGTTGCGCATCCACCAGTGTACTTCTGATTTGTTTTCGGAAAGGATTTTAACCAAAGCGGTTGCCCAGCTTCCCCCTCCTATGACAGCTACTTTTTCCAAATTGTGGGTTCTAAGCTTATTCCTTGTTTGTATCATCTGCGGCTATGGCAGACTTATCGAGGGTATTGGGGTCTTTAACTGTTACGAGGGCACCATCGGTCAGCGTTTTGGATACGGCTCTAAACGGACCAGCCACTACTTTCTGCCCTTCCTTAATGCCGCTTAGTATCTGGATATTCTCAAAGTCGCTGATACCGGTTTTTACTTTAACAGCATTTACTTTGTTGGTGCCACTGTCATACACAAATACTACTTCTTCAGGTGCTGCTGCCGATAGAGCTGATGCTTTTGATCCTGTTGCTGCTGCATCTGCATCGGTATTTCCGCCTGCTGGTGCACCACCTGCTGTAGCCGTAGAATCTGCTGACCGCGTGGTAACAGCAGCGAGCGGCACCGACAGCACATTGTCTTTTTTGTTGGTGATGATGTCCACTGAAGCGGTCATGCCTGGGCGGAAAGGACGGCTTTTCGTTTCCGCCAAGTGGCTGTACGACTCATTGAGCAAGCGAATGCGAACCTCAAATTCGGTCACAGCCTCCAGTGTTGTGGCATCTTTAGCCGTATTGGCAATCGCCGTAACTACTCCTTTGAATCTTTCATCCTGGCTGGCGTAAGAGTCCACTTCCACAATAACCGAATCTCCCAATGCTACCCGGATGATGTCATTCTCATTCACGTTTACACGCACCTCCATGTTGTTCAGGTTGGCAATACGCATGATCTCGGTACCAGCCATCTGCGAAGTACCTACCACCCGCTCGCCCTGTTCTACGTTTAGCTTGGAAACTGTGCCGCTCACAGGCGCATAAATGGTAGTCTTATTCAGGTTTTCGCGGGCATCTTTTAAAGATGCCCGGGCGTTTTGCACCCCGAATTCTGCAGCACGAATGCTTTGGCTAAGCGATGCTACCTCCTGCTTTCCGGACTCATACGTTGCTTTAGCCTGCTGGAAATCAGCTTCGGAAATAACTTTTTTATCGTAGAGCAGCTTGTTGCGGTTATAGTTCTGCTCCGACTGGGTAAAGTTGGCCTGCGCCTGGGCAAGCCGCGCTTTTGCCTGGGCCAGATTAGCGCGTGCCGTATTTACCTGCGCTTCCTGTGCATCCACAAACGACTGATAGTTGTCCGGGCGAATACGCAGCAGCAACTGCCCTTTTACCACCGAGTCGCCTTCTTCCACGTTTAGCTCAATGATCTCACCGGATACGTCAGGGCTTATCTTTACTTCGGTTTCGGGCTGCACCTTGCCGGAGGCGCTTACTTTTTCAATGATCTGGGCCCTTTTAGCTTCGGCCAGCACCACTTCCACGCCTTTGTCTTTGCCTATCCAACCGGCTTTTTTTCCGACAATCAGTACAACAGCAATCAGTACCAGCGCACCGATCAGGATAGGAATGAGCTTTGATTTTTTCTTAGCCATAGTTTTTTAGAAAGAGATGTCTTTTCCCTGGTAGAAGTCGAGCACTTTTTGTTTAAAGGTAAATTCATACTTCGCCTGCAGCAGGTTAGATTGCGCAGCGCGGAAGTTATTAGCAATTACATTAAAATCTACCGTGTTGATCACCCCATTGTTCAGACGCAATTCTGCATTCCGGTAGTTCTTCTCCGCCGCCCGCAGTTGCTCCTTGGCGGCCGTATACTTTCGCTGGGCAGCAACGGCATCCACATACGCCTGCTCAATCGTCTGGCGCAGGTTGTTGCGGGCAATGTCGGCATTAAGTTTTGCATTCTGTTGTTCTATTTTAGCCCGTTGCACATTGTTGCGGGCCTGAAAGCTATTTAATATCGGCACGTTCAGCTGCACACCTGCCTGCTTGTATATGTTATCTTTAAGCTGATCAAAGTAAGGATAATCGCCATATACCGGGCTTGTGATCACACTCGGCCGATAAACTGTTTGGCTTAACTGCTCCCCTGTTGCATCAGCATAAAAGTCCTGGCGCAGATACCCCATGTTCACTTCATTACTGCCTGTTAAAAAACGGCTTGTATTTGAATACCTGCTGCTTATGTTCGCAAAAAGGCTCAGTCGCGGGTAGTAGGCACCTTTGGCAACATCTACTGCTTTCTCTGCACTCAGCACGCGCAGATCGGCCGCTTTGATTGCTGGTAATGTTTGTACTGCTGCATCATATACTTCCTGTCCGTTCAGCAGCACCGGCTTCTGGTCAGGCTCGGGTATTTCAGGTACTTCTATCTGAAACTCTTTAGTGACCGGTAAGTTAAGCAGCTGCATCAAATTAACCCTGGCAATATCGCGCTGGTTCTGTGCATTGATGATTTCCACCTCATCGGAAGCCAATTGCGACTCTAGCTCCAGAACAGAATTTTCAGCCACACTGCCCGCCTCAAATAAGATCCGGTTACGCTCTAACTGCTGTTTGGTCAGATCGCGCTGTAGCGAGGAAGTTTTGATGAGTTCCTGGGCAAAAAGAATGTTCAGGTAAGCGGTTACGATCTGAATGGTGATATCATTCTGAATGGATAGCGCCGTCTGCTCGTTAGCTTCCAGGGCCAGTTGGTTCTGTTTGATGGCGTTTATCTGCTGAAAACCCATAAACAGCGGCATGTTAGCACTTAGCTGAAAGTTTGCTGTCTGCGAACTTTCATTTACCAGGCTAAACGTAACCGGGTCCTGGTAAGAACCAGAGTTAAAGCTATAGTTGCCTCCAGCATTTAAAGTAGGTAAGCGGTCTAACTGCGACTGCTTAAGCGTTACAGCGCTGATGTCACGGTTCATGAGGCTTTGCAGTGCCTGCAGGTTATGCTTTGCCACATACCCCACTGCTTCCTGCAAAGACCAGACACCATCACCGCTGGGGTCCTGCTGCGCCTGGGCCATAGTGGTTCCGCCAAGGGAGAGCGCCAGCGCCAGCAACATATATTTAGGCATTTTTCTCATAGTATGGATTTATAGATCGATGTTCGGAATGTATACCACATGCTTGATCCAGCTCAGCTGCTTCAGGTATTCCAGGGTGATGGGTTTCAGGCCCGAGTCCATTTCAATGAATTGGCGTGCTTTCTCGTTGCGCCCTTTGCGCGATACGTTCATGGTGGCAATGTTGCACTCATCATGCGCCAGCACCGAGGCAATAAAAGCAATACTTCCTTTTTTGTCGTCGGCCTCCACAATCAGGGTATGCAAAGTCGCTGAAAAGTTGGCCGAAAAGCCATCTACCTCCACAATGCTGATCACACCCCCTCCCCGGCTCTGCCCCACAACTTCCACAGAACGTTCACCGGCTTTCAGGTTCAGTTTAATCGTATTCGGGTGCATGGTTGAGGCATTCCCGACAGATTTGAACGTATACTTTAAGCCACGCTCTTTTGCATAAGTAAAAGCTTCTTTGATACGGGTATCGTCGGTTTTGAAATCCAGCAGGCCTGCTACAATGGCGCGGTCGCTACCGTGGCCTTCGTAGGTGCGGGCAAAAGAATTATAAAAAGTAATGACAGCTTCTTCGGGGGCTGCGCCTAAAATACGGATAGCAGCCCGGGCAATACGCACCACTCCTGCCGTATGTGAGCTGGAGGGTCCGATCATGACTGGACCGATCATGTCAAAAACGCTACTTTTCTCAGCCATATATCCTTAAGCCCGAAGTTATATCGTGAAATTCAAATTTAGCAATTAAGTAGCAGTTTCTAAGTATAAGCCAGCTAAATTAACTTTATTTCTACTAAATCAGCTTTTTATTCTATCAACGCCGCAAAAAGCTCCACCAAGTATAAAAACTAAATAGTGTTAAGCCCTCCTCTGGCCCAAGTAAAGGGAAGATGCAGAATAGTGGCGACAGGTTGCTTCTGCTCCGTAAATACCGCAAAAAGTATGAAATCGGCGGTGCACGTATTCACTTGCCAGAATTCTGTACCTTTGCCTTGCGAAATCATCCTGTACCTGCTATAAAATAGAATGGAGCATACTTTCAAACCGGAGGTGCTGGCACAATTAAAACACCTGGAGCAGAAATATGTGCCGCTCGGCCAGGACCTAGCAGCCTACCTGGAAGGGCTATACTATACAGAGTTTCTGAACTACTGGGATTACATACACCTGGATACGTTGCTGAGCCTGCAAAACCCGCGCACTAATATTCCGGATGAGAAGATCTTTATCATGTACCACCAGATCACGGAGCTATACTTTAAGCTTTGCCTGGAGGAGTTGAGGCAAATAGCCGATGATAAATGCATTACACCGGAATGGCTGATGCGCCGGCTAAAGCGTATCAACCGGTATTTTGATAACCTGATCAACTCGTTTGATGTGATGGTAGACGGCATGGACCCGCAGCAGTTTCTGCAGTTCCGGATGGCGCTGATGCCGGCCAGTGGCTTTCAGTCGGTGCAGTACCGCATGATAGAAATTGCCTCCACAGACCTCCGCAACCTGGTGGACAAAGCCAAACGCGCTGCCTTGGGCCTGCAAAGCACCCACGAGGAAATGATGGGCTGTATCTACTGGAAGGAAGGCGCGACCGAAATTGCTTCCGGCGCCAAAACCCTAACGCTGTTGCGCTTTGAAGAGAAGTATACGCCCCAGCTCATTCAGTTTGCCAAAGAGTACTCTGGCAAAAACGTGTGGGCTGTGTACAAGCAGTTGCCGGAAGCGGTGCAGCAAGACCCGAAGCTCAAACACCTGTTGCGCAACCTGGACAGCAACGTGAACGTGAACTGGCCGCTGATGCACTACAAATCGGCCGTACGATACCTGCAAAAGGACCCCGACGTGCTGGCTGCCACCGGCGGCACTAACTGGCAGAAGTACCTGCCGCCCCGTTTCCAGAAGCGCATCTTTTACCCTGAACTCTGGAATGAGCAGGAAATTGGCGAATGGGGTAAAGGCTGGGTAGAACGGGTGCTGGGCGAAGAAGAATAAGGATTAGTTTTTTAATAGTTTTGTTGCTGATCTGCCATTATGAAATTTTTCCAGGCTTGTACTTTTTGTGCGTACGGAATTAGTGTTCCTGCTAAAATGTTAGAGCATTGATTGCATTGAGGTAAAGTAAAGCAGCAGCATCCTTAAATCATACAGCAATTTAACAAGCAAAAATTAAAAGTTTAAGGTTAACTACCTTACCTGTTATACATGAGAAAGAAAGAACTGGACCTGGTGCTCACGCCAGAAGTGGCATTCGATGCCGAATTGTTAGAGAATGAGATACTGAAAAGCGCTAATCTGAAACCGGAGGATGTGCAGTTCATCCACCGCCTGAAACGCTCCATCGATGCCCGCGGCCGCCAGGTTGTTACCAAAGTGCGGGCAGATGTATACCTCGACGCTCCTCCTGCAGATATTCTATCGCCTACTTATACTTATCCGGATGTAACAGGTAAGGAGCAGGTGATCATTGTGGGTGCTGGCCCGGCCGGCTTGTTTGCTGCCCTGCGTTGTATCGAACTGGGACTGAAGCCTGTGGTACTGGAGCGGGGAAAAGATGTGCGCAGCCGCCGCCGCGATTTGGCTGCTATCAACAAAGAGCAGACCGTGAACCCTGATTCGAACTACTGCTTTGGGGAAGGAGGCGCCGGCACTTACTCGGATGGAAAGCTGTATACCCGATCCAAAAAGCGGGGCGACCTGACCCGCATCTTGCAGGTACTGGTGCAGCATGGCGCCACTTCCGATATCCTGTTTGATGCACACCCGCACATCGGCACCAACAAACTTCCGAAGATCATCGAAACCATCCGCGAAACCATACGCGAGGCAGGTGGCGAAGTACTGTTTGATAAGCGCGTGACGGAGTTTATACTTGCCGGTGATGTGATGCGGGGTGTCGTGACGCAGGACGGGCAGGAGTACGTGGGGGAAGCCGTTATTCTGGCTACCGGCCATAGCGCCCGCGACATTTTTGAGCTGCTGCACAAACAGCACATCACTATCGAAGCCAAGCCTTTTGCAATGGGCGTGCGCGTGGAGCACCAGCAGCGCCTTATCGACAGCATACAATATAAATGTGCGGACCGCGGCCCCTACTTGCCTGCTTCATCGTACGCGCTGGTGCACCAGACACATTACAAAAACAAACAGCGCGGAATTTTCTCATTCTGCATGTGCCCGGGCGGCTTTATTGTGCCCGCCGCTACGGCGCCCGGCGAAGTGGTAGTAAATGGCATGTCGCCCAGCCGCCGCGACTCCCGATTCTCCAATTCAGGCATTGTAGTAGCTGTGGAACTGGAAGATATGGCCTTGACGAAGTATGGCCCCTTGGCCGGACTGCGCATGCAGCAGGAACTGGAACAGAAAGCCTGCATGCTGGCAGGCGGCACGCAGGTGGCTCCGGCCCAACTGCTGCAGGACTTTACCAAAAGCAAAGTAGGCGGCACATTGCTCGATACGTCTTACCAGCCCGGGCTGGCGCCTGTAGATATGAACATGTTGTTCTCTGACGAAATGGCTTACCGACTACGCGAAGGCTTTAAAGCTTTTGGCGATAAAATGCGGGGATACCTCACCAATGAGGCGCAAATTGTAGGTGTGGAAAGCCGCACCTCCTCGCCTGTTCGTATTCCGAGGGACAAAGAAACGCTGGAGCATGTGCAGGTTAAAAATCTTTATCCTTGCGGAGAAGGTGCAGGGTATGCCGGAGGCATCGTATCCGCGGCAATGGATGGGGAGCGCTGTGCTGAGAAGATAGCCGCAAACGTAAAGCGGGTTGTATAGCGCATATTTCATTTAAATATTAAGTTTATACTTGTACCAAAGTGCTGTTTTCGTTTTGCAGGAGTAGTATAGCGGAATGATGAATGATAAAATACAAGGCTATTTGCACCTGTTGCAGATGCAATTGCGCTATAACTATTCGCCAGGGTTTGTAGTTTAAGAAGGTAAACTGAAGGGTTCAAATACAAAGTAATATGAAAAAGACAGTAGTTTTAGGTGCAACAGATAATCCCTCCCGCTATGCCTACAAAGCAGCCCATCGGTTGCAGCAGCATGGGTATGAGGTAGTGCCGGTAGGTATCAGGAAAGGTGAAGTAGCCGGAAAGCCTATTATCAACGATAAAAGCAAAGCGATAGAAGATGTGGATACGGTAACGCTGTACGTGGGGCCGCAAAATCAGCCGGATTGGTATGACTATATCCTATCGCTTAAACCCAAGCGCATCATTTTTAACCCGGGTACTGAGAACCCGGAACTGGAGCAGAAAGCAGCCAAACAGAACATCGAAACGCTGCATCATTGCACCCTCGTCATGCTTGCTTCAGATAGTTATTAATTTTTTCCTAAGAAGTATAACCTCTTTTAAAACTTGGCGTAAAAGGCAATATAAGCAGATGGCATCGTTGTCTATGCTTGTAAAAAAGGGACTTTAAACGGGTCCCTTTTTTATTTGACATTCCTTTAAAAAACAAAGGGCTGCAACTAAACTATAGTTTCAGCCCTTCTGTATTGTAGTCTCATCCTCTTAAATTCACCCGCATTTAAATGATTGGCGGGTATCTAAAGTGAAATGAATTTTTATTTCTATTGATCTTCTACTTCTTCCATCATGTGGCGCATCGCAGCGGCAGCTGTCATGTCCGGCAGCAGGTTCGAGCCTTCTACCTGAAATTTATTCATTAGTCCGGAAATAATCCGTGTTTCGCCATTCATCAATGCTTCGTAGCCATCTAAAGCCACATCTTCCGGCTCAGACAAGCTGCTATTGGCGGCACGGGTATGGGCAGCACCGGCTCGCATAAAGAACATGGTGTTGCTGGCGCCGGGGCAAAGCGCAGTAACGGTAATGTTGGTATCCGCCAGTTCATTAGCCAGGCCTTCAGAAAAGGAAAGCATGAATGCCTTGGTGGCAGCATAAATCGCCATCAGCGGCGAAGGTATAAAAGAAGCAACTGAACAGAGGTTCAGAATTTTGCCTTCGTTACGGCGTTTCATATCGCGCAGAAACAACTTTGTGAGCTGCACCGGTGTGTGCATGTTAAGTTGCATGATGCTTAGCTCGTGCTCCAGATCTGTTTCTGCAAATTCCCCGTGAACGCCTGCTCCGGCATTATTCACCAGCACATCCACGCGGATACCGCTTTTGGCAATCTCTTCATATACTTCCTGCGCCGCTTCTGGTTTGCTGAGGTCGGCTGTAACGATGCATACATGTTCCAGTTGGTGCGTATCCTGTAACTGGTACCCAAGTTCCCGCAGGCGCTCTGTACTTCGGGCGACTAGGATGAGATTATAGCCGTCTTGCGCAAAAAGTTTGGCAAATTCCATCCCAAACCCATTCGATGCTCCTGTAATAAGGACAGTCTTTCCTTTGTTATTCTCGTTCATTGTTTTCATAGTTTTATATTTCGGTTACTGCACGGGGCAGTCCTTTAGTGTACCTTTTTACATGCCTTGGGGTTGCCTTTTAATCGTTTGGATAAAGGAACACAGCAGCTTATACTAGGTATACTTCGTGCCGCTAAATGAGACTCTCATACTTGTGAGCCTTAACCTGGCATGCTCCAACCAATTCAACTGCACCTAAGCTGCTTCGCGCCGCAGCACTTCGAGCGGCGGACGGCTGACAATGCTCCGGCTGTTAAGCATGCCAATGGAAACAGTCAGCGCGGTAATGCCCAGGAAAATAGGCAGCAGCGGCGACAGGTCTGGCACGAAATCCATCTCGAAACTATACACGGCCAATGCCCAGGTAGCCGCTGCAGCCAACACAATGCCTGTTGCAGCCGCTAAAGCCCCGAGCAGGAAGTACTCGAATGCATTGATTGACAGGATTTGCCGGCGGCTGGCGCCCAAGGTGCGGAGCAGTACACTTTCCTGCACCCGTTGGTACTTGCTCAGGTTAACTGATCCAACCAGTACCAGCAAACCGGTAGTAATGCTGAAAAGGGCCATGAAGCGAATCACGAACGATATTTTACCCAGTATGTCATCCAGCGTTTCAAGGATGAGCCCTATGTCGATGGAAGAAATATTGGGAAAGCGCTGTACCAGTGCCCGCTGAAACCGCGCCGACTGCTCGTCGGAGCTAGTGCGGGTCATCAGCACATGAAACTGCGGTGCTTCCTCCAGCACTCCTTTTGGAAAGAGCACCAAGAAGTTACTTTGCACCCGGTTCCAATCTACTTCGCGCAGGTGGCGCACTACCGTAGGCACCATAGCGCCCTGCACATTAAATAGTAAAGTGTCGCCGAGCTCCGCTTTCAGCCGCTCGGCATACTTCTCCTCGATCGAAATGGGTACCGGCGCATTTGGGTCCGTTACAGTGCCCGTCCAGGTACCGGCCGCTGTTTTTTCAGAGTTGATCAGCGTATCGCGGTATGTTACGCGGTATTCGCGGGTAAAGGCCCAGTCCGGAATGCCCAAGGTGGTGTCTTTGCGTACGTCCGCCGCCGTTAGGCCGTTCAGCTCCTCCAGCCGCATGGTTACGACAGGCACAAGTTGCAGCACCGGCAGCCCCCGGGCTTTCACCATGTTCACCACCTGTCCTTTCTGGGCACTTTGAATATCGAAAAGGACCATGTTTGGCTGGTTCTCACTGCCAGAAATGGCCACTTCACTCAGCAGCAGACGCTGCATCAGAAAGAGTGTTGCAATCAGGGCAGTACCAAGGCCAATAGAAACCGTGAGCAGCAGCGTTTGGTTATTAGGGCGATAAAGGTTTGCGAGGCTCTGTCGCCAGACGTATCCCCAATTGACCGGAAAAAAGCGCCGCACCACCCACATCATGCCGCGGGCCAGCAGTGCCAGCACGACAAAAGCGACCACTACACCACCTGTAAACGACAGCGCTTGCAGCCAAGTACCCAGCTGGAAATAAGCAAATACGAAGATAAAGGTAAGTATGAGCGCATATACGCCCCAGCGCCACGGGTCCTTCCGTGAAGACAGGTGCTCTACACTTGCTCGTAAGGTGATGAGCGGGGATATATTACGCACCGAAAGCAGTGGCAGCAGGGCAAAAAGCACTGAGATGGTCAGGCCAATGGCAATGCCTTCGGCAATGGCGAGCCACGATACCGACACCGTCACCTCCACAGGCAAGAATGTCTGGAACAACTGCGGCAAGTATAACTGAATCAGGCTGCCCAGTACTGCCCCTACTACCGAACCAATCAGCCCCATGGCAACCACCTGGAACAGGTAGATGAGGAAGGCCTGTAGACCACTCATACCCAGGCAGCGAAGCACGCCGATTGTTGCCAGCTTTTCACGGATGTAAACATGTACGGCACTAGCGACACCCACACAGCCCAGCAGCAGCGCCACAAAGCCTACCAGTGCCAGAAAATGGGCCAGGTCAGCATACGCTTTGCCCGTACTTTCTTTGCGGCTGTTTACGGTATCGTAGCCGAAGCCTGCATCTTCGAGGCGGGGTTTCAGCTTTTTAACCAGCGCATCAGGATCTGTTTTGGCGGGCAGTTTATAGTAAAAATAGTAGCTGATGCGGCTACCCTTCTGTAGCAGGTGGGTGCTGTCGAGGTATTCGTAAGGGATGTATACCACTGGTGCAATGCTAGCGGTAATAGCCGTTTGCCCCGGAATTTTCTTTAACGTTCCGGCTATCTGGAAAGTCAGATCGCCCACCTTCACCGAATCTCCGGGTTTGGCATTGAACTGCAGCAGCAGCGAATGATCTACCAGGGCTTTGCGGCCGCCCTGACGGAACGTACGGCTGGCACTTTTCGGCTCCGTTTCAATGGCGCCATAGTAGGGGAACTCGCCGCTTTCCAGCGCCCGCACCTGCACCAACCGTGTGCCCTGCGATGTGGGGAAGTATACCATCGAGGCAAACCGCACCTCATCCGTCCGGTCACCCCCTATCGCCACCGAATCAACCAACTGCTGCATTTCCGGCTCCATCTCTTTGTTACTGGCAATCACCAGGTCGGCTCCAATCAACGACTGCGCCTGTTTGTCAATGTCGGTCTTGAGGTTAGCACCAAAGGAATTAATGGCAACCAGGGCAGCAATACCCAACACGATGGAAGAGATAAAAAGCGCCAGCTTGCCGCGGTTGCGCCGGCTGTCGCGCCAGGCCATTTGCAGCAGCCAACGCAGGTTCAGGCTTCTTTTTTCAGCGAGCGGTATGTTGGTGTCTTGTATCAATTTGAAAGAATTGAGTAACTGAAGGAATGTAGTGGTAAAGTATAGCCCGGAATCGAATCCCCGCTTTGCTTTTAGGCAAAGTATAACTACTGCTGTTGCTCACCGCGAAGGGGCATGGTGGCTGCTTCGGCAGTATCAGACACAATGGTGCCGCCTTTGATGCGAATGATGCGCTGCGTTTTCTCGGCAAGCTCCAGATCATGGGTTACGAGCACCAGTGTTGTGCCGGCCTCCCGGTTCAGGTCGAACAGCAGCTGTTCTACGCGCGCCCCGGTTTCTTCATCCAGGTTACCTGTCGGCTCGTCGGCAAATAAAATAGTAGGTCGGTTCGAGAATGCCCTGGCCAGCGACACCCTTTGCTGCTCCCCTCCTGAAAGTTGCGTGGGGTAATGATCGAAGCGTTGTTCCAGCCCCACCCGCTCCAGCAACTCGCGGGCCTGCCGCTGCACATGGCGTTCGCCCCGCAGCTCCAGGGGAACCATCACATTCTCCAGCGCCGTCAGCGAAGGGATCAGTTGAAAGTTTTGAAAAATAAATCCCACATACTTGTTGCGCACCTGCGCCCTTTCATCTTCCGAGAGGGTATCCAGGCGCACGCCGTTAAGGATAACCGAGCCACCCGAAGCGCTGTCTAGCCCGGCGCTAAGGCCAAGTAAGGTGGTCTTGCCGCTGCCCGAAGGCCCTACAATGGCGCAGGTATCTCCGGCCTGCAACGAAAAATTTATACCTTGCAGCACCGTCAGGTGGCGGTCGCCGCTGTTATATGTTTTGCTTAAATTCTGAATATCCAGTATGGTTGTCACGAAGTATAAGTATGATGAAGTATAAAGTACCTGGAAGAACGAAAAAATAGGTCTTCTTCGTCTATCCGCTATCCCAATATAGTGTAACAGTTTGTTCTTGTTTTTTGTTGGGCAAGTATAAAGTTAGGAAACAATTAAGATGATAACACTAAAAAGAAATGTAGCTATACTATTCCTGTCCGGCTTAATGGGCTTAACGGCTTGCGGGCAGGCAGAACAAGCCGACCGTTTGGATGGACAGCAGTCCGCCGCTGCGATCAAAGAGCAGGCGCCCCAGAAAAAAGAGCGCAAGCAAACGATTCTTTTCTTTGGCAACAGCCTGACAGCAGGCTATGGCCTGGAACCGGACCAGGCTTTTCCGGCCCTTATTCAGCAGCGCATCGACTCGCTTAACCTGCCTTATAAAGTGATAAACGCGGGGGTCAGCGGTGAAACAACAGCCGGGGGTAACAGCCGCATCGACTGGCTGCTGAAGCAACCGATCGACATTTTTGTGCTGGAGCTAGGGGCGAACGACGGGCTGCGCGGCATCAACTTAACCGAGACTTATGAGAACCTGAAAAGCATCATCCATAAGGTACGGGCCAAATACCCCGACGTCACGATTGTGCTGGCTGGGATGCAAATTCCACCAAATATGGGCAAGAAGTATGCAACAGAGTTTAGGAATATCTATCCGCGGTTGCAGCAGGAGGAGCATGTCACGCTTATCCCGTTCCTGCTCGATAACGTGGCTGGCATTCCGAAGCTGAACCAGGGCGATGGCGTGCACCCGACAGAAGAAGGACAGAAAATTGTAACGGAGAACGTGTGGCAGGTGCTGCAGCCAATTGTAACAAACGAAGAGGCCGCCTAGCCAAACCCTAAAGCCGACAAGAAAAAAATTGTAGAGTTTTTTAGCATCTTCTACAACCTTTAGGTTTTGCTTCAGTATATAAGTATGGCTAAAAGTTGAAATTTATTTCAATAAACAGATGAAGGCTCTTACTCTAATGTAGGAGCCTTCACTGCTTTAGGAGTACTTCCAACGGCGCTCCTCTTGATTTTTCCTCTATTGGCACACCTCCCGAACGCTATATTTCAGGCCTTTATAATTGTACTGTTTACTAGTTATTATCTATCTACTATAAATTAAGCAAGATGATCTTGGCTTATACTTTTAGAAGATAAGCCTTTATGATGTCAGGTAAAACCTTCATGTGCTTTATCTGGCTTAAAAATTCTCTTCCGCGTGCATAATCCTGGCTGTGTTGCTACTCAAAAAACAATGAATTTATACTTGCTCAGCCTGCAGGAAGGTACTTTGATTACTTTTCTGCTAATTATTTCTAGCTGATGATCAATAATTTAGAGTGTGCAGCTAGGTAGAATTCAAAAAAAAGAAGATTTTTATATTTCCTCAGGCAACCTCAGGGGTACTTCTTACATCTAAGGGGTAAAGAGCAACAATATGCTCCGATAAGGTCAAAAAAGCAGATTTGAGATAAACTTTTACGTAGCGTGACAGAAGCAGAACTGATAGCAGGTTGCCAGCGGGCAGAGAGCAAGGCGCAGAAGTACCTGTTCGAGCGTTTTGCCTCGCAGATGTACGGCGTCTGCTTGCGCTACCTGAAAAACCAGATGGATGCAGAAGAAGCATTGCTGAATGGGTTTATGAAGATCTACCACAACATTGGCCAATTCGAGAATAAAGGCAGTTTTGAAGGATGGGTGCGCCGCATTATGGTAAACGAGGCGTTAGCTTTTTTACGCAAGAAAGAGCCGCTGCACCTGGCCATTGAAGACAGCCACATACAGGTAGCCGGCACCGGCGGTGCCGACCAGGAGTTAGCAGAAGGCGAACTGTTGGAGCTACTTGGCACTTTACCCGCAGGTTACAGAGCTGTTTTTAACCTGTATGCCATAGAAGGATACGCACACAAAGAGATAGCTGACATGTTAGGGATCACAGAAGGCACATCCAAGTCGCAGTTGAGCAAGGCCCGCGCCATGCTGCAGCGACGCCTTACCGGACAGGAAGTTATCGCTAGCTAAAAAGGAGGACACATGAGACCGGAAGACATTGATAAGTTATTTAAGGAGCGCCTGGGCAACACCTCTCCCACTCCATCAGGGGATGTATGGGGGCGGCTGCAGGAGCGCATACAAGCCGAAATGCCGGAGCAACAGCCAGCGGAAAAGCGGCCCGGCATGTGGGTATACTATTCAGTAGCTGCCACCATCGCGCTGCTGCTAACTGTAGGCCTGGTATTCTATAATATGCGTAACCCGCAGGATGTACTGAATGGCAGTAAACTGGCACAACAGAAAGAAGAAGTGCTGCCGTCAACTAAGCCTGACTTTATGCCAAAGCCACAGAACGAGCAGCCGGCTCCTGCTGCTATCGCCCAGGTCAACAATAACGCTCCTGAAAAAAGTTTACCAGCCCAGGCAACCGAATCAACACCTGCTGCATCTACACAATCAAAGGCCCCCGCTCTGGTAGCGAAAGCCGAGGTTAAATCAGCCACCACGATGAAAAAGCAGCCTGCATTAACCGTTCACACTTCACTGAAGGAGCCCCAGGCACTGGCGGTGAACTCTTCTCCTACACCTAGTGCTGCTGCAGCGGCTACTATTACAGAGGAGCCGAAAGTGGAACCGATGACTGTTGCATCCATAACAGTGGCTTCTTCATCGGATGTGGTAGCCAGTGCTGAGCCGACAGAAATTGTCATTAAGCGGACTGTAACGTTGCAACCTGTTGCTACTGCCGAAGCACCTACTGGGTTGGAGAAAAAGGCCCGCCTGGCCAAAAACATCTTCAAGCAGGTGCGCAACCTCAGCAACGGGGAGCCAGTCGAGCTCTCTGAACTGGGAATACGGGCCGATAAAATTGCCCTCGAAACACAGATCGGCAAGCAGAAATTCTCCAAAGTAATCAATCTCTAACACACAAAACCATGAAACGTTTACTACTTATTACGGCCATTTTCATGGCTGCCGCTACCGGTGTGTTCGCTAAAAACGGACTTACCCTGGGCCAGCGCTTCGGCGATCAGGACACTATCGTGATCAAAATGTCGAATGGCGCCAAAATGACCCTGCTCCTCCAGAACAAAGAGCAACTCAAAGCTTTCCAGCACTACAGCCTCGACTCGCTGATGCGTAAGCTGGACCAGTACATGCAACGGGTAGACAGCCTGGAGCAGACCAGCAAAAATGGCAGCAACCAGGATATGACGGTTACCTTTAGCACTGACAGCACACAGGAGGAGAGCAAAGAACTGATCACGATTAGCGTTCAGGAGTCCGGCAACAAAACGGGCACCAACAAAGAGCACCATGAGATCCGCATCAACAAAACTTTTAAAATAGATGTGGATGTAGAGGAGGATGGCGATGATACGAACGTGAATGTGAGTTTGCCTAATAAAGCCGAACGCGACAGCGCCCGTACTGCCTACAAAGAAGAGCACCCCAAAACAACAAAGTTTGACTTTGACGTAGACCTGGGCCTTAATAACTTTGTGAATACCAACAGCCAGGAAGTGGTGCCGGACCTGAAGCCATTCGGCTCGAAGTATGTGAGCCTGAACATGCACCTGAACTCGCAGATAGGCGGCCGCAAAAGTCCGCTGCACCTGGTATCCGGTTTTGAGTTCGCATTCAACAACTATATGTTCGAGAAAAACTATGTGGTTGAGGACGTCAACGACTTCACCATCTTCAGGAGAGAAATGGAAGTTGACTACGAGAAATCAAAGCTGACACATTCTTCGGTAAATGTGCCGCTGATGCCCGTACTGCAGTTTAAGCGCGAAAACGGCAAAGATGGCTTCACCATCGGTGCGGGAGGCTTTGTAGGGTACCGCCTGGGCAGCCACGCCAAGCTAAAATATGAGGAAGACGGTAATACACAGAAAGATAAAATCCGTAGCAACTACAACCTGCAGGACTTTCAGTATGGCCTGGAAGGAGTGGTGGGATATGGCTCTCTGAATCTGTTCGTGAAGTATAACATGAACGACCTGTTCAAAGACAACCGCGGGCCGCAGGTAAATGTGGTAAGCTTTGGCATCCGGCTGCTGGAATAAGAGCCTTGTAGCATATTCAAGTATAAAAAGGAGCACCCGGCAGGTGCTCCTTTGTATTTAATGCTGGTTGCCATAGCGGCGGAAATTATCGGCTATAATGGCCGTAGCCGTTGCCACGTTCAGGGATTCTGCCTGCCCAAATGCCGGAATTTTAATGAGCTTGGTGACCTGCTGCGCCACCTCCGGCCGAATGCCGTTCGCTTCGTTGCCCATCACAAGTATGCCTTCTGGTTTCAGTTGCAGTGTATGGATATTCACACCATCAAGCGCGGCACCATAAATGCTGTAGGTCGGCCCAAGTTGCTGCAGCCAGCCCGCCAGTTCTACCTCATACACCTGCACTCGGGTAAAAGAGCCCATGGTAGCCGAGATCACCTTGGGATTGTAGAGATCAGCGCTTGCTTCAGAACAGACCACTTTGCCGATGCCGTACCAGTCTGCAATGCGAATGATAGTTCCTAAGTTACCAGGGTCGCGAATATCATCGAGCGCCAGTACCAATTCATCTGGCGCTACAGTCAGAGGCGGTTGGGGACGCATGCGGGCTACAGCTAGAGCGGCATTGTTACTGGCAAACGTACCGGCACGCACCAGTTGATCCTCGGTCACCACATCATAGGCAATGTTGTTGGCTAAGGTGCGGGCATGCTCCCGGTAAAACGTTTCGGTTACAAACAGGTGCTCCAGTTCAAAATCAGAGCGGAGCAGTTCCAGCACACTTTTGGCGCCCTCCACCACAAAGGCTTGGTGTTGGTGGCGGTATTTTTTTACTTGCAGGGATTTGATGTACTTTACAACTGCTTTCGACAACATAGCTGGTTACACGTTTGAGATCACGAGTATACATATCTGCCCTCTTATTTACAATTTTAAGTTTATGCGGCTGTGTGCCTACCCAGCACCTGGGTAAGGATGAACAGCTGCTGGTGCAAATACAGCCCAAGGGCTTGAAGCACGTCGATGCGGCAGCTATTGAAGCGCTTTACCAGCAGGAACCTAATCGCATGATCCTGGGCACGACCCCTTATCTATGGCTCTACTACTTCGGTAAGAAATTTTACGACCCAGCGAAGATTCAGCAGCGCATTAATAAAATGAAGCATAAAATAGCGGTTAAAGTTGCTGACGTGGGGGCAGACTCTACGAAAGCCCGCAAAATACGCGCCCGCATCAACAACCGCATCAGCCGGCTTGAGAAAAAGAAGAAAGAAGGTAATTTCCTGATGCAGGTTGGTGAGCCGCCAGCCATTTATGACTCTACCTTAATGGCCCAAACCATCGATCAGATTAATATTTACCTCAACTCCAAAGGCTACTTCAACCACCAGGCTACCTATCAGAAAAAGGTGAAGAAGGACAAGCTGGTGTACATCACGCTGCTGCTACAGGAGAATGACCCTTACCGCTATTCGGAGCTGAACTATCGTATTCCGGATAAGGATATTTTGCAACTTGTGCGCTCAGCGCAGGACCATTCGCTGCTGAAGCCTGGCGAAATATACGATGAAGATGTTCTCACATTGGAACGTGACCGCCTGTATGAATTGCTGAAGAACAACGGCTATTATGATTTTGCCAGGGCCTACATTGAGTTTGAAGTAGACACCACCTATGCCGGCCATACCGCTCAGCTTCGGACCATCATTCAAAACCCGGAAGAGGACAGCACCCACCATGTCTACAGCATCAATAAAGTATACTTTAAAACCGATAACGACCGTTTTGGCGTCGCACGCGATACGCTGACTTACAATAACATCAAATACATCTCCTATGACCTGCGCTATTCGCCCAAAGTGCTGGACAAAAAGGTAGATATTTACCCCGGCCAGCGGTATAGCCAACTGCGCACCAGCACCACCCAACGCAAACTGGCCGACCTGGACGTGTTTCAGTTTAACAATGTGCTGTACAACAAGGTCAAAGATCCTTCTGATTCGTTGAACACGTACAAGCTGAATGCTTTTATCAACGCTATACCATCCAAAAAATACCAGGAAACAGCCGAGCTGGGACTCAATTTTACGGAGCGGCAGCCGGGGCCATTTTCCAGTCTAAACCTGCGCATCCGTAATATTTTTGGCGGTGCCGAGAACCTGGACTTTGGCCTGCACGGTGGCTTTGAAGGGCAGATCAGTTTATCAGATCCGAACCAAACTTCCTATATCAAGCAGTATGGGGCTGATGTGGCGCTTACGGTTCCTACCATTCTCCTGCCCTTTGGTGGCCGCAACGTGCTGGTACCTCATTACCCCAGAACCCGCATCATTGCCAGTTTTGATAACGTGAACCGCGACGAGTATAAGCGCACGAACTACCAGTTAAACTTAGATTATATTTGGCAGCGGGGGCGCAGTCCTTTGCAGGCCCCTACGCTGCAGTACATCTTTTCGCCGGTAAACCTCAGTATCGTGCAGGCCAATATTACGGAAGGCTTCCGCCAGAACCTCATCAAGTATAGTCAGGGCAGCCTTTCGCTGCTGGAAAGCTTTAAGAGTGCCTTTCTGTCGTACATGGCATTTAATGTGATCTACAACACCAACGATTTCAACCAGACCCGCAACGCGCGGTACATGCGGACACAACTGGAGGTGGGCGGCCTCTCAAAAGAGCTGGGGCTGAACATCAGACTGGGCAATCTGCAAACCTTTCAGTATGCCAAGATAAACCCAGATTTCAGGCGGTATATTCCGTTGGGCAACCAGCAGTTTTTTGTTTATCGGATCAATGCTGGCGTGGCCTCTCCCCTGTTTAATACCGATGTGCTGCCCTATGACAAATACTTCTTTGCCGGCGGCGCTTCCAGCGTGAGGGCCTGGCAATCGCGGCGGCTGGGGCCTGGCTCTTATGCAACCGAAGACCTGGTGATTGAAGGAGACCAGCTGGTGCGCAAACGCGATTATTCTATTGAGCAGCCCGGCGAAGTGCTGCTGGAAGGCAGCGCGGAATACCGTTTCAATATTTTCAGTTTTCTAAATGGAGCTCTTTTTGTGGATGCTGGTAACGTATGGTGGCTCAAGAAAGATGAAGCAAAACCGGGTGCCGATTTCGCGTTTAACCGGTTCTACAAAGAGCTGGCTGTCGGCACCGGTTTTGGTATCCGTTTCGATTTGTCGGTGGTGGTTCTGCGCTTTGATCTGGCAACCAAAGTATATGACCCTGCCGGGGTGAATGGAAATAAGTTTGTACTGGATAACTTCAAGTTCTCCGAGTTCTTCACCCGCAACAACCAAAGCTCGCTCAACATCGGCATTGGCTATCCGTTTTAGGCCTAATAAAGTATGGGAGCAATTTTAATGGCACTTCATACGAAAAGAAAAGAACCGGTAAAATAATGACTCGCTCATGGGGTGTCGTTATACTTACCGGTTCTTTTAGCTATACTTATTTATACGATGTAGATACCCGTTGCTTTTTAATAATTCAGCAGCTCCTCTATAGTGACAGCTACTTTCTCTGCATTCGGCAGCATCATCTTTTCCAACTCCACATTTAAAGGAATGGCCGGCAGGTTGGCGGCACCCAAAGTATAAACCGGCGCATCCAGCTTTTGAAAACAATCTTTGGACAGGCGGCCAGCCAACGATTCAGCAAACGAATTCAGCAGCGGCTCTTCCGTCAAGATCAGTGCTTTGCCGTGGCGTTCTACGGAAGCGCGAACGGTGTCATAGTCCAGTGGGTTCAGCGTACGTAGGTCGACGATTTCTATACTTCCGGGGAATTGCTTTGCGGCAGTCTTGGCCCAATATACGCCCATGCCGTAGGTGATCACAGCCAGGCTGTTGCCAAGGCGCAATTGCTCCGCATCTGCCTGCTGCACAATGTTGGCTTTGCCTAGCGGCAGAATGTAGGCTTCATCTGGCTCCGCCATTTTGGCGTCTTCTGTGCCTGGCACTTTCGACCAGTAAATGCCTTTATGCTCTAGCATCACCACCGGGTTCGGGTCCAGGAAAGCGGCTTTCATTAAACCTTTCATATCGGCTGCGTTGCTGGGGTACACAACCTTGATGCCGCGGATGTTGAGCAGCGTGGATTCTATACTTCCGGAGTGGTAAGGGCCACCGCCCCCATACGCCCCAATTGGCACCCGAATAACAGATTGTATCGGAAACTTACCATTCGACAGATAGCAGCTTTTGGATAGCTCCTCCACCAGTTGGTTGATGCCCGGCCATACATAATCGGCAAACTGAATCTCCACTATAGCTTTGGCGCCTACCGCCGACATGCCCGCCGTAGAGCCGATGATGTAACCTTCCTGGATCGGGGTGTTGAAGACGCGGGCATCGCCATACTTCTTCGCCAGCAAAGCCGCTTCCCTGAAAACGCCCCCTAGTTCCCCTCCGACGTCCTGGCCGTAAAACAGCGCCTCCGGGTAGGTGCGCAGAATATCATCTACGGCGTGCAGGGCAGCATCTACCATCGTAATTTTTCCCGCTCCGGCAGGGCTTCGTTCCCCTGCTTCAGTTGTTACAGGTGTCGGGGCAAACTCATGGGTGTTGAAGGTGACAGGATCGGGGTTCGGCGCCTGCAGTGCCCGCTCGTAATCAGCTGCTACTTTCTGCATCGCCTGCTGCTCCAGATGCTCGATTTCTGCTGCCGGTACGTCAGCATCCAACAACATCTGGCGCAGCCTCGGAATCGGGTCTCGTTCGGCATGCTGGTGCAGGTTATCGCCCCGGTACCACTCGCGGCGCACACCCGACGTATGATGCCCCAGCAGCGGCACTTTGGCATGTACCAAAATCGGCCGGCGCACCTGACGGGCATAATCAAACGCCACACGCATGCCTTTATATGATTCTACAAAATCAGCGCCATCTACCCGCAGGCGCTCCATGCCTTTAAAACCTGCCGCAAACTCGTACGCATCCATGGCGCGCATCTCTTTTCCAGTAGCCGAAATTCCCCAGTCGTTGTCCTGCACCAGGTACACAACAGGCAATCCTTTCAGCACCGCCATCTGGAATGCTTCAGCTACTTCCCCCTCGGTCACCGCACCGTCTCCTATGGAGCACAGCACAACAGGTTTCTCCTCCCCTTGCAGCAGCCCCTGCCTTTCCAGGTAAGCGATACCATGCGCCATGCCGGTGGCCGGAATCACCTGCATGCCGGTAGCGGAACTTTGATGTGGAATTGTTGGGAAGCCTGCCCTTTTCAGCGATGGATGGCTATAGTAGGAGCGACCGCCAGAAAAAGGATCATCCGCTTTGGCCAGGAGCTGCAACATAAGTTCGTAAGGCTCCAGGCCGATACCCAGCAGTATACTATCATCGCGGTAGTAAGGAGCAGCGTAATCGAAGGGTTGCAGTTGGAAAGCGGCGGCCAGTTGGATGGCTTCGTGGCCACGGGAGGTGCTGTGCACGTACTTGCCGCAAATAGCTTTGTTTTCTTCATAGGTTTCTGCCATGGTTTTGGCAGTAAACATCAGCCGGTAAGCCTTTTTTAGTAATTCCAGGTCGAGGTTAGTTACGTTAAGGGTAGTTTCAGACATATAAAGCGTAAGGTTTGCCCGAATTTACGAAATTTTCAGCTTTAAGGTAAAATCTGAAAGGAGTTCGGGAAACCGCCGGAGAATAGGTAATTTTGCATCGGGATAATAGCTTTGCCGGTACCACCAGCGACTGCTCTCGAGAAGAAATCTGCGCGGTTCGCCGATGCGCCGCTGTGGAATCAGGCTCCTTATAGTTAGACATACAACCATGTTCAGAGAAAAAGTTGAGGCGTTCATGCGCCAGTTCCAATCCGATTTATGCCAGGCGCTCGAGACAAGTGATGGCGGGGCCACCTTTAGCACTGATACGTGGCAGCACGAGGAAAGCGGCGGCGGTATTTCGCGCGTGATAGAAGGAGGAAATGTGCTGGAAAAGGGCGGCGTAAACTTTTCGGCCGTTGAAGGGCAGCTGTCTCCCGTGTTCCTGAAGATGCTGGAAATGCCCGACCCGAACTATTTTGCCACAGGCGTATCGGTGGTGCTGCACCCGCACAGCCCCATGGTGCCGATCACGCACATGAACGTGCGCTACTTTGAAGCCGGTAACGGGCAGGCCTGGTTTGGCGGCGGCATCGACCTGACACCTATTTATGTTGACCTCGCGCAGGCGCAGGAATTTCACCAACGCTTGAAAGAGGTATGCGACCGCCATCATGCCAGCTACTATGCCGAATTCAAGAAGTGGGCGGATGATTATTTTTATAACCAGCACCGCGATGAAACGCGTGGCGTAGGCGGCATTTTCTTCGACCGCCTCATGGCGACCGATGAGATAAGTATAGAAGCGCGGTTAGCTTTTGTGCACGACGTGGCGTATGCCTTCGCGCCTTTTTATACCAAGCTGATGGATCAGAACCGCGACCTGCCGTATGGGGAGCGCGAAAAGCAGTGGCAACTCATGCGCCGGGGCCGCTATGTGGAGTTTAACCTGGTGTATGACCGCGGCACCAAGTTCGGGCTGCTCACCAAGGGGCGCATCGAATCCATTCTGATGAGCCTGCCGACACTTGCCTCGTGGCAGTATAACTTTACGCCGGAGTCCGGCAGTGCGGAAGAGAAAACGCAGCGGTACCTGAAAAAGGATATTGACTGGCTGAACGTGCAGTAAACATGATGGAGACGCTGGAAAAGCTCGACAAGCAGCTGTTTATAGATATTAACAGTATACATAGCCCCTTCTGGGACAGCATTATGCTTTTTATGTCTGCGAAGCTGGTCTGGATTCCTTTTTACATGGCCATTGTGGGGTACATCATTTACCGCTACCGCCGCCGGAGCATCCCCATGCTGCTGCTGGCGGTGGCAGCCATTGGCCTTGCTGATTTTATTGCTTCCGGCCTGTTCAAGCCCTACTTCGCACGCCTTCGCCCCTGCCATGATCCTGATCTGGCAGCCTTGGTCAATATTGTAAAAGGATGTGGCGGGCAGTTCGGCTTTATGTCGTCACATGCGGCAACTACGTTCGCGCTGGCTGTGTTCTTTAACCTGGTGTTGCCTGCCCGCTACCGCATTTTCAAGCTGTTGCTTCTGGTCTGGGCGCTGCTGATTTGCTACAGCCGCGTATACCTGGGCGTGCATTACCCCTTCGATGTGCTGGGCGGGGCAGTGCTCGGCTCCTTGCTGGCTTATGGAAGTGCCCTTGGTTATACTTACCTCGTGAACAAATTCCCTAACATGTATCGTTAAACCTTTAGCAGCACTGGCTGTTCTCCCCGTGATCATACAGGAGCATAAAGGTTTGCAAAGAATCCTAACTATTACGAGTTTATACTTGAGTCTTCTGCTTCTGCTGGCGCATCCCGCGGCAGCGCAGGAACGCTTTCGCTTATCCGGCCGCGCGACAGATGCTGCTACCGGCGAGGCACTGGCGGGTGCGGCCATATCGCTGCAGGAGCTGCCTGAAGTAGGTGCTATTACGGATGCGCAGGGCAAGTATACCTTCACAGCACCAGCCGGCACTTACATGCTGTTGGCTAAATATGTCGGGTATGCGACCTGGCAACGAACGGTGCAGCTTACGCAGGACCTGCGGCAGAACATCTCCCTTAATGCCGGGGCCTATGATGTGGAAGAAGTGGAGATCACAGCTAACCGGCAGCCCCCTCTCACCGAATCCGCCATGATGGGACAGCTGGAACTGCCCCTTGAAACCATCAAAACACTGCCGGTCTTATTTGGAGAGCAGGATATTTTGAAAACGATCCAGCTGCTGCCGGGTGTACAATCGGGAGGCGAGGGCAACACAGGCTTTTACGTGCGAGGGGGAGCGGCAGACCAGAACCTGGTGCTGCTGGATGGCGCGACCGTGTACAACCCCGGGCACCTCCTTAACTTCTTTTCCGTTTTCAATTCCGACGCCATCGAGAGCACCACTTTAATAAAAGGCAGTATGCCCGCCCGCTACGGTGGCCGGCTTTCGTCGGTGCTGGATATCGGGATGAAAGACGGCGATTTCTCCAAGTATAAAGTAGAGGGCGGCATTGGGCTAATCTCCTCTCGCCTAACCTTGCAGGGGCCGATTGCGAAAGAAAAAGCCTCCTTTCTGCTCTCGGGCAGGCGCACCTACATGGATGTGCTGTTTGGCCCTTTCCTGCGGAATACCCAGCAAGGAGGTATTCCGTTCTACTTTTATGATCTGAATGGCCGGCTCAACTATACCCTCTCACCCAGGGACAGGCTGTCGCTGGGTGGCTACTATGGCCGCGATGCCGGCAAGCTCAAGCTTTCTGATGGCCGCTTTTCATCTGATTTTTTCTGGGGTAACGCCACCGCTACTGCCCGCTGGAATCATCTGTTCTCCGACAAGTTCTTCTTGAACCTGTCGGCTATCCTGAGCAAGTATGATTTTCAGTTCGGCTGGGACTACGGCGGCATCAGCACCAACGTACAAACCGGCGTACGCGACTACAGCCTTAACCTGGATCTGGATTATACGCCTAACGTGCGTCACCACCTGCAGTATGGCATCCAGTATACTTTCCATCGTTTGCAGCCCCGCTCCGGCGAGGCACAGACCGAGCAGGGGCAGAATTTCTCGACTGACCGCCTCTTGCCCAAGTATGGACATGAGGCTGCCCTCTACATGTCGGATGATTGGAATGTAACTGATAAACTGCTGCTGAGCCTGGGCTTGCGCAACAGTTACTTTCAGCAATCGGGGCCATTTACCTTGTACCGGTTTGATGCGGAGCAGCTCGTAACAGATTCTACCAACTATAGCCGGGGCGAGAAAGTAAAGCAGTATCAGGCGCTGGAACCTCGGGTATCGCTGCGGTATGAGGTAAGCAGCCGATCTTCCGTCAAGGCCAGCTTTACGCAATTGGCACAATACGTGCACTTGGTGTCGAATGCGTATACCACACTGCCACTGGATGTATGGGTGCCGAGTTCGGCTCTGGTAGAGCCGCAGCGGGCGACGCAGTATGCGCTTGGCTACTTCCGTAGTATGCAAGAGAACATGTATGAGGGTTCGGTGGAAGTATACTATAAAACGATGCGCCACCAGCTGGAGTACCGCGAAGGCTTTGTGCCCGGCCCCAGCAACCGCGATCTGGAGTATGAGTTTGTGACGGGCAGGGGCCGATCATATGGAGTGGAGCTGTTTGTACGCAAAAACCTGGGCGATCTACAGGGTTGGCTGGGCTATACCCTCTCCCGCACCACCCGTACTTTTCCGCAGCTGAACAACGGCAACACCTTTGCTGCCCGCTACGACCGGCGCCACGACCTCTCGCTGGTGGCCAGTTACAAGTATAACAGCCGCTGGACCTTTGGTGGCACCTTTGTTTACGGCACCGGCCAGGCCACTACCCTTCCTTCGCGCCGCTACCTGATTGAAGGCAACGTAGTGTACCAGTATGGGGACCGTAACAGTTTCCGGATGCAGCCGTTCCACCGCCTCGACCTGGCTGCCACGCTGGCAGGTAAGGAACAGAAGAACTTGAAATCGAGCTGGACCTTCTCCCTTTACAACGTGTATGGGCGTCAGAATCCGTTTTTATACTACATCGACAGCGAAGGCGAGCCCTACAGCGGAAGTATAAAACTGCAGGCCAAGAAAGTATCCGTTATTCCTTTTCCGCTGCCGTCTGTCACCTGGAATTTTAGTTGGTTATGAGCATGAAGCAATTTTTTTTTAAAGTCTGGCCCCTGCTGCTTTTGCTCTTGGTAGGTTGTGAGCAAAACCTGACGCTGGATTTACCGGAAGGTGAAGAGCAGCTGGTGGTGGAAGGCCACATCGAGCAGGATGCACCGCCGATCCTGATTCTGACGCGGACGGTACCTGTTTTCTCTGCTATCTCTCCTGAGCAACTGGCCAAAAGCTTTGTGCACGATGCGCAGGTAACTGTAACATCGCAGGGCCAGGATTACGTGCTGCAGGAAGTGCCATCTACCCAATTTTCAGCCGAATTAAAACGCATTGTGTCGGAGCAGTTGGGTATTCCGCAGCAACTGCTTGGCAGCAGCAGTTTTATCTACTATGTTTATACTTCGGATGTGCTGAAGGGTGAGCTTGGCGGCTTCTACAAGCTGCGCATTAGCCAGGGCGGCCATGTTCTTACCTCCTCCACCACCATTCCGCAACTCAACCCGCTTGATTCGCTCTGGACAGTACCGCACCCATATCCCAAGCAGGACAGCCTCGTGACGCTTTTCTACCGCTACACCGACCCTGATACGCTAGGCAACAGCATCCGGTACTTTACGCGGCGCAACCAGGAGCCTTTTTATCCCGGCTATTTCTCATCCGTGTTTAACGATGAACTGGTGAACGGAAGCTCCATCAGCTTCCCGCTGGACCGGGGCGAACCGAAGGGGCAGCAGGAGGTGGACAGGGAACTGTACAGCTATTTTGGCAAAGGCGACACCATTACAATACGCTGGGCCGCCATAGATTTGGCTCATTACCGCTTCTGGAGTACGCTGGAAGCCGAGCAGAACAACAACGGCAGCCCTGTGGGCTCTCCTAATACCGTGCAATCCAACATACAGGGCGGCTTCGGCATCTGGGGCGGCTATGCTGTCAGTTATTATCGTTTTATCGTGAGGTAAGTTTGATCCGGACGCAGGCTTCTACACCAGGCAAAGTTGCGGTTTACAAGTATAAAACTAGCGCCCCAGCAGTTTTGCAACATACTTGCCGATGATATCAAACTCTAGATTTACGCGTGTGCCGGGCTGTACGTGCTGCAGGTTGGTGTGCTCGTATGTATAAGGGATAATGGCGACAGAAAAGCGGTCTTCTTGTGAATTTACCACGGTCAGGCTGATGCCGTTCACGCAAACAGAGCCTTTCTCCACCGTTACATTTCCCGTTCCGGCATCATAGCGGAAGGTGAAAACCCAGCTGCCATTCTCATCCTCCACTGATTCGCACACAGCGGTTTGATCCACATGGCCTTGTACCACATGGCCATCGAAACGACCGTTGGCCTGCATGCAGCGCTCTAAGTTTACCAGATCGCCTGACCTGAGATCATTCAGGTTCGTTTTCTGCAGGGTCTCATCAATGGCCGTAACCGTATAAGTCTCCCCTTCCAGCGCTACAACCGTCAGGCAAACGCCATTGTGTGCCACGCTCTGATCTATCTGCAGCTCGTTTGTGAAGGGCGATAAAACCGTGAAGTGTTTGTTGGTGTTTTCTTCGCGGATAGCTGTAACCTGGCCCAGAGCCTCTATTATTCCTGTAAACATCGGTTCAGTTTCATTTGGATAATCAAAGGTACTAGCTTTTAACAGTTAATTTTTAACTTTAAAACGCTTAAAAGCAGGAAAAAGGACCATTTTCTGCGTTGGTATGCGTATTTTCGCAGTAGCACAACTGACAAGTAAGGCCAGGCTTTGCTAGGCCCTGATTCGATGTCAGCGCTTTTAAACGTATATACTTCATGCAAACCGATTCGTACAGACATAAAGGCATGCGCCGCGCCCTGGTAAAGCAACTACAGGAAAAAGGCATTCGAAACGAGCGCGTGCTGGCCGCTATCGACGCTGTACCACGGCACTTCTTTTTTGAAAAGGCTTTTCTGGAGCAGGCCTACCAGGACAAAGCTTTCCCGATTGGCGAAGGACAAACCATATCACAGCCATATACTGTAGCATTCCAAACGGAGCTCCTGCAGGTAGAACCAACTGACAAAGTGCTGGAGATCGGGACGGGCTCTGGCTACCAGTGCAGTGTGTTGCTACAACTGACACCCCATGTGTATACCATTGAATACAACAAACCGTTGTACGATAAAGCCCGCCTGTTCTTTAGAAAGTATGGCTTACACCCGCATACCTTTCATGGCGATGGCTCAGAGGGCCTGCCACAGCATGCGCCTTACCACAAGATTATTGTAACTGCCGGAGCGCCCGGTGTACCCAAAAGCCTGGTGCAGCAGCTCTATATCGGAGGATGCCTTGTTATTCCGGTCGGCAATGAGCAGACGCAGAAGATGTTGCGCATTACGCGGGTGGAAGAAAACGAATTTACCAGAGAAGAATTTTCAAACTTCAAGTTTGTGCCTTTGCTCGGGAAGTCGGGCTGGGATGTAGAAATGCAGTAGCACACATGGCTGGCGGCTTATACTTTAGCAGTTCGCTTTATCCTTTGCGAGCGGAAACGTATCTTTGCGGCAGAATAATAGCTTAACCGAATGCGTAAACAGAAAAAAGTACAAGACTCATATGTGATTATGACTGAGCTGGTGTTGCCTAATGACACCAACACCCTGCACAACCTGATGGGAGGCCGCATGATGCACTGGATGGACATTGTTTCGGCCATTGCGGCACAAAAACACTCCAACCGCATTGTGGTAACCGCCTCTGTCGATAATGTTTCCTTCGCTGAAAGTATAAAGCTAGGCAACGTGGTCACGCTGGAGGCGAAAGTAACCCGCGCTTTCAGTTCCTCTATGGAAGTGCATATTGTGGTGTATGCAGAGGATATCCCAAGTGGCAAAAGAGTAAGATCAAATCAGGCGTTTTTCACGTTTGTGGCCGTAGACCAACAGGGTAACCCGATTGATGTGCCCGAAGCGGTTCCGGAAACGCCGGAAGAAGTTGAGTTGTACGACGGAGCCTTGCGCCGCCGGCAGCTGCGCCTGGTTTTGGCGGGCCGCATGAAACCTAGCGAGGCAAACGAACTGAAATCTATTTTCGATATCGCAGAAGATACCCTCTAAACTTAAACCGATGGCAGGATTACAGGCAGATGATGTAAGCACCGAATTTTTGAGGAACTTCTTAACCGAAACCCTGTACCTGGTCCCGGTGGATGCCGCTGCGCCTGCTCCTCTAAATGAAAGCGTTGCTACACCGGCAACTCCTGCTGTACCTGAACCAATAACGGCTGCTCCAAAGATTACACCCCCTGCTCCGTTTAAAGCCGATAAACCTGCGGCTACACCTGCTATTCCTAAGCTTCTGAATATAGTGGCTCCAACGGTTGCTGCCTGTCAGATAGCCGGAGAAAACAAGAAAGGGGTGCTTGTGCTGGTTACGTTACCTGATCAGGAGTTCCAAAAGCTGCCGCAGCTGGAGTTTCTGCAAAAAATATTGTATGCCATTGGCCTGCAGAAAGCTGATGTGGCTTATGTGAACAATGTGTCTGGCAAAATTGCGCGATTTGAGGAATTGCAGCAACAGCTGGAAGTAAATTACATTATCAGCTTTGCCAGCCGCCTGGATACCGAGCTGCCACATGAGAAATTTACGCTCTATAATCCGGTATCTGTGGGCACTGTTCCGGTGGTCTTTTCACAGGCACTCTCGGTACTGGAGCATGAAGTGGAGCATAAAAAGAATCTATGGAATGCATTGCGGCAGATGTTCTTGTAATGAAGCGGCCTCAGCAAGTATAAGCTCATCTCTAACCAAAAGAAAGCGGCCTTTCCTGGTATCAGGAAAGGCCGCTTTCTTTTGCACAGCTATTGGTCTATTGACACAACAGCTTTAGTATATTACTTGAGGAGAACTGCCAGCTTTTGCTCCAGGTCTTCGCCACGCAACCCTTTGGCAATAATCTTGCCCTGCGGATCGATTAAAACAGATTGCGGAATAGCATTTACGTTGTATAACTGGGCGGCGCTGCTCTGCCATCCCTGCAGGTCCGAGACATGCGACCAGGATAGGTTATCATCCGCAATGGCTTTGAGCCATTTATCTTTAGACTGGTCCAGCGACACGCCAAAGATCTCAAAACCTTTGTCTTTATACTTATTGTACATCTTCACCACATTGGGGTTCTCTTTGCGGCAGGGGCCGCACCAGCTCGCCCAGAAATCAACCAGCACATACTTGCCCCGCAGCGAAGACAGGGATTTGGTGCCACCATCCGGTGTTGGCAAGGTAATATCCGGTGCTACCTGCCCGATGGCTGTATTGCGGAATGGCTTCAGCCGCTCGTTCAGCTGAATAGTATAGCGCGAATTTGGAATGTTCTTGTTCAGCAAAGTGGCGATGCTATCGGCAAAAGCAAAATCACTGGTCGGGTCGATCAGGGTGGCCGTACCGAATGCAGTAACTACTGAGTTTGGATGCTGCGCCAGGAAGTCTTTCACTTGCTTTTGCAGCGCTCCATACTCCTCTTGTATCATGACAACAGAGTCCTGGTTGCCGGAGGCCATGGCTTTGTTATAGCGGTCTTCCAGGTCCTGCTGCTTTAATCGCGACTCGTTCACAAGCTTGTTGAGCTGTAGGAACAAGGCACTTTCTTCGGAGCCTTCCACTTTAGCTGTTCCATTCAGATCTTTGGCATCGCCCGCTACTTTTATCTTTTCATTGTCCAGCACCAGCATTAGGCCATTGCGCTGGTCCAGCGTTACCCGGTACATAGTAGGTTCTTTAACGGTACCTGTAAAGGTAAAGGAGCCATCTTTGTTTACTTCAGCCGTATCGCGGGCAATAAACTGCTGATCGCCCAGCTCAAACAAGTATACTTTGTCACCGGCCGTGGCATTCTGCAACTGCCCTTGTACAGTATAGCCATCTTCGTTCGAGACAGATTTATTGCTCTGGCAGCCTGCCAACAGCGCCACCATGGCAGCAGCCGTTACTACTTTTGTATATTTCATACTGTTAGTTATGCGTTCAGGTGTTCCCGCAGCAGCTTGTTGGCTACTTTCGGGTCGGCCTTTCCTTTAGTTTTCTTCATGATCTCTCCCATAAACATGCCAACTAATGCCTGCTTACCGGCTTTGTACTCCTCTACTTTTGCCGGGTTCTCGCCGAGCACAGATTGAATGATCTCCGTCAGTTCATCGCTGTCGGACTGCTGCAGCAGGTTTTGCTCCTCAGCCACCTGCTGCGCGGAGGTGCCCGGATGCTCCAGCATGTACGGGTAAATCTGCTTGGCTGCTACCGAGTGGCTCACCTTGTCTGCATCTACTAAAGCAATAAGGCCGGCAATTTGTTCCGGCTGCAACGGAAAGTCGCGGATGTGCAGCTGCAGCTCGTTTAGGTATGATTTTACCTGGCCCATCATCCAGTTAGAAGCAGCTTTATAGTTGGTTGTATGCTTGCAGAGCTCCTCAAAGTATAAAGCAATTTCTTTTGCGTCAGTCAGCACGGCGGCATCATACTCCGGCAGACCATACTCCTTCACAAAGCGCTGGTACAGTTCCTGCGGCAGACTCGGCATGGCGGCTTTTATACCATCCAGCCACTCCTGCTCAATCACGAGCGGCGGCAGGTCCGGCTCCGGGAAGTAGCGGTAATCGTTCATACTTTCTTTGGAGCGCTGCCCTACCGTAGTGCCAGTGTTGGCATCAAAGCCACGCGTTTCCCCGTCTACTTTGCCGCCGCTTTCCAGCACCATGATCTGGCGTTCTATCTCATGGTCGATGGCACGCTGCACGTTGCGGAAGGAGTTCATGTTCTTCACCTCCACTTTGGTACCCCACAAGGGCGAATCTTTCAGCATCACCGATACGTTGGCGTCGCAGCGTAGCGAGCCTTCTTCCATGTTGCCATCGCAGATATCCAGGTAGCGCACCAGGCGGCGAATTTCCGTCAGGTAATTGTATGCTTCCTCCGAATCGCGGATATCAGGCTCGGACACGATCTCGATCAGCGGCACACCAGCCCGGTTCAGGTCTACCAGTGTCTCTACCTCGCCAGGCAAGTGCATCGATTTGCCGGCATCTTCCTCCATGTGGATGCGGGTGATGCCGATCCGTTTGTCATTTCCTTCCGCATCTTTGATGTTCAGGTAACCCAGCGTACAAACTGGTGTTTTGTCCTGTGTGATCTGGTAGCCTTTCGGAAGGTCGGGATAGAAGTAGTTTTTGCGGGCAAACAAATTGTAACGCGTAATATCGCAGTTGGTCGCAATTCCCATTTTCACGGCCATTTCTACTACCCGCTTATTCACCCGGGGCAACGTACCCGGGTGCGACAGCGTGATCACACTCAGGTTCGTGTTAGGCAGCATGCCATACTCGTTCGAATCAGAAGAATAGGCTTTACTCTCTGTCAGGAGCTGGGCGTGTACCTCCAGGCCAATGATGGCCTGGTACTTATCTCTTATTGCTTGATCCATCTTATTTTATGTACTGTACTGATCAATTTATAGCTGTTATACTTCAGTCTTTATGTAAGTGGTAGCCGCATTATTCGGTCTTAAGTTTATACTTGTTGCTCTCACTAAGGCATGTATGCAGTCGTACTATTTCTGTATGATCGATTTCACTAATTCAAGCGCTTTGGCAGGTATGGCCTGCAAACCGGCGCTATCTTTGCCGCCGGCTGTGGCATAAAAGGGCTGACCGCCGCCACCGCCTTTGATCTCTTTCGCCAATTCGCGCACCAGTTGGCTGGCATTCAGGTTCTTTTCCGCTACCAGGTTGTCTGATAACATCACGGCTAACTGCGGCTTACCATCAATCTCGGTAGCCAGCACCAGCACCAGGTTGTCTACTGTCTGCCGCAGGTCAAAAGCCAGCTTTTTAAGATAGTCCGCATGGCTGACATCTACCCTTTCAGCTACAAAATTCACGCCATCCAGCGACTGTGCTTTTTGCGCCAGCGCATCTTTCAGACTTGTGAGCTGCTTCATTTCATACTGCTCCAACTGCTTTTGCAGGGCTTTGGTATCCTCCTGCAGCTTCTGCACTGCGCCGGATATGTTACTCTGTGTGCCGAGCACCTCCCGCACAGCATGCAGTTCATTTAGCTGCTGCTGCACGTATTCTTCCGCCACAGTGGCAGTAACGGCCTCTATCCGGCGAACGCCAGCGGCAACGGAGCTTTCAGATACGATCTTGAAGTAGCCGATATTGCCTGTATTCCAAACGTGCGTGCCGCCGCAAAGCTCTACCGAGTGCTCCCGGCCGAACGTGATCACACGCACAAACTCGCCATACTTCTCACCAAATAAAGCAGTTGCGCCCATGCGCTTTGCCTCGTCAATCGGCACATTGCGCTGCTCGTCCAACGGAATCGCCTCGCGGATGCGCTCGTTCACCAAATGCTCTACTTCGCGCAGCTGCGCCTCCTCTACTTTCGCAAAATGCGAGAAGTCGAAGCGCAGTAATTTCTCATTTACCAGGGATCCGCGCTGGTGCACATGCTCTCCTAATACGCTGCGCAGAGCAGCTTGCAGCAGGTGTGTGGCCGAATGGTTTTTCCGGATGAAGTTACGGCGCTCGCCATTGATCTCACTTCGGAAAGCCGCTTCTACGTTTTGCGGCAGCTTTGCCGTGATGTGCAGGATTAGGTCGTTCTCCTTTTTTGTGTCCAGTACCTCTACCTGCTCCTTTTCGGAGATCAGGTAGCCGGTGTCGCCTACCTGTCCGCCGCTCTCTGCATAAAAAGGTGTGCGGTCCAGCACCAGGTGATACTCATTTTTGTTCTTTGCTTTTACCTGGCGGTAGCGCACGATGTGCGCATCGGCTGTGTCGCAGTCGTACCCGATAAACTCGTTCACCATGTCCGGCTGCAGGATCACCCAGTCACTTTGCTCGGTGGCGGAGGCATTGCGTGAGCGGTTCTTCTGTTGCTCCATCTCTACAGCAAAGCCAGCTTCGTCCACTTTCAGCCCTTTTTCTCGGGCAATCAATGCCGTCAGGTCCAGCGGAAAGCCAAAGGTGTCGTATAGTTCAAAAGCGGTTTTACCGTCGATGGTCTTGTTCTGCTGCTGAAATGTTTCTTCCATCGCATCCAGGCGCTTCAGCCCATTGTCAAGCGTGCGCAGGAAAGCGTTCTCCTCTTCCTCGATCACGCGCTGCACAAAGATGATCTGCTCCTTCAGCCCCGGGAACACGTCCGCCAGCTGCTCGGCCAGTACCGCGGCCAGCTTGTACAGGAACGGCTTTTTGAAATTCAGAAAGGTGAAGCCGTAGCGCACCGCGCGGCGCAGGATGCGGCGGATCACGTAGCCGGCCTTGTTGTTGCTCGGCAGCTGCCCGTCGGCAATGGCAAAGGCAATGGCGCGGATGTGGTCGGACATCACGCGGATGGCAATGTCGATCTGCTCGTTCTCGCCATACTTAACGCCAGCCTCCTGCGCCACAAACTGGATCAGGGGCTGGAAAACGTCGGTATCGTAGTTGGAGCGCTTGCCTTGGATAGCCATGCACAAACGCTCGAAGCCCATACCGGTATCCACGTGCTGTGCAGGTAGTTTTACTAGCGAGCCGTCAGCCAGGCGGTTGAACTCCATGAACACATTGTTCCAAATCTCCACCACCTGCGGGTGGTCATTGTTCACCAGGTCTTTGCCGTTTACCTGCGCGCGTTCTTCTTCGGTGCGCAGGTCGATGTGGATCTCGGAGCAGGGACCGCAAGGACCGGTGTCGCCCATCTCCCAGAAGTTGTCTTTTTTGGAGCCGAACAGAATGCGGTCTTCCGCGATCATCGTTTTCCAAATATCATAGGCCTCCTGGTCTTTTGCCAGGTTATCCTTCTCGTCTCCCTGAAAAACAGAAACGTAAAGGCGGTCTTTGGGCAACTGGTATACTTCGGTTAGTAATTCCCAGGCCCACGTCAGCGCTTCTTTTTTAAAGTAATCCCCAAAAGACCAGTTGCCCAGCATCTCGAACATGGTATGATGATAGGTGTCGTAGCCTACTTCCTCGAGGTCGTTGTGCTTGCCGCTTACGCGCAGGCATTTCTGGGTGTCAGCAATGCGTTTATAGGGTGCGGGCTTGTTGCCCAGAAAATAGTCCTTGAAGGGTGCCATCCCTGAGTTGATAAACATCAACGTGGGGTCGTCTTTTACCACAATGGGTGCCGATGGCACCACCTGGTGCTGCTTGGATGCGAAGAAGTCCAGAAACTTTTGTCTAATCTCAGCTGAATTCATGTATGAGTATGAAGCATTTAGATACTTAACGCTATACTTGTTGTTTAAGAACAAAAAATATAGAATTTTTGCCTGACAGAAACGCGCTGAATTTGCGGGCTCTGACCTGCGCCTTATAAGCAAAAGTAGCATATTTTAGCTTGATTGAGTAGCATCGGCCGTGAAATTAGTTGCAGCGATATCATCATATAGACTTTTACCTATGCCTTATAAAGAAAAAGAAATCGAGAAGCAGTACTATACTATCGGAGAAGTGGCTGCTATGTTTGATGTCGCTCCGTCGCTGATCCGTTTCTGGGAGACGGAATTTGAGCAACTCAAACCGAAAAAAAGTAAAAAAGGAAACCGCCAGTACACGCCCAAAGATATTGAGATGCTGCGAACGGTATACCACTTGGTAAAAGAGCGTGGCTATACCATTCAGGGGGCCAAAGAGATGCTGCGTAACAAGGCCGTTCAGACAAAAGATAAGATAGAAATTATCCAGTCGCTGGAGAAGGTAAAGGCGTTTTTGGTTGGGATTAAGGACCAACTGAACACCAAAGCCTAGCTGCTGCGTATGCACTTTACCAAATGGTAGAAGAGCAGAATTTATACGAAGTAGCCCTGACTAAGCTGCCCGGTGTGGGCGCACAACTTGCACGGATGCTGGTAAGTTACAGCGGCTCACCTAAAGCTGTATTTAACCTGCCTGCGGGCAAGCTGATCCGTATTCCTGGCATCGGCAACGGGCTGGTGAAGAACATTACAAGCGGCGCTAAAAGTGCCTTGCTACAGGCTGAGCAACTGCTGAAGCAAGCAGAGGAGCAGGATGTGCAGCTGCTTTTTTATACTTCGCCCAAATACCCGGACCGGCTCAAGCAACTGGTAGATGCGCCTATCCTGTTATACTTCCGGGGCAATGGTAACCTGAACCAGCGGCGCATCATCAGCATGGTAGGCACACGGCAGATCAGCAATTATGGCCAAAGTATAACGGAGCGCATTGTGGAAGATCTGAAGCCATACAATGTACTGGTGGTGAGTGGCCTGGCTTATGGCGTAGACATTGTGGCGCACCGGGCAGCGCTACAGGCTGGCCTACCAACCATCGGCGTGATGGCCAGCGGACCGGACACCATCTACCCGGCCGTGCATCGCAAGTATGCCGAGCGGATGCTGACACAAGGCGGTTTGCTAACGGAAAATCCATTCGGCACCAAACCGGATGCGCCGCGCTTTCCGGCCCGCAACCGCATCATTGCCGGTATGTCAGACTGCACCATTGTGGTAGAAGCCGCCCTTAAAAGTGGCACGCTCATAACGGCCAACATTGCCCATAGTTATGACAAAGAAGTAATGGCAGTGCCCGGTAACTTGACGTCTACGGTTTCGGAAGGAACCAACTACCTGATCAAATCCAACAAAGCGGCTGTTTATACTTGCGTGCAGGACCTGGTGGAGTTACTGAACTGGGATCTGGAAGACTCGGCCGCAGCCCGAAAAAAAGCTGCTTTCCAGTACAACCCGGAAGAATTTTCAGAGGATGAGTGGAAAGTGCTGCAGGTGTTGCAGCAATCGCGCGAGGAGCACATGGACAATCTGAGCTGGAAAGCACAACTACCCGTCAGTCTCCTGGCTTCGGTGCTTTTGGGGCTAGAGTTTAAAGGAGTGGTGAAAGCCATGCCCGGCAAAAAGTTCGTGCTGATAGGGTAAAACATAATTTGTTTCATGTATAGAGCCAGGGATAATTATCCCTACACAGCTAGCCGAAAAATAATTACCTCCTCAATTTCAAACTCTCTAACTTTTTAACTCACTTACTCCTAAACTTCCCTCATGCTGCTTTATAATGGCCACATTATACCCGAGGAGGCGCTTCGGCTGCCGCTTTCTAACCGAGCTTTCCAGTACAACGACGGCTTTTTTGAAACGATGATCGTGCTGAATGGGCGCATCCGGTTCTGGAACGATCACGTGGCACGCATGCAGGAGGCGGTGGAAGCGCTCCGGCTTTCTTTATTCGACCAGCTTTCTCCGGATGAGTTGCAGCAGCAGCTCCTGCACCTGGCAGCACTAAAAAACGCTTCTGGGTATGGCCGCTTAAAATTAAAAGTATGGCGCAGTGGCGCGGGGCTATATACACCGCAGACAGATGCCGCCGACTGGCTGGCTACCGCACAGCCCACGCAAGCTGCCGCCGATGAGCCACTAACCATTGGCATTTGCCAGCAGACACAGACACTCTTATCTCCTTTTTCTCACTTCAAAGGGCCTAATGCTCTGCTGTACGTCATGGCCGGACATGAAAAGCAAGCAGGCGACTACAAAGATATGCTGCTACTTTCCTTTCAGGGCGATGTGGCAGAGCTGATCTCGTCTACTATTTTCTGGCTTCAGGGCGATGTGCTTTTTACCCCTGCTTTAACGACTGGCTGCGTAAATGGTATTCTGCGCCGCAACGTACTTCGTGTAGCTCCTGCAAATGGTTTTCGTGTAGAAGAGGTCAGTACAGGGCCTGCCGCCCTTTATAGGGCCGATGCAGTATTTGCTGCCAACGTAACCGGTATCCGAAGTATAAAGGCCATTAATGAGAAAGAGGTGGCCGGAACCGACCACCTCTTTCTGCAATTATTGCAGCAGGCGCTTTTTGCGAAAGTATAGCGCCTTTATATTAAACTTACTTTACTATAGCCCAGCCTGCTGGTTTTGCACTGTTATTGTGCGGCCAGCACGACCGGCGGGGGTAAACACCTTCAGCTTAACGGGGCCATTGGCTGGAACAGGCGCCTGGTACAGCTTACTACTTTGTGTAGGCTCCGAACCATCGGTAGTATAGCGGATCTCCAGGCCAGGCAACTGCAAATTGGCAACCACTTTTCCGTTCTCTACAATGGCCCCAGGTGTCGGAATGCGATACTCGAAGCCGCCATGGTAGTGGCTCAGACGCGGCAGTTCTCTTTTACCCAGCACGTTCACAAACTCCGACCAGGCCTGGTTGTACAGGGTCGTACGCTTGGCCTCTTCCTTTTCAGTAGACCAGGCTGGGTCTGGTGCCCAGGCTCTTTCGGCCAGCGCCAGCAGCTTAGGCAGTAGCATATACTCCATTCGCTCCGGGCTGGTCAGGGTTTCGCTCCACAATGCACCCTGCAAGCCCACAATATTACCTTTGCCAGCCTCTGTTAGCTTCACCTTGTCTTTGTAGCGGGCAGGGTCAACTGGGTTTCCCTGGCTGTCTTCTTTCATGTTCTTCAGGTAGTCGAAGGGGATAAAGTAAAAGGGCTTATCAATATCCAGGTAACCGCCCCAGTTCAGTCCCTTTTCATCATAGTCGCGCTGATAGGACAAGTCGAAGTATAAGTTTGTAACGTTCGTGAGCACTGTTTTATACCCGGCATTGGCCAACTTGTAAGCCAGGTCTTCTGCTCCGTTCAGGTTATTCCATACATCCACATGAAAGTTTTCATTTGCAAACTGCGGGTTCGGAACATACACCGTTTTACCGTTTTCCTTTACCTTCTTCAGTCCGATCTCTTCCCAGCCAGACAAGTATAAGTTGCGGGCTTTCAGCAAGTCGTTTACTTTGCCATAGTAGTAGAACCAAAGATCATCTGTCCCTTTAACCTTCGGATTCTGGGCAATCAGTTTTTCTACTGCCGGAGATTTTTCCCATACACCTCGCGGTACCTCGTCACCTCCAAAATGCACGGTCTTGATGGGAGCGCCGGCTTCCTTATACATCTGCAGCATCTCGTCTACCACCTTCTCCAGAAAAGCATACGTCGAGGGCTGTGCCACATCAATCACGTTATCGTCCCAGTTCTGCACAGATTGGTACTTGGACTTATCTTCCAGGTCGCGGAGCAGGTATTTTTTAGCTTCCTCTGGCTTGCCAGCCTGCATCAGCCGCTTGTAACGGGCATCCATCGCTTTAATGGCGGCACGGGCATGGCCGGGCGATTCAATCTCAGGCAGCACCATAATGTGGCGTGCCGCCGCATACTTGAGTATTTCAATGAAATCTGCTCTACTGTAGTAACCTGTTCCGGCCCTACTTTCTGTTGTAGCGCCCGAGCCATACGAAGGCACTAGATTCTCCGCGTCATCGAGGGTTTGGGCGCGTTTGCCTCCTATTTCGGTCAGTTCGGGCAATCCCGGTATCTCCAGCCGCCAGCCTTCATCATCTGTCAGGTGGAAGTGGAACACATTCAGCTTGTATAAGCCCATGAGATCAAGCACTTTTAGCACCTCCTCTTTCGAGTGGAAGTTACGGGCCACATCGAGCATAAACGCCCGATGGCCAAAACGCGGAGAATCGGTCACATTAACTCCGGCCACAGCAACAGAAGATTGCGGCTGGCCGAGTGCCGAAGGAGGTAAAAGGGTTTTTAAAGATTGTACGCCATAAAAAGCACCTGCCGGCGTAGAGGCCGTGATCACTATCTCGTTCGCTGAAACCTGCAGTTTATAGCCCTCAGGACCCAAGCCCTGCTGCTGCTTCAACTGAATGGCTTTGCCTGAACCTGTTGCCTTCACAGCAGGTTTTTTACCCAGAACAGTGCCCAGGTAATCGGCCAGCAAGCTTCCCTCCTGCTTAAATGCGTCCGCTACAACGAGCGGCACTGCAGAGGTCAGTGTAAAGGTCGCTCCTGTTTCTTTGTAGCTAACAGGTGTCGGGAAGATTTTGGGCAGTTTTTCTGCCGGGATGTCCTGTATACTTTCATTTTGATGGTATACTGTTTCAGCCGGTATCCAGAGCTTTTCGTTCTGGCTGCGGTCAGGCGTTTTATAGGTTACATCACCTATGGCCACTCCTTTGCCAGGCGCCGCATCCCAAACCAGGTAAAATCCTTTGGGAGCGTTGGTGCTGTTAACAAGTTGTCCGTTGGAGATAAACTCCAGGCGCCGCGTGCCTCCTGCCGGAATAGCGCTGAAAGCAGCTGTGGGGGTAAAGCGCAGCAGGTCGCCATTCACATGTTCCAGCTCAACCGGGGTATCTCCCATTGGTTTGAAGGAAGGCGAGCCATTGAAAAACAGACTCCAGCCATCGGCAGGAAACGGCTCCTGGCCTGTGTTGGTAAGGGTTAAGGCCCAAAGCGCCTGTTTCTGATTATTATAGTTGTTATCGGCCAACTCCCAGGTTACCTGAAGCTTATTTCCTTGAAAGGCCGTGCTTTCCTTTTTTACCTGGGCACATCCGGAGGTCCAAAAAGCAAAGATCAAGAGCATTACTGCCAGCAGTTGTTTCATAAAAGCTTATATGTGGTGAGATTATACTTAAATATAATATAATTACTGTAAAAATTAAAGTACTTCGAAACGCATACATCGCAGAGAGTTGGCGGTTGCAACGTGTTCTACCTTGATCGCTGCAGGAAACGGATATGTATGAGTAGCGCCAGGGCAGATAATACCAACCCGACGCCTACCACGCCCAGCCAGTTCCAGCGGTGCCAGGCCTGGCTGGCCAGGTAAGTACCCGTAGCTCCTCCTACAAAGTAAGTGACCATATACACGGTGTTGAGACGGTTACGGGCTTCTGGCTGTAACGAGAAAATGAGTGTTTGATTGGCAATATGCGTTGCCTGCACCCCCATATCCAGTACAATCACCCCGATCACCAGCCCAATTATACTATGGCTCGACAGCCCGAACACTACATACGAAAGTACAATGAAGGCAATGCTGATCGTGGTGATACGAAAGGCGTTGCCTTTGTCGCTCAACTTACCCATGTAAGAGGCTGCCAGCGCGCCGAATGCTCCCACCAAACCAAAAGCGCCGGCCACGTCGCTGCCGACATTGAACTGCGGCTCCTGCAGCAGGAATACCAGCGTGGTCCAGAAAGCGCCGAAGCAGGCGTAGCACAAGGCACCCCGGGCGGAGGCAAGCCGCAGCAGGGGTTCGTTTTTCGTCAGGTGAATCAGCGATGTCATCAATTGTTTGTAGGTGCCCTTGTACTCGGGTTGTATCTCCGGGAGCAGGAAGTAAAGGGCCACCCAGAGAATGAACATCATACCGGCACCAATCACGAACATGGCCCGCCAGCCCAGGTACTCTCCCACAACGCCGCTGAGGGTGCGGGAAAGCAGGATACCAATCAGCAGGCCGCTCATGACAAAGCCCACAGTGCGGCCACGCTCCTCTGGTCTGGCCAGATGCGCAGCCATAGGCACAAGTAGTTGCGGCACCACCGAGGTAGCGCCGATCAGGAAGCTGGCCAGCAGCAGCAGGTTGATATTGGGCGAGAAGGCTGCCAGCAGCAAACTGGCCATAATCAGCACAAAGTCCAGCATGATGAGCCGCTTGCGCCGCAGCATGTCGCCGAGCGGAATGATAAACAGCATACCTACCGCATACCCGATCTGCGTGAGCATAGAGATCGTGCCCGCTTTCGCTTCGGTGATGCCTAAATCGGTCGCAATTTTACCCAACAGGGGCTGGTTATAGTATAAATTGGCTACCACCAGCCCGGTGGCTATCGTCATCACCCAAAGATTCAGGCGGGTGAGTTGCGGGGCTGTCATAGCCGAAACGGAATTGTTCATGTACAGGAAAATGTCAAATAGTGATCGCAGTAAAGATACGGCAGCAGCCCTAACTTTTGCGGTGAAGCTGCCGTCATTCCGAATTGTTTGTTACCTTAGCTTTTGAAGGATAGGACGGCGGCAAGCGTTAAAGCTGCTATTAAAAAACACTTCTACGAAAAGAGCAGCTGTATGAGCGAAAAAATAAATGTTGGATTAATTGGTTTCGGTATGGCCGGCCAGGTTTTTCATGCTCCGTTTATTTCCAGGGTGCCTGGTTTCAAGCTGGCCAGCATCCGCGAAACCCGGCCAGAGCATATCGCGCTCATCCATTCGCGCTATCCTGCTGCAAAAGTTGTGAACAACACAGCCGCCATACTACAGGACGAAAAAATAGACCTGGTGGTGGTGGCTACGCCGAACAACACGCACTTTGCGCTGGCAAAAGAAGCGCTGCAGGCGGGCAAGCATGTGCTGGTCGATAAGCCGTTTACCATTACCTCAGGTGAAGCGGAAGAGCTGATCGCACTGGCTAAACAGCAGCAGAAAATATTAACAGTATACCAGAACCGTCGCTGGGACAGTGACTTCAAGACTGTGAAGAAAGTGCTGGAGAGCAACCTGCTAGGCAACCTGGTGACCTATGAAGCGCACTTCGACAGGTTCCGGAACCAGATCAAACCCAATACCTGGAAAGAAGAAAACCTGCCCGGCTCCGGCATTCTCTATGATCTGGGTACGCACCTGATCGACCAGGCACTCTACCTCTTTGGCACACCGCAGGAAGTATACGGCGATGTGCGCACACAACGGCAGGATTCCAATATTATCGACAATGCCGAGGTGATACTGCAGTATGAGAAGCTGAAAGTGACGCTGAAAACGGGTATGCTAGTGAAAGAACTGGGGCCGCATTTTATCCTGCATGGCGACCAGGGCTCATTTGTGAAGTATGGTATGGATGTGCAGGAAGAGGCGCTGAAAGCAGGCCTGACACCGGAAGGAAACGCCACCTGGGGCCGCGAACCGCAGGAGCTCTGGGGCACACTCAACACCACCTACAATGGGCTGGAACTTCACGGCAAAATTGCAAGTGAAACCGGCGACTATACCGGACTGTACGAAAATGTATATGCGGCAATTCGTGGTGAACGTGAGCTGATCGTAACACCGGAGCAGGCACGCAACGCCATTCGCGTGATTGAACTCGCTCAGCAGAGCAGTAAAGAGAAACGAACGATTCCTTTTGATTAAAATACTCCCCCACTTCGTTTAACGGCATAACCTACAGACGCTAGCCATAGCTTAAACGCACTTCTATGGAAGACCACCCCATTCAGACACTTACAATTATCGGGCTTGGCCTTTTGGGCGGCTCTTTTGCCTTAGGTTTAAAAAACAAGTATAGCGACATCCAGGTGCTGGGCGTGGATAATAATGTTGAGCATGCCCGGCAAGCGCTGGCTTTGGGTATTGTGAATGAAATTTTGCCACTGGAAATAGCCGTTCGGCGAGCCGACCTGGTGGTGCTGGCCATCCCTGTAAATGCAATCGCTCAACTACTGCCGTCTGTGCTGGACCAACTGCCCGAAAGCGGCATTGTCCTGGATATGGGCTCTACGAAAGAGCTAATTTGCCAGGCAGTAGAAAATCACCCGAAGCGAGGGCTGTTTGTGGCAGCTCACCCGATTGCCGGTACCGAATACTCAGGACCTGAAGCCGCTTTTGCTTCCTTGCTACAGGGGAAGACAATGATTATTTGCGAGCCGGAAAAGAGCACTCTGCAGGCGCTACGGCAGGTAGAGGAGCTCTGTCAGCGGCTGGAAATGCGGCTTCGCTACATGGATGCGACCGCCCATGACCTGCACTTGGCCTATGTGTCGCACCTGAGTCACATCAGTTCCTTTGCCTTAGGCCTAACGGTGCTGGATAAGGAAAAAGACGAGGAAAATATTTTTGACATGGCCGGCAGTGGTTTTTCTTCCACGGTGCGCCTGGCCAAAAGCTCGCCTAACATGTGGGCGCCGATTTTCACGCAAAACAGGAAGAATGTTTCTGAAGCCTTAGGCAGCTACATCACACAACTGCAGCAGTTTAAGGAAATAATAGATGCCGAAGACGAAGCCCAAGCTAAAGCCCTTATGGACAAAGCCAATGATATCCGTCGTATACTGGGATAACGCGCCTCCCGTATTTAAATTTGAGCTTTCCTCATTGCGACTTCTCCCGAATTTATACTTGTTCATTTCCTTGGTGCATTAAAACTGCATTAGGCATATACTGCGTGGACAGCCATGCTCTCTATTTGGGAAGGTAAACGTAAGCCCTTGATTAGAGGTATCTTTTTAGAGTTGTTGCCGTTCTTTATATTTGTATCTACAAACTTTAAGACCTACCTATGGAATCACTACAAGGAAAAAATGCGTTGGTAACCGGCGCCGGAAAAGGTATTGGCCGCGCTATCGCCATTGCTCTGGCAGCGGAAGGTGTAAATGTGGCGCTTCTGGCCCGCACCACAAGCCAGTTGGAGGATGTAGCTGGCGAGGTACAGGCCAAAGGCGTGAAAGCAGCCGTTGTTACAGCTGATGTAACCAACATAGAGGCCGTTAACGAAGCCGTAATGCAGGCGCGGGAGCAGTTAGGCCCCATCGACATACTTATTAATAACGCAGGTGTAGGTGCTTTTGCTAAGTTTCTGGAGATGGAGCCGGAGAAATGGGAAAGCATCATCCGTGTAAACCTGCTGGGCCCCTACTATGTGACACGTGCCGTGCTGCCGGAAATGATTGAGCGCCAGACCGGAGACATCATCAATATTTCCTCTACCGCCGGTCAGAAAGGGGCGCCTGTTACCAGTGCCTACAGTGCCTCTAAGTTTGGCCTGATTGGCATGTCAGAGTCGCTGATGCAGGAGGTGCGCAAGCATAATATCCGCGTAACCACTCTCACCCCAAGCACCGTTGCCACTGAAATGGCCATCGACCTGAAACTTACCGACGGCAACCCGGAGCGGGTAATGCAGCCGGAAGATTTTGCCGAACTGATTATCTCGCAACTGAAGCTGAACCGCCGCGTTTTTGTAAAAGAAGCCGGTTTATGGTCCACTAATCCTTAGATTATATAAGGTTCAAGTATAAGCTTAAGCCTGGAAAGGCCCGGAGGTATACTTCGGGCCTTTTGCTTTCCGGTTATTTCCGGTCGCTGTGGCCAAGCGGCTTATCCGGCGCGATATGGTCCCGCACCAATTGCTTCAGCTCCTTCGATTCAGGAAAACGTGCCTGCTCTTTTCGCGAGTAGATCAGCTCGCCATTTAACCGCACATCGAAAACGCCTCCTGTGCCAGGCACCAGCGCCACCTCTCCTAATTCAGTTTGAAAAGTCGTCAGCAGTTCCTGCGCCATCCAGGCGGCTCGCAGCAGCCAGCGGCATTGCGTGCAGTACATGATCTCTATGCGTGGTGTATTTATACTTAGCATCTACTTGATTCTCTCTCATCTGCTTCACAAAAAGGCAGGCTATTCATTGCTTTTGCTCCGCACTTACTAATTATAATGTTATACATGTTTGCTTCCGATCCTCGGGAAAGCTATATCCATTGAACGATTTTTTCAATATCTTACAAGTAATGATCAACCTTTTTCTGGTTTATACATATACTGTCTTTAATAATCCCATCCACCAAGCTGGTTTCGCCATGAAGAATGACAACACGTTTAATCACAAGCGCCGTGACTTTTTAAAGGGTATTTCGCTGGTTATAGGAACCAGCGCATTAGGTCTTCCGCTGGTCTCTTTCAGTGCCTGCCACTCCGGCAACACGGAAGAACAGCAGCGCGCAACAGACCAGAAACAAACCAAAAAGCTTGGCGTGGCACTGGTGGGCCTTGGCAGCTACAGCACCAATCAGCTGGCGCCTGCTTTGCAGGAAACGGAGCACTGCTACCTGGCTGGCATTGTAACCGGCACACCCTCTAAAGCGGAAATCTGGAAAAAGAAGTATAACATCCCCGACAAAAACATCTATAACTACGATAACTTCGACCAGATAAAAGATAATCCGGACATCGACATTGTATATGTGGTGTTGCCCAATGCCATGCATGCTGAGTATACGGTACGTGCTGCCAATGCGAAAAAGGAGGTGATCTGCGAAAAGCCCATGGCCACTTCTGTAGAAGACGCTCAGCGCATGATAGATGCCTGCAATAAAAATAACGTGTCGCTCTCTATTGGTTACCGGCTGCACTACGAGCCACACAACCTGCGCGTGATGGAACTGGGACAACAGCAGGTGTTTGGGCCGGTAAAGAAGATTGAGACGGAGAATGGGTTTGTGATGAACGACAAAAACCGCTGGCGGCTGGACAAGCAACTGGCTGGCGGCGGTCCGCTGATGGATATGGGTATTTATTGTGTGCAGGGTGCCTGCTATACGATCGGGCAAACACCTGTAGCTGTAACCGCTAAGTTCGGCGATGTTACACGGCCAGAGCTTTTTGATGAAGTGGAGCAGTCTATCCGCTGGCAGATGGAGTTTCCGAATGGCGTGAAAGCGGACTGTAACACCAGCTATAACCAGAATGTGGGTTACCTGTATGGCGAAGCGGCAAATGGCTGGTGGCGCCTGGAACCGGCCTATGGCTATGCTGGCCTGCAGGGCAAAACCAGCAAAGGCCCTATGAACCTGCCTAACGTAAACCAGCAAGCCCGCCAAATGGACGGCATCGCACAAAGTATTCGGAAAAACGAGCCATCGAAAGTGCCCGGCGAAATGGGCCTTCGGGATGTGAAGATCCTGATGGCTATTTACGAGGCAGCGCGCACCGGCAAAAGAGTATTAGTCTGATTCAGCTACGTTTGAAAGTATCAGCAGAGATTATGCTACCCTTATGCAGCATACCTATCGAATGATAGGCCTATATTGCATAAGGGCTGCTTGTTTATACTTGTAATAAGTTCTGAAACGATACAGAATTCAGCACTGGAAAGTTTAACGTGTCAATTGCAGCCCAAGCGAAAAGGTGCGGGGCAGCGGATACGAATAGCCGTCTAGACCGCCAGCAATTTCTGGTGACTGACCAGAATAACGCGTCAGGAGAAAGGCATTCTGCAGGGTGGCTGTTGCCCGAAGCGAGGTTTTGCTGCTCCCGAAAGTATAACCCAGGCTCAGATAGTCCATCCGCAGAAATGCAGCTCGCTCAATATAGTAATCTGAAAAAAACTGCGGCGACCTGAAGTTCGTCTCCTGTATGCTGGCTGAGGCGTTGAATAAATAGCTGTTGCTGTTCAGCATGCTTATGTATGATCCGCTGGCGGCAGCTGTGTTGTTATACGTATGGTTGCCAGCTTGTCCCCGCAGCAGGAACGAAACATTGAGGCGCTTGTATGCCAATTCAGAACTAAGGCCAACGTATACTTTCGGCGTAGCAACTTTAGTGGTATAACGGTCTTCGTGTGTCACTGTCATGTCCTGGTCTCTATCCGTATACACTCCTTCCTGCGGTTTGCCATCGGGGCCATATACCTGCTGATAAGTATAGAAGCTCCCTGAGGGATAACCTGGCTTAACCGTTTGAATATAGCCCCCCCAGTCACCAACAATTTGACCAGCGGTAAAAGCAGCTTCATGTTCGCCCAGGTCCCGCACTTTGTTGCGGTTGTATGTGCCATTTAATCCTAACTGCCAGGTCAGCGATTCTTTCTGCAGCACCTTGAAACGTAAGTATAATTCCAAGCCGCTGGACCTGTAGCTCCCGGAATTCAGGTACACATAGTTCATGGTACCAGAATGAAGGGACATCAGCAGGAATAGATCTTTTGCTGTTCTGCTGTAAAAGTCTGCTGTTGCCTTTAGCCTGTTGTGCAGCAGGCCCGCATTCAGGCCCAGGTTAAAGGACCTGACCTTTTCATACGTTAGATCAGGATTAGCCATGAAAGAACTTACGCCTCCTCCATAGGTATTCAGTGGCTGCACCAACGGGACGTCCGCATAGCCGGTGACGCCATAACTTGCCCGCCACGTGAGCTGCGGGAAGGGAGGTGTTTCCGTGTCTGTTCCGTCTTTCTGCATGTGCCAGGCAACACCCAGGGCTCTGGACAAAAACCACCTGTTATCTGTTGCAAAAAGCGGGGAAGCATCGCGGCGTAGGGTACCGTTCAGTTCCAGTTGGTTAGCATAGGTATAGTTTACCCGCGCAAAATATGCTTTCAGCCGTGATTCACTGGAATTATACCCTGTGGAAGAATCCAGCATATTTCCCTGGGCATCGCGAGTGGGGCCATAGTTGTTTTCCTGTTCGAATTTCTGCTCTGAAGCGCCTAGCGTAAAGTCTACCCTGCCGTTGAGGCTGCTAAACGAATGGCCATAGTTCAGGTAAAACTCCAGTAACCGGCTATCTAGGGTTTGCTCGTTTGTGTACTGCCTGCCGCCTTTATCAGCATAACGAGCCATAGCAGCAGCCGCGCTGAAGGTACGTGCATTGGCAGCGTGATCATAGGCGCCATGCACAGTTGCCTGCAAGTCGTGCAGAAAAGGAAAGGTGTAGCGCGCCGTCAGGTTAGCCAGGTTTCTGTTGGAAATACCGTCGTCTTGTTGCTGCTCAAGCAGGCTCAGCGGGTTGGCGGGCGCCCAAGGGTTAGGCTTACCGTCGGGCGCTAGGTAAGTAAAGTAGCCGCCGTAGGCATTCTGTGCTTTTAAGGGCTGTGTCGGGTCAAATCGCACGGCCCCGGCAATGGCGTTCCGATCGCCAAAACTGGTATGGAGACGGGCACTCCGCAGGTCTAAAACAAGTTTCAGGTGCTCTTTCAGCAGACTCGGAGAAAGTATAAGCGCAGCCGATGCCCGGGAGAAGCCGGAGGTTTTCAGGATGCCGTTCTGGTTTAGATAACCGAGTGACAACCGGTAAGGCAAAGCACCCAGACCACCTTGCAGACTCAGGTTCTGCCTGGTGCTGATGGCCTTATGGTAGATAGCTGCTTGCCATTCTGTGTTGGCCTCGCCCAGCAGCGCTTGCTGTGCTTCACTCCCATACTGGTGCACCCTCGCGCGAAACGCATCGGCAGAGAGAACAGCAGCCGTTTCAGGAACCAAGGATAAGGCCCCCATTGTGGAAAAGGAAACGTGCAGTTGCTTACCCACCTGCCCTTTTTTTGTGGTGATCAACAACACGCCGGCAGTGCCCCGGCTTCCGTATATAGCGGCCGCAGCGGCATCTTTCAGCAACGTGACCGTTGCAATATCTTCCGGGTTCAGGAAGCTGTACGGATCATCAGCACCTAAAATGCCATGGCTGTCAAGCGGTATACCATCCAGCACCACCAGTGGCGTACTCACGTTCTGCAATGAAACACCCTGCCGAAAAAGCATCCTGTCGGCTGCTCCGGGTGCTCCGCCCGTTGGCGTGATCAGCAGGCCCACTAGTTTTCCTGTCAGCAACTGAGATGTGGTGGTGATCATCCCAACGTTGAAGGCACTTGCGGCAAGCGTAGTCTGAGCAGCCGCAACATGCACGGTGCTCCGCTCGCAATACCCGATCGTTACAGTGTCGGAGGGTGCCTGCTGGGCAGCAAGCGTTAAACTCAGAAAGGTAAAACCAACACAAAGGCTGCTAATACGCTGGTATTTGGACCTGCGGAGAAAAAACGGTTTCATTTGCTACCGGCAAAAGATGGAAGTCCTACTTAAAATCAAACATATAAATATATAAATAAAAAGGGCACAAGCGATTGCCTGTGCCCTTCCTGTTACAAAATTTTTAAATTACTGCTTCGCATACCAGGTCAGCAGCCGCACATCTATACTTTTATTTTTTGCATTTACCAGCTTCTTAAAACTTTCCACGTCGCTCAGGCCGTCTTTGCCGCGGTAATGGTATGGGTATACGACCTTGGGTTTGAAATCCAGCACGGCACTGGCTGCCTGGTCAATGTCCATGGTATAAGGCAGGTTCATTGGAATAAAAGCGACATCTATGTTCTTAAGCGCACGCATTTCCGGTGTGCCTTCCGTATCCCCGGCGATGTAGACGCGCTTGCCGCCCATTTCTAAAATATAGCCATTACCACGACCTTTGGTGTGCATGGCGTCAGCCGATTCGGGTAGGTTATACATGGGCTCTGCCTTGATCGGAATCCCCAGTTGCGTGGTGCTCTTGCCATTAGCAAGTATAACTGCCTGGCTTTTATACTTGGCTGGCAGCTTATCAGCTACGGCCTGTGGTACCACCAAGGTAGCGCCTTTGGTATCCAGGGCATCCAACGTTTGCGGGTCCAGGTGGTCCTGGTGAATGTCCGTGATCAGAATCATATCCGGCGCTTTCAGACCGGCGTAAGGTTCAGCGCCACCAACCGGATCCACGTAAATGGTTTTGTCGTTCCAGCTAAGCACAAGCGAAGCATGCTGTATCGGCTGTACCGTTAGCATCCCTTCTTTCGTTTGAATCTGATCGGGCGTAGGCTGCTGCGCGAATACCTGCGACACCAGCATGCTCAGGAGTAAAGTGAATGTAGTTTTAATGATCATAGTTTTTCAAATTTGATAAGTAACAGGAGCTGCCAGAAAATGTTTCTGCCTGGCCTTTATACGTCAGTTCAGCCCCACTTTCCCTTTCACAGAGTTAAATATTTTAGGTGCATCAAAGCCAACACCCCCTTTAAATACAATCTCTGTGTGCCTGATCTGCCGAATGTCCTTTTCCAGGTCGCCAGTTACGAGTACCAGGTCTGCTTTTTTGCCCTGCTCAATGGTGCCGATCTCCTTTTCTCTGCCTAAGTATAAAGCTCCGTTCAAGGTACAGATCTTGATAGCTTCGGCCGGCGTAAAGCCACCTTCAACTAAAAGCTCCAGTTGCCGGTGATTGGAATAGCCGGCAATCGTTCGGCCGGCGCCGGTTGGGTCGGTGCCGGCTACCAGCAAGCCACCCGCCTTGTAAAACTGCCGCTCCCACGCCAGTTCTTTGTTGAACAATGCAGCACTAGCTGAGTCGTGCTGCTGCGCTTTTTGCCATTGAGCGATCATCTTCTCGCGTAGTTCCGGCAGCAGCGCTTCTTCCCCACCACCCAGTACTGCTTCCCGGTTCGTATAAGGCTCAAACACGGGCAACGTAGAGGTAATGGCCACGTGTTGCCCAATCAGGTACTGCTGCAAAGCTTTCATCTCCGGGCTGTTCACATCCAGCTTCAAGAGCGACTGCCGGGCATTGTCCAGACAGGCATTTTCCTGCTTACCTGCGGCAAAATCGGTGCTGGCCAGGAAGCCGTGCTCCAGGTTGTCGATGCCCAACTCGGCGGCCTCGTGGTAGGTGATGGCACACAGGTGACCGGTAACTTTCAGGTGCCGCTGGTGCGCCTCCCGTACCACAGCGGCCAGGTCGGCTTTGGTGGCATGCATGTACATTTTAAAAGACGTACAGCCTTTATCAGCCCAGAAGTTCACGCTGCGGGCAGCATCCTCCGGACCATGTATGGTGTTGAGCGCGGGAATATCAAAGCCAGGCTCTTCGATATAGGGTGCCGTGACATCCATATTAGGACCAACGAGCTTACCTTCGTTGATCAGGCGCTTCAGTGTCAGGTCGGTCTGCGGTTCTATACTTCCGGCCGTGCGGATCGTGGTTGCGCCACCCGCCAGGTATAGCTTCGGAAAGGTACCGGGCATCTCCGCAATATTGAAGAAGCCCTCCAGCGGCATCGTATAGTATAAATGCTCATGCAGCATCACTAGTCCCGGAATCAGCGTTTTGCCGGAGCAGTCGATCACCTCCGCCTCCTTCGGCACTTTTACCTTTTTAGCGCTGCCAATCTTCTCAATACGGCCATCCCGAAGTATAATTGTCTGGTGCTCTTTTGCCTTTGCGCCGGTCCCGTCAATTACTTTTGCATCTGTGAGGGCAATCACGTTGGCTTTAGTTTTGATAAACTCGCTTACCTGCGGCGTAAAGCTTTGTGCCTGGCTAGTGGCAACGGCACTGCAGAACAGGATGGCGGAGAGGCAGGTGCGAAAGGGGTTTAGCATGTGTTAAAAGATTTAGCTTTTAGAGGAAGGAGTTCTTTACACCGCCACAGGCGCTTTAATACCCGGATGGGGATTATAGTTCACCAGCTCAAAATCATCAAAGGTAAAGTCGAAGATGTTCTTTATCTCCGGGTTCAGCTGCATGGTTGGCAATTCGCGTGGTTCGCGGGACAGTTGCTTTTGGGCCTGCTCCAGGTGGTTTAAGTATAAATGCGTGTCGCCGCCAGTCCAGATGAACTCGCCGGGCTCCAGGCCTGTGACCTGCGCCATCATCAGCACCAGCAAGGCATAGGAAGCGATGTTGAAAGGGACGCCCAGGAACACGTCGGCAGAGCGCTGGTAAAGCTGGCAGCTCAGCTTGCCTTCAGCCACGTAGAACTGGTAAAAAGCATGGCAGGGCGGCAATTTCATGTGCTCAATCTCTCCCACGTTCCAGGCGCTCACAATAATGCGGCGCGAGTCTGGGTTGTGCTTCAGTTGGTTCACCACCTGCGCGATCTGGTCGATGTGGCGGCCATCAGGCGTGGGCCAGCTGCGCCATTGCGAGCCATACACCGGCCCGAGTTCGCCATTGGCATCCGCCCATTCATCCCAGATGCTGACGCCATTCTCCTTCAGATAGGCAATGTTGGTGTCGCCTTTCAAGAACCAAAGCAACTCATGTATGATCGATCTCAGATGCACTTTTTTGGTCGTTACCAGCGGAAAGCCGTCGGCCAGGTTAAAGCGCATCTGGTAGCCGAATATACTTAAAGTGCCCGTGCCAGTCCGGTCCTCTTTCTTTACCCCGTGGTCAAGGATGTGCTGCATCAGGTCTAAATATTGCTTCATGGTTTATAGTCTTGTGTGGAGCTTAAAGATAGGAGAAATTTCGAAAGGGTGCTGCCTTCTACTCCGGATTCTAGGAACTGCAACAGCTATAAAAACTGTGTCGCTTCGATTGAGAAGCTTTTGCTTGAGCTGGTTTACGACACCGCTTTTAAGGTAATGCGCTGGTATGCACGGTGCTGAAACAAAATGCATACTAACAGGTTGTGTTTGCGTTAAAACGTATGCACATTTTCACCTCCGGAATCCTTGAATTACCGCAAATTAAGTTACCTGGTGCTCCTGCTGATAGCCCTGCTGTCGGTAGGTAGCGTTTATTATGCCTCCCGCCTCCGCTTCGATTACAATTTTGATAACTTCTTTCCGAAAGGCGACCCCGATCTGGCTTACTATTTTAAGTTTAGAGAAAAGTTCGGCAACGACAATGATTACCTGCTCATTGGGCTCGATAACGGCAAAAGCCTCTTTGATGCAGCTTTCCTGAAGCGGGTAGATAGCCTGACACACTTTATTCAGCGCCAGCCGCACATCGAAGCGGTGCTCTCGCCTACTACGGTCAAGAGCCCGGTGATCGAAACGTTCGGCTATTTTGAGATCCCTTACCTGCACCCTGATCAGCCGGAAAGTTTTGCCCGTGACTCGGCCCTGATCTACAGCACCCGCGAACTGGTGGGCACTATTTTCTCCAAAGATGCTACGGCTGTTTCGCTCTTCGTGCAGACCTCCGATAACCTGCAGAAGCCCGCTAGTGATACCTTGGTGGCAGCTATTAACAACGAATTAGCAAGACTGGGACTCCCAAACCATCACATTGCTGGTAAAGCGCTGGCTCAGGCTGTTTTCGTGGACAAGATGCAGGTAGAACTGGCGGTGTTTATGTCAGCCTCTATCCTGCTGGTCATTCTGGTGCTCTGGATCACTTTCCGCACACTCTGGGGCGTGCTGGTGCCCTTGGTGGTCGTGCTTCTCTCAGTCGTGTGGGCGATGGGCGTGATGGGCCTGTTCAATAAACCAATCGATGTGATGACGGTGCTGCTGCCCACGATCATGTTTGTGGTGGGCATGTCCGATGTCATTCATATCCTCTCGCGCTACCTGACCGAGCTGGGGCAAGGAACGGAAAAGATACAGGCGATTAAAGTAACGTTGAAGGAAGTTGGTCTGGCCACCTTTCTCACGTCGCTGACCACGGCTGTCGGTTTCCTGACGCTGCTGACCACGGCCATTATTCCTATTCGTAAGTTCGGCGTGTTTACGGCCGTGTCGGTGGGGCTCGCGTATGTGCTGGCGTTTACACTGCTGCCGGCGCTAATGGTGCTGGTAAAGCGGCCTAAGCCCGTGCAAGCACGGAACATACGCTATTCCTGGCCTGTGCTGCTGCGGCGTATGCTGCGCTTTATTCTGCACCACCCCAAAGCAATTCTGGCTACTAGCCTGCTGATTACGCTTGTTTCACTCGTCGGTATCGCACAGGTAAAGGTAGACACCACTATTCTGGAAGACTTGGGAGACAAGGATCCTATTGTGCAGGACTTCCAATATTTTGAACATAAGTTCTCCGGTGTTCGTCCGTTTGAAATGCATTTAGAGGCTGCTCCGGGCCATACGCTCTACGACCGCGAAGTGCTGCAGGAGATAGATAAACTGGAAGCTTACTTGTATGGCACGTATGGTTTAAACTTCATCTCCTCCCCTGCCAGCCTGGTGAAAACCATAAACCGGGCGCAAAACGGCGGCCTGAACGACTACTATAAATTACCCGATTCAAAGCAGCAACTGCGCCGCATACAGCAACAGCTGCAAGCATTCCGGAACCGTAGCGAGATGCGGGCGCTCGTAACCCCTGATGCGCAGGAAGGACGGCTGAACGGCAAAATGGCGGATATCGGCAGCGCAGCAGCTACCCTAAAAAACGATTCGCTGCGTACCTTCATCCGGCAAAATATCAATCCCAAGTATCTGCAAACACGCCTGACAGGCAGTGCCTTGCTGCTCGACAAAAACAACGAGTATGTGGTAGCCAACATGATGCAGGGCCTGCTCATCGCTTTCATGGTTATTGCCGTCATCATCGGGTTGATTTACCGTTCGCTACGAATGGTTATCATTTCCTTGATCCCCAACATAATCCCTTTGATGATGATCGGGGGCATTATCGGGTTCCTGCATATCAACATGACAGTCTCCATGTCCATCATCTTCACCATTGCATTTGGCATTGCGGTGGATGATACCATTCACTTCCTGAGCAAACTGCGACTGGAATTGCGCAAAGGACAGTCGCTGCCCTATGCCGTGAAGCGCACCTTTATTTCAGCCGGAAAGGCTATTATCATCACCTCCTGTATCCTGGTGGCTGGCTTTCTGACGCTGCTGTTCTCTTCCTTTGATGCCACGTTCTATGTCGGTCTTTTCGTGAGCCTGACCCTGTTCTTTGCTGTCATCGGCGACTTATACTTGCTGCCTATATTGGTGCTGCTTTTTTATCGCCCCGGCAAAAAAAGTAAAGCGCTTTTCGATTAGGTTAGCCATCTTTGTATGATGGTTAATTTAAACTGGATGAAGCGATGAGAAAGATGTTTGTGGTATTTGCCCTTTTATGCCTCCAGGTGCTGCACGTGCAGGCGCAGGACGACAGGCTGACAAACCTGATGAATGAGCGGGAGCAGTTGGTGTTGGAGTACCAGTTCTATGCCCAGCAGAACAGCAATTTTTGGGGTAAAAAGTCGAAGAAGGATCTGATCAACATCATTGAAACGCTTAAAAAGATCATCAACAAAGACTCGGAGCTGATTGGCGCCATCAAAGTAGCCAGTATAAGAAAGATAGCCGAAAGCACCGTTGAAAATCAGCGGGAAGGAAAGATCACGGTAGAGGACCAGCGCATTGTGAATACCCGTATTGCTGACCTGCAAAGCCAGATCAAAGTACTGCAGGTAGCGGTAAAAAAGCGGGAACGAACGGTACACGACCTGCAGGAACAGTTAAAAGGCAAAGACGACCTGCGCTACGGCAAAGACCGGGTGATCGCTATTCTTGCTGTGGCGGCCTTACTGTTTCTGCTTTATGCGGTATTCCTGCAAATTAGGCTGAGCAACGCACTGACGAAAGGTAAAAAGAAGAAAGCTGTGAAATAAAAGAATGTTTTGCACAAGTATAAAGCAAAGCGTAGGGAGTTTTTCCGGCCTGATTTATGTTTAGATGCAGCTGCCTTTGCAGCATTTGTAAACAGCTAATAATATATACTGATGGGGCTGGCACATACAACCAGCCCTTCTTTTTTGATCTACATGAGCGAAATACTATATGAACTGAAGCAGGTTCAGGAACTGCTGAAGATAGAACAGGAAGAAGACCGGCAGCAGTACCGGCTCAAGAGCCAGAAAAGCACCATTGCCGAGCGCAAAGCAATGGGATTCTGCTGGTATCCTGTTTCAATCACAAAAGAAGAAATTGGCTTTGGAAGCAAAGTGGTGCTCGAACTAGAGCGCACAAAAGATCGCGACCAGCTGCACCTTTTTCAGTCGGGTAAAACGGCTGCATTATTTAGCAACGGTGGGGAGCGCCACAACCTGAGCGGCGTGATCGTGGGCCTGAAGCGGAATAAGATTTTACTGGCCACCAACAAGGAAGACTTGCCTGACTGGGTGGAGGAAGGCCGTCTGGGCATTGAGCTCACCTTTGATGAGATGAGCTACCGCGAGATGGAGATTGCCATGAAAAAGGTGATCGATGCATATAAGACGCGGCTGGCGGAGCTACGCGACATTTTGCTGGGCGATGTGGCTCCCCGTTTTACAGATGAGCAGATGACTGACATCCCATCCCTCAACCCTTCTCAAAACCAAGCAGTGCGCAAAATTGTGCAGGCAAAAGATGTCGCGATTATACATGGCCCTCCGGGTACAGGCAAAACCACCACGCTGGTGCAGGCCATACTTAAAACGCTGGAAACGCAGCAGCGCCTGCTGGTTACGGCTCCATCTAACACGGCCGTAGACCTACTCACCGAAAAGCTGGCGAACGAAGGTGTGAATGTGATCCGCATTGGCAACCCATCACGCGTTTCGGATGTGCTGCTGGAGCATACGCTGGATGCGCAGGTGATGAATCACCGCTCCTATAAGAACCTGAAGGAATACCGCAAAACGGCGGAAGAGTATCGGCGAATGGCTTTTCAGTTTAAGCGCAAATTTGGGCATGAGGAGCGGGCACAGCGCCAGTTCTTTAAATCCGAAAGCCACCGCCTGCTGGAGGAGGCCGACCGCGTGGAGGAATACATCACCGAAGACCTGCTGAACCATGTGCAGGTGATTACGTGTACGCTGGTGGGTGCGGCGAATAAGTCCATTCGTCACCTGGAGTATGATACCGTTTTTATTGATGAAGCAGCACAGGCGCTGGAACCAGCCTGCTGGATACCCATCTCTAGGGCAAAACGCGTCGTGCTGGCGGGCGACCACTGCCAACTGCCACCTACCGTAAAATCTTTTGAGGCGGAAAAGGGCGGGCTAGGTAAAACGCTGTTCGAAAAATGCATCGAACGGCAGCCGGAAATAGCCGTGATGCTAAAGACACAATATCGCATGCACCACCACATCATGGAGTTCTCGAACCAGCAATTTTACAAAGGAGAGCTGGAGGCCCATGAAAGTGTCCGGAACAGCGATTTGCACCAGTTCCACCCTGACTTTGCACCCGGTTTAGCGGTCGAATTTATTGATACGGCTGGCTGTGGCTACAACGAAGTAGATACCCCGGAAAGCAGCAGCTCGGCTAATCCGGATGAGGCGAACCTGCTGCTCAACCATCTCGTGCACCTGCTCAAGGATTACGAACAAGCCGGGGAGCCGACTGAACACTTGCGCATTGGCGTGATCGCACCTTACCGCGCCCAGATTAACTACCTGCAGGACCGGGTGGAGCACATGCCGCTGCTACATGATCTGCGGCAGCGACGGGAGCTCTCCGTAGGTACTGTTGACAGCTTCCAGGGGCAGGAGCGCGACATCATCTATATAAGTATGACGCGCAGCAACGAAACCGGTGAGATCGGCTTTCTGGCAGACATACGCCGCATGAACGTGGCTATGACCCGGGCGAAGAAAAAACTGGTGATAATGGGCGACAGTGCCACCTTAAGTAACCATCCGTTCTATGCCGCGTTTCTATCATATGTAGAAAGTATAAATGCCTATCGCAGCGCCTGGGAACTGACTGAATGTATGCCTTAGTACCGCGGAAAGGTATAATCCGTAAGAGCGGCTTCTGGCAGCAACTGGATTCTGATTAAGAATTAACTGCTGAAATCCGTACCTTACCAAACTTGTGAAATCATAACCTTTGAAACATGAAAATTGAGAAAAACAGAGTAGTTACGCTCACCTACGAACTTCGCATTACAGATGAAAACGGAGAACCAAACCTGGTAGAAACAGCTAACGAAGAGCATCCGATGGTGTTTATCTACGGGATGAGCGGACTGCCTGAGCAATTCGAAGATAAACTGGATGGACTAAATACCGGCGATACCTTTGATTTTAAACTGGAGCCAGAAGATGGCTATGGTGATTTTGACGAAAACGCGTTAGTGGAGTTGCCACTGAATGTGTTTGAAGTGGAAGGCACCGTGCCGGATGATATGCTGGTAGAAGGCAATTTTATACCTATGTCTGATAGCGAGGGAAACCAGCTGCAGGGCCGCGTAGTTGCTGTAACCGGCGAAACAGTAAAGATGGACTTTAACCACCCGCTTGCCGGCAAAGCCCTCTCCTTTAAAGGTAAAGTTGAAGACGTACGGGAGGCAACGAAAGAGGAGCTCGATCACGGACACGTACATGGCGCCGGTGGCCACCATCATTAAATTGCCAGCACCTATAAAGCAAAAGAGCAGCCCGAAAGGCTGCTCTTTTTTGTTCTTTACCAAGAATAACCAGCAGCTCACCGGCTAAAAGGTGCTTAAAGATAAAGGCACCCCTGTGGAGTGCCTTTATGTGAATTATAACTATACATTTTATCTGCGGAACAGGAGCTCCCGGTACTTGATCAGTGGCCAGTCTTCGTCGTTTACCATCAGTTCCAGCTTATCTACGCTGTAGCGGATTGGCTCGAAGAAATACAGCACCTGTTCGTTATAGGCGATTGCCCGCTCCCGTACATCTTCAATTTTGTTGGCCACCTTACGGGCCTCAATCATATCTTCCACATTCTTCTGAATCGAGCTGATGTGCTTCGACATCTTCTTGATGCTCTCGATAGTAGATTGGGTATACTCATCTTCAAGTCCCAGCTCTTTTAATCCACGGATGTTCTGAATCAGCTTATTCTGGTAGATAATGGCTGTTGGAATGACGTGGTTCACGGCCAGGTCGCCCATAATGCGGGACTCAATCTGGATCTTTTTAATGTATTCTTCCAGCAAGATTTCGTGGCGGGCATGCAGCTCCACTTCCGTAAAGATGCCATACTTGGTAAATAGCTCCTTCACTTCCGGACGGCTGTATACATCAAGGGCGGTGGGTGTCGTTCGGATGTTAGACAAACCACGGCGCTCAGCCTCTTCCTCCCACTCTTTGGAGTAGCCGTTTCCTTCAAAGCGGATAGCTTTGGATTCGCCCACATACTCGCGGAGAATCTGAATGATGGCCAGTTCTTTTTTCATACCTTGTCCGTCGATCAGCTCATCTACCGACTTGCGGAACTGCATCAGCTGATCTGCCACGATGGTGTTCAGCACCGTCATTGGAGAAGATGTGTTGGCGGAAGAACCTACTGCACGCAACTCAAATTTGTTACCTGTGAAAGCAAATGGCGAGGTACGGTTGCGGTCGGTATTGTCGCGCAGGATCTCCGGTATTTTGTCAATGCCGAGCTTCAGGTACATGTTATCCCCTTTTTCCATGGGCACTTTTGCGGTGCGCTCCAGTTCGTCGAGCACTGCGGTAAGCTGCTGGCCTACAAACACCGACATGATGGCCGGGGGCGCCTCGTTTGCACCTAAGCGGTGGTCGTTGCTGGCTGAGGCAATGCTGGCGCGCAGCAAGTCTGCGTATGTATAAACTGCTTTGATGGTGTTCACAAAGAAAACAAGGAACTGCAGGTTCTCCTTTGGCTTTTTACCCGGAGAGAGCAGGTTTACTCCGGTGTTGGTGCTCATCGCCCAGTTGTTGTGCTTGCCACTGCCGTTCACACCTTTAAAGGGCTTCTCGTGCAGCAACACTTTAAAGTTATGCCGCTCCGCAACGCGGTCCATAATATCCATTAGCAACTGGTTGTGATCCACTGCCAGGTTGGCATCTTCAAAGGTAGGAGCACACTCAAACTGGTTCGGTGCCACTTCGTTGTGGCGGGTGCGCAGCGGAATACCCAGGCGCAGCGCCTGCCGCTCAAAGTCTACCATGTAGGCGTGCACACGAGTCGGAATGCTGCCAAAATAATGGTCTTCCAGCTGCTGTCCTTTTGCCGGCTCATGGCCAAACATGGTACGGCCCGTCATAATCAGGTCCGGACGGGCATCATACAAGGCCCGATCTACCAGGAAATACTCTTGCTCGATACCGAGGGTGGTATTTACTTTGGTTACATCTTTATCGAAGTACTGGCATACAGGCACAGCGGCATCGTTCAGCAACTTTAGCGACTTCAGCAAAGGAGTTTTATAGTCCAGGGCCTCACCGGTGTAAGCCACAAAAATAGTAGGGATACAAAGCGTTTTGGTGCTGCCATTCTCGATCAGGAAAGCAGGTGACGAAGGGTCCCAAGCGCTGTAACCACGGGCTTCGAAGGTATTGCGAATGCCGCCGTTCGGGAACGAAGAGGCGTCCGGCTCCTGCTGTACCAGGGCGCTGCCTTTAAAGTTTTCAATGGCTTCACCTTCCGGTGTCAGGTCAAAGAAAGAGTCGTGCTTCTCGGCGGTGGAGCCAGTCAAGGGCTGAAACCAGTGGGTATAATGGGTGGCGCCTTTGCTCATCGCCCAGGTTCTCATTCCGGCAGCAACAGCGTCTGCCAGGGCGCGGTCTACCTTCTCTCCAGACTGGATCGCTTTTTTCAGACGTTTAAAATAGTCAGAAGGCATGGTTGTGCGCATTGCCTCCAGACCAAATACATTTTCACCAAAATAATCGGATATTTTAGAAGAGGTAGCTACAACCTCTCCTACATTACGCTGATTTACAAGTTCCAGCGCATCAAATCGGAGTTTAGCCATGAGAATTGGGAAGGGTTTGGTTAAATTTTACCAAATATAGATAGAAAAAATAATTATCAAATCACTAAGGTATAAATTTGATAGGGTATAACGTATTTTCTTAAATATTTTTCAACATACCTCTTTGTTGTAACACCCTCTTTGTAGTAAAATAGCTTAAATTATTTACTACCCCCCTTTTCTTTGTAGGGACTCTGTTTAAGCGGTGGCATTCCCGTTCCAAGTGCGTTAGCCTTGGCTATACTTATACTTTATATTTGTGAGGTGAAACGACCCTTATACTTTCAGCCGCTCTACTTCCTATTCTGGGTACTTTACTTTATAGTAGCCCGGGCAGCTTTTCTGCTTTTCCACTATGCACAGTCGCAGCTGCTCAGCGCCGGCGATATCGCGCGTACCTTTGCGTATGGCCTCCGTCTGGACATGTCCTTTACAGCTTACCTCTGCGTTATTCCTTTTCTGCTGGTGCTCGTGCAGGCTGTATTCCCGCGGTTTAAAACCGGTCTTTTAATTCGCATCTATACTATTGTGCTGCTGGTTTTGCTTTCACTGCTGCTGAGCGCAGACCTCGAACTCTATACTTACTGGGGATTTCGGCTAGATGCCACGCCGCTGCAGTACCTGAACACGCCCACTGAGATGATGGCTTCTGCCGCAGCAGCACCCGTGCTGCTCCTCACTTTTATTGCCTTTGTGCTGAGTGCGGGGTTCATACTCCTGTACAAGTTATACTTTGATGCCAAGCGTTTTAAAATTGTAGTGCTGAAATGGGGCCGGGTGGCCGGGGCCTTCGGTTTGCTCATCCTGCTGGTGCTACCCATGCGGGGCGGCTGGCAGCAGATTCCCATTAACCAGAGTTCTGCCTACTTCTCGGATGTGCCTTTTGCCAACCATGCCGGTGTAAATATGCCCTGGAACCTGATGCAGGCGCTGCTCCGCTATAAAAAATCAACCAAGAACCCCTACCATTATATGCCGGTGCAGGAGGCGCAACAACGGGTGCAGGCACTTTACGCCGCTACTTCCGACTCTGCTGTCAGCTATCTAACCGAAAAGAAACCGAACGTGCTGTTTATTATTCTGGAGAGTTACACGGCCAAGTTTGTAGAAAGCCTGGGCGGCGAAAAGGGCGTGACACCAAACCTGGATAAACTCGCATCGGAAGGCATAAGCTTTACCAATATGTATGCCAGCGGCGACCGCAGCGAAAAAGGTATGGTGGCCCTGCTGGGTGGTTACCCGGTGCAAACGATCACTTCCATCATCAAATACCCGCAAAAAACCGAGAAGCTGCCGCAGCTTAGTAAAGTATTTGCCAAACAGGGGTACCGCACCAGTTATTACTATGGCGGAGAGCTGGAGTTTGCCAACATCAAATCGTTTCTGCTAAACGGCGGCTACGACAAGCTCATCGACAAGTATGATTTCCCTAGTTCCAGTTACAACTCCAAATGGGGCGCCCACGATCATGTGTTATTCGACCGCGTGCTGCACGACCTGAACCAGCAGCAACAGCCCTTTTTCACTACTGTGTATACGCTCAGCAGCCATGAACCATATGAGATTCCTATTCCGGCCAAATTCCCGGGTACTTCAAACGAGGCCAAGTTCCGCAACAGCGTTTACTATACTGACTGGGCACTTGGCCGCTTTATGGAGCAGGCTAAAAAGCAGCCTTGGTGGGCACATACACTGGTTGTGTTGGTTGCAGACCACGGCCACCCCATGCCAGGCGATGACCCCAACCATGCACCCCGTAAGTTTCGCATCCCTTTTATACTTACGGGTGGTGCCCTGCAAACCCACGGACTGCAGGTGGCCACCATCGGCGACCAGACAGATATTGCTACTACTCTGCTGGCGCAGTTGGGTTTAGCGCACAAGCAGTTCAAGTGGGGCCGCAACTTGCTGGCGCCAAGTACTTATCCTTTTGCTTTTTATGTGTTTAATGATGGCTTCGGATTTGTGACACCACAAGGGATTTTTACTTTTGATAATGTGGCGAAGAACTTCATCACCAAAGATCCGGGTGTAACAGCAGAGCAGGTGGAGAATGGCAAAGCTTACATGCAGTACTCTTATGAAGACTTTGTGCAGGAATGATGCTCGGTACTTTGTTTATACTTACAGGCAGAAGAAGTATATGTGAGGTTGATTTAGAGAGAATCGGAAGCATTCAGCCTTCAACATCTTACTAAAAAGCCACTTACCGGATACAGAATTACTGGCAGCTACGCCGGAAATTTTATACCTTTGCCCCCTGATTATGAAAAAAGTAGCGTTTTATACATTAGGCTGTAAGCTCAATTATTCGGAGACAAGCACCATCGGTCGCCTGTTTCAGGAGCGGGGCTTTGAGAAAGTGGAGTTTACGGACACGCCGGACATTTACGTGATCAATACCTGCTCTGTCACGGATAATGCCGATAAAAAGTGCCGCAAGATTGTGAAGGAGGCGCTCAAGCACTCTCCTAATGCATTTATAACCATTGTGGGCTGCTATGCGCAGCTAAAGCCGCAGGAAATTTCTGAAATTCCTGGGGTAGATGCCGTGTTGGGTGCTGCTGAGAAGTTCCAGTTAGTAGACATACTGGCTGGATTTGAGAAGAAAGACAAAGCCGAAATCTTTGCCAGCCCGATCTCAGAAGCCAACACCTTCCACAACTCCTACTCATTTGGCGACCGCACCCGCACCTTCCTCAAAGTGCAGGACGGCTGTGATTACTCCTGCAGCTTCTGCACCATTCCCCTGGCGCGGGGCAACAGCCGTTCGGATAGTATAGCGAACGTGGTGAAATCGGCACAGGAAATTGCCGCTTCAGGCGTGAAAGAAATTGTGCTGACGGGTGTGAACACCGGCGACTTTGGTCTGCAGGACGGCAAGCGTGTGACGTCTTTCTTTGAGTTAGTGCAAGAGCTGGATAAGGTAAGTGACATTGAGCGCTTCCGCATTTCCTCCATCGAGCCAAACCTGCTGAACAACGAGATCATTGCCTTTGTGAGCCAGAGCCAGCGTTTTATGCCGCACTTTCATGTGCCCTTGCAGTCGGGCTCCAACAAGATTCTCAAGCTAATGCGCCGCCGCTACCAGCGCGAGCTTTATGCTGACCGGGTGGCTACCATCAAGGCGCTAATGCCACACTGCTGCATCGGTGTGGATGTGATCGTAGGTTTCCCGGGCGAAACAGATGAAGATTTCCTGGAGACCTACAACTTTATCAATGGCCTGGATGTGAGTTACTTGCACGTGTTCCCTTATTCAGAGCGTGAAAACACATTAGCTCCCAATATGCCTGGTAAGGTAAGTATAAAAGAGCGCAACCGCCGCGCCGATATGCTGCGCATTCTTTCGGAGAAAAAGAAGCACCATTTCTACGAGCAGAACATCGGGCGTGAGTTTACGGTGCTGTTCGAAGATGATGTAAAAGACGGCGTGATGGAAGGCTGGACAGAGAACTATGTGCGCGTAGCTGCCAAGTATGATCCGGTGCTGATCAACGAAACCAGGCACGTGCGCCTCACCGGCCTGAATGCTAGCGGCTTAATGGAAGCCGAAGAAACGTTTTCGGAAGTGCTGAAGCATTAAAAGCAGCTTATTCTAAAGTTGGAAGCAAAAAAAGCCTATATTTCCGTTCAAAAATGATTTTAACCACCATAAAGGATCTCAGAAAGTGAAAGTATCTAACATTGCCCTGGGTGTAGCCGCTGCTGCCCTGATGACTGCCTGTAACAAGGAGCAAAAACCTAACGCTGACGCAACAACTCCTGCCACTACTGCTAACACCGAATCGACGGTAGCGCCAGGCGAGAAGATCGTTTACGTTAACTCCGATTCACTGCTGGCCAACTATGGATACTTCAAGGATGTACGCACCCGCCTGGAGGATAAAAGCAAGAAAGCAGAAGCCAACCTGCGCTCCAAAGCCGATGCCTTTCAGAAGGAAGTGGGCCGTTACCAGCAGTCGGCACAAGGTATGACAAATGAGCAGCGTGCCAGCACGGAGCAGCGCCTGCAGCAGACCCAGCAGCAACTCCAAACGCTGAACCAGACCACCAGTACACAGCTGGCTAGCGAAGAATCTGAAGAGATGAAGAAGATCTACGACAACGTAGAGGCTTACCTGAAGCAACTGAGCCAGGACAAAGGTTATAAAATGGTGCTGACGTATTCCCGTGGTAACAGCGCTATCCTTTACGGCGACAGCTCCCTCGATATCACGCAGGAAGTACTGGCTGCGCTGAATGAAAAATATTATTCAGAAAAAGCTGAATCAAGCAAGCCAAAAAGTAAGAAGTAAGCTTTAGAAGCAGCTACTACAAGTATAAAGGCGGGAGTTTCCCGCCTTTTTTGTTTTGCTAACCTGAACACCAACCCTGATCTTTAGCGAGTGGCAAGTTTAGGTGTAACCTGCTATGCTTAGGATAAAGCCTTACTGATGTTTCTTTTATAATGTATAAAGAAGTATACCCTTACTCATAGCGGAGCGATTCGATTGGGTCTAGCTTGGAGGCGCGGAAAGCCGGATAATAACCCGAGATAACCCCTACAATTACGCAGATCGTCAGACCGACGATCACCCATAGCCACGGCACAATAAACCCGCCGTTGCCGATAAACGAAGCGATGCCGTTGCCTAACAACACACCCAGGATAATGCCTAGCAGACCACCAAGCAGGCAAATCACGATCGCCTCAATCAGGAACTGCTGCCGTATCTGCAAGGCTGTAGCCCCCAAGGCTTTTCGCACACCTATTTCGCGGGTGCGCTCGTTCACTGATACCATCATAATATTCATCAGGCCCACGGAGGCACCCAGCAGCGTAATAAAGCCGATCACGAAACCGCCAACTTTCAGGTAGCCGGTTATTTCGCCCATACTTTGCAGCAGGGAGTCACTGCGTCTGATTTCAAAAGACTCTTCCTGCCCAAGTGGATCGTGGCGCACATTGCGCATGATACCAGTCGCCTCACCCATCACATAGTTTAATTCATCGGGGTTCGGAATAGCCGTTTTGATGTCATACGTCAGTTCGGAGTCGCCTTGGCGCGGAATCTGGCGGCCGGTCTCCAGCGGAATGATGATGCGCCTATCGCCGCCATTGCCGCCCATCCCGCTCCCCTGTTTTTCCAGCTGTCCGATGATCTTAAACCGGCGGCCTAAAAAGGTGATGTATTGTCCGATCGGATCTACTTTAGGAAAGAGGTTGTCCACGATCTCGCTGCCAACAACGGCTACATTGGTGCCCAGTTCCTGCTCGTAAGTAGAGAAGCCCCGGCCCTTCGCCAGGTTCAGGTTCTGGGTTTGCAGGTAGTTTTCGTCTCCTGCCTGAATGTTAATGTTCGGGTTGGTTTTGTCTGTGGCTGATTTTACAACGGTAGCGCCGGAAATAAAAGCCGACAAGCTAACCTTCGCATTGTCCGACATCAGCTCTTTATACTTGGTAGCTTCTTCATACGAGATTTCCGGGTACAGTTTCTCGGTACGCCCCTGGCGGCTGCCACGGTTCTGAGCTCCTTTGCGCTGGATATCGAACGCATTGGCCCCGAGGCTGGAGAATGTCTCATCCAGCGAGTGCTTGACGCCGTCAACTGCTGTTAATATACCTACCAGCGACATGATACCAATAGAAATGATGAGGCCGGTGAGTATGGTGCGCAACAGGTTCCCTTGAATGGCGCGCAGCCCTTCCCGTATATTTTCGATCAGGTTCATCCTTCAGAAATTATGTATGCGCTGACCACTTTTTTACGTTAGGTATAAAATATGGCAGCAACGCTTCTAAGTTAGCTGCATTTTCTTAAATATAGTGCGATTTTATACATTTGTCAGAATTATCAAGACGAACCCCATGTTTTTCCGGACCACCACGCTACTCCTTTGCCTGCTGCTGCTTACTTTTAAAAGTATAGCTAGTACGCTGTTCATCCCGATGGACGAAACGCAGAAGGATCATCTCAAATCATATGGGATTGCCTACTGGGCGCTTACCCGGAACGTGCCGGTGGACTGGCTGCTGAACTACCGCGGGGGCAGTTTTGCTTTTCAGCATGCCCCGCAGCTGGAGAACGAATTGATCGTGCGGGGAATTACGTACAGCGTTATCTCAGATGCGCAATATAACAGCATTTTGCAGCAAGTAGCGGCACCCGACGCCAACATGGACGTGGTGAAGCTGGAAAAAGCACCTAAAATAGCCGTATACTCTCCTAAAACTAAAATGCCTTGGGATGATGCTGTTACGCTGGTGCTCACTTATGCGGAGATCCCGTACGACGTACTTTATGATGAGGAGATTGTGAAAGGCGACCTGCCCAAGTATGACTGGCTGCACCTGCACCACGAAGATTTTACGGGCCAGTATGGAAAGTTCTACGCCAGCTACCGCAATTACCCGTGGTACCAGGAGCAGCAGGCTGAAGCCGAGGCCTTAGCAAGTAAGCTGGGTTTTCAGAAAGTATCGCAGCTTAAATTGGCGGTGGTAAACAAGATCAAAGACTTTTGTGCCGGTGGTGGCTTTTTGTTTGCCATGTGCTCCGCTACCGATACCTATGATATAGCACTGGCAGCAGATGGCGTTGATATCGTGGAATCTATGTTCGACGGTGATCCGGCCGATCCGCAGGCACAGCAAAAGCTGGATTACAGTAAAACGTTTGCTTTTAAAGATTTCAGGATCTCCCAGAACCCGTTGGAATATGAATACTCCAACATCGACATGCAGCCGCAGGAGCGCCCCGTTACCGAGGAAAACGACTACTTTCAGCTGTTCACGTTTTCTGCCAAGTATGATCCTATTCCTACGATGCTCACCCAGAATCATGAAAAAACCATTAAAGGCTTTATGGGGCAAACCACAGCTTTCCGCAAAGGTCTGGTGAAGCCGGAGGTGATTGTGATGGGCGAAAACAAAGAGCTAGGCGAAATTCGTTACATGCATGGTACCTACGCCCGCGGCACCTGGACCTTTTATGGGGGCCACGATCCGGAAGATTACCAGCACCTGGTAGGCGAAGAACCAACGGACCTGGCGCTACACCCCAACTCCCCCGGCTACCGGCTTATACTTAACAACATCCTCTTTCCGGCTGCTAAAAAGAAAAAGCAGAAGACGTGATAAATTAAGAGTATAGAGTTGTAAGTACTATAACTTACAACTCTATACTCCTTTTAATGCATCCTGTCAGCCCTCGGCTCCAGGCTCTTGATGATGTGAGCTTCGATTTCGAGCAGCTCTTTCAGGCGGGCGTCTACCACTTCGGCAGGCATATACTCCTTGGCTAGTTTCACGAAGCTTACATAATGGCCTGCCTCCGAAACCATGAGCTCATAATAAAACGTTTGTAGCGCTTCGTCCTGTATATTTTTCCAGAGCAGCTTAAAACGTTCGCAGCTGCGGGCCTCGATCAAAGCATTCACCAGCAGGTGGTCCATGAGCTGGCGCTCACGCTTGTCGCCCTTGCGGATGTGTTTAGATAGCGCCACCACGTACTCATCAGGGCGGTTGCGGCCTAGCCCGAAACCGCGCTTTTTCAGCTCTGCCAAAACGCGCTCAAAATGGCTCCACTCCTCGGCTACGAGGTCTGTCATCTCCTCAACTAAGCGCGTTTTATCCGGGTACTTTACAATAAGCGAAATAGCCGAAGTAGCTGCTTTCTGCTCACAGTAAGCGTGGTCTATCAGAATATCTTCGATGTTCTTCTCTGCAATATTGGCCCAGCGCGGATCTGTTGGCAGTTGCAGCCGAAGTATGGTTTTGGTAGTTTGTGTCGACATGAGCGTTATGCGTTGTTCGTTGACTATTAAGAAGTATGTTCTATACCTGCATCCCTGACAAGAACATTTATTTATACTTCAGAATCATACGTGGATAAGTATGGCGGCGTCAGGTAATTTATGCTTCTTATATTGCAGCGGCATCCATGTAACAGCCAACAGTACAAGTATAAAATAATCCGTAATCCATTAATCGAAGAACATCCATTTAACCCCAAACATAAAGCTGCGGCGCATCCCCGGATAGTAGGGCGTCGCAAAGTAGCCCGGTTTCCAGAGAGTGTCGTTCACATGGCTCATCTTCAGGAATACGTTAAGCGTTTTGATATCTGCCGTGATAAACACATCTATAACCGGGTATGTGTCGAGTTTAAAGGTGTTTTGCTGATAGAATTGCTGGGTAACCGGCATGTAAGCATCGGCATAATAGCCGGTTGGCAGGTAAGCCTCCACTCCAAACTGCCCGTAAAGGGCTTGCTTGAACAGAAACCCCTGGAAGTATAACTTGGAATCCAGCAGCCACTCCGGTACCCGAATGCGGTCTGCTTCATCGGTGTTCGTGTAGGCCACAAAGTTATCGAAGTGGAAGCCGCCAAAGTGGATCTGGTGCGATATTTCTGCTCCCCAAAGCCGTTGGTTACCACTCAGCTGCTCAGGCTTTGCCAGGGTATTGTAAAAGATGTACCGCTTAATGTTAGTGTAGTGGGCCTTTAATTTCACATACTGCCGCTCCCCCAGCTTGCCATTATAAGCAACTTCGCCATGATCTGCCACACTGCTTTTGAAGTCATCAGGGTTCCAGAAGAAATGATTGCTGAGCATGAACTGCTGTGTCGCAGAGGGTGAATACAGGATGCGCTCCAGGGAGGCTTGCAGGCCTCCTAAACGGGCAATACCACGTAACCGGTAATCTCTGGACAGCTGAAACTCCCCGTCTACAGCCAGTTCTGCTTTATTCTCATAAAAAAGGCGCAGCTGTCCACCCACAAATAACTGATTGTAGGCCTGATCGGCTGTAATAGTTCGCCGAGGTATGCTGTCGCCGCTGGCAAACTTCTCTACAGCGCTGTAATCGATTTTAGCATTACGGAACTTGGCGTAAGCCTTGTAAGAAGAAAGCTTGTTATTCCCGGTTAATCCGAACACATTTTGCATCTCCCGGTAATTGGCTTCATCATCCGTCTTGGCTTTACTGTAATAAGTAGTCGGGTAAAAAAGGACGGTAGTATCCTTATTGGTGGAGATAATGCGAGGTAGCTCATCGTCCATAAACTCATCTTTTTGCGTATGGATGTCGAGCATATGGTATGCCTTCAGATTCTCTGCCGCTATTTTATACACCTGCAATACGTGCAAGTGGTTGCGTTTTTCCTGCGTCTCCGCCTGCTGCAGGTTTACTGATTGCGTTTGGTAGTTGAAAAGACTGTCACGTGGCGTTGTGGCAGACGGCACCAGCACCCCTCCCTGCTCTATTTGTGCCACATGTAGCAACGTAAAATTCAGGAAGAGATCATAGTTATCATTCTTCGATCGGTAATGCGTGAAAAGCTTGGCCCCCGAATGGTCAATAAGGCGATCAGTGCCCGTAGAGGCAACGGTATTGAGTTGCTTCTGCGCAGCCAGCAGTTGGTAAGCTGCCCCTATGTTCCAGCGGGGAGTGATGTTTCGGGCGTGAATTGCCTCAAATAACTGCTCTCCCTGCCCGCCTTGTACATAAAACAAGTGAGAATAAGGCGAACGGGTATTGTAATAATTGATGTTTTGTGGATCGTAGGCATAGCGGTCGAAGGCGTTACGACCAAAGCGTATGCCAATGGTGCCAGGCAACCTGTACAGTAGCGGCTGGGCAGCCGTACCCACATTACCCAGCTGCTGGTAATACGCTGTATCGTGATACCAGTAGCGTTCGTTCTGAAAGTTCTGAATGGTGGTGTCAATGCGTTCTTCCACGTAGCGGCCTTCCAGCACATCGTTCTCATAGAGATGCAACGTGGTTTTAGGGCTATAGATTACTTTAGTGGAGTCGTCAATAATCTGCGCATGCGCATTCCGGAGGGAGATCAGGCCAAACAAAAACAGCAGGATGGCGAATAGCTTTCTTTTCACAATTCAAAATTAGCAGAATTTAGCATAAGTACGATGTCGCCGAACATTCGGGGCTGGCAAGCTACGTGTGGCTGCAATTTATTTAATCTATACTTCAGGTAACGAATTGCTGCACATGGTTCAGTATCAACGCATCAAACATCTCCTTTTCTTTTAGAAAAGTTACCTCGATGGGCAGGTAAAAAACAGGCAGGCTGCTGGTCAGTTCCACCAGGCCGGGACCCGTCAGCTTAACGGCATCTTTACGGGTAGTGAGCACCGATGCCTGCCGATGGGCTGCTACCTTCAGTCGGCTATGCAAATCATGCAGGTCTTTGGTAGTATAAGTATAATGATCCGGAAAAGCCAGGTGGTGCAGCACCTCAAAGCCTTGGGCAAGCAGGTACTCTTTTAAAGGAGCCGCATTCGCAATGCCCGTAACTAAAATAAGCTGGTTTGATAGCGTCGTTTGCGATCCGATGGAAACAGGTTGGCCATAACGGAAGGTAGAGAAAAACACCGGAACTTGCGCCCGGCTATACTTGCGGATCTGGCTTTCGATGGCTTGCTGCTGCGGCAAAGCGAGTTGCTCAGGGCACTTACTGACAATGATGGCATCCGCCCGTGCAGCCCCGCTCCTGGCCTCGCGGAGCCATCCGGCCGGCAGCACAAAGTCGCTGTAAAATGGCCGCTTGTAATCTGTTAGCAACAACCGGAGCGATGGCTGCAACGCGCGGTGCTGCAGGGCATCGTCTAACACCACCACCGCTACGTCTGGTACCCTGGCCTGCAACTGCTGCACCCCAAGCACCCTGTCTTCTGCCACAGCCACAGTAACTTCCGGAAAATCCTGGTGAAACTGAAAAGGCTCATCCCCCAGTGAGGCGGCCGTTGCCTTTGTATCGGCAAGTATAAAACCTTTCGTCTGGCGTTTGTATCCCCGGCTGAGCGTAGCCACTTTATACTTATGGAGAAGGCGCAGCAGGTACTCCACGTGCGGCGTTTTGCCCGTACCGCCCACCGTTAGGTTGCCGACCGCAATCACAGGAAGGTCAAAACGCTGTGAGGCAAGCAGCTCTTTGTCGTACAAAAAATTACGGCCCTGCAGCACGCCGCCGTAAAGCAACGAGAAAGGCCAGAGCAGCATTTTTAAATATTTAACCATAGTTTTGTAGCGGGAGCAAAAATAAAACTATTTTCATGCCCCACCTAGTATATCCTTAAAGAGCAACTTAATGACGACTATAAAAGAAATAACTGCCGTGCTGGAGCAGCTGGCTCCGCTCAGCTACCAGGAAAGCTACGATAATGCCGGCCTGCAAACCGGCGACCCTTCTACTATCGTTACCGGCGTGCTGGCAACGCTGGACTGCACCGAAGCGGTGCTGGATGAAGCCATCAGGAAAGGCTGCAACCTGGTGGTGGCCCATCACCCGGTTATCTTTAAAGGAATAAAGCAGCTCACCGGCCGTAACTATGTGGAGCGTACCATCATAAAAGCTATCCAAAACAATATCGCCATCTATGCAGCGCACACCAACCTCGATAGCGTGCTGCAGGGCGTGAACACCAAAATAGCAGACAAACTGGGTTTGCAGCAGCAGCGCATTCTTTCTGGAAAGGTGCACACGCTTATGCAACTGGTAACGTTTACGCCCACTGCATCTACAGCGCAGGTACTGGCGGCCCTGCACCAGGCAGGCGCAGGCAACATTGGCGAATACAGCAACTGCAGCTTTCAGGTGCAGGGTACCGGCCGCTTCTTACCCTCAGAGCAGGCTAATCCAACTATAGGGAAACCTGGCGTACCAGAGCAGGTGACAGAAGATAGGCTGGAAGTGATTTTCCCAGCGCACAGGCAGCAAGCGGTGCTGGTAGCCCTCAAAAAAGCGCACCCCTACGAGGAAGTAGCACATTATGTGTATACATTAGAAAATCAGAACCAGGAAGTGGGTATCGGGATAGTGGGCGAACTGCCAAAAGCTTTATCTGAAGACGCTTTCCTGGCTTATCTGACTGAGAAAATGCAACTGCAGGGGCTGCGGTATACTCCACTTTCTGGCAACCGGCAGGTAAAAAAAGTAGCCGTATGTGGTGGTGCCGGCAGTTTCCTGATCAAAGATGCGCTCCGCCAGGGAGCTGATGTGCTGGTTACGGGTGACGTGAAATACCACGAGTTCTTTGACGCGGAGAACAAACTTATGATCGCTGATATCGGGCATTATGAAAGCGAGGTGTTTACAAAGGAGATTTTTTATGACGTTATTTCAAAAAACTTTCCTAATTTTGCAGTCTATTTATCGGAAGTGAATACAAACCCCATCAGATACACCTATTAATACATGGAAAGTACTGTAGCCAGCAAATTGGAAGCGTTAATGACGCTTCAGAACATCGATTCGCAGCTTGATGAAATTAGACGCGTGCGGGGAGATTTACCCGAAGAGGTTCAGGACCTGGAAGATGAGATAGAGGGGTACGAGGTAAGGGTTCGTAAGTTTGATGATGAAGTGGCCGGCCTGAACGAGTCTATCGCACAGCGCAAGCAAGCTATCAAAGATGCGGAGTCGCTGATTCAGAAATACGAAGACCAGCAGCAGAACGTACGCAACAACCGCGAGTACGACGCTATCACTAAAGAGATCGAACTTCAGAAACTGGAGATCCAGATAGCAGAGAAAAAGATCAAAGAAGCGCACTACCAGATAGAACAGAAGATCAACGAGATCGAAGGCACTAAGAACCGCCTGGAAGAGCGCCGCAAAGACCTTGAGAATAAAAAGCACGAACTGGACCAGATCGTTTCAGAGAGTGAAGATGAAGAAAACACCCTGGAAAAGGAACGGACAGCAGCTGCAGCTAATATTGAGGATCGACTGCTGAGCGCTTACTCCCGTATCCGCAAGAACGTACGTAACGGCCTGGCTGTTGTAAGCGTGAAGCGCGATGCCTGTGGAGGTTGCTTCAACACCGTGCCCCCACAACGCCAGGCAGATATTGCCGCACAGAAAAAAGTCATTGTTTGCGAACACTGTGGCCGTATTCTGGCAGGTGTGGAGCAGCGCGTATTCTAATAAACAGCCTTGAGCTTGAGCGCAGGGTACCTGTATAAGAAATGGAAAAGGATGGTGGTTTGCCATCCTTTTTTTTGTTGCTGGTAGGCTGGCTTCTCCTACATTCTACGCAACCTAGCTTTGCTGCTTCCCCGTTTACGCCCGATCTTCAACGAGCTTACCAGGAGTTGCTGGCGCTTAAAATCACGCACGGCCGGGCGCTGGCAGCACATGCCTTGAAAATTGCTCCTACCAATGCAGCGGGCCTGCTAGTTGCTAACTATGCTGATTTCCTAACGCTATGCCTGCAACAGGACGAGCAGGCATTCCCTTCCCTGCTGGCAGCACAGGAGGAGCGGCTGCGGCAATTAGAGCATTTGCCCCAAACATCTGACTGGGTGACATATGCAACAGCCGAAGTAAGGCTGCAAACAGGCTTAAGTAAGCTCTTGTTTGGCAACCGTTTAGCTGCAGCCTGGGACATCCGGCAAGCCTATCTCTCCTTCTCCGAAAATGCCCGGCGCTATCCTCATTTCTTCCCGAATAAAAAGACATTAGGGCTCCTGCAGGTGCTCATTGGCTCTGTGCCAGATAACTACAAATGGTTTCTTTCTATTATTGGGATGAGCGGCAACAGCACCGAAGGCTTGGTAAATTTGAAAGCCGCCACCACCACGGGAAATGTATTTCAGGAGGAGACGCAGCTTTATTTAGCACTGGTGCTGCCTTTGCTCGATGAAGAGCAGTACACCACCACCTCCGCCCGCCAGGCGGCGCAGCTCGCCCGAAAATACCCGGAGAACCTGCTGTACACGTTTGTTGCTACTTACCTGCTCAAAAAAGCTAGGCAGGGCGATGCCGCTCTTGCTCTCTACCAGCAGCGACCTAATTCAACGCAGTACCTTTCCTTGCCCTACCTGCACCATCTGGCTGCTGACCTGTATCTCGCGCGCGGTGCCTATAATCAATCGGTGCAGGAGAACAGGCTTTTCCTGGCGCAGACCAAGGGCCAGCATTACCTGAAGGCTGCCTATTTTAAGCTATACCTCGCCTGCCTGCTCCACAAGCAGGAAGCTCAGGCGCACGTATACTTTGATAAGATCAGCAAAGAGGGCAAAGCTGAAACGGAGGAGGACACATACGCTCAAAGGTTTGTTGAGCGCCATGAGCAACTTAATCGGCTCCTGCTGCTCGCCCGCCTTCGCTCTGACGGCGGCTATTACCTGGAAGCCATGGCAGCACTGAACAGTTTAGACACTACAAAGCTGCCAGTGCCGCTGCAAGCCGAGTACGTGTACCGGAAAGCCCGCATTTACCACGGCCTGCGGCAGCTGCCACAAGCGATCACCTGGTACCAACGTACCATCAGTTCCTATAGCAACTCCGGTTTATACGTTGTGCCTCATGCCAACCTGCAGCTAGGCTACTTGTACCGCGAGGCGGGTGCGCCTGAGAAAGCTAAGGTTTATTTTCAACAGGCAATGCACTACAAAGGACATGAATATAAAACCAGCATCGATGCGAAAGCTAAGCTGGCCCTTTCTAACCTATAGCGTTATACTTGCTCATGTACGCTGCTGAACTAAAAGACACCGATTTACCTGTTTCGCTGGATGAGTTCCGGTTAAAGGCACTTGCCTGGGCGGCCCGCCACGCGCTGGCTGCTTACTATAATCCCAACCAGATTCCCTACCCGCACAATGGCTTCAGCCACCTGCTGGCAGTATCTAACCAGGAGCCACTGCCGCTTAACGAAACGGATACTTATACTAGTATTCGTTACCAGCTGCAGCAGTACCCGCGCCTGCTTTGCGGCTATTTAGGCTACGACCTGAAGAACCAGACCGAAAATTTGCACAGCCATAACCCAAATCAGATAGGCTTTCCGGATGTGCTCTTCTTTGAACCGGAAGTATACATATACTTGAATCAATCAAGTATAAGCATCTATTCTTCAGTAGATAATATACAAGAAGTGATTGCTTCTATACTTGAACTACCTGTTCCTAATGCGGTAGTTCCAACGAAAATTCAGGCCCAGCCGCGCGTAGCGGCGGAGATGTATAAAGCGCAGGTAGCGCGCATCAAGCAGCATATAATAGAAGGCAATGTGTATGAACTAAACTATTGCATGGAGTTTTATGCCGAGCAGGTGCAGGTAGAACCACTGCCGCTTTACCTAGCCTTGAATGCAGCCTCACCGACGCCTTTTTCAGGTTTTTTGAAGTATAATAAAAAGTATCTTTTATGCGCCTCGCCGGAACGCTTTCTGAAAAAAGAAGGTGCTACGTTAATCTCGCAGCCGATCAAAGGCACCATCCGCCGGGGAGCTACCCCTCAGGAAGATGCCGCCTTGCAGCACCAGTTGCGGCACGATGAAAAGGAGCTAGCTGAAAACATGATGATTGTGGACCTAGTACGCAACGATCTGAGCCGCTCCTGCGCCACCGGAACTGTAAAAGTGGAAGAGATGTTCGGCATTTACCCGTTCCGGCAAGTATCGCAGATGATCTCCACCATTACGGGGCAGTTGCGGCAAGGCATGGAACTGGTAGATGCCCTGATAAATGCTTTTCCAATGGGCAGCATGACAGGTGCCCCCAAGATCAGCGCCATGCGATTAATCGAGGAGTTGGAAGACACCCGGCGCGGCCTCTACTCTGGCGCATTCGGTTATATTATGCCGAACCAAGATGCTGATTTCAACGTGGTGATCCGCAGCATACAGTATAACGCCGGCACCGGTTACCTCAATTTTATGGTAGGCAGCGCCATTACGTACGACTCAGACCCGGAGCAGGAGTATCATGAGTGTCTGCTAAAAGCGAAGGCAATCCTGCAGGTGCTAGGGCAAAAATAACAGCAGCTTTTCGCTTTGGATGAATGGCAGTAACAAGTATAAACAAAGGCTAATTATTGATTCTCAAGCTAACCGGATGTGGCGCTTAGCGCTATCATACATACTTGCAGCAGCCCTTTGAACATCAAATGCGGCATTAATAAATGCGAAACTCCCTATGTCATACCTTGTTTATGGCACGCCCTGCAAGTTTATACTATCCTTGCTGTATAAATTTTAATGCATAATTCATGTCGAAGCCTGTCATTCTGTCACAGCTTTGCAGAGTTTATAGTATATTTGCACCTGTAATAGCATACCTATGGAGCCAATAGTAGATTTAGATTTTATAGACAACCGAACACCTGACCAGGCAGCTGCGTGCGATACGCACATCACAAAGGAAACAGATACCGGAAAAACACGCAAGCTCTACATTGAAAGCTACGGCTGCGCCATGAATTTTTCGGATAGTGAGATCGTCTCGTCCATCATGTTTGAGCAGGGTTTTGATACCACAGCTGACATTGCCCAGGCCGATGTCGTGTTCCTGAATACCTGCTCTATCCGGGAGAAAGCCGAGCAGACGGTGCGCAATCGCCTCGGCCAGATTAACTACTACAAAAAGAAGAAACCGGACATGCTGATTGGCGTGCTGGGTTGCATGGCGGAGCGCCTGAAGAAGTCGTTGCTGGAGGAAGAAAAGATCGTAGACATGGTTGTGGGGCCCGATGCTTACCGCGACTTGCCAAACCTGATCAATGAAGTGGATGGTGGCCAGAAGGCAGTAAACGTATTGCTGTCGCGCGAGGAAACCTATGCCGATATCAACCCTATTCGCCTGAACAGCAATGGCGTAAGCGCTTTCATCTCAATTATGCGGGGCTGTGATAACATGTGCTCTTTCTGCGTGGTGCCTTTTACCCGCGGCCGCGAGCGCAGCCGCGATCCACACTCCATCGTGCGGGAGGCACAGGCTCTAGTGGCCCAGGGTTATAAAGAAGTAACTTTGCTGGGCCAGAATGTGGACTCCTACAAGTGGGCTTCCGAAGATGGTATTGAGCAGGTGAACTTCGCCAATTTGCTCGAGATGGTGGCCCTGCTCTCACCGGAACTGCGTGTGCGCTTCTCTACCTCGCACCCCAAAGACATTACGGACGAGGTGCTCTATACGATAAAGAAGTATGACAACATCTGCAAGTACATACACCTCCCAGCCCAGAGTGGCAATTCGCGGGTGCTGGAGCTGATGAACCGGACCTATGACCGCGAATGGTACCTGAACCGGGTGGATGCTATCCGAAGTATACTTGGGGAAGATTGTGGTATTTCATCGGACATGATCGCCGGCTTCTGCTCTGAAACGGAAGAGGAGCACCAGGACACGCTTTCGCTGATGGACTACGTGCAATATGACTACTCTTATATGTTCTTTTACTCCGAGCGCCCCGGTACGCTGGCAGCCCGCAAATTGGAAGACGATGTGCCGCTCGAAGTAAAAAAGCGCCGCCTGGACGAGATCATTACCAAGCAACGCGAAACATCCCTGGCCCGCAATAAACGTGATATTGGCAAAGTGCACCGGGTGCTGGTCGAAAATTTCTCTAAGAAATCTACAGCGCAGCTCAGTGGCCGCAACGACCAGAACAAAGTTGTGATCTTCGACAAAAAGCACTACAAGAAAGGCGATTACGTGAACGTTTTTGTACACGACTGCAGTGTAGGCACTCTCTTTGGCGAAGCGGTAGATTAGGTGTGGATACACCTGTAAAGGAGCGGCCGGGCAAAAGCCTGTTTATTTTGCTTCTTCTTAAGGCCTCCAAATCTGCTTACCTTAATTTATATACATGCGCAATTTCGATTTACAGACCATAAAACAACGCTTCGGCATTATCGGTAATTCTCCCCTGCTCAACTATGCCATTCAAGTGGCCGTGCAGGTAGCGCCAACCGATATGACTGTGCTAATCACGGGCGAGAGTGGCAGTGGGAAAGAGTCTTTCTCCAAGATCATTCACCAGCTGAGCCCGCGTAAACACGGCCAGTTTATTGCCATCAACTGCGGCGCTATACCCGAAGGCACTATTGACTCTGAATTATTCGGCCATGAAAAAGGGTCATTTACCGGCGCCCAGGAAGCCCGCAAAGGCTACTTCGAAGTGACGGATGGCGGCACTATTTTCCTTGATGAGATAGGCGAAATGCCCTTGGGTACGCAGGCCCGGTTACTACGCGTGCTGGAGAATGGCGAGTTCATCAAGGTAGGCTCCTCCAAAGTTCAGAAGACGGATGTGCGCGTAGTGGCAGCTACCAACGTGAACCTGATGAACGCCGTGGAAAAGGGCCGGTTTCGCGAAGACCTATACTACCGCTTAAACACGGTGCCAATTACGGTGCCGGCACTCCGGGAGCGCGGCGAAGATGTGTACCTCCTGTTCCGCAAGTTTGCCAGCGACTTTTCGGAAAAGTATAAAGTAAAGCCGATCACGCTGACAGCTGATGCAGTACAGGAGCTGCTTAACTTCCGGTTTCCGGGCAACATCCGGCAGCTGAAGAATATTGTGGAGCAGATCTCTGTGCTGGAGTATGACCGCGAAGTAGATGCGGAAAAGCTACGCCACTACCTACCCCGTGAGCAGAGCAACCTGCCTGCACTTTTAAAGAAAGAAGAAAACTCTGAACAGCATATTTCAGAGCGTGATCTGCTGTATAAGGTGTTGTTTGACATGCGCCGGGATATGTCTGAGCTCAAGAAGCTGGTTTTTGACATGCTCACGCACCAGCCGGATGAAGAGAACTTACTGAAAGAACACGGCCACCTCTTCGAAAATATTGAACAACAGGCAAATGGCAGGTCGTACCAGCACCAGGAGCCCAAGCACAGCGAACCCTTTTACCTGCAGGTAAAGCATGCACCATCGCACCACGACGATTACGAAGATCAGAAAGTAGAAGATATTCCGCACGAAACAGAAGAAGAAAGCCTTTCGCTGGAAAATAAAGAGAAAGAGCTCATTCTGAAAGCGCTTAAGAAACACAACAACAAACGGAAGTATGCCGCACAGGACCTGGGCATTTCCGAACGAACCCTTTATCGTAAATTAAAGCAGTATGACATCGAAGATTAACGGCCGCTCCATACTTTATACTTTGTCGCTCCTGCTGCTGCTCGTTTGCGGCGGGTGCGGTGTATACTCCTTTTCAGGTACCAGTATCAGCCCTGATATTAAAACAATTTCTATCCAGACGATAGAGAACAGCAGTGGTGAAGGTCCTGCCAACCTGACGCAGGTAGTTACAGATAATTTTAAAAATTATTTCCGGCGAAACTCCAATCTGACGGTGCTACAGAGCAACGGCGACTTGCAATTGGAGGGACAGATTGTTAGCTTTACCCTTACACCGGCCGCCATCCAGCGGGAAGGTCTGGAAGATAAAGCCGGCCTGAACCGCTTAACACTTGGTGTACAGATACATTATACCAACACCAAGAATCCGGAAGAGAATTTTGACCGGCTTTTTACCATGACGCAGGACTTTAAGCAGAACGTGGATATCACCCAGATACCTACGAACGATATAAATGAATTAACTGAGCGTCTGGTGACAGATGTATTTAATAAAACAGTTGCTAACTGGTAGAAAGTGCTTCGGGATAACTACTTTACAAGTATGAGTGCATGAATAAATCAGCTTTTCTTCAACTGATACAACAGGTATCGAACATCTCGGACCAGCAGACAGAAGAGCTGGAGAAGGTGGCCGCTACCTTCCCCTATTGCCAGACGGCACATCTGCTCCTTGCCAAGTCTGCTTACGACAAGGGCAGCATGCTTTCTACCCAGCGCCTGCGTCGGGCATCTGCCTATGCCACCGACCGGCAGTTGCTGAAGCGCATTATTTATACATCGCCAGTGCCTGTGCCTGCTTTTGAAGAGCCTGTATTACAGGAGGAACCTATCTCACACGAGAGTTATACTTTAGAAGTACAGGAAGAAGCACTACCGGAGCAGGTTGTAGAGATACCTGCCGATGAGGAAAGTATAATAGCTGAGGTAATAGAAACTTCCGCCGAAGCAGAAGGTATCCCGGAAGCAGAAACAAAATTGCTTCCTGAGTCAGACGACAAGAGCAATTCGCAAGACCAGAACACATCCTCCCTTTTGCCTGTAGCGGCTGTAGTTGAGACAGAAGATACGGAAGAAAGTATGGACTCTGAATTGGCCATGCTGCTGACCATCAACAGCCTGAGTTCTTCTTTTACTGATCTGCTGGCGCAAAAGCCTGATCCGGCAGAATCACTGCCTAAAGACACGTTTGCTGAATACCCGGATGACTTACCGGAGCAGGAGGAGTCTGACGCTTTAACCGCCTCTTCAGCAGACGAGGAGCACCTGTTTGTATACCAGAAGCCTATGCCTCTGCCGGAAGAAGAGCTTGTTGCTTCTCTGGCGCTTCCTGCTGCTCCTGCAGAAGCCAGCATAACGTATCAGTTTGATGAAATTGGCCAGCTCTACAGCGAAGACAGCCTTGGCTACTGGATGGCATCCAGCCGTCTGGGTGAGGTACTACAGCTTAAGGATGAAGATACGCGCCCCAGGCCGCAGGGCTTCCACCCGGAGCTGATCCTGGACTACTGCAAAACACATGAACTGCAGAAGGCAGTATATACAGGCCCTGAAGCGCTGCATCACCAGTTGAATATCATTGATCAGTTCTTAAAGCTTAACCCGCGTCTGAAAGCGATGAACAATCTCCGGATGCGCTCAGAGCCACAAGAAGATTTATCGTTGCGGAACAGCAAGATAAAAAAAGGAATTGCCTCCGAGAGCCTGGCTAACATTTTTCTGCAGCAGGGAAAAGTGAAGAAAGCCATCAAAATTTATGAGCAGCTCATTTTGAAAAATCCGGAAAAAAAGAGTTACTTTGCCGAACAGATAGAAAAATTACAAAACGTAACATAATATGTATATCGCCCTTATCAGCCTGATTGTCTTTGTTTGTGTACTGCTTATACTCGTGGTACTTGCCCAAAACCCTAAGGGCGGCGGCCTTGGCAGCCAATTTGGTGGCAGCACCAGCCAGTTAGTGGGTGTTAAGCGCACCGGCGATCTACTTGAGAAACTAACATGGGGCTTTGCGATCGCACTGGTTGTTTTGTCACTGGGCACGCACATGCTACGTTCTTCTCAGGGTGCTGCTGAAATGAGCCGCAGCGTGAACGAAGAGCGGGCGCAACAGCAGCAATTACCAGCAGCTCCGGCCACTGCCCTGCCCGGTAGCGAAAAAGCTGCAACTTTGCCTGGTGCCGCTTTACCAGCCGCTACTGATTCTGCAAAATAAGAACTGCTATAGCAAATACTTAAAGCCGGCCGCTGTGCCGGCTTTTTTTGTTCACTGCTGCCAATGTTGGCAGCTCTTCCCGAAAAAGTTCCCTGGGGCTGCCAAATATGTCAAACCTGTCAGGTGTGTCCGCGTTAAAAACTGAAATATTGGCTTAATGTGTCAGTTCTTCGGGCTTGGCACAGGAAGTGATAGTATCCCTATGGTTTCAACGTTTAATATCAACCATAAATTCTAATAACAAACTATGTCAATCAGCATTAAACCATTAGCAGACAGAGTAATTGTAGCTCCTGCTGCAGCAGAAGAAAAAACCAAGTCTGGTATCATTATCCCTGATACTGCTAAAGAGAAACCACAGCGTGGCGAAGTAGTAGCCATTGGCGAAGGCAAAGTGTCAGAGCAGGGCGCTTTGATGAAACCACAAGTAAAAGTAGGCGATCAGGTATTGTACGGCAAATATGCCGGTACTGAGATCTCCGTAGATGGCGGTGACTACCTCATCATGCGTGAGTCTGACATCCTGGCAATTCTTTAACTTAACGATCAGTAAATCCCAATCAAATTAAACCATTATGGCTAAAAACATCACATTCGATACAGATGCGCGCACCAAAATTAAAGCTGGTGTCGATAAATTGGCGAATGCCGTTAAAGTAACGCTCGGACCAAAAGGACGCAACGTTATCATTGATAAGAAATTTGGCGCCCCGATGATTACAAAAGACGGCGTTTCAGTAGCGAAAGAAATCGACCTGAACGACCCGATCGAGAACATGGGCGCACAACTGGTAAAAGAAGTAGCTTCTAAAACAGCCGACCAGGCTGGTGACGGTACTACGACAGCTACCGTGCTGGCTCAAGCTATCTATACTGCCGGTATCAAGAACGTAGCAGCTGGTGCTAACCCGATGGACCTGAAGCGTGGTATTGACAAAGCTGTGCAGGCCGTTGTTGAGAACCTCCGCTCCCAGTCTAAGAAAATCGAGAACTCTTCTGAGATCTCGCAGGTAGGTACTATTTCTGCCAACAACGACGCTGAGATCGGCCAAATGATTGCCGATGCGATGGATAAAGTTGGCAAAGACGGCGTGATTACAGTAGAGGAGGCAAAAGGAACCGAAACTGAAGTAAAAACAGTGGAAGGTATGCAGTTCGACCGCGGTTACCTGTCGCCATACTTTGTAACCAACGCAGAGAAGATGGAAGCGGAGTTCGACAACCCTTACATCCTGATCTACGACAAGAAAGTGTCTACTATGAAAGAACTGCTGCCGGTATTGGAGCAGGTGGTTCAGACAGGTAAAGGCTTAGTGATTGTATCAGAAGATGTAGACGGTGAAGCGCTTGCTACCCTGGTAGTAAACAAACTGCGTGGCTCCCTGAAAATTGCTGCGGTAAAAGCTCCTGGCTTTGGCGACAGAAGAAAAGCTATGTTGGAAGACATCGCGATTCTGACCGGTGGTACTGTGATCTCGGAAGAGCGCGGTTACAAACTGGAGAATGCGACGCTGGAATACTTAGGTCAGGCTGAAAAAGTGATCATCGACAAAGACAACACTACCCTTGTGAACGGTGCTGGCCAGAAAGATGACATTGTGGCCCGCGTAAACCAGATCAAAGCGCAGATGGAAACCACAACCTCTGACTATGACAAAGAGAAATTGCAGGAGCGTCTTGCAAAATTATCTGGCGGGGTAGCTATTCTGTACATCGGTGCTTCAACGGAAGTTGAGATGAAAGAGAAAAAAGACCGTGTGGATGATGCCTTGCACGCAACACGTGCTGCGGTGGAAGAAGGTATTGTAGCGGGTGGTGGCGTTGCCCTGATCCGTGCGCTGGATGCCCTTTCAAACCTGGAAGTAACAAATGCTGACCAGCAGACTGGTGTTCAGATCATTCGCACTGCCCTGGAGTCTCCACTAAGAACCATTGTAGCCAATGCTGGTGGCGAAGGTTCTGTGGTAGTACAGGCCGTTCGCGAAGGCAAAGCTGATTACGGTTACAATGCCCGCGAAGACAAGTATGAGAACCTGTTTGCAGCCGGTATCATCGACCCAACGAAAGTAACACGTCTTGCGCTGGAGAACGCAGCTTCTATTGCTGGCCTGCTGCTTACCACCGAGTGTGTAGTTTCAGAAGAGCCTGAAGAAGATAAAGGTGCTCCGGCTATGCCAGGTGGCATGGGCGGCATGGGCGGCATGATGTAATCATTTCCCATTACTTTAAAAAGCCTCCGAGTTGTAGCTCGGGGGCTTTTTTCTTTTTAGGGCTATCCGGACGCCTAGTGTAGTTCTTTTAATTGGATAGTAATAGCATGCGGGGCTACTTCATCGCCTCCAAAGTATGGATATAGCTGGTACCCTGCCCCCGCTCCTGTACAGGCACGCGGCAGTTCCACTTGCTGTCCGTTCAGCCGGAAAGTATAGGTTCCGTCGCATAGCTCCAATGTACAGGTATTTTTCTGCCCTAACTCCACCGTACCGATATACTTGGATTGCCGCACCTGGTTGAGGTAAGTATAAGCATGAATTTCCAGTTGATTGTTATACCAGCGCCAGCCAAAGCGTGCACTGTTAGTTTGATGGCTGACGCCACAGTCAGAAACGCCATACAGTTTGTTAATATCTCCCTGGTTTTCGGGAGCAACGGAAGTATAAATTGCCGTGCTATCAAATGTCACTTCAAAGGAAAGCTTGGTAGTAGTAGTTGCTTTGAAAGGATGAGATGTAGCATAATGCTCCCCTTTCGGGATGAGGTACATAATGGTATTTTTCGCCGGCTGAGGCATCACTGCTTCTTCAGCAGGTATCTGGCAGGCGCAGAGGCTCAGCAGTAGCAGGTAAACATTTCGTTTACACGTGTGGTAAGTTAAAAACATGTGGGTGGTAAAAGTTGAAATGTACTATTCAGTCTATTCGTTAAGTGGCACAAATTAAGCTCCTGCTTCTTTTAGTGCAACAATAAACTTTATACTCCTATCAACTCCTTCTAAAAGTACCATGAATTTTTGTCCTGGGCAGAAACAAAATGCTTAGGAAGAGTTTATACAAGTGGTCGGCTCAAGTTTATACCTGAAATGAACTCTGACAACTGTAAAAAAGAAAGGCCTCCCAGTTATGAGAAGCCTTTCTTTTTCAATATTAACAGCTATTTGCTTTTAGCTTAGTTCCGCTTCCAGCAACTGGCCGGTTTGCGCTTCCTCTTCCTCGTTGTGCTGCTCTTCCGCACCATGAGACAAGCGGTTCAGCCTGCCACTGAACACCCACAAGAGTAAACCAAGGGAAATAGATACCAGTGCGATGCCGCCAAATATCTCCAGTTCACCAAGGTTTTGAGCAGCTTCTCCTAACCAACCTGCTACTTTGTTGCCCAAGCCGGTTACTGCAAAGTAAATACCCATGATGGAGGCTACCAGGCTTCGGGGAGCCAGCTTTGTGATGTACGAGAGGGCCACCGGCGACAAGGCTAACTCACCTAAAGTATGGAATAGGTAGGCCAGTACCAGCCACCACATCGACGAAAGGCCTAGCATGCTGGACTCGCGCTGCATAGACGCGAACACCATAAAAATGAACCCACAGCCCATGATGGCCGTGCCAATACCCATTTTAGAAATAGAAGGTGGGTTTTTGCCCACTTTAGCCAGGTAAAGCCAAACAGCAGCTACTATACCTCCGAAGATAAGTATAAACAAGGCATTCAAACTCTGGAACCAGCTTGCCGGAACGATAAAGCCGCGCTGCTCATTCTGGCGATCAAAAATGGTATAAGCTGAGGGAGTTTCAACCACGGGAGCAGCATCAGAAAGCAAGGCATTGTAGGTCGCGCTATCTGCTTTTTCTACTGCCAGATCATACTGCCTGCTGCGAATACGTGGTGCAGGAATGACCTGATTGCCATCTACTTCCACAGGGCTGTCCAGTTTGTTGTTGATCTCGCTAAAGCTAAGCGAACGCGGAGAGACAAGGTTGCCGAAGAATTCACCAACCGTATTAAACTCAGTAATCTGCTTGTTCTCTACCACCTTTTGGGTTGCCTGGATGGCCAACAAATCCTGAGGTTCTTTGGCTTGTGTAGTATATTCATTTACAGCAAACTCATTGCCAATGTACCGGTCGGTGTAGTTCTTCGTGTAGAGGTTCATCAAACCACCCGCCTGCTCAAAAGCAGCCCAGAACACTAACACGATCACAAATGAAATCCCTAAGAGAACCAAGCGATCTTTCTCCACTTTGGTGAAACTAGCAGCTGCTTTCGCTTTCGGAGTAGCTTTAGAGAAAATCTTATCTTCGCTCTTAACAATATTACCTACATGGCGCAGGTATTTCTGGCCGCCAATAAACACCACCTGCCCCAGCAGCATGCCGATACCTGCTAAAGAAAAGCCGTAGTGCCAGCCAATGGTTTCGCCAACGTAACCAACAATCAAAGCAGCCAGGAACGCGCCAAGGTTGATGCCCATGTAAAAAATGGTGAAGCCCGAATCGCGGCGGCTGTCTCCTTCTTTATAAAGGCCGCCTACCATGGTAGAAATGTTAGGCTTTAAAAGGCCTGTGCCAGCCACAATCAGCGCCATGGCTGTGTAGAAAGCCCATACTGATGGCCAGGCCATGAGGAAGTGACCGGCCACTAAGGTAAAGCCGCCCAGCATAACAGCCTTTTTCTGGCCAAATACCTTATCAGCCAAAAAGCCCCCGGGAATGGCCACTAAATAGACCAACATCGTATAGGTGCCATACAAACTGATCGCTTCTGTCTCTGTCCAGCCAAAGCCGCCATTCACATTTGAAACTAAGAACAACACCAAGATGCCGCGCATGCCATAATAGCTGAAGCGCTCCCACATTTCGGTGAAAAACAAGATCATTAATCCAATCGGGTGACCAAATAAAGTGCCTTGCGTTTCAACGAAACTAGGCGCTCTCCCGCCGGATATGTTCTGAGGTGTCGACATAAATAATGTAGTAAGTATAAAAGGTTAGTGCATGTCAAAACTAAAAATACGAAGCTATATCGGCTAATCCAAATGTAAAAGGTTGACTGGAGGCAGATAGGCAGCTTTTAGCAGTGTAACCTGCGCTGCCCAACGCGAAATTTTAACAAGGGGTTGGTGGATGAAGCAGTAACAAAAAGCCCCTGCCTTGGAAAGGCAGGGGCTTAAAAGCTTCAGGTACAATCGCTAATGGATGCCGTGCATCTTTTTCTTTAAAAAGCCATTTAGCGCGAACATAACAAGGCCGGCAAGTATTGGCAGCGCCGTAAACAACAGGAAAAAAACAGTGATGGAATACCGGGCAGTAATGCTGTCGATGAAGCTGCCGGACACGCCCGCCAGCAAGTTAGCAATGAAGTTGGCGACAAACCAGATACCGAACATCAGCCCAAGCAACTTAGGTGGCGACAATTTGCTTACATACGACAAGCCTACCGGTGAAACGCAAAGCTCTCCCATAGTATGAAACAGGTAAGCCAGAATGAGCCATAGCATACTAACTGATGCTGTTTGTGCCCCTTGCGGAATAGTATGGCCGCCATAAGCCAGTATGGCAAAACCACCGCCTAATAGTATAAGGCCAATGCCAAATTTAATTGGTCCGGAAGGATTAAGTTTACTTTGCCAGATCCTTGAAAAAACAGGTGCTAAGGAAATGATGAAGAAAGAGTTAAGAATACCAAACCAGGAGGCTGGCACCTCTGCCACATCTGCTGTAAACTCCCTGTTCAGCATCCAGATCACAATTCCCCAAATCACCACGAAACTGGTGCCCAGAAAAAGGTTAGAAAGCGGAATCTTGCTGAAAGTATCTTTAAACAGGTTAAACAGCACGACCGTCAAGATCAGCATTGGTATAACTACGAGCGTAGCATTGGCCCATTTAAAGAAGGTAGCGCTGTCACCGGCTAATATCCGGTTGGTGTAATCGTTGGCAAAAATAGTCATGGAGCCACCTGCCTGCTCAAAAGCCATCCAGAAGAATATCGTGAAGAAAGCTAACACCGAAATAACAATAATGCGGTCCCGCTTGATCGGTGCCGGCACATTATCCTGTTCTGCTTCGCTATTTGGTAGCAGGTCTTCCTCTTTCTTTTCTTCAGGCGAGAGCCCTATACCATGGAACATCTTCTTGGCGAAGGAGAACTGCAGCATACCGAACAACATGAATACTCCTGCTAAGCCAAAACCATAGCTCCAACCCACTTTCTCGCCTATATAGCCGCAAAGCAGAATGCCCAGGAAGGCGCCGGAGTTAATGCCCATATAAAAGATAGTATAGGCAGCATCCTTCTTGTCTTCGTTGTTTTTATATAACTGGCCTACCATGGAAGAAATATTCGGCTTAAACAAGCCATTACCGATGATCAGCAAGCCCAGACCCAGGTAAAAGAATACCTGTGTGTCCAGCGCCATACTGCCATGGCCCAAGGTCATGAGCAGCGCGCCCAGGATCACAGCTTTTCTATACCCAAGCAGTTTATCGGCAATATACCCGCCAATGATCGGGGTAAGATAGACCAAACCCGTGTAAAGGCCATAAAGCTGCAGCGCATCTTCCCGGTTCCAGGCCCAGCCGCCTTCCACCAGCGAAGATGTGAGGAAAAGCACCAGCAGGGCGCGCATGCCGTAGTAGCTGAAACGTTCCCACATTTCAGTAAAGAACAGCAAGTATAAAGCACTGGGGTGTTTAAATTTATCTGGAACAGGCGCTCCCAGGTAAGGCAGATCATCGTTGTCAGCTTTATGTTGAACGGAAAAATCTTTTGAGGAAAGGGGATCTTTTGTGGACATGTGTAGACTGGGTTCGTTGTTTTAAGTAACTATACGTATAACTATATATTAAATAGATTGTGGGAAATAAGGATAATGACTTTGTAAGCGAAAGCTTTGTAGCTCCGTATACAGAAAACGGGCCGAATTAAGCAAATATTTCAAGCTACTATGGTGAAGCAATCTTAATATGCATACTTTTGCGCCTTGGAAAGTAATTACTCACTAAAATTAACCTTAATTAAATCTAAATGAAAAAAACGGGAGACAAACTATGGACAAACATGTTGGAAAGTTTAGGCATAGGAGGAGCTGAAGAAATCCTCTGGAACCTGCCTCCGGCTGCCCTGGTCGAAGAGGCTATCAAAAATGGCGAAGGCTTGCTGGCTGACACCGGCGCGCTGGCATGCGATACTGGTACCTTTACCGGCCGCTCCCCAAAAGATCGCTTCATTGTTAAGGATGCAAAAACAGCCGGTACGGTTTGGTGGGGAGACATCAATATTCCTTTTGAGGAGGAGAAATTTGACGCCCTGCACAGCAAAATGCTGACATTTCTGGAAGGCCGCAAATTATACGTGCGGGATGCATACGCCGGCGCCCACCCGGATTACCGCCTGAACCTGCGCGTTGTGAACACCCAGGCATGGCAGAACCTCTTCTGCAATAACATGTTCCTGCGCCCCGCCCCGGCAGAAACGGAAGACTTTTCGGCTGATTTTACCATTATCTGCGCACCGGAGTTTCTGGCAGACCCTACAACCGACGGAACACGCCAGGCAAACTTTTCCGTTATCAGCTTTACCCGTAAGATGATTCTTATTGGTGGAACAGGATATGCGGGAGAGATCAAGAAAGGTATTTTCTCGGTGCTGAACTACCTTCTGCCGCACGAGCATAATATTTTATCCATGCACTGCTCCGCCAATGTTGGCAAAGAGGGTGATACAGCTGTTTTCTTTGGCCTTTCCGGCACAGGCAAAACAACTTTGTCAGCTGACCCGGAACGCCACCTGATCGGTGACGATGAACATGGCTGGGCATCTGACAGCGTCTTTAACTTTGAAGGCGGCTGTTATGCTAAAGTTATAGACCTGACCCATGAAAAGGAGCCGCAGATCTGGGAGGCGATCTCATTCGGAGCCATTGTCGAGAACACCCGCTTTTACCCGGGTACCCGCATGGTAGATTATACAAACAAGTCGGTTACCGAGAATACGCGTGTCGCCTACCCTATTTACCACATCAGCAACGCGTTGGTTCCTTCCAGGGGAGGTATTCCAAAGAACATCTTCTTCCTGACGGCTGATGCTTTTGGCGTGCTCCCTCCTATTTCTAAGCTGAATGCCAGCCAGGCCATGTACCACTTTATCTCCGGGTATACTGCTAAAGTAGCTGGTACCGAGGTAGGCATTACGGAGCCGCAGGTAACGTTCTCAGCTTGCTTTGGCGCAGCCTTTCTGCCGTTGCACCCTACGCGTTATGCAGAACTGCTGGGAGCCAAGATGAAAGAAAACGATGTGAACGTATGGCTTGTGAATACCGGTTGGACGGGCGGTCCTTACGGTGTGGGCTCCCGCATGAAGCTTGCGTATACCCGTGCCACCATTACGGCAGCCCTAAGCGGCGCCCTGGAAAAAGTAGCGTATGCACAGCATCCGGTTTTCGGCGTTTCAATTCCGGAATCTTGCCCCGGCGTGCCGTCCCAACTACTGGACCCGCGTAACACTTGGGCAGATAAAGAAGCCTATGATACCAAAGCGAATGTGCTTGCTGCCGCTTTTGTAAAGAACTTCGCGAAGTACGCCGAAGATTCAAGCGAAGAGATCCTGACAGGTGCGCCACATGTGGAAGTAACTGCTTAATATTTTATACTTAGATTATCTAAAAAGGCTTCTCTGAATAAACCAGAGAAGCCTTTTGTTGCCCTTTTCTTTTGTAGGTAGTATAAACTTCATAGCTTCGTATAAGTAAAGGTAGTGCGTGACAAAGGGCGTCAGGAAACTGGTCTAGCAGGTTTATAAAGCACTTTATCTTTCATCATTCGTAATTCTTACAAGGTGCATCTATTCTATACTCCGGACATCACCTCCGACACATATACTTTACCAGAGGAGGAATCTAAACACTGTACCCGGGTGCTGCGGCTGCAGCAAGGCGATACCATTTACCTGATCGACGGGGTTGGCGGGCTGTATACAGCCATCATCCAGGATGCTCATCAGAAGAAATGTGTGTTGCAGGTCATCGACAAGCAGGTAAATTACAACCAGTTACCCTATGTGTCGCATATTGCTGTAGCGCCAACTAAAAACCTGGACCGCATCGAGTGGTTTGTAGAGAAGGCTGTGGAGATAGGTATAAACGAGATCACATTCCTGCTGTGCGATCATTCTGAGCGGAAGCAGATGCGCCTGGACAGACTCGAGAAAATAGCCGTTAGTGCCATGAAGCAGTCACAGAAAGGTTACCTTCCGCTGCTCCACGACCTGGTTCCCTTTCAAAAGTTTGTTCAGAAGTGCCTGCCTGCCCAAACATTTATTGCTCATTTAGAAGATGATGCCACACAAAGTATAAAGGATCTGTATAAGCCGGGGCAACCGCATTGTATCATGATCGGACCGGAAGGTGATTTCTCACACCAGGAAATTGAAGCAGCTTACGCAGCCGGCATTCGCCCGGTGACACTGGGCCGAAGCAGACTGCGAACAGAGACGGCAGCACTGGTCGCCTGCCACACGCTGCATGTACTGCACGACGTATTTGCGCCGTTATAAAAGGAGCCTGATAAAAACAGCATCATGAAAAAGAGCTTTCCCCTACTTGTCATACTTCTTTTGGCACTAGCGCCCTTGTTACAGGCACAGCAGGCTAGTTTTAGAATTGCCAAGCTAAAGTATAACGGCGGCGGCGACTGGTATGCCAATAAAACATCTTTACCTAATCTGATTCAGTTCTGCAATAAAAACCTGAACATGAACATTGCGCCCGAAGAAGATGTGGTGGAGGTCGGCAGCCCTGAATTGTTCAGCTATCCCTTTGTGCATATGACAGGCCACGGCAATGTGGTTTTTACAGATGACGAGGCGCAGAACCTGCGCAACTACCTGCTTAGCGGCGGTTTCCTGCACATCGACGACAACTATGGCCTTGATAAATTCATTCGCCGCGAGATGAAAAAGGTATTTCCAGAGCACGAATTTGTGGAGCTTCCCTTTGATCATCCTATTTACAAAGAAAAGTATGTGTTCAATCACGGGCTACCTAAAATCCATGAGCATGATGGCAAGCCGCCGCAGGGCTTCGGCATCATACATGAAGGAAGGCTGGTCTGCTTTTATACCTATGAAACGGATCTGGGAAATGGCTGGGAGGATCATGAAGTATACAACGACCCGATCGAAAAACATGAGCAGGCGCTAAAAATGGGTGCCAACCTGCTGGCCTATGTCCTGACTCGCTATCAGTAATCAGCCTGGCAAGTATAAATTTGGCCGAAAGGTTTGCAGGTTTTGCTAAGTATGCTAATTAGATGCAATATAATTACTTATTATATTGATATTAAAACACTTATAGGTATTCACTTATACTTGCGCTGGAATATTTCTGAAAGTATAAATGCATCGCGGGCGGAGGCAGGATCCTGAAGTAATTCCTGGTATCGCTGCTTGGGAGGCTGAGGTTTATCATAAGCGCTGAACCCGCTTTGCCGGCGTTGCTGCGAATGCCTGGCAGCTTCCAAGGCTTCGGCACGTTTCTCCCATGATAAAGCACGTTGCGCCGGTGCCGTTTCGTAGTCTATTACGGTTACCTTTGGTTCGGGCGTGAATACCTGTTGTGCCTTCTCTTTAGCGATTATCACCAGTTCCTCTCCTTTTGCCTGCGCCTGCTCTGCTTTAGGTTGCAACTGCCGCAGCATCTCTTCAAATGATGTAGCCGGTGCAGGTGGCCGCTGCGGGCGAATTCTCTTCGCCGGGGAAGGCGCGTCCTCTTCCGGCAGATTAGCTTCATTCGGATCTTTAAAGGCTTTCCGCCAGTTCATAAAGATCAGATACGCTACACCAAGCAAAATATAGATCAGAATTTTATAGTCTTCCATAGAGCTGTTCTTAATCAAAGATAAGTATTTATTACATGTAATATCATATCGCTTCTTTTATACTTACGATAATGTATAAAGCTACTATATAAGAATAAAGAAGTAGCTCGTCATAGGAAATCGAATAACAAGAACAGATCTATTTATCTCAAGCAAATTTACGATAAGAGATATTTTAGCTGCTTTGAGAGAAGCTGCAACAAAGAAATGTCTGAAAGGAGAATCAATAAGGCAGATAATTAAAAATCCTCTTATTTTTGAGTTTGGATTATAGAATTTCCGCTAACGCGAATGCAAGTATCAAAACTAGAGATCAAAGGATTTAAAAGTTTCGGCGACCGGGTTGTCATTAACTTTGACAATGGTATTACCGGAATTGTAGGACCAAACGGCTGTGGCAAGTCCAACATTGTGGATGCTATACGGTGGGTGTTGGGCGAGCAGAAAACCCGCAACCTGCGCTCCGACAAAATGGAGAATGTTATTTTTAACGGCTCCAAAACCCGTAAGCCGGTGCAGTTGGCGGAGGTCTCTATCACCTTCGATAATAACCGGGGCGTGCTGCCTACAGAATACTCGCAGGTAACGGTCACCCGCAAGTACTACCGCAATGGCGACAGCGAGTACATGCTGAACGGGGTTCCCTGCCGACTGAAGGATATCAATGAGCTTTTCCTGGATACGGGAATCGGATCTGACAGCTATGCCATTATCGAGCTGAAGATGGTAGACGAAATTTTGAATGACAAGGAGAACTCGCGCCGCCTTTTGTTTGAAGAAGCAGCTGGCATTTCTAAATTTAAAGTTCGGAAAAAGCAGACGCTGAAAAAGCTGGAGGAAACAGATGCCGACCTGGAGCGCGTGGAAGACGTGCTCTTTGAGATCGGCAAGAACATGAAAACGCTGGAAAGGCAAGCGAAACAGGCCATTAAATATTTCCAGTTAAAAGAAGACTATAAGAAGCATAGCCTCGAATTTGCCCGCCGTAACGTAGGGCAATACCAGCAAACCCTGGAGCGCCTGGAGCAGGATGTACAGCAGGAAAACACGTTGAAAGAAGGATATGTAGCTGCTGTAACGGAAGCCGAAGATGCCATGGCAGATCAGAAGCAGGAGTTAAACCTGACGCAGGAACAACTCGCTGAAATGCAAAAGACCATGCAGGTGCAAACGGCGAAGTTGCGCCAGCTGGAAAATGACATTAAACTCCGTTCGGAGCGGAGCCTTTACCTGAAAGAGCGTATGTTACAGTTGCGCCAGCAGATCAGCCAGGATACTGCCAGCGTGGAGCATACCCAGCAAAGCATTGGCGAGTTGCACGGGGATCTGGAGGCTGTGCAGGAGCAGTTTGCGGATGCCGAAGAGCAGGTTAGTATACTTAAGGAGCAACTGCAGGATGCCAATGAGCAGAAGATGGAGTTGCAGGAAACATTTCAGGAGCTTACGCTGCAGCAAAAGCAAAAGCAAAACGAAGTATACCAACTGAACAAATCTTTAGAGATCAGCCAGGTACAGATACAAAGTATAAACCAGGAACTGGAGCGGATGCAGCAGCAAAAGCGCACCGCTGATGAAGATGCGTTTTTGCTGCAGGAGCAATTGCAGGAGGCACAACAGGTATTGGAAGAAAAGACAGCCGAACTGGTGCGCCTGCAGGCCAAAGAGGAGTCGCTGCTGGAAAGTATAGAGAAGACGGAAAACGGCATCGAAGCGCTTAAGACGCAGCTGGTGGAGTTGAACCGGACGCTGGATGCCCGCCAGAACCAGTATACCCTCACCAGGTCGCTGGTAGAAAACATGGAAGGCTTTCCGGAGGCAATTAAGTTCCTTTGCCAGTCGGATAGCTGGTCTAAGCCTGCTCCCCTCCTTTCCGACATTATCCTGTCACAGCCTGAATATAAGCCCCTTATTGAAAGCTACCTGGAGCCTTACATGAACTTCTTTGTAGTGGATACGCTGCAGGATGCTGTAGAGGCTACTAACTTGCTGAAGCAGGAAAACAAAGGCCGGGCAAACTTCATTATCCTCTCAGAGGTGGAAGAGCTGGAGCCTACTGCCACCTTTAACGAGGGCAAACTAGTAGCGGCTTATGAGGTGGTTTCGGCTGATAAGAAGTATGGCAGCCTGCTCAAGTACATGCTCAACAACGTGTATATCAGCGATGAGTCTGATGAAGACTTTTCGTCTGAAGATTACCGCACCATCATTCTAAAAGATGGCTCGGCTATCAAAAAGCCTTTGAGCTTGTCGGGTGGTTCGGTGGGGCTGTTCGATGGCAACAGACTAGGCCGCAAGCAGAACCTGGAGCAGTTGGAAACGGAAGTAAATGAGCTCACCAGGCAGGCCGACCTCCTGCAAGGGCGTATCAACACACAGCACCAGATCCTGCTTAACTATAAAAGCGAGTCGCAGAAGGACACGATTAAGGGGCTTGAAAAAGAAGTAGCAAAGCTGCAGCAGGACCTGCTATCCGTCCGCATCCGGCATGAGCAGCACCAGCAGAACCAGCGCAACTTCGACCAAAAGCAGGAAGAGCTGCATGAGCGCCTATATGTGCTGCGGGAGCAAAGTGAGGAAGTTTCGCCGCAAGCGGTAGCCGACCAGCAGGAACTACAGCGCCTGGAGCAGGAATTGGCAGCTCAGACCACAAACCTGGAGCGGCAGCAGGAACAAATTGCGGTTGTTTCGGGCAGGTATAACCAGGAGAACATCCAGTTCCACCAGCTCAAGAACCGTTTTGCTAGCTTGCAGCAGGAAATCAGCTACAAGCAGAAAGCAGTAGAGACCAACCAGGAGCGCATCGAAGGGCTAAAGCAGGAACTTATCAAGTCAGAGGAAGAGACCCGGCTGGCCGATGCGTTTATAGAAGAAAACGAAGCCGTGGTGGAAACCATGGTGGAGGCCCGCCATACCTTTGGCCTGGAATTGGAAGAAATAGAAAAGCAGTATTACAGCTTGCGCGGAGAGCTGGATGAAAAAGAAAAGACCATCCGTGAACTGCAGCGCAAGCGCCAGAATGCCGATGAACTGCTCCTGCGCATGCAGCAGGCCCGGAACGATACGCAATTGAAGCTGGTGGCTATCAAAGAGCGCCTCGCTGCTGAGTTCAATATTTCAGACGAAGATTTCGCCAGCCCGGTACCGGAAGAAGAGTTGCTGATCCCGCTATCTGGCGAAGAACTCAGCAAGCATATTGCCGAGGTAAAGGGTGCACTCGATAGAATGGGCCCTGTAAACGCGATGGCAGCCGAAGCCTATGCCGAGATCGAAGAGCGTAATAAATTTATCACCGAGCAGCGCAACGACCTGGTGAATGCCAAGAACATCCTCATCGATACCATCAATGAGATTGATACGGTGGCGAAAACGAAGTTCATGGATGCTTTCCAGCAGATCAAGCAAAACTTTATACTGGTATTCCGCAGCCTGTTCACAGAAGAAGATAATTGCGACCTGGTGATCTCTGATCCGAGCAACCCATTGGAGTCTAAGATTGAGATCATGGCACAACCCAAGGGCAAGCGGCCGCTAACCATCAACCAGCTGTCCGGTGGTGAGAAAACGCTGACAGCTATTTCGCTATTGTTCTCCATTTACCTGCTCAAGCCGGCGCCGTTCTGTATTTTCGATGAGGTGGATGCGCCGCTGGACGATGCCAATATTGACAAGTTCAACAACATCATTCGCAAGTTTTCTCAGGATTCGCAGTTCATCGTAGTTACGCATAACAAGCGCACAATGGCCTCTACCGACGTGATGTATGGCATCACGATGATCGAAGCAGGTATCTCGCGCGTTATACCGGTAGACTTGCGCCAGATCGCTTAATTCATCTCAAGTATAAAAAAGCGTCGCAGCTAAAGTTTTAGCTGCGACGCTTTTTTATACGCTTCCTTTATACTTTCGCCAAAGAATTATTTGAGGGCATTAAAGGTCTTGCTCTTCAAACAGCAGCTGGTGCTGTAGCTTTTTCGGAAGTTTTAATCGTACCAAATCATACGACTGCTTTACATAATACTTCCACTCTTCACCGGAAAAGCGGCTCCACTCCTGCACCTGTACCCATTTGTTCCGTGCCAGGTATGGGGCCGGAATCACATGCAGTGAGTTGGAAAGTTCTCCGAACTCTTCCTCCGAAACTTTAAAGGAGATCGTATGTGGCGCTTCCATGCTGGTAATACAAAATAGCTTACCACCAACGGAAAAGCACAGGTCCGCATCCCACTTTATAGCTTCTGTTACGCCGGGAAAGCACAAGCACAACTCCCGTAAAGTTTCTATATTCATAAAAGTAAGGCTATTCGCTGGCTGCTATTACTTACCTAACACCATTTTCAGGAACTTTCCCAGTCTTAGTGCGGTAAAAGCTTTTAATTTCTTCGATATCAGCCTCCACATCTCCGGTTGGGTAGATGGTGGGGCCGATTCCCGCCTCTTTTTTGGCATAATCCAGGTAGCCTAGCACAATGGGCACGCCCGCACCTTGTGCCACATAGTAAAAGCCTTTCCGCCAGCGGGGTTGGTATTTACGCGTTCCTTCCGGCGTCACCATCACACACATGTCTTCTCCCGGCCTTTCCTTAAAGATCCTGATCATAGCATCTACCATCCGGGTATTTTTGGAGCGATCGATCGGCAAGGCGCCCATGCGTTTGAGCAGGCCGCCAAAAGGAAAACCCATGAATTCCTTTTTGATGGTGAATCGGATGGGCGCATCCATGAGGTAGAAAGCAGCCCGGGCATAGATGAAGTCCCAGTTGCTGGTATGCGGTGCCGCTACCATCACGCAGCGCCTGTTATCAGGTGTCAGGGTGCCCTGCAACGTCCAGCCGCGGGCTTTAAAGATGAGCTTAGCTAATATTTTTCCGAGCATGTAAAATCAGGCAAAGCGCCTTAAGTACCATTCAGAATCTTGTCCGGCATAAAGCAGCTTAAATGAAATGTATAAATACATACATTCGTTCATATTTACAAGGCCCGCTTGATAACATTTGCTCTTTTGCGGTATAAGTATGCCTGAAAGCCTACCCCCAGGAATGGTCCCAGAGAAGTATAGGCTTTATCATTCTGCACCTGACGGAAATACCTAAACGACAGCTGCGGCTCAATGGCGTATCGCTCATTTACAAAAAAGGCATATCCAATACCCAGATCTCCCTGCATCAGGTCATTCTTTTCGCCCGATGAGAAGTTAAGAAGGCCTACGCCCACAGTTGCTTCAAAGAATACGCCGTTATCGAGGTAATAACGGGCAAAGGGACCGGCCAGCAGAAGGGTTTGCCGGAACGGCAGGCGCTCCGATGCATCGTCTGCCGCTTTCATCTTTTCGCTCTGATGGTTGAGGGTAATATCCAGCCCGACAGCAAAGTCGTTCTGCACGAAATAGCCATCCTTTAACCGGAGCTGCGCCTGAATTTTAGTACCTTCCAGGGTATGCACCGGTGAGCTGATCTCGTCTGTTACTTTAGCGAAAGAGCCGTTGATGGTTCCGCCTAAAAGCAACGACCCTTTCTTGACCTTGGCCCGAATAAGGGAACTTTCATTTTCCTGCGCCAACAGGGTAAATGGCAGCAGAAAGAACAGGAGTAACATAGCACGCATAACAACAAAATAGGTTCGTGTGCTTATACGTATGAAAACTACTATATAGTTGTTAAATTTATATTTTTTATTTAGATTTTAGTATCACGCCTTATGCTGCTAACAAGGCGAAGATGTGCTTTTGCATCTGTAGGGTATAGCGGTAGCCGATTTCAAAGATCTCATCGGCCTTTCTGAAGTTGACCAAACGGTAATGTTTTAGTTCCTGTGGTTCCAGCAGCAGATCGCACAGGTGCACCCGCATTTTAACGTTGTTGTTAATGGCCAGCAGCACCGACCGTTCAACCATGCTCCTGAAATTAGACACCTGCGCCTGGTGATTGATAGGGTTAACGTGTACACCAATCTTTACGTCGCAATTAAACTGCAGCGGGTCAACCGGCAGGTTATTCAACAGGCCACCATCATTAAGAAGCTTGCCCTCAAAAGAAACAGGCTGGTACAGGATTGGAACAGCAGCGGAAGCCATCAGGGGCTTTATCAGATTGCCGGATGAGAAATAAGCCGTTACCCCTTCGTTCATCTCCGTGGCACTCACGATCACCGGCAGTTTCAGGTCCTCAAAGGTGGCAAACTCCCCCAGGTACTTTTTGTAAAGCTTTTCAATTTCCTCCAAGTGCATCAGCCCAATTTTACCGAACACAGGCCGTACGATTTTAAAGATGCTGAGTTCTTTGATCAGCTTCAGAATTTCCTCAGGCGAATACCCTGCTGCATAAAAGACCCCGGCTATAGCGCCCGAACTAACCCCGGAGATGATGCTGATCGGAATGCCGAGCTCATCAAATGCTTTGAGCACCCCCAGGTGCGCAATGCCCCGGGCTCCCCCACCGGATAAGGCTACTCCTACGCGCATACTACAACTCATTAAGTGTAAGGGTGCGATCCAAACGAACACCTTTCGGAGTCTGCTGCACTGTACAGCAGGCATGTACCGGGTCATGCTCCAGAAAAAGCACATAATCTTCCTCGGCCGCTTTGGCCAGAAAAGCAGCTTTTTCTTCCAGCGTCAGCAGTGGGCGCGTATCATAGCCCATCACATAGGGCAGCGGTATATGGCCGGTAGAAGGCAGCAGATCGGCCATATAGGCCAGCTTTTTACCCTTATAAGGGATGATCGGCACCATCATTTTATCAGTATGCCCATTAGCATAAAAGATATCGAATTGCGGAAAAGGAGATGGTGCCATAGGATCAACAAATTGCAGATGGCCGCTTTCCTGCATCGGCAGGAGATTTTCTTTTAGAAAGGAAGCTGCTTCGCGGGCATTCGGCTGGGTAGCCCATGCCCAATGGTCGGCATTCGACCAGTAAGTAGCATTAGGAAAAGTCAGCTCCAGGGCGCCGGTACTATCATTATACTTCACCCCACCTCCGCAATGGTCAAAGTGCAGGTGCGTCAGGAAAACATCCGTCACATCGGCCGCCGTAAAGCCCGCTTGCTGAAGCGATGTCTGCAAATTGGCATCCCCATGCAGGTAATAGTGGCTAAAGAACTTTGCGTCCTGCTTATCACCAATTCCATTGTCGATCAGGATCAGCCTATCGCCATCTTCTATCAGCAAACAACGCATCGCCCAGGTACACAGGTTATTTTCATCGGCAGGGTTCGTGCGCTGCCAGAGCGTTTTTGGCACTACACCAAACATGGCGCCGCCGTCCAGCTTAAAAAAACCGGTGTCAATTACATGTAGCTGCATGGGTTAAGTTTGAAGTTTGTATAGTAGAAAGTTTGAAAGTGACTTTAGTATTATGGGCTGAAGAACTAAATATTTGAGTTTATACTTTAATTCAGGCTCTTTGTTTAAGTTTTTCCAAAGCTTTGCGATTCAGAAAACATAAAGGAGGCAGCAAAGTCGTACCCTACTGCCTCCCCACTTTCAAACGCTTTAACTTTATATCTTTCTAGCTTTCTAAAACAACTCCCATACTGGAGAACTTGTCAATGCGCTGCATGATACGCTCTTCTGAATCCAGCGTCTCCAGTTCGTCCAGCATCTTGAGCAGTTCTTTCTTCAGCAGGCGCATCATTTTCTCAGGCTCCGTATGAGCACCGCCCAAGGGCTCTTTGATAATGCCATCGATCAGTTTGTGCTGCAGCATGTCCGTGGCCGTGAGCTTTAGTGCCTCCGCAGCCTGCTCTTTGTAGTTCCAGCTGCGCCACAGAATAGAGGAGCATGATTCTGGCGAGATTACCGAATACCAGGTATTCTCCAGCATCATCACCCTATCCCCAATCGCAATACCCAAGGCACCGCCCGAAGCGCCTTCCCCGATGATGATGCAGATCACAGGAACCTTCAGCATAAACATCTCCTTCAGGTTGCGGGCTATAGCTTCGCCCTGCCCCCGTTCTTCTGCTTCCAGTCCCGGAAAAGCACCGGGCGTGTCAATGAACGTCACGATCGGCCGGTTAAACTTCTCGGCCATCTTCATCAGGCGTAGTGCTTTGCGGTAGCCTTCCGGATTCGCCATCCCAAAGTTGCGCATCTGGCGCTGCTTGGTGTTACGCCCCTTCTGCTGCCCGATAAACATAATGCTGCGGCCATTCACATCCCCAAAACCACCTATCATGGCTTTATCGTCGCTTACGGTACGATCACCATGTAGCTCAATAAATTTGTCGGTGATGCCATGTATGTAGTCTAACGTATAAGGCCTGTCAGGGTGGCGCGACAGCTGCACGCGCTGCCAACGGGTGAGGTTGGCATACGTTTCCTTCTTCAGGGTCTTGATCTTGTCTTCCAGGGCCTTTACTGCCTCCGATACGTCCACCTGGCTTTCTGTTGCCAGCGTTTTCATGTCCTGTAGTTTGCCCTCAAGGGCGGCAATCGGCTGTTCGAAATCTAAAAGCATAGTTCTCTCGCTAGTTCAGGTACAAATTTAAGAGTTTCCGTTCATGCTGTTAAAGAAGATTGATATTTATCCGCAGATAAAAAATAAATTCCGTGTGAATGAAGCAATTACGCTGCAAGCGTTAAAATATAGCCTGAAAAACATACGTCCCTCTTGCAGAATTAAAATCAAGGGTATACCTTTGCATCACTTTAACGAACAGCGTTAGAGAAAACGGTCTGGTAGTTCAGTTGGTTAGAATGCCGCCCTGTCACGGCGGAGGTCGCGGGTTCGAGTCCCGTCCAGACCGCAGGTAATCCTGCGGTAACGCAACATAGAGCAAACGGCTCTTTCATCAAAAGTATTGGTCTGGTAGTTCAGTTGGTTAGAATGCCGCCCTGTCACGGCGGAGGTCGCGGGTTCGAGTCCCGTCCAGACCGCGAAAGCCTGAAGAGAAATCTTCAGGCTTTTTTGGTTTTAAGAGGTTATACTGAATCAGAATTTTCGGTATGAACAGATGAACAGGATTAAAGTATGTGTGACTTGCCTGCCCTAGCTCAACTGTTCCGCTTCTTTTGATAGTCCCGGATCCAACCACCCCTGCCCCTCCTTGTCTAAGGCGGGGACTCTGCTTCTACTTATGTCGCTTTCTCTCGTTTACTATACTTTGGCGTGCAGCTATGAGACTAGATATATAACCATACTTCTGCTAACCAGGCGATATGGAGCGGAATTTAAAGCTGCAAAAACCTGGTATCAAGATTCGGCGCTTCCCAAAATAAACATGTGTTCTAGAATCACCAAGCCATACTATAAGAGATAATCGCCTGCTTAAGTAAGTAAGAAAAACTCCCCGCCTTAGACAAGCTAGAACGCTAGTTCGAAACTTGCGGGCGCAGCTCTGAGGGGCAGGAGTGATTGGACCCGGTACTATCAAAAGGCCCGCCGACAATTTATCAGCAGGCCTTTTTATACTTAAGCTATTTTAAATCACAACCGCTACAACCGCGCATCCACCAGGCTCCTGTCTAAACAAGCCTTGGTGTCGAAGATCACCGCATTGTTGCGCTTATACTTCTGGTAATCGAAGCTCAGGAACTCATTATGCGCTACGGCTACTACAATGGCATCGTATACTACGTGCTCATCCAGCTTGTTCAGAATATGCATGTTGTACTCATGTGCTACCTCTGCCGCATCCGCCCAAGGATCGTATATATCTACCTCCAGGCCAAACTGCTTCATCTCGTGGTAGATGTCCACCACCCGGGTGTTGCGCACGTCAGGGCAGTTTTCCTTAAACGTAAAGCCCATGATCAGAGCGCGGGAGCCTTTGATCTTGTGGTCTTTGTTGATCATCAGCTTTACCACCTTGTCAGCGACAAACTGGCCCATGTTGTCGTTTACACGGCGGCCGCTTAAGATTACCTCCGGGTGGTAGCCGAGGGCCTCCGCTTTGTGCGCCAGGTAATAAGGGTCCACACCAATGCAGTGCCCGCCAACAAGGCCTGGTTTATACTTCAGGAAGTTCCACTTCGTGCCGGCGGCCTCTATCACATCGTTGGTGTCGATACCGATGCGGTCAAAAATCAGGGCCAGTTCGTTCACAAAGGAAATGTTCACGTCACGCTGGGCATTCTCGATAGCTTTAGAGGCTTCGGCCACCTTTATACTTGGGGCTTTATGTGTGCCGGCATCGATGATCGAGCGGTACAAGTCATCCACACGTGAGGCGATCTCGGGCGTAGAGCCGCTGGTCACTTTTTTTATCTTAGTGAGGGTGTTGATCTTATCGCCGGGGTTGATGCGCTCCGGGGAGTAGCCCGCAAAAAAGTCCTTGTTGAACTTTAGGCCTGATACCTTCTCTAAAACCGGCACGCAATCCTCTTCGGTACAACCCGGGTATACGGTCGATTCATAGATCACCACATCCCCTGATTTCAGTACGCCACCCAGCATGTCAGAAGCTTTAATCAAAGGTGTCAGGTCAGGCGCCTTAAACTGGTCGATTGGCGTAGGCACCGTCACAATAAAGGTGTTGTAGCTTCGTAGATCCTCCTTATTTGACGAAAAGGAAAGTCCAATTTTCTGCTTTTGCTCCTTCTTTTGGCCAATCACTTTCTCTAAATCAGCAATGTTGGCTTCCTGCGTTCTGTCTTTTCCCTCGCTTAGTTCCTGCACCCGCTCTTCGTTGATGTCGAAGCCCAGTACATCATACTTTTTACCAAACTCAATGGCAAGTGGCAAGCCCACATAGCCCAATCCGATGATGGCAATTTTTGCATTGTCTACAATGCCCTTATTTCCGTTGTTGCTCATTTTAATGTTGACAGATGATTCCGTTACCGTTATAGCAAATATTAATTCAGCCGAATATACTCCTGTTACCTGTTATTTGTTTTCCTAATATGATATTTCTTCTGCCCCTGCAACTCCTGTCTTCTGCTTCTTCTTTATGGGTGCACTGATGTCAGCGCATGGTATGGTTCACCTCTTCTGGTATAATGGAAATCAAAGGTACAAGCTACAAGCACCACGAGCATTACATTGTACCAGCAGCAACCTCTTGCTCTCTGCTGACTCTTTGCTAGCGCGAGTTTGTAACTCGTGCTTCTTGACGAAGCTAGGTCTGCACCCCAACTTGGCCACAGAACTAATAAAAGCAGTCGTGCATTAGGATACATTTCAGGTCAATGCCTGTTGAAAAGCCTCCTTAACTCTTTGAGAATCTATGTAGACTGAGACGCCTCTGCTCTTCAAGTCACTAATCCGGAGATTCGCCCCTGAAAAAGCCTAAAGCGCCCCGTCTGCCTGACCTTCTATATACATCCGGTCCCTTACAGGAACTGCACCAGTTTACGCAGTGGCTTCAGGTAGCGGGTATAAAAACGTGGTCTCAGACCGTTCAGGTGCCAGGCCGCATAATCCTCGCGGTTCGCCCTGATCCTATTTTTCAGTGTCACATTGCTTTTCCCGCCTACGCGCATCTTCACCAGCTTCTCCGGAATATAACTGGTGGTTAGGTGGTGTTTGTATAAGAAGCGCAGCATCAGTTCATAATCGGCGGCGCTTTTCAGTTGTGTGTTGTAGAGGCCGTATTTTTCAAAACAAGCTCTCTTTACGTAAAAAGTCGGGTGCGGGGGCATCCAACCGTAAATAAAATTTTCGCGGCTGTACGCGCCCGAAACCCAGTTGCGCACCACTTTGTTTGTGTCTTCCTTCTGCACATACAGCAGGTCGCCATAAACACTGTCCGTCTCACTTGCCAGGAAAGCCGCTGCAACCGCCGCCACGGCCTCCGGACTGTAGAACAGGTCGTCGGAATGCAGCAATCCTACCACCTCGCCAGTGGCCAGGGAGATGCCTTTGTTGATGGCATCATACAAACCTTTGTCTTTCCCGGAGACAAACGTGGTGATCCGGTCCCGGTAACGCTCCACCACCTCTACCGTGCCGTCCGTCGACAGGCCATCCACCACGATATACTCGATATCCGGGTACGTTTGGCTCAGTACAGATTCGATCGCCTCGGCAATGGTTTCGCAGTTGTTGTAGACAATGGTGATGATGGAAATTTTCACGTAAAAAGAAAGCTATAAGTTTGATTGATGACGAGTTTAGTAGAATCCGATTTTATTTTGATTCCCTTTTGAAGGTGGCAGGGAATGATTTTCTTTCTGAATCCTTACCGCAGGCCTTTGCTGCCTCAGCACTTTATCTCTCTCCTCCGCTTCGCCACCGCCGGATTCCCCTGGTAGATCGTATAGGGCTCCAGGTCCTTTGTCGCGACCGAGCCGGCCGCCAGCACGCTATGCGCGCCGCAGGTAACACCCGGACAGACAATGGCCTTCGCCCCCACCCAGCTTCCCTCCTCCAGCACGATCTCCCCCACCAGCAAATCGAAGGTGGCTTTTTTATAGTCGTGGCTGCCGGTTAGCAGCATGGCCCCCTGCGACAAGGTGGTGTTGTTTTGCAGCACCACCTGGGTCAGGTTATCGATCCAGACGTTCTCCCCTATCCATACATGATCTCCAACGGTGAGCAGCCACGGATACTTGATGTTAACACCCGGCTTGATGTCCACGCCTTTGCCCACGATGGCACCAAACAGGCGCAGCAACCCGATTTTAACTCCACGCAGCGGGTTCAGCGGGTTGATGAAGAAAAGCACGTTCACCAAATACCACAAGGTCCGTTTAAACGCTCCGGCTCCCGGGTTATACCAGTCGTTGTTGTAGGCGGCTTTGTTGACGTGCTGTTGCTGCTCGGCGGTCTTCATGCTAGCTGACTTCTCTAAACATTTTCCGATTTGATTCTACAGCAGCCTTATCATTCACATACTGCTGCCCTAGCTTGAAAGCATTGTCAGACCAGCTGTTATACGCTTCCTGCCGCATGTGCAAAAGGTTTTGAAGAGCCGCTACAAAATTACCCTTTTTTTCTAACGGGAGCGCAAAGCCAGCTTCAACTTCCTCTAAATCCTTCCATGGGGTTTGGTCGCTAATAACTACAGGGCAGCCACTGCACAAACTTTCCAGAATAATATGTCCGAAGTTCTCCCCACGTGTGGGCATAAACAAAACATGGTATTTTTTTAAAATAGCAGCTACTTCATTGCTCGCTATACTTTGTTTATAGGTAACAACCACATTCGGAGGCAGCTTCTGAATTACATCCTGGCACTCTTCCCAATAATGCACGTCGTAGAGAGGGCCATAAATATCAAAAACTACTTCTCCTGTTTTACCAAATTGCTGCAGGACGTCGAGGGCATATTTAAGGTTCTTCTCAGGCGAAATGCGAGCTACACTAACTATCCTTAAACTGCCCGCTACCTTCTGTCGATTAGCATTTGACTTGGAGTTGAAAACCTTCGGCAAATTAGGCGCTACCCGTACCGGCGTTGTTGCACCGACAACTTTTAAGATGTCGCTTCTCTCCCCTTCATTCGTGGCATGAAAGGTAACATGGCGGTATAACCGAAGCGTCTTTATAGCTGCTAAGAACAGCTTCTTTTTATTTCCTTTAACGTTTATGGCACTTCCGGCAAGCATGCCACGAGCTGATACCACCACTCGTCTCAGTCCTAAACGCTTCAAAATAATAAGCGATAAGACAGAAAAGTAATAAGAATAAACACCATTAATAAAGCATACATCCGGCTTTACGCTCCATATTACTTCATGAAGGTTTTTGTAAGTCAGCTGTTGGGCTGAGAAATAATACACCTGCAATCCTTCGCTCAGCTTATTCCACTCATTTGACTTTATCTTATCATACGGTTGAACCTCGCAGTAATCTGTATCTCGGGTAATGACAAAGAAATCAAACTCGTCCTTTAAATGCGCCACCAGGTTAGCACAGGACTGTATGGGCCCTCCCGCTTTATACCCAGGTATAAACCAATCAATGGTGATTAGTACCTTCTTCTTTTTACTCATTACAACATGCTTTCATACAAGGCTAGGTACATGCCTGCAATAATCTCTGGACTGTACCGCTTTGCATTATGTACCCCTCTCTCAATAAGTTGTTCCCGGAGCAAATCGTTGTCGATTAACTCAAGTATGGCTTCCCTTATTGCTGAACAATCAAAGGGATTTACCAAATAAGCGGCATCAGCGGCTACTTCCGGCATAGCACTTATGTTACTTGTCAACACAACTCTTCCAACAGCATTCGCCTCGATTATTGGCATGCCAAACCCCTCAAAGGTAGAAACAAAGGTTACAATATCCGCATGAATATATTCATCTAAGAGTTCCTCATTACTTAAGCCAGTCTTATTGCAATATTCGATTCGGTATTGCTTTAATAAAGCTTCCTGTTGTACCGAAAGTTTACCTACAATCGTTAACGTGCAGCTTAAACCGGCTAGAGCCGGAATCAACATTTCAAGGTTCTTATTATACTTTGTACCAATTTGGAGCAGATTGGGCTTTTCTTTATTAAACTCCTTATAGCAGTACTGATAAAGGTTAGAAACAGGATTAGGAATCACAATTATTTTTTCGGGAGAGACAGCCACCTTTTCCAGTAACTTCATTCTGGTCTGCTGCGATACAACTGTGATTTTTCCGGCAGCTTGAACCGGCAGCTTCAGCCAGAATAAATTAAGCAGGAAAGATGCAATAGGATTAGGCCGCTGCAGTGACTCCACATCATGTATGGTTAGAATAGTTGTTCTCCTGTTAAGAAAGAGTGCCACAAAATTGATGTCACCTGTTATGTGGTTCACGCGGAGGCTTTTGTTCTTTTTCACCTCCTGCAGTAACCTCCAGCGATTGAGTACTCCTGTGCTTTTACTTTTCAATATGTGCAGTTCCGCCTTTGTGCCCTTTTGAATGTAAGGATACAAGGTCTGGAAAAGATTTTCGATACTGAAAGCATCCGGACGGGAAGGTCGTAAAAAGAGCTTAATCGCGTTCAACACAGATATACTTAAAACTTAACTTATTTTATACCATCCACAAGGGGAGTATTAAATCTCAACCTTCAAAATATTTCTAAATCCATAGAAAACCAGTACCATCACGATAGAGGCCTTTACTAGGTAATTTAAGGTGGTGGCTAAATCAGTTTCAGCCTTAACAACTTGCAGAAACAGAAAAGGAATCCAGAATATCAAGGTGGGATGGCGTATACTCTTTAATAATATGTAGCGCAGGAAAAGGCTAAAGACAATACCGATCAGGAACATAAACAAAATTCCCCCGTTCCTGCCATAGTTGCCATACCCTTCTCCCAATAAACTAATGTTCATACTTGTTCCTTCCTGTAATACGATGCCGGTAAACCGTTCCATTTTTTCGCGGCCTCCTGCTACAACTGCTTTGTCCGGATCTAAAAAGCGTGGTAACAAGGTAGCACTAAAGGCACTTCTCACCGTTTCCCCTTTTGCAAAGGGCTGTACATATGGCACATAATTCATGACCCGGGTTATAATCCAGCCTTGGTTAAGCCTGGTTATGGTAAGCTCGTTCGCTTTCGCATCGAAAAGCACATCCGGTGAAAAAATTCTATCCTCTATCATCCCAAAGAAAACTTCTGATTTGCTAAAAGCATCTAAGGAAGTATTTGCCCAGGCAATATCCCTATATTGATACTTCACAGATTGCAATACAAACACCAGAAAGAACCCAACAAGCAGGACAGTGATCTTTAAGGCGAGACTTATTTTATTTTTGATACAATAGATAAACAAAAAGAAAAAAGTCCACAACAGCAGATCGTGGAACAAAGCATGCACCATTGCGTCAAGAAGTAATGTCCCGAAAACCAGATAAAGTATTGTATTGTTTCTTGATTTATTTAAATACAAATAAAAACAGCCAATAAACTTTAACTGTGAGAGTAGGTATAGAAAGAAAAAAAGGCTTGCGGGGGCAAAAGGTGAAATCAGGGATGAAAAAAAACCTATTCCTATCAAATAATAAGCTCCTTTTACCTTATCCTTAAGCACATTGCTCATATTGCTAAGAGCCGTTTGAGGTAGATGATGCAGCCCGGCTAGAGGTAAAGAAAGGCCGAGATAAAAAAGAATGACTCCCGGAACAGCAAAGCTCATATATTGCTCTTCCGGAACCTGCATCCCATAGAAGGGGTGATTGATGCCAGTATAATAGCTCAGGATTGGCCCTACAATCCATTGGAGAGAAGCCATAAATACGATAACAAGATGTATAGGGATTCCCTCTCCAAAGCCCAGCAACAGGCTATTTAAAATGAAAAGCGAAAAAAGGGCGCCTGTAAGTGCAAGAAAAGATAATGAGGTAAAAGCAAGCAGTAATCCCCCTACCAGGAATAACGAAGAAACTTGGTAAACCAGTTTTTTAGAAGCCTGATCTGCTAAACTCATAAGTTATAATAGGCTAAGCGGGTGGCTTAAGTCGTTTTAAATAGCTCGGAAACTATAGAATCACAAATATGCATAAAACTCCAGCTAGCAATAATAGTCCTTGATGTATTTCCCATGTGATTTAACTCTTCCAGAGTTTTAGAAGAGCAAGTCTCCAATCTATCAACTAAACATTCGGTTCTATCTGCCTCAAAGATAAACCCATTTTTATTTTCCTGCACCAGATCAATAGCGCTTCCCACTTTATTACTGGCAATAACAGGCAAACCACAGGCCATAGCTTCATTCAGGCACAAGCCCCATGTCTCACCAGGTCCGCTGGAAGGCAAAACCAAGACATTCCCAACCCTGTAAACAGCTGGCATACGGGACTGATTTTGAAATGGAAGAAAGTATATATTACTCCATCCTTTCGCCTCTGCTTTCAATTCATCCTCTAACACTCCATTCCCGACAAATAGCAGGCTACTATTCGGATTGTTAAGCTTTTTGAAAGCTTTCATTAGCAGTAGAGGGTTCTTCTTCTGCTCGAACTTGCCTGTAAATAAAAAAGTAATATGGCTGTCGGGGATACCCAGCTCCTTCCTTATTAATACACTTTCATAACTATGTAAAGCATCGTCTCCGAACCTACTATTATCAATGGCATGGGGAGCAAACATTAAATTCTGCTCTTTTACGCCATGTTTTAGGAAATACTGCTTATTATTAGTGCCGACGTAAAAGGCTTTATCAATATACCTATAGGTCCAGCAAAGCATTATTCTTCTAAGGAGAAGTTTAACCCCTCCTGTTTCATCCAATAAGGTAGAGTCGCCTCTGAAATAAACACGGACTTTATTTTTAAAGTACCTTAATACTTTCAGGTGGCTATCAAAACTCCATCCATATACAAGAATATCAGTGGGAGCAAATTTTTCAATTTCCGGTATAATGTCTGGATTGATGACGCCTCTGAAATAAGAAGTTCCCGGATTTTTCGAAACGTTCTGCAGGAACTGATATTCATATCCCTCCAGCAACGGTATGTCCCAGGAAATCTTTTTGCCAAATCCTTTGTCTATCACCTCTGCAGCAGACATACCCAGCGTGTAAAAAACTTTGACGGCTAATTTCTGGTCTGCTGCCAGCAGCTTAAAAACGGGCGCATTATATTGAATAGGGTGAGTTGTAATAATTGCTAACTTCACAGGTTAATATTATATAAGCCAAAGTCCATTCGTAATTTTGAAGACAGAAGCTTGCCTCTTACAAGTAGCTTTATAAAGTTCTTCAAGCTTTTAGCTTTATTAATTTCAAAAATAGCAGATTGATTATTCCCGCTTAAAATATATATAATACCATAGTATGGAAAAGCAGTTATGTTCACTTTATGCTTTAAGAATATTCTCTTTTTCAGATATCCATGTGATCCAAATAAACTAAAATCGAAAACATCTTTGCTATTAAAATCAGGAATAGAAACTAAATCTTCTCTTAAAATATGTGTTGAACTATTTATTAAATTCATTTTAGAAGGTTGTTTCAGTATATATTTTCTTCCTTCTACATAAATATATCCTTTTTCTATATACCATCCAGGTTTCTTTAGATGCAGATGTGAGTTTACAAATTCTGCAATTGAACGATTGACTAGGTCGTCACCATCGACCTGCATTATATAATCACATCTATTTTCTTTTGCAATCTTGCATCCATAGGAAACTTTTCTTCCTTTGTCCATTTCACTAACCAGCCCCCAATTTGATTTCGACGCAATGTTATTGTGAGGGTTGTTCTTATCAATTATTTCCTCAAGCGGTAAAAACTGATATGGAAATTTAATTAACCGCAATTTGGGATCATCAATATTCAGTTCTGGCTTATCTGTATAAACTAAAAAAATCTGAAAATTAGAGCTAGTTTGGTTCAAAATTGATTTAATAGTGCGTTTTAAGAGGTGCACCTCTAATTCCCAATTCTTACATCCTAATTTAGGCCGAAGCGGCACAACGAAGGCTAACATTTTCTTATTTTACTAGAATTAATGGACTGCTATCTTTTCTTAAATTTCTTATCGTCTTACCTATTGCTTCAGCAAGTGTAGTATTCGTCGTAATAACTAACCTTCTCATACTAATTCATTCAGCTTCCGAACAAGGGCCCTTGCAGATGCTTTTGCCGAGTACTTCTCTAATTTATGTAGTTCTGGATGCCATTGAAAATGACCTTGAAGTATAAGGTTTAGTTTATCGGATATATCAGAGACTAATGCTTGCTCTTCATCTTGCTCCCTATACTTTACCAACAAACCCGCTGCATTACATTCCATCATCACCGTAACGGCACTGCTTTCCTCATGAAATATACCAAAGACCGGCCTCTTACTCAACAGCGCCTGAAAGGTTTTAGAAGCAGTATAATGCTTTTCTGTACTGCCTATGATCATAACAGCATAAGCGGCGGCTAAAAAGTTAAGCACGTGCAGGAACGGAAATCGCTCTCGCACCTCATGCACAATAGTTTCGAGGCCATACTGCTTTGCATAGTCGGCGATAGTTGTGCCACTATAAAAACCCGTCCCTAAGAAATACAGCTGCTTGCGCTTATCCCATCGCCCCTGCTCAATTTTGGCTTTAATAGCCTGAAACAAAAGCCTTACAAAAAGATGAGAGTTTGGAAGAAACGCACCCGCATATACCAAAGGTTCACATTCATTTCCTTCCCAGGGAAGTTTTAGATTGTCAACAACTATAGCGTGGTCGTTGGGGTCAAATCCATAGGGCATCCCAACATGAGCAACTGATTTATTTCGGAAGTTCCGCTCCAGAATGGGTGCATAATAGGCTGTGGAGACACCGGAAATTAAGGATGCTTTTTTTACTGCAATAGGCTCCAGCCATTTTGCCACCAACAAGCTGAGCTTTGACCTTATATCCTGCCGGTTACTAATGTCCCGGACCCACGGATCAATATAATCGACACCATAAGGTACGCCGGTTTTACTATGCAGGAGCCTGCCTAATAAAGCCGTATAGAATGACGGAATAGGAATCCAAATAAAATCGATTTGCTTGGAGTTGATCACCTTTTGTGCCTCCTTGTACAGAAAGGGAAAAGCTCGTAAACCTATGTCTCCAATTATTCGGGGCTTCCCCGCTTTAAACGCTTTCGTATAGATTACCTCAATATCTTGAGAAGCCGTCTTTTTTATATCTTGATCCGGTTTCTCTTCATAATATTCAGATGCAACCGTAAGAAGGACAGGCTGCCATCCCAGCTCCTTTAGAAAATTAGCAATTAGCCTAGGGCGATGCACACCTGCAAGGTTGGAAGGCACCCAATGCGGATAAATAATAAGAAGATTTTTCATAGGATGCTATTATTGAAAAGCCTTCCAGGTTTCTAAAAGTTTTACAGCTTCTCCCTCCCAAGCCAATTTACTCCCTGTCACAAATCGCTGCATCTTGTTGGATAAGATTTCTTCTTTCTGGTCTATCATACACTTAACTCTCTCTTCGAAAGCTTTACTTGATTGCCCAAAGGTAACTCCTAGCTGAGGATTTTGACGAATAAAAAGTTCTTGTGCTTTTGTGTCTGTTGCTAATATAAATAAACCAGCCTGTGCATATGCAAAGATTTTATTTGTCAGGCAAATATCCCGATTAGAATCCGCTGACTTTAACTCTAAAGCTAGTCCTATATCAAACCTCGAAAGTTCTTGATGTAACGCCTCTTGTGGAAACGGTTTGGTATACACTATTAATTCATCAAATTTCTTTAAAAAGCTTTCATAAAAGGATGGCACAAGATTACCTATTAATGTCAGTTGTACATCATCTCTATACTTGAATAGAACAGGTACAACAATTTCCAAGCCTCTGCCCGTTGCTATATTTTGGGAAAACCAGACAAAGCGAATCTTCTCACCAGAATACTGTGCTGGCTTTAGGAACTCAGTTTCTGAGAAAGCGTTATTAATGAGAAAATGATTTTGCTTTTGTAGGCCCGGCACCAGATCTGTGGCAGCTTTTCCGATGAGCGGACTGGCATAACTGATGTAGGTAGCTTTTGGTAACAGCTCTTTCATTAAGGTTTCACGCCTTGCCACCTCATGTCTGGCATCTGTAGCTATCGTCTCGCCCGGGTGGAAATCTTCTATGTCAGAGGCAAAGGGAATCTTATGCTGCGCAGCAAAGGAATATGCGGGATAAAGCGCTCCTAAATTGTGGCTTATAACTAAATCGAATTTATTAGGCAGGTGCTTTATATTCGATTCTAGGAGAAAGCTCCTCTTATCAGAGGCAAATGCACACAGTCTTAAAGGAAAGGGCAGAAGCCTGTGCAGTTTTCGTAATAGGACTTGCAACCCTGAAGCTAAAAGCCAGCTTCGAAATGCTTCCCGTGTCGCAGTAATGGCAATAAAATCTACTCTTGGTAACGACTTACGCAATCCTTCTTCTATTTCAGTTGTCCAGTTATCAAAATCAAAAAGAACAACAGTCGGAGTATATCTATTTTCTAGTGCAAGCTTTACTTCCTTCAGTAAGCGGGGATTAGTTGTGAGGTTGGCTGTGGTAAGAAAGAGGATGCGCATGAGGCAAAAGAAAAGCTTAATTATAAAGGTTTGATAACAAATATTTAATTCTTTTAGTAAGCCTCCACCCCAAAGCCCTTTTAAATACTTCCACGGCTCTTCCCCCAAGCACAGGAACAGGAACTTCTAAGTTATATTGCATATAAGCATCCCAGGCATCCTGGTATAGGTTCATATGTTTCGGATAATAGCCTACTGCCAATGTAAAATACTGCTTAGAGAATGCCTTCTTAAAAGCATCTTCATTTCTATGTTTTAAGAGGTAAGAGTGCTTTAAATGTAATGCATCTAATTCTGAACGATAATATGCCTCATTGCTGGTTTTTGTAATACTGGTGCCTTTTTCAATCTTCCTATAAAAAGTGTTTGCGGATGGAGTATAAATTACTTTACTGCTGCACAATACTGCTCTGGCAAAAAACTCCCCATCCTGATCCCTTAACAACTGCTCATTCCAGGGGCCAGCACACTCAGCAATTTTTCTGGAAACAAGCCAAGCACTATTTGCAATCGTACCTCCTACCATATCTTTACTGCCCCACAGAGTTAGCAAGAATTCGGCAGGGTTTTCAGAAGAGGTATAACAGGGTCCTTCATCAACCACTCTTCTTTCACTGCCATCAAGGTACTGATATAAATGAGTTGTTTTTGAAAATGAAATCGCGTCTTCCCCTGCAATTTCTAAGCTTTTTAACTGCGCTTGCAGGTTATTTGTGTCTAAAAAGTCATCTGAGTCAAGCCACAAGATATAATCTCCAGTACTAAGTTCGAAGCCATAGTTCCGAGCCCTGCATGCACCTTTACCCTTGTTCTTAAATAGGTTTATTAATTTAGGGTATTGATTTACATACTTTGTTAAAAGCATCCAACTTTCATCTATAGAATTATCATCTATAACTATTATTTCCTTAATACTTTCACCTTGATTAAGGCAGCTGTTTAGACACTCACTAATATATTTTGCACCATTATAATTAGGAATGATTACAGAAACTAAACTCATTCGAACTTATATTTTAAGAATAGCAATGTTAATGAAGTCTTAGAATGTTCTTATAATAGGACAACATTCTTTTACCTAATTTATTTTGATCAAAGTTTTCCTTTACAAAAAATTTTCCTTTCTCCCCCATATTTCTTCTTAGACTTAGACTGTTGTATAGTTTTAATATAGCTGAAGCAATTTCCTCATCATCTCTCTCAGGCACAAGAAAACCTGTTTCACCATCAATTAAGCTATCAGGTATGCCACCTGACCTACTGGCTACAACTGGCAAGCTTGCAGACTGCGCCTCTAATAGAACTAAACCCTGTGCCTCCGATGCTCCTTCTTTCGTGGTAACACTACTTAATAGAAAGACGTGTGAATTTAACATAGCTTCCAGCACTTCATCCTGTGGCTTTGATCCAAGAAAATTTACTCTTGCTGTTAAACTTAATTCCTCAGTGAGCTTCTTAAGCTCCAGATCAAGTGATCCACTACCTATTATTTGATATGTAATATCTAACGAATGTTCAAAAACTAACTTGTGTGTCGCTCTTAACGCATACTCAATTCCTTTAACTTCCTCCAAACGAGCTACAGTAAGGATATTGAAACTCTCATTGGCTTTGCTTCTGTTATTATTTTGTTTATCAAAAATTTCAGAAGAAGCACTGACAGGTATAACTGTTAATTTTGCAGGATCACATCCTAATGCAATCAAACATTCATAAGTGAATTTAGAATTTGCAATAAAGCCATTACCAGAAGTAAAGAGTGAGTTGAAGTTTTGGTATTCTCTTAAAATGTCAGGTAATTGGTAGTCATAACCATGGAAAGAAGTAATAATTTTTCCAACTAGTATACCCATTCTTTTAAGTTGGACCATATCATCACCAATAGGACCAAAATGACAGTGAATGATATCAAAATTGTTAAGTTCTGCAAAGAGCGAAGCTCGATAGAAATACTGCAGATTTAAAGCTTTATTTCCAAATTTAAAGTAATTTAAACTATTGAGAAATGTAAGTTTATTTCGTTTTATTACAATTTGCAGCAACATCTGCAGAAAACCTACATACTTTTTTAAGCTGTTAATTGGAAGGTATACCCCATAGTGTACTCGTTCCTGCAACTTGTATTTAATAAATTGCGGATGAAGCTTTTGTCTTGGATCAGGGCGGTAATAAGAGAAAATTTGTACATCAACACCAGCATCAAGTAATGCTGTAATCTGATTTATAATGAATGTTTCCGACAATTGCGGAAATCGATGAACAACAATGGCTACTTTTAGCAAAATATTAAAGACTTTTTAGTAGATATCGACTATTCTAGGCTTATTCAAAAAGCTTTTTTATTCTTTTTGCTGTACTTAGCACTTTCTGATTTCTTGCATTCCTTTGCAAATGCTTGTAAACTTTCGCTACTTCTTCTAATGTTAAAGGGCACTTTTCTGAAGCTAATGCTTCTTTCAACACATTTTGCCTTAATATAGCATATTGTTTAGAATAATCACTTTTTGATTCCTGATCTTCATGTGAACGATGCCATACCAAATCTCGCGGAAACTTAACAAGAGAATGCTCTTGAGAAAGTTTAAACCACATTTCATAGTCACCAATCATTCTTTTGCCCGAGAATCCTCCTACTTTATGGAAGGCTTCTGTCCTAATGATAGATGAACCTGGAGATCGATTGAAATGAGCATACCCTTTGAAGAAATGTTCTAAATATGCCTCTCTAGGAAAAACACATGCAGGGTAAGATTTGTTATGATCAGGACTTGAACTCAATCCATACCCAGCATGCGGGAAAACTTCCATCGACCTTACCATGACATCTAAGCCATGCGGGTAAATAAGATCATCTGAATCTAAGTATTTGATATACTTTCCTATGGCGTATGATGCAGCCTTATTACGGTTTGGGTAATCCCCAAGGTTTTGCTCATTTACATAAACCTTTATACGTTTATCTTTTGCAGCATAAGTTTTAGCAATTTCTACAGTTCCATCTTTAGATTGGTCATCTACAATGATCAATTCAAAATTAGAATATGTAGATTTTAACATACTTTCTATTGCTTCTGTAATGTATTTTTCCCGATTATAGGAAGTCATCAAGACGCTAACTAATGGACTGTACTGCATTGAAAAATGTGTATTATAACTACCTCTTAATATTTTGTTGTCCTTGAGGCGGCCTTCCGCACTCTTCATCATGAAATTTGTCTAAAGCATCCTCACCCATCCTCAAATAGCGTGCAGCATCTCTATAAGCCTTTGTTGCTGCATTCATTCTTCTCCAGTTGAAGGTTATCCATAAAGGGCTAACTCTATATTTAAAGTTCCTATAGATTACTTTCAAGTATTCAGCAGTGGGATATCTCAGTTTTCGAAGATACCCAAAATTCTTGTAGGTGTGGTATAAAACCGTTAAAGTCCTCTTATATATATAATTATAGGTACCGTGATGATAATGGTAAACCCTGCAACTATAGTCGTATACAACTTTTTTCCCATCTAGCACTACACGTTTAATCCATCTCATGTCTTCTCCGAAGCTAACTTCTTCAAAAGGATATTCTAAGAGAATACTCTTCCTGTACATGGCATTTACATTGTCCCAGCCACAAAGGCTATGTAATTCAACAGGTAACATGGCTGCAAGCTTCTGCCTGTCTTTAACCTCTACTACTTTGGGAATAGGCTCGCTAAAGGACCTGAACCATTCATGTGGATTCTTATCAGGATCATGAGGTACAATTTGCTGTCCGCATACCCCAACTACTTCCTTGTCATGAAGAAAATGGTTTAACATCTTTTCTATCCAATCGTTACTACTAGCATACGCATCCTGTACTGTTAGTAGTACAAATTTCCCTTTTGCTTCAGACGCTCCTAAGTTCCTTGTAAGGCCGTGATTAAATGTATGAGGCAAGATTTCAATAATTCGCACAAAGTTGAACTGAGCAGCAATAGCCAAGGTATTATCTGTGCTCCCAGAGTCTATCAATATTACCTCTAACTTTTTGAGCGTTTGTTCCGAAATTGCGTTCAGGCATTTAAAGATAGTTGAAGCGCCGTTTTTAGTCGGGATAACAACTGAAACAAGAATGTTGTCTTTCAAATTTTTATTTCCTCTGTATATTTTATATTACCTAATGTATTGGTACTACCAAGAAAACGATTACTAGTTGGGCGAACTGCTAACTTTTGTAACAATGGTAGCTTGTACAATTTCAGCCTCTTTGCCCAATAATATAATTTTAATTTACTTTTATCAGATGTAGAAAACAGATTATATCTATGCTCATAGTTGAGTAACTCCTTAGCTTCTTTGATATGATTATTGAAGATGGTGCTACAAATAAGATCAAACCCCATCTGTCCAAGACCTTTATTATACATTTCCTGAGTACCTACCTCTATCGCTAATTTTAAGGAGCTTTTAAAAACTTTAATCCTGCTTTTGATTTTAGGAAGAGAGTTGAAGCCTGTTCTAGAAATACTAACATCTGAAAGCCTGATAAAGATATCGGGAGATAAATTCATCAATTTTTTGTATGAAACTTTATTCATAAAAGCTCTTAAATGAAGCTCCACATCTTGCCATAGCAACAGTTCCTCATCCCATTTACCAATGTTGATCAATGTTTGTCTTCTCCATAAAGGGCCTGTTGTCTGGCAAATCGCATCCCCAATCATAACTCTGGTGGCATCATCCATTTCTTTATCAATATTCCATAGCAATCTGGTATCGTCAGGATGATCACGAAACAACAGCATTGGAAAAATCAGCATATCTGTATCTGGATGTTCCTGTGCAGCTTTGAGACGTTGTTCAATACAAAATGAAGCTAACAGATCATCAGAATCAAGAAAAATAAGGTATTCTCCTATGCTTTTGTCAATGCCAATATTCCTGCATGTTGGAGCGCCCTTGGGAAGACGATCTCGTTGGTAGACCTTTACACGCGCATCTTTGGAAGACAAGGTTTGAAGAAATTGCCAACTGTTATCTGTACTACCATCATCTACTATTATCCATTCCCAATCCTTGCTTGACTGTTTAAATATAGAGTTAGCAGCTTCTTTTATTAAATCTGCACGATTGTAATTTGGAGTGATAATTGAGATCATCAATATTTAAGATAGCTTCCTACCTTTCTTGATATATTATATGAACGTTTAATAGAATGTAACTTTTTAATTGCAAAACTAAAAGTCAAAAATTCATCTTTAAACTTTCTGAATTGTCTAAACATTAATAGCTTTATCATGGAATTCGTAGAAGACACAAACAGATTTAATACATTGAAAGAAAAAGATGCTTCAACGTTTTTCAATTGTATAAGTTTATCAACGAATAACCTTTTCTGATTAAGAACATAGTTAGAACTATCCCTATCGTGATAAATGGTTGCTTCAGGTACTATACCAACTTTAAATCCGTGATAATGTATTCTATTAATATAATCCCAATCTTCGCCATAGTGGGGGAATAATGGATCAAATAGCCCCACCTTTTTTATACATTCTACAGACAATAACCAAGCTGCAGCATTAACAAATTTCGTTTTATAAATGCACTTTCTTTTATTTAAAAAGGTATCCGAAATCAATTCCGGAGTATCGATTGGATTGATGTAGTATGAAAAATTGAAGTCAAGCTTAGTTCCATTCCCGTTATAGTGTACAGGACTTGCCAAGCCAAAGGCTGAGTTCCTTTGCAGCTCCTCTACTAATAATCTAATAGTATCAGGTTCTATCCATGCATCTTGATTCAATAAAAATATATAATCAGCTTGTAATTCAATTGCCTTTAGAATTCCGATATTATTGGCTTTACCAAATCCTGCATTAATATGATTTTTTATAAGTAATACTTCAGGGTAATGTTCTTGAATAAAGACTACAGTTTCATCAGTAGATAAATTATCTATTACAATAGGAGTCACGCTCACCTGTGATTCCTTTAACCGGCCAATACAGTGTTCTATCCACTTCCTACCATTGTAGGTAACAATTACAACAAAGATTCTCATTTTTAAATGCTTATCCAGAGGGAAATGTTCAATTTTATAGGATAGGTTTGTTGAAAAGAATCTTAACGATGTTTCTTATCCTATTTTCCCTTATATATTGTTGCCTTTTTTCATATTGAGTCAATTTTTCAATTGCTTTTAAAGCATATGCAGCATAAGCCGCCTGATGTTTAGCAACTATATAATCTTTATTAACTGCATGATTAGGACCAGAGTCTGTGCGAGACAATGAATTACTTAGAGTGCGATATTGAAATCCTACTTCTTCAAGGTAATAGAACTTCTTATTATTAAACATCATTCTTAGCCAGAGTTCCCAATCTTCATTTCCTCTGAAGGGTATATCTTCGTCGTAGCCTCCTACTTCAATTAAGTCCCCTTTTTTTATAAGAGCACAAGTATCAATTTGATTTCGGTTTAATAGCGACAGTTCCTTTAGTTTGCCAACTTTCCAAACACCTTCTTTCTCCCCAATATGCTCTACATCCGTATAAACGACTGATAAAGTACTGTCCTGCTCCAGCAAATCGTAAGCTTTCTCAAAAACCGAAGGGAAAATTTTATTATCAGCATCTACCGGAAGAATATACTTACCTCTTGCAGCTTTTATACCAGTATTTCTAGCTGCACTTGGCCCCCCATTCTTCTGATCAATAACAATAATGTCCTGCCTTTTTAATTTGTTCAACTCATTAAGAGTTCCAGAGTCAGTTGAGCCATCATTAACAATTATATGTTCTATCGGGATTTTCCAGTTATAATTTCTAATGCTATCAACAGTTTCCTGGATGTATTTCCCATGGTTAAAACATGGAGTTATGATGGATATCAACGGGAGTAAGGACGACATACTAGTACTAACGGAATAGATTGTTCAATGCTAAAATTTGAATGAAAACATTGATTTAATTTTCAAATACAATCTCATAAATCGGGAATTAGCTAAAGCTTTGTAACGTCCTTTCATGCTATTGTATTCTTCATAATCCTGATAGAAACGACTATATTCTTTTTGTAACACCTCTCTCCTTTCTTTTAAAACGATATCCCAACTTCCAGCTTCCGAACTAATACCATCAAAAGCAAAGACTGAGACTGCTTTATCAACATATTTGATAGATGCATTCTGCTTGCAAATAGCTTCTACATAGAACTTCCAATCAGATGATATTTTTAGCCTTTCATCATACAAACCTACTTTGTCAAATAAACTTTTTTTTATAAAAGCTCCTCCTGAGTGAGGAATCGTATGCTTAATGAAATAATCAAAGGTAGGAGATGCAGGATACTTCTTTTCCCACTGTTTATCAGATTCCTGGATTAAAAGATTACCATATACTATATCTGTACCATCCAAATATTTTAACATAGAATACATAATGTCAGGATCAATTAAAAAATCTCCTGAGTTCAGAAAGAACAAATAATCACTAGATGCTTTAGTAACACCTTTATTCATTGCATTATATATTCCTTTGTCTTTCTCACTTACCCAATAAGATAAGCGCTCTGTATACTCTCGAATGATTTCAGCACTACCATCAGAGGATCCACCATCAATTACAATATATTCAAACTCTTTAAAAGACTGCGAGAAAACACTATCAAAGGTTTTCTCTAATCCACACGCATTATTATAGTTGATTGTGATAATACTTAACTTCATATTTAAATATAAGAGCTTATCCTTATTTTCGATATACTATAATTTTATGATGTTAGAGAAGAATACCAAACATAATAGAATGGGAACTATTAACTCATGCCTGAATTACAAAGGATATTATCGTATAATTTTACATAATTCATAACCTGTTTTTCGGAAGAATAATTCTGGTTAATTTCATTCCTAATAGTTTCAACTATAAAAGATTCCTTATTATAGGTATAGCTTAGAATAGCTTCTTGTAGATGTTTAACAGAAAAGCTCTTTGAAGTTATTCCATTCCTGTTGTTTTTAATGACATCTAACATTCCTCCTACGGGAGTTGAAATAACAGGTAATCCACAAGCCATAGCTTCTAACATAACATTCGGCAAATTATCTTCACGACTGGGAAGTACAAACGCGTCGGCTGCAGAATAAAGCAATGCTAAAAGATGTTCATCTCTAATAGATTCGATAAAAAATATTTGGCTATCGTATGCTTCTTCTGCTTTATCTTTTGCTCCTACAGCACAAAAAACGACATCAGTACGTTCTTTTAAGTTACCAATTACTTCAAGAAGTAAATCAAATCCTTTTCTATAGTTATTGACGTTATCGCTTATAAATAAAATTATTGTTTTGTCCTGAGGTAAACGGAAGACTTCTCTTGAAAAAAATTTATCAAGGGGCCTAAATATCTCTAAATTGATTCCATTTGGAATTAGGTGGTGCGGGAATGATCCTAGCACTTCGCTTTTCTGAGATTCTTGCAAAAGCCAATTTGAGAGGCAAACGATATGTACGTCCTGTGCATGGCTTAATGCTTCTCTTTTAACATTTCTATAATTCTCTTCAAGGTCATAAAGTTGTTGGTTCCGCTGTTTATCGCCCAAGTAGTGAAATCCACCTTGGAAAGGATTCATATCGTGCAAGGTCCACACAACTGGCTTTTTATTTTTCCTGAAAAAGCTCGGGTAATCTAAAAAGTTTGCGACCCAGTGCAAATGTATAATATCTGCTTCCTGGTAATCTGGATGAAGTGTAATATCATACTCTGTAACCGGAGAAGAGAAAATTTCATAGTTACCCTCTGTTTTTACAACTTCTTTTGTTGTTTTTCTTTCGTAAATCCCGAGATTTTTAAGCTCGTTTTTTGAGCGATTCAATACTCGTTTAAGAATAGATAACCGAGGTCTAGGGATCTTAGCTAAATAGGCTGTAGAACTATCTAATGATAAGAACTTTGAATTGACATCAGCTGCAAGTAAGCCCTTGTGCAGCCTCATCGCCGCAATTCCCGCACCTCCTCGAGCGGAAGTGGATACGTGTAAGACCTTCATGCTATTATGAATGAATCAAAAATATACTCAGCATATTTAAGTCTATTAGTAAAACAGATTATAGATCGCCTATCCATTAAACTGGCTTTTCCATTTCGCTATAGATTCTAATGGTAAGTTGATAGGAGAAAACAACTGCTTACCTTCAATCCACGCAATTATACTTTCAAAATCATCCCTTTTGACAACAGGTAAGTTAATGTCCTTACTTATTTCCAGTGCGCGATTATCAACGGCGATAATTAGAGCATCCATATTTCGCTGAAGGCACTTTACGCCCCCATGTAGCCTTGTGCCTATATAATCTACATCTTGTGAGAGCATATCATAAAAAGACTCGTTAGACCTGTTAATAATTTTTATAATGCTTTTATTCTTTTTATAGGAGTCTAAAGTTTTTATGTATTCCTCATCTCTACTGCCTTGAGGAAAATAATGAATTCCATTGGTATAAAAATTTACTAACAGATCTATTAGCTTGTTATCGAGTTCAGGGTTCTGATTATAGTCTGTAAGAGTAAATAAACAGCTTTTATTAATTTTTCTTTTATTTACTTCTAAGCCTTGTAATTTCCAGGAAGTAATACAACTAGTGTTAAGCGTATTATTTATACCCATTTTCTTCATTTTATCGAGCGTGTATCCGTCTCTGACTGAATGAAATCGTTTGCCTGATAAAACTGAACTATAAAAGAACTTGGTTGTGAAAGTGGGGTTATGTTGATACTGCCACCATCCTACACCTAATAAAATCAAATTACTTAATCCTGGTAAATAGTAATAAAATCGACTCCGGCTTACTTTCCATTGGTTATATGTTTTTAAGTCCGACGAAAGTAAATTACTGCCCCCAATAAAAGCATATTTGCTATCCTTAATTAGTCTTTTATGTTTAGGCTCTAAATAATCATGGGTTGATATTCTGATGATTTCATCATTCGGGAATAGTTCTTTTATGATGTTTGATACAGATTCATAAATAATAACATCACCCAAGTTATTAGATAAAGTCCCTTTTTGGTCCTCTAAAGAAGGATCTAAAAGTGCTATGGTAGAACTCATATAAGAATAGGTATACTAATGGTTTAAATGTTTAACTGTCCAATCATAATTGACAATCACAGAGCCAATGTCTCTTCCTGCCAAGTTACTATGTTTAGAACCTGTTTCAACAATTTCGAATCCTAAAGCTTCTTCCTTTAGATCAAACATTTGAATATTAGGAATATGTATTCCTGCACTTATATAATAACGTCCTGGAACAAGAAACATACCTGGTATAGTTACTTCTGCTTCAAATTCTCCTGATCTGTCATTCGTATGAGGGCAGTAAAAAACTTTTGAACCATTTGAGTTAAATACAGAAAAGGATACCGTTAAACCAGGGAAGTTTTTCTTTATAATATACTTGCACTTTATCTTGAAAGAAGCCCTAACATCTACTTCATGATTTGGCAAGTCAGAATCACCCGGAATAACTGAAAAGCTTTCATAATAAGCTTCTGAAAGAGAAGCAGGAAATGTTGCCATTGCTGTTTGCCTGTTCGGTGAAGCCAAATACCGGGCAACTGCTTCGTCCGTAGCACCTATAAAATTAACAGTGCCTTTGTCTAAAAGTACGCAGCTTGTGCAAAGTTTATTGATGGCGGCCATGCTATGACTGACGAACAAAACCGTTCTGCCTCCCCCTTGGCTCACCTCCTGCATCTTACCGATGGCTTTGTTCTGGAATTCAGCGTCACCCACAGCCAGCACTTCATCTACTATCAGTATTTCCGGCTCCAGGTGAGCCGCCACTGCAAAAGCCAAACGTACGCGCATACCCGAAGAGTAGCGTTTAACAGGCGTATCAATGTAACGTTCCGTTCCAGAGAAGTCAATGATTTCATCCAGCTTTGACCTAATCTCAGCTTTGGTCATACCAAGTATTGCTCCATTCAGGAAAATGTTCTCCCGGCCTGTTAATTCATCATGAAAGCCAGTACCTACCTCCAGTAAAGAGGCTATCCGGCCTTTCGCCTTAATGGAGCCTGTAGTAGGGGTTGTTACGCGTGAAAGCAATTTTAGCAAAGTAGATTTACCCGCACCATTCTTACCAATCACACCTAATACCTCTCCCTGCTTTACATCAAAATTAATGTCCCGCAGTACCCAAACGTACTCGCTATTGCCTTTGGAAGTGCGGTCATTTACTTCTCCTACCTTCAGGTAGGGGTCTTCTTTACCACGCACTTTGTGCCACCAGCGGTTTATATCATGAGAAATAGTACCTGTTCCTAGCTCCCCTAGCCTATACTGCTTAGACAGATTCTCAACTTTAATTGTTGTACTCATACTTAAACATTAAACAGTATCCATAAAGGACTTCTGAACTCTATTAAAAACCAGAACTCCGGAAACAAAAACCACCAAAGCAAAAGCTGTAGTGTAACCAAGGTACAGCCACGGCAACGTGCCTGATCCCAGGAAAGCATATCGAAAGGTTTCAATGATGCTGGACATAGGGTTAGCTAAAATGATATATTTATACTTAGCTGGTATTTCTGAAATAGGATATATGACGGTGGACGCATACATAGCCAGTTGTACGCCAAAGCCTATCAAAAATTGCAAGTCGCGGTACTTGGTTGTCATAGCTGAAATTAGCATACCAAAACCAAGGGCAAGCACCGCCATCAGTATGACCAGGAAGGGTAATAGCAGTACATAAAAGTTCGGCTGCACATTAGCATCGGTTAACAGGTAATAGCCAAGTAACAACAGAAACAGCCCCAACTGCACGCCAAACTTTAGCATATTGGATACCACGATAGAAAGGGGGGTAATCAACCTAGGAAAATACACTTTACCAAAGATGCCCGCATTGCTTGTAAACGTACTGGAAGTAGAGGACAAACAGGATGAAAAGTAGTTCCAGCATGTAATACCGGCCATGTAAAAAAGCAAATGTGGCACTCCACCTGTAGCTATACCGGCTATTCTTCCAAATACAAGCGTAAAAGTGATAGTAGTAAAGAGGGGTTGGAGGAAGAACCAAATAGGCCCTAATATGGTCTGCTTGTAAACAGCTATAAAATCCCGACGCACAAACATCTGCAACAGGTCGCGGTAGCGCCATACTTCCTTTAGCTGTAGATCGAAAAGACTGGAGCTCGGTTTAATAACTATGGTCCAGTCTTCTTCCTCTACGGCTGCACCGTTTGCACCCCCTTTAGGAGATGTGTCTACTGCTTTCGCCGCTGCCTCTTTATTTACTGTTGTCGTGTCGGTACTCATTGCTAAAATTAGCTGCCTGTATATTCTTTTGTTGTGTTGATTCCTACCATCCTTGGCCTCTTAAACGCCCTTCTCGTTAGCTCAAAACTTGCGTATTGCAAATCTAAAGCGGGAATTTTAGCCCCCTACCCTCAAGAGGGGAATTGGAATGCTAACATCCCCCTACCCCCTTCAAAGGGGGGCTTTTCAGAAAGAGTGGCTGAGGAACTTTTATTCATTGTAATTGAGCACTTTGTGGCCGCCTTCCAGCAGGTAGGTGTCGCGCTTGAAAAGTTCGACGTCCGCTTGCATCATGTCTTTCACGAGTGCCTGCAGGTCGTACTTCGGTACCCATCCGAGCTTGGTTTTGGATTTGGTGGCATCCCCGATCAGCAATTCCACCTCTGTCGGGCGGAAATAATTGGCATCGACACAGACCACCTCTTTGCCTGTTTCCAGCTTATACTCCGGGTTATGGCAGGCAGCTACATAGCCTTTTTCGTTTACCCCCTCGCCTTTAAAATTAAGCTCGATGCCCACTTCGGCAAAGCTCATTTTGATGAAGTCGCGCACGGTCGTTGTTACGCCGGTAGCGATTACATAATCTTCAGGCGTATCTTGCTGCAGGATGCGCCACATGGCGTCCACATAATCTTTGGCATGGCCCCAGTCGCGGCGGGCATCCAGGTTGCCCAGGTATACTTTGTCCTGCATACTGAGCGCAATACGCGCGGCCGCCCGGGTGATCTTGCGTGTTACGAAGGTCTCGCCCCGCAGCGGTGACTCGTGGTTAAACAGGATGCCGTTGCAGGCAAACATGCCATAGGCTTCACGGTAGTTCACTGTAATCCAGTAAGCGTACAATTTCGCCACGGCATAAGGCGAACGCGGGTAGAAAGGCGTGGTTTCGGACTGCGGTACCGCCTGCACCAGGCCATACAGCTCAGAGGTAGAGGCCTGATAGACCCGTGTCTTTTCTGTGAGCCCCAGAATCCGGATGGCCTCCAGGATACGGAGCGTGCCCAGCCCATCGGCATTAGCGGTATACTCCGGTGTATCGAAGCTGACCTTCACATGGCTCATGGCGGCCAGGTTATAGATCTCGTCTGGCTGCGTTTCCTGTATTACCCGGATGATGTTGGTCGAATCTGTCAGGTCGCCGTAGTGCAATTTGAAGTGGATGTGCTTCTCGTGCGGGTCCTGGTACAGGTGGTCGATCCGGTCGGTGTTGAACAGAGAACTGCGGCGTTTCAGGCCATGCACTTTGTAGCCTTTTTCTAAAAGGAGTTCCGCTAAATAAGCGCCGTCCTGTCCGGTAATGCCTGTGATAAGGGCTGTTTTCATATGTATAGCAATAAATCTAAATCTTATTATAAAGGGAAGCTGCCTGTTCTACTATTTTTAATTCCTTCCGAAGCAGGTTGGGATTTAGCTGATGCAACTTTTTAATCCTGTTCATCCTTACAGCCTTGAAATTTTGATTCAGACAAAAATAAGCAATTAAGGGTCCAACCACCCCTGCCCCTCAGAGCTACGCTCGCAAGCTTCAAACTCGCGTTCTCGCTTGTCCAAGGAGGGGAGTTTTTTTCATCTGCCTTCCACTTTTCTCCGCTGTTTCAGTCATTTTTTTCCCGAACTTTTGCTGCAGGAGACTTCCTGGTTCCCGTATGCTGCTCAGGTTAATCTTAGTTTAGACTTTTAGGCCTGCACAAATTTACTTCTAAAATCGGCATACGCCAAAGCGATGCCTTCTTTTAATTCAATTTTATGCCGCCAACCCAGGCTGTGCAGCTTTGATACGTCCATCAGCTTGCGGGGCGTCCCATCCGGTTTGGTCGTATCGAATACCAGGTTTCCTTCAAAACCTGTTGCCTCTTTTACAAGCATTGCCAGCTCCTTGATGGTGACATCCTCGCCGGTGCCAACATTCACCAGTTCTCGGCCGGAGTAGGTTTTCATCAGGTACACGCACGCTTCTGCCAAGTCGTCTGCAAACAGGAACTCGCGGCGGGGGCTTCCGGTTCCCCACACCACCACTTCTGCCGCTTTCGCCTCTTTGGCTTCGTGGAACTTGCGAATCAGGGCAGGAAGCACGTGGGAGTTATGGAGGTCATAATTATCATTGTAGCCATACAGGTTGGTGGGCATTACGCTGATAAAGTCGCAGCCATACTGGTCGCGGTAGGCCTCGCACAGCTTAATGCCGGCGATCTTGGCAATGGCATACGGCTCATTCGTTGGCTCCAGCTCTCCCATCAGCAGGTAACTTTCTTTCAGCGGCTGGGGGGCCAGCTTGGGGTAGATGCAGGACGAACCCAGAAACTGTAGTTTCGTTACGCCTGCCTTGTAAGCCGCATGGATGATGTTGGCTTCGATCAGCAGGTTGTCGTACAGGAACTCCGCCCGGAAGGTGTTGTTCGCCTGGATGCCGCCCACTTTTGCCGCCGCCAGGAATACATAAGCGGGTTTCTCTTCGGCAAAAAAGTCAAAGACTGCCTGCTGGTTTCGCAGATCTAATTCGGCAGACGTTCGGGTCAGCAGGTTGGTATAGCCGTCCTGCTGCAACTTCCGGCAAATGGCAGAACCTACCATACCGCGGTGCCCTGCAATGTATATCTTCGCGTTCTTTTCCATATTAGTTTAAAGCAATGTACCGGCTTGTTTCAAAGGCTTTGGTCCTTTATTTGGTTCAATTTCCCTACTGTGGCGTGGGAGCATTAGCGGATCACAGATACGAAAGAGCAGAGGCAGATGTGGTACTTGCTCTTACGTTTTATGCTGTATTGTCCTTTCGGACCAGTAAAGACAGCGCCTTCACATTTACCCTATGTCACGAATCTGGAGATTCGCGGCTGTTATTTAGAGGTTTAACCTAGCCTGAAGGTGCCCCTACTGCGGTAGGGCTGCTTCGCTTACATCCAGCGCTTCCACCAGAGCTTTTGCTGCACATCTTCGGCATAGTAGCCGTAGCCATACCCGTACCCATAGCCATAGTTCAGTTTCGCAAAATCCACATCGTTGAAAAGGATCGCCGTATTTCGGATCTTCCCGGTTTCGTACTGCTGCTGAATGTTGGTCAGGAAACTTTTTAAGCTGTAGCCCTGGCGTACCATAAAAATGTTGGCATCCGCCAGCTGCATCAGTTCCATGCCATCGGACAGCAGGCCTACCGGCGGCGTATCCATGATGATGTAATCATAGCGCTGCTTCAGTTCTGCGACCAGTTCCTCCATGCGCCTGTTCAGCAATAACTCGGATGGATTAGGTGGTATATCGCCGGAGGGCAGGATATGCAGGTTTTCCTGTAGGGTATGATGGACGACCTCCTCTAAGGTGGCATAGCCTGCCAGGTAATTACTTAGCCCAAGGCTGCTGCTTACACCAAAATCCGTATTGTTGTTCGGCTTGCGCATGTCCGCATTTACCAGCAGCGTACGTTCCCCGGAGATAGCGAAAATATAGGCCAGGTTCTTGGCCGAGAAGGTCTTGCCTTCGCCGCTGATAGAGGACGTGATCACAAATATTTTTCCCGTCTTCAGCTGGGCATTTGTCATAAAGCGCAGGTTAGAACGGACGGTTCGGAAAGCTTCTGACAGTGCTGATTTAGGACTCTGGTCAATCAGGCTGGACTGCTCGTTCTTGTTGTGCCCGATCATCCCCAGCAGCGGCAGCGAAGTGAATCGCTTCAGTTCTTCTACAGTGCTGACTTTATTATTAAAAAAGTCTTTGAGGAATATCAGCGAAACAGGTATAGCCAGTCCTAAAATCAACCCGATCAGATAATTCTTATTAGAGGCAGGAGCCGTTTGAGCAGACCGAACCGCTTCACTTAATATAGTCACATCTGACGTATTGGCGGCCATGGCAATGCCAGCCTCTGCCCGCTTCTCCATCAGGAAAACATATAGATTTTCGCTCAGGTTATGCAGCCGCTCAATATTGATCAGTTTTCGCTCGGCAGTAGGCAAGGCTTGTAATTTACCGGCAGCCGTCGCTATCCGGCTGTTCAGATCGCGTAAAGCAATATTATTGGCAGTCTCCAGGCTGGACAGGTTCTCCTGTAAGCTGCTGCGCAGCTCGGAAAGCTGCTGCCGTTTTACTTTCAGTTCATTGCTAATGATAGGGTTAGCCTTGTTATCGTTCTGAGACAAGACAGCCAGTTCCCCCTGTATGGTCACTAATTGCCCAATTAGTCCGTTCAGTACAGGGTCGGAAATACCCAAGTTAGCCGGTGCCACTACCTGCTCCTGTTCTTTGCCCTGTTGCAGGTAGGTGTGCAGGTACTGGTAATATTTATCGTTCACCAGGAGCGTTGCCTTCGTATCTTCTAATGCCTTCAACTCCTGTGCCGTTTTGCTGCCATCGGAGCTTAGATCGAGCGTGGAATTGCTTTTTTTAAACGTTTCTAACCGGCCCTCTACAAAAGCAAGCGAATCGCTGATCTGCTGTAACTGCTCGTCAATAAAGTTGATGGTATTACTGCCATTTTTATTTTTTATCGCCAGATTCTGCTGCTGGTACGTCTGCATATGCGCGTTCAGAAAATCGATTTCTTTGGCAGGCGTAGGTCCAGTTATATTCAGTACCAGGGCGGAAGCGCCGCCTGGGTAAGGGGAAATACTCAGGGCAGCCGCATACTGGCCGGCTACTCCTTTCAGATCGTTCACCCTGAAAAGCAGCTCATTGTTCACCTCTGAAGCATCCTGTATTCTGCTGCTAAAGCTAAATGTAAAGCCATTTACCGTATACACCTTGCCGAAAGTAAACTTTTTACCATCGAAAGGAGCATTCCAACCCGGATTCTCCGTTGAGATTTGATAATTGTCCTGATCCAGAACAGTTACTTTAAACAGAACGCCATAGGGCTTTACCGTTGCGGCAGTATCATAGCTGAGCTGTATCGGGGAAGCGGCACCATATACCTCCGTTAACTTCACATTACCCTGCTGGTAATAAGTGACATCAAAGTGCAACTTATCTAAAGTTCGTAAGACCAGGGCTTTGGTTTTGATCAGGATCGATTCATCTGTCAGATCTTTGGAGCCCTGAAAAACTTCGGTACCGTACAGCAGGGCAGCCGCAGAGGCACCATCCTCCACGGGTTGGTTGATCATAACGGAGGAGGTAACCTGGTATTGCGGAATGGTATACCTGTTCACCAGGAAAGCAATCAGCAGGGCAACAGCCACGGAAGCCACGATCCAGTACCAGTATAAGAGGACCTTATGTAACAGCCGCTTTATATCCAGCCCGGCATCCTGCTGTTCTATCGTATTCTTTTCCAAGAGGTAATTCGTTTATTGCAGAAGGCGCTGAATAATTAAAGTTAAGGAGGAGACCACTGACAGTGTTAAAGCAATATTGGCAATGAGGTTCTCCTTTATATTTCTGGCCGGCAAAGGATCAACAACAAGCAGGTCGTTCGGCTGCAGGTAAAAGTTTTGCATGGCCAGCACATTATCATCCAGGATGCTGAACGTGTAGAGCCGGGCCTGTCCGTTTTCATAGCGGATCAGTTTGATGCGGTCTCTTTTAGCATAGGGCGTCAGGCCACTAGCCGAGGCAAGGGCTTCCATCACATTGATGTTATCCTGGTAAGTGGTGAACTGTCCCTGGCGAACTACTTCCCCCAAGATCGTATACCGGAAGGTAAGCAGGCGCAGGTTCACGGTCGGGTCGGAGAGATAAGGCCGCAGCGCTTCGGTTACTTTGATACGCGCTTCTGGCATGGTCAGTCCGCTTAGGTTCACCTTGCCAATAGCAGGAAGCAGGATATTGCCTTCCGTGTCCAGTGTATACCCGTCTAATACAGGATCAGTGGCACCGAAAGTAGCTACGCCGGTATTCAGAAAATTGTACTCATTAGCTGTCGTACTTTGCACCCGCAGCGACAGCACATCGCCCGGCTTCAGGGTATAGACCTGCGGTTTCAGGTCAAAGGTCTTGAGAAGTTCGTCTGCTTTGCCCTGGTTGGCCACCTGGGGGTTGTCCTGCAGTAAGATCAGCTTTTTCTGGGGTACACAGGAGGCGAAAAGCAGCACTCCGATCAGTATCCCAAACGCTTTCAGGGTGTTATGCATTCGTTTGGTATGCTCCTAATCGTTTCAGATAAACACAGGTAAGCAGTGTTTTGCTACAGCCACCTGTTTTTGAAGGGGTGAAATTATGAATTTATCTTCGCTTTCTACTTGTCTCCACTAAATAATTTAAGACCAGGAGCTAAAACTGCACTTCGATGCCATTGGTGAGGGCATACACAAAATTTGTCACCGGCACGATTGGGCGATCCTCGTAGGTACAGGTAAAATTTGTCCTGAACTTAAACCTGCTGTTCAGCTTAACACCAAGAGAGGCATTGCCGCTTACCCGGTTGCGCAGGCGTTCAATACTTTTGTCGTACCCGAACTGGTAATAGACGATCCCCTCCGCCCCTACCGCCTCGCTGAACTTGGCCTTCGCGCTCACATAATTCGTGCTCTTGAGCAGGTCTGAGATCTGAATGTTCTCCCCTTCCGGCTCCGGGTTCTGCCACTCCTCATGCTCGTGCATCAGGCCTGTGCCGGCATACAAGCTCACATCTTTTTCACGGAGCAATGCGATCCGAAGCCCGCCGCCTTCCAGGGTGCGCAGGTTCAGTCCCCGTGCTTTATCAGCTTGCAGCTGGGCAAATACTTCATAGGATAACTTTCGTTTCCGAAGAAAATTTACGCGGAAGTGCGAATAGCCCGTGCTGGCTACCGTGTTTCGCTGCTCTTTGGAGGTAAAGTTCACCAGCAGGTAGTTGTAATTGTTGATGAGCAGGTAGCTGTTGTGCGCAGATACATACGCCAGGTTGCCATCGAAGGTCAATTGCAGGTAGTTGTTGGGGTTGTTTTTGCCGGCATTCTGGTTATAGATCGAGAAATTTACGCCGAACTTTCCGGTCAGGTAATTGGTAGAATCCTGGTTCACGCGGGCGCGTTCAATATTCAGGATCTGCGCTTGTGCCGGGAAACTAACTAAAGTAAAATAGAATATTGCCAGAAGAAAAACAAGTGGTATAAAAAAACGCTGCATAAAATATACTATAAGCTTGTTAAGTAGCCCGGCAAAGTAAACAAAGGCGTTCGGGAAAAAGAAGCCTATACCGGAAAAACTAAGGTGCTGTTTAGTGTTTATAGTTAAGGTGTAGCACTTAACATCACTAAAGAAGTCGGTAAAAAGTGATTCTAAACGGCGGCTTTCATGAAACAAGTGCAAGGCACCAGCGGGTGCTTATGCCAGGGCTGCCAGAATTACATCATAATGCTACTCAGCTTCAAAACTTCCTGATGTCGCTTGAACAGGAAGTAAAGTAAACCCGGTAGGTTAAAAAACTACCGGGTTTAGCGCCACGCCAGCAGAAAGAATTCCTGGCTTACGTCTTTAAATTATACCCTTTCCCCGGAATCGCCTCCTTCAGATAGCAAGCACTCACTGCGTTAAGAATTGCTTCTTACGAACAATTTCAGCCTTTGGAAAGATAATCATCGTTACCTGCTAAACCATCCGGCAGCGAACCGGTTTTCTGTAGGATGGCAGTTCAACGGCAGCAAACGACCGGGGTAGTCAGTCGGTAGCCAAGGTATGCTCCAGCTTTTACCAATTTATGCTGCCTGTCTGAAACCCAGACGGCAGGCTTGCCGGATACAGAAAAGAGGAATAGCTTTCTGCTATAGGTATACCAGCAGAAGCAGTGCTAAGACAGAATAAACAACATTAATTAGAAAGGAATGTCATGGCCAGAAGTTCGGAAGAATTGATTCAGGTCCTGCGCGACACAGCGCAACGGCTGGCGCAGGGAGCGGCTTACCAGTGGGGCCATATGGGTAGCTGCAACTGCGGCCACCTGGCCCAAACCATTACGCACTACAGCAAAGGCCGGATTCATGGGGCAGCCATGCGGCGGCACGGCAACTGGCAGGAGCAGCTCCGCGACTACTGCCCGCTTAGTGGCCTGCCGCTGGACGAGATCATAGACCAGATGCTGGAAATGGGGCTTAGCACCGATGACCTGGCACACCTGGAGCGCCTCTCCCATCCGGCGATTACGGCACGTCTGCCCGCACAGCAAAAATTTTTGAAACACAATGTGCGCGACGATGTGGTATTATACCTGTACACTTGGGCCGAACTGCTGGAAGAACAACTGGAGACAAAAGCCACAATTCCTCAACGCCAAGAGCCAGCCATACTCGCAGCAGTACCTTATTAGCCGGGCAGTTTCCGCCGTTTATACTTGCAGCTTCCGCTTAAAAATGCCTAGCTTTGGCTCTAAAGCAAGCACATCCGCCCATGACTTCCAATGGAACTGTAATCGCCACAACGGCAACCTACGTGCATGACCTCCTAACCGGCGAAGGCTCCGGCCATGACTGGTGGCACATTTACCGCGTCTGGAACAACGCCAAAGCCATTGCCGCACAGGAAAAGGGAGCAGACCTGTATGTTGTAGAACTGGCGGCCCTGCTGCACGACATCGGCGACCACAAATTTCATAATGGTGATGAAACTGTCGGTCCACGTATGGCAAAGGAATGGCTGGAACAGCAACTAGTACCTTCTGAGGTAATTGCAGCGGTTTGCCTGATCATCCAGGAGCTGTCGTTTAAGGGGGCGGGCACCTCGTCGGCCATGAGCAGCCTGGAAGGGTGCATTGTGCAGGACGCAGACCGGCTGGATGCGATCGGCGCCATTGGGATTGCCCGCACTTTTGCCTATGGTGGCCATAAGAACCGGGAGCTCTATAATCCACATATTGCCCCGGTGCTCCACGATTCGTTTGAAGCCTACAAAGCCAGCACCGCTCCTACAATTAACCATTTTTATGAAAAGCTGCTGCTGTTGAAGGACCGGATGCACACGGCTACTGCCAGAAGGATCGCCACCCGGCGGCACCAGTACATGGAGGATTTCCTGGAACAGTTCTATGCCGAGTGGGAAGGAAACCGGTGAAATGCCATCGCCGCTCCTGTTTTTCGTGTGGTATACTTGAAGTAAAGTGGGCTTTATACTTATAAGATCTTTTTTTCTTGGTTTATCAGATGCCCTTGCTGTTCACCAGTAAGCTTAGGAGCCGGTACAATACCAAGATGATGCGGTGAAAGTATGTCCGGCGAGTTGATACTCAACTTAACTCCAGTTGCGCCTCTGCTGGCGAATGTCCTAATTTGTTACTATATTATTTTTAACCTAAACTGTAAGTACTTAGTCTTAAACACCTATTGGCCTTAACTTTAACGTGAACTCGGAAATTAGGCATTGATTCTGGCAGGTTTGAATTTACTGTTCTGCTCCAAGAAAGTGTAAGCTG
>NZ_JBDIZJ010000010.1:0-189546 GCF_039748935.1 Pontibacter chitinilyticus
AGGCTCAGTGACAAAGCAAGTGCTGTAAGCGGAAAGCGGAATAATCTTTTCATAGTTTTAAGTTTTAAAATGGTAAAGTATGGTTTGGATTTGAAATGATTTTTATCTACTAATGACTTCTAAAGCAATTAAAATTTAGCTGTTACGCCTAATTTCAGGGCTGATACACCGTAACCCAGCTCGGCAAAGGCACCCATCTTCTCGGAGAACATGTAGCGGCTGCCGGCATGTATGCCCAGGAACACACCCCCGGCATAGGGGCTCTCATAATCTGTGTCGGATTGGTTGTCGCTGTACCAGGCTGTGCGCATGCCCAGCGAGAGGCCGGCATAGGGGTCCCATTTGCTGTTGCTGTCCAGCAGCTCGGTCAAGTGGTAAGAGCCGCGAGCCCCAATGTAAAGAAAGTTGTAGTGCCAGCTGTAGCCATAAGCCTTGTAGCCGTAGCGGGCGTAGTCGGCAAAGCCGCCCACGGAGATGTTGTTTTTCAGGCCTACTTCCAGCGAGGCACCCACGGGCAGGCCCCCGGCCGTGTAGGCGCCGATGCCTATACCGGCATTCAGGTACTTGGGCTTGGCGGTGGTCTGTGCCTGAGAAGGCAGGGCCAGCGTAAAAGCAGCTGCTAGGCAGCAAACGGAGGTAATGATCTTCTTCATAGTTTTTAGGATAAATAGGTAAAGTATAATTGTGTTAAAAATTCGTGTAAAACAGCGGACTGCGATTTAATTGCCTGCTGAGAACATGACAAAGGTATAGCCATTTGCTCCTCTGAGACATAGGCCCTGTTGCTCATTTCTGTAGGTAGTACTGCTCAGATTAGCTGCTTAGGTAGCATATTTGGCTTCGGCTTCATAGTTCATTTTATACTTGGTTTAATGATATATCCAAATGATATGCCAAATTAAAAAGTGCCTAATTTCAACAGAAAAGCCCTTATGGCGATTATACACCACATATAGTTGTCCACTTGTGAACAAAATATGTTCAGAAGCGGACACTCAGGCTAGCGACTCTAAAAAATTTATTTATTTAGTATTGATGGGAAAGCACTTTTATGTAAGTACCTATTCTACAGCTGTATGCAAGGAAACAAATAGCTCTTCATCACAGGTAAATATTCAGAAAAGAGTTGTAGCTGAATGAAAAGAGGATTTGAACAGACATGTTGCTGAAAGCACAGCATGCAAAAGCGGGACAAATGCCGCATTAGTTCCGGCAACCGTCCCGCTTATACTTATGAGAAATAACGCTGGCAAAAGGCTAGACGACAATGTGCTGGCTTAAGAATTAAGGGCAGTTTTCTTTTTTAGGAAAAAGGCCGCCTGGTCGCCCCTGTTCTGCTGGTTAAGGAGAGCAGCTTTCCTGGCGTATGTCCACTTGTCTTTCTTGCGTCCTAAAAAGCTAAAATAAGTATGGGCGGGCTTTTCCTGTTGCGCAACATCTTTGCGATACTGCTCGCTGTATAAAAACTGATAGGCATTGGAATCATACACTACGTTCGTAACGGTTAAACCCGCCTGTCCGGCTAGCAGGTGCATGCTTTTTACAGAATGCAGGAAAAGGTGGCGGGGCGCATCTAATTGAAACCAGTTAGTGCGGTAGTGCTCCCAGGCATAAGACGAAACAGTAGGGATGCGAATGATGCAGGTTCCGTCAGGAGCCAATAGCTGCCCGGCCGCTTGCAATGTCGCTAAGGGATCCGGCACGTGCTCAAAAGAGTGATTGAGAATGACAATATCCCAGGTACCCTGCAGTTCGCTAATAAAGCCCTTTTGCACGCGGTAGCCGTTGGGATAAGTGATCGTGGCAGGTATAAATGGATCAGCGCCCATCACGTGCCGCATGCCTAGTTGGTACAAAGGATACAGAAACGCACCTGTGCCGCAGCCCATGTCCAGGATACGGGTGTTTCGGTTCAGCGGAACCTGTGCGAGCACCTGGTACGGCGCCACCGGAAACAATGCACTCAGCACCTGTTTGAAGTGGCTGCTTTGAAAGACCGCTCCTTCATACCGCTTTCGTTTGATAGCTCCTTTTATACCGCTAAAATATTCTTTGCGGGGTGGCACAAAGCCATTGTAGTCTGTCGGGTAATAGCGGGCCAGGTCAGCGGGTATGTCTTCTATCTGCAGGCAATCACAGTTGGCACACTGAAAATAGCTAAAAGAAGTACGAAGGCCATACATCATTTCGCGTATCTGGTACGGTACATTTTGTTGAGAATTACCACAAATCCGGCAGGTCATCGGCATAGTTTAATTTTTATTTTATTAAATATAGGCAAAGTCTGCTAAAAGGCCGGATTATAGCACCAAAGTACCCTGTAAGAGTGGTGCAGGTCAGATTAGCCAGCAATTGCTGTTCCGGACTAAAGTAAAAGAGCTTCACAAGTATGGTGAAGCTCTTTTACTTTATTACCATGCTTTTGGAGCGCACTGCATAATTTAGATCAGACCTTAAGAAGTATCCTTATCGGATAAGTTAAAAACCAGTTTTTAATAATAAGCCGGAAGGTGGATCGATCGCCATACTTCACCTGCAACAGGTATAAGCCTGGCTTAAGCGTACGGACGCTGAATACTTGTGCAAAGTGCATTTCAGGTGGATAAGTAGCAGTATAGATGCATCAAGAAGCGCTTAAGGTGGGGCTGAATTATACCTTTGCCTAGTATAAAGTATACAGTAATTTAGAGAATTGTACCAGCTGCAGGTATTAATTAACCGGGCTTTTCTTTCAGTTTGCAGGCTGCTAAGCAACAGTCCAACTAGAAGGAAAGCCCGGTTATATTCTTAGAAAGGAAACGGTGGTACTTACAGGCCGTTAAAAGGAGAAAGCATAGAACAGCTTAGCTTTGCTTGCCTAATTCCTCTTCTTCCATTACTTGCTCCAGTTCCTGGTACCAGTCTTCGCCATACTTGCGGATAAGCGGCTCCTTCAGGAACTGGTAAACGCGCACGCCCAAGTCCTCGCCAAAGCTACAGGCGGGGTTGCAAATGTGCCAGCGGTCGTAGTTCAGGGCTTCAAAGTCGTCATACTTAGTAATGCGGATCGGATACAAGTGGCAGGAAACAGGTTTCTTCCAGTCAATCTTCCCGTCGTTGTAGGCCTGCTCAATGGCGCACTTCAGCACCTTGTTTTCATCGTAGATGGCGTAAGCACACTCGCGGTTACCAATGGTGGGGGTAGAATAATCGCCTTCAAAATCCATGACATACAGCCCCTGCTCTTCTATAGCGTGCTTGCCAGCTCCGGACATGTAAGGTTTGATCTTTTCGTAGTTCTCTTCCAGAATATTTAACTCACTGCCTTCGAGCGGTGCGCCCAGGTCCCCTTCCACGCAGCAGGCACCCTTGCACTTTTCGAGATTGCAGACAAAGAATTTCTCACGGATGTCATCGCTAATGACGGTATTCTGAAGAACTATCATTTTTATAAAATAAAAGGATACCAGGACAAGGGGTGAAATACTGCTTTAACTTGCCCTGTAAGTATAAAGCAGACAAAGGTAGTGGGAAAATAGTTTAAAAAGCACCCAGGCCAAAAACAAGCTGAAAGCTATACTTGCCCGAAGCACAAGTATAGCTTTCATCCCTACTTACAAGCAGCTACTTACTTTTAAGATAAAACTACTGTTTCTTTGGTTGAGGGGATCCGGCAGCCAGCAGCATATTCTGAACGTTCTCCTGCTTGGTGTAATCTATAGCCGCTTTATCTGTTTTATCGCGCAGTTTTACATCTGCACCGGCCTGCACCAGGGCAAGTATAATCTCGTCGTTCGCTTTCAGTTCGCAAGCCAGCATCAGCGGCGTTTTGCCGGCATTGTTCTGAATGTTTGGGCTGGCACCGGAGGCTAACAGTTTTTCCAGCTCCAGAATGCCGATGTGCTGCCCGATGGTAGCCTGCAGCGCCTGCGCCAGTACCGTATTGCCATCTTTGTCCTGCAGGTTAGGGTTGGCGCCGTACTGGAAAAGCGTATCAAGCAGCTGTACCTGTTCCTGCTCAAAAAATTCCGTTTTAATGCGTGAGCAGCTCACTACATAATGCAGTGCGGTTTTGCCGTCCTTGTCTTGTGCATTTACGTTTGCTCCTTTCTTTAGCAGCAGACTGGCCGTCTGCAGCCTTACCTGCGGTACATACGTTACGCCATAATCTTCAAGCAACATCGGGATGTAGACGGTATGCATCAGAGGGGTGCGGCCATGCAGATTAGCTTCAAACTCGTCAGGCTCGGCTAGCGTGTTCACATTTCCACCGGCAGCAATGGCACGGCGGAGCATATCCGGATCACGGTTAATGGCCGCAATTACAACTTTCTGGTCAGGAGACTGGTTGATGTAGCGAAGTTGCTCGTACGCGCTCACGCTGCCTTTGGCTACTGCCTGGCGGTATAATTTGCGGGCTTCGGGGATGTTCACCTCTCCCACCGTGCCTTCTTCGTGAAGCAGCGCCATCGTATACAGTGCTTCCCGGTCGCCGGCTTCCACGCCTTTCTTCAACCAGGCCACGGCTTTATCCTTGTCTTGCTGCACGCCTTTGCCATCCAGGTACATATTGGCTAGGTATGTATAGCTCACCACATCATTCTTCTGCGCAGCGCGGCTGAGGTAATTCAGAGCCAGTCCCATGTCCTGCAACTCGCCAAAACCAGTATAATACATGCTGCCCAGAATGCGGTTGCAAAACGCATCGCCGTTCACAGCCTTCTCCCGAATCTCCATGGCAGCCGTGCGCATATGTTGTAAAAAGTGCCGCTTATCATCTTCGGTGCGCAGGATCATCAGTTCTGCCAGGCCCAGGTGCCCCAGCACACTGCCACTGTCAACAGCCGCCTGGTAATAGTAAGCGGCAGAGTCGTTATTGGCGGCAAAATATTTCTCGGCATTTTGCACCTGCTGCAGCGTGTCGATTACCACACCTTTATACTTCATCTGGCGGTACTGGTGCATACGCCCGATAAAATAGAGCGCATCACTGTCGCCCTGCCTGGCAGCTTCTTTGAATTTGGCATAGGCCTCCGGAAACTTAAGTGCCGTATACAGCGCCAGTCCCTGCTGTACCCCATTGCTGCGCCAGATCAGGTTAGCGGCTGGTAGCGGGGCTATGGTTTGTGCCTGTGCAGGAGCAGCTGTTTTTTTTGCGGCAGTGGTTTTGGTAGTAGCCGCCGCTTTTTTGGAAGACAGCCCTGGTTTAGGTTTGCTGGCGGGCTTGGTTTGCGCAAAACCGGCGTGGCCCGCTGTAAGTAGCAGCGATAAAAGTATAAGCTTTGGCAAAGCAGCCAGGCGGGCAGGTAACGTATGTGGTATCAAAATGCGGTATAAAGTGTTCATTCTCGGTTTCAAAAGTACAGCTATCAGGGCTCTAAATCAAAAATAGCACCAGAAAGCCTCTTTTCCGATTGTAAAAACACATACTTCTAAACGCTTTGCCGCTGCTTCTTGTTCATCTTACAGTACTTATACTGGCACTTATCTGTTGAATGGGCAAAAGTGAGGACCCACCGTTCTGAAAACGGATTTGTATTTGTAACTTGCATATCAATTAAGAAGCACGCGGAGAGAAGCAATGGATTATATTAACTTATTAAATGAGTCGCAGCGCGGCGCGGTGCTCCACACCGAGGGACCAGCCATGATCATTGCCGGTGCCGGCTCAGGCAAAACACGGGTATTAACCTACCGGATTGCCCACCTGATCAGCCTGGGTGTGGATCCTTTCAACATACTGGCCCTGACTTTTACCAACAAAGCGGCCAAAGAAATGCGCAACCGCATCCAGAAGGTGATCGGCAATGAGGCAAAAAACATCTGGATGGGCACCTTTCACTCGGTGTTCTCGCGCATTCTACGGGCCGAAGCAGAGAAGATCGGTTACCCAAAAAGCTTTACTATTTACGACACTGATGATTCCAAAACGCTCATTCGCAACATTGTGAAGGAGATGAACCTGGACGACAAACTCTACAAGGCAAATGTGGTGCTGGGCCGCATCTCTTCGGCCAAAAACAAGCTGATCTCGGTGCGGCAATACCTCAACGACGCCGTGATCCAGGCAGACGACGAAGCTGCTATGCGCCCCAAGATCGGCAAGATATATGAGATGTATCAGAACCGCTGCTTCCGTGCTGGCGCCATGGACTTTGACGACCTGCTGTTCAACACCAACGTGCTCTTCAAAGATCATCCGGATGCACTGAACAAGTATCAGAACATCTTTAAGTTCGTGATGGTGGACGAGTACCAGGACACGAACTACTCGCAGTACCTGATCACGCGCAAGCTGGCAGCCCAAAACCGTAACATTGTGGTGGTGGGCGACGATGCGCAGTCGATCTATGCCTTCCGGGGAGCGGATATCCAGAACATCCTCAACTTTGAGCGCGACTACCCCGAATTGCAGGTGTTTAAGCTGGAGCAGAACTACCGCTCTACTAAAAACATTGTGCATGCGGCCAATTCAGTGATTAAAAACAACCAGGCCCAGCTGCGTAAAGATGTGTTTACCGACAATGAACAGGGGCCGCTGATCGAAGTGATCAAAGCTAACTCTGATAACGAAGAAGGCAAACTGGTGGCCACGACCATCTTTGAGGAGAAAATGGGAAACCACTTCTCATACAACGATTTTGCCATCCTGTACCGCACCAACGCGCAGTCACGGGCCATGGAAGAGGCACTGCGGCGTATGAACATCAAGTATAAGATCATCGGGGGCCTGTCGTTTTACCAGCGCAAGGAGATCAAAGACCTGATCGCATACCTGCGCCTTACGGTGAACCCCAACGATGAACAGGCGTTGCGCCGCGTGATCAACTACCCCAAGCGCGGCATTGGCGAAACAACCGAGCAGAAGATCTTTGTGCTGGCCAATGAAACAAACCACAGCGTGTGGGAGGTGGTGCAGAATGCCGGTCAGTTCTTGGGCAACCGCGTGGGCACGGCCATCGAGAGCTTCTCGATTATGATCAAGAGCTTTGCCGTTCTAGCCGAGCAGAACGATGCTTTTGAAGTAGCCAAGCACGTCGCCAAGCACTCCGGCATTGTGGATGACCTGTACCAGGATAAAACCGTAGAGGGACTGGCCCGTTACGAGAACATACAGGAGTTGCTGAACGGTATAAAAGAATATGTGGACGATCCGGAGAAGGAGGACAAGAGCCTTTCCGCCTTCCTGCAGGACATTGCGCTGATTACCGACGCCGACACCAAAGCGGATGACGACGGCGAGTTCGTGACGCTGATGACCATCCACTCGGCTAAAGGCCTGGAGTTTAAGAATGTGTTTATTGTGGGGATGGAAGAAAACCTTTTCCCGAGCCAGATGATGCTGAACTCCCGCGCCGACCTGGAGGAAGAACGCCGCCTGTTTTACGTGGCGATTACGCGGGCCGAGAAAAAATTATACCTGACGTACGCCACCAGCCGCTACCAGTGGGGCAACCTGCGCTCCTGTGAGAAGAGCCGCTTCCTGGACGAGATCGATCCAAAGTACCTCAACTTTAAGTATGGCGAAGCCGTTTCTACAGGCAGTGTGTTCGACAGGGTGTTGGAGCGCAAGAGCAGCATTTCTAACTTGGTGAAGCCACAGCCGCGCAAGCAGTCGGCTGCCAACTACACACCACCTGCTGATTTTAAGGCCAGCGACACCTCTGCGCTGGCAGCCGGCATGAAGGTAGAGCACCCTAAATTTGGTTTCGGCGTAGTAACCAAAATGGATACGCAGGGCAACAGCACCAAAGCCATCATTGAATTTGACGAAGTAGGCGAGAAAACACTGCTGCTGAGCTTTGCCAAACTGAAGATACATGCGTAAAGTGGTGGTGCCGGCAAGATCCTGTAGCCGCAAATTTATACTTTGTTTATGTCTGGGTAGCGTACCAGCTAAAGTATAAGTATGAACCTAAACTACTGCTGCTCCGGGAAATGCTGCGCCCGGCACATATATTTCATCGCGCATGATAGCACATGGTGCTTATATATTACCTAATTTTGAATTATACATGATTTATAATGGAAGCTACCACCACATTTAAACAAGACCTGTTGCTGCGCGAGTATGGCCGTAATGTGCAGGACCTGGTGAACTACATCACTCAGGTAGAAGACCGTGCGGAGCGTACGCGCCTGTCTCAGCTGCTGATTAACCTGATGGCGAAACTGAACCCGCAGCTGCGCGATACGCAGGATTACCAGCAAAAGCTTTGGAACCACCTGTATGTGATGTCCGGCTCTACGCTGGATGTAGATGCGCCTTACCCGTTGAGTGCCATGGAGTACCTCAACGACAAGCCGCAGCGCATGGATTATGCGCTGGTAACGCCCCGATTTAAGCACTACGGCACCAACGTAGAGCTGCTGATTCAGAAAGCAATAGAGCTCGAAGACGAGAAAGAGCGGGATAATGCCATCATTTCGATCGGCAAACTGATGAAAACCCTTTACCGCTCTTATAACAAGGACAGCATCACCGACGATATCATTCTGGGTGATATCCAGTCGCTGTCTAAAGGGAAGCTAAACATGGACCTGAAATTTATCGAGAGCAACAACCTGTTCGAGTCGAATGTGAAACCACAGCAGCAGGAGAACAACAACCCGCGTAACCAGCAACAGAGCCGTGGCGATAACAACAACCGCAGCAACAATCGCAAAAACAACCAGAAATCCTCTTCTAATAACAGAAATAAGTAACTATACTACATGGCTTCTTTCGAAGTAATAGGCGGTAACAGGCTACATGGCGACATCATTCCGCAGGGTGCCAAAAACGAGGCCCTGCAGATTCTCTGCGCCGTGCTGCTCACCTCCGAGCCCGTTACAATTTCCAATATCCCCGACATCCGGGACGTCAATAAACTCATTGAGCTGCTGCGCGATCTGGGCGTATCTGTGGAGCGCCTGAGTCCTGATACGTATACTTTTCAGGCCGATAACGTAAACCTCGACTACCTGGACACCGAGCAGTTTGTGGAGCAGGGCCGTGCTATCAGGGGCTCTGTGATGATCGTTGGCCCAATGCTGGCACGTTTTGGCCGGGCCAAAATGCCTAAGCCGGGTGGTGACAAAATTGGGCGTCGTCGCCTCGACACTCACTTCATTGGGTTCGAAAAGCTGGGCGCCACTTTCAGCTATGACTCGCAGGACAGCTTTTTTAACGTGACCTCGAATGGTGGTTTAAAAGGTGCTTACATGCTGCTGGATGAGGCCTCCGTAACCGGAACGGCCAACATTCTGATGGCGGCTGTGCTGGCTGAAGGTATGACAACCATCTATAATGCCGCTTGCGAGCCCTATGTGCAGCAGCTGTGCCGTATGCTCAACCGCATGGGTGCGAAGATTACGGGTGTGGGCTCTAACCTGCTCATGATCGAAGGCGTTGAAAAACTCGGCGGCACTGATCACCGTATGCTGCCCGACATGATCGAGATCGGCTCTTTTATGGGACTGGCTGCCATGACCGGCTCTGAGATCACCATTAAGAACTGCCATATACCGGAACTGGGTCTGATACCGGATACTTTCCAGCGTTTGGGTGTGAAAATGGAGTTTCGAGGCGATGACATTTACATTCCGGCGCAGGACCACTACGAGGTAGATACCTACATCGATGGCAGCATCCTGAACGTATCGGACCATACCTGGCCTGGCCTAACACCCGATTTACTGAGCGTAGCGCTGGTAACCGCCACGCAGGCAAAGGGTACGGTACTCATCCACCAGAAAATGTTCGAGAGCCGCCTGTTCTTTGTAGACAAGCTCATCGACATGGGTGCCCAGATCATACTTTGCGATCCGCACCGGGCCACCGTTATCGGCCAGAACAAGCAGATTCCGTTACGCGGCATCCGCATGACCTCTCCCGACATTCGCGCCGGCGTGGCCCTGCTTATTGCAGCGCTCTCCGCCGAAGGCCGTAGCATCATCGACAACGTCGAACAAATCGACCGCGGCTACCAGAACATCGACGGCCGCCTGAATGCGATTGGTGCGCAGATCAGAAGGTTGTAAGTATTACTTGTATAAGTATAAACCAAAAGAGCACCCTTTTCAGGGTGCTCTTTTGGTTTATACTATTCCTAAATTAAAAAATATCCTATATTACATGAAGTATAGGAAAAACTTTCATCCACCTTCGCACATGGCGCTGATAAGCGTATGTTCACGCTTTCCTGGTAGTTATGCGTAACCTTTACCATAAGAAAACAAAATCTAAAAAGTCTAAATGGAAAATTTGAAGCAGTTATTAACAGAGAAGGATACTTGGAATGGTGCAGAGGGCGAAAATGAAGGTACCCCTTTTCTATTAAGATACAGGCCTTATTTGCATGACTTCATCGAAACCAAAAAATATAACCAAAGGCTGACAATTCTTTGGGGCTATGAATCGGACAACGATTCTCTTATGCCAAGTGATGAAGATATGGAGTTAATGAGAAGCGTTGAAGACAGTTTGGTAGAATCTTTAGAAGACGACTTGCAAGCAATTTTGGCATTTGTTTATCTTGGACAGAGTCAAAAGGAATGGCATTGGTACACAAGTGATATTGCAGAAACAGGGAGACGGATAAATGAGGCTTTGTCTGACTTTGAAAGGCTTCCGATAGAACTTTCAGTTGAAGACGACCAAGAATGGAGTGAGTATCTCTCTGTTTTAGAAGGTTCTGATGATTCAGCTTATCAAGATACTGAAGAAGAATAAGCTGCGCACAACAAAGTTTAGCAGTACGGCTTGCTGACGCTGCGCCATTCTGCTACACAAGTACCGTTAACACCTCAGAAAAAGATCTGCAACTTAGCCAAGCCTCGGCTATACTTCATCCTGAGCCTGAACTTATCCGTTAGCTGACTAAACCTCCTTTCAAATATGTCTACTACCTATAACTTGAACCGTTTTTTAGAGGCGCAGGAACACACTTATCAGGCTGCGCTAAACGAGATTAGAAGTGGAAAAAAAACAAGCCATTGGATGTGGTTTATTTTTCCGCAGGTGGCAGGGCTGGGTTTTAGCGAAACATCTAAGTTCTACGCCATTAAAAGTAAAGCCGAAGCAGCAGCTTATTTAAAGCACGAGGTATTAGGAAAGCGCTTGCGGGAGATTTCTGAGGCTTTATTAAATGTAAATGGTAAATCTGCTAACCAGATCTTCGGCAGTCCGGACGACGTAAAGCTCAAATCCAGCATGACACTTTTTAATGAAGCGAACGATGGTGATGCTGTTTTTCAGAAAGTGCTGGAGAAGTACTTTAAAGGGGGAGCAGATCAGAAAACACTCAAACTACTTCACTAGGGGGATTAACGTACGGACTTATACTTCCTTGCCTGCTCTTTCTAAGAACATTTCCTGTTTCAGCTAAACCGCATCAAATCCATTTGAGCCAAAGTATAGAATCAACTACCTTTGGGTATAAATTCTGACTTATGAGCAAAGCTAATTGGAGAACCGTTAAGGAATACCAGGACATAACCTATAAAAAAGCTGACGGCGTGGCCCGTATCGCTTTTAACCGGCCAGAGGTGCGCAATGCCTTCCGCCCCAAAACAGTTTTCGAACTATTTGACGCGTTTCTGGATGCGCGGGAAGATACAAGTATAGGCGTGGTGCTGCTGTCGGCTGAGGGGCCCTCCAGCAAAGATGGGGTGTACGCCTTTTGTAGTGGCGGCGACCAGAACGCTCGCGGCCACCAGGGCTACGTAGACGAAGAAGGGATTCCGCGCCTGAACATACTGGAGGTGCAGCGTCTGATCCGCTTTATGCCCAAAGTAGTGATTGCGGTAGTACCGGGCTGGGCTGTAGGCGGCGGCCATAGCTTGCACGTAATCTGCGACCTGACGCTGGCCAGCAAAGAGCACGCGATCTTTAAGCAAACGGATGCCGATGTGACTAGCTTCGACGGCGGCTATGGCTCGGCATACCTGGCTAAAATGGTAGGCCAGAAACGCGCCCGCGAGATCTTCTTTTTAGGCCGGAACTACTCGGCGCAGGAAGCCTACGACATGGGCATGGTAAACGCCGTAATCCCCCATGCCGAACTGGAAGACACAGCCTACGACTGGGCGCAGGAGATACTCGCCAAATCCCCTACTTCGATCAAAATGCTGAAGTTTGCTTTTAACGCCACAGACGATGGCATGGTAGGGCAGCAGGTATTTGCCGGCGAAGCTACCCGCCTGGCCTACATGACCGAAGAAGCCAAAGAAGGACGCAATGCCTTCCTGGAAAAGCGCAAACCGAACTTCAAAAACATTCCTTGGATTTCGTAGTCGAAGTATAAAGTAAAAGAAAATGCCTGTTACATTCCGGTAGCAGGCCTTTTCTTTTACTTTGTTTATTCCTGAAAAATAGCCTGCGCAAGTATAGCCAATGGGGTAATTCGGACAGATGCTTCGTCAATTCACTCAAAGTTAGCTTTAGTGCCGGTTCGGGTTATTCTGCTTAGTGCCCTTTGCTAACTCAAGGCTTTGCGGGCTTGTCGCGATGCTTTCTTTAGTAGTTATACTTCGCTATTGTAAATTCTGCTAAGGCTTTCCACCTGACTTTTACAGGTATGTGCGGTTGCCATTTGCTTTATTCTCCTGTAGCTGTCTATACTTGATACGGTAAGCAGTAGCAGGCTCACTTTTCAGTTCTATTCACATCTCTTTTCAGGCTTGTTCTGCAAAACTTCTTCAACACTATTGGGCATACGTGCTCCGCTTGCCCTGGCAAACAGCTGCCATGTAGTTTTAGTCTATACTCATGGGCAAGCAGTTTCTTATACTTTCTGACCTGTAGACAAGAGCCTACTTCTCACAAAGGCGCCGATACGCTAGGAGCAGTAGCTTTACTTAGGCACATATTTAAGATTCTAAGACAAATTTAAAATTTTCTGCACAACATAATTGTCATGCAAAAATACAGTATACTTAGGGATCCTTTGCCATCATAGCCACACCTGCATGAGTTATGTACTATAAAATACATCTAACCAGGCTCTCCCTCTGCTTGGTTAATTCACAATTATCATAACCGAATATCTACATATATCGTTTGGTGAATCTTATTGCTTTATATTCACAATTAAAACCTATTTTTAAATGAAAAAACAATACTTAGTATTCTTTTTGCTCTTGTTTACCCGGGTAGTACTGGCCCAGGAAAACATTACAGTCGAATCGAACAGTATTATCAAAAATGTGTCGAACCACCCTGTCGGCATTAATGTGGATTATTTAATGGATGACGACTCGTACCTGCAACCTGCCACAAGTACGACCAGTGCCTTGCAGCAGATGGGTGTAAGTTTCCTGCGCTTCCCGGGAGGCGAAAAGTCCGACAACTACATTTGGGGGCAGTACCCTTATACTACTGCCAATCCGACGCTGGCATTAACGGGTGGTTGCCACTGGCCCAACGAAGACCCGCGGTTTGTGCTGGATGATCACAAAAGCCTGAGAGCCACTACCCTTGACTTTGATGAGTTTATGGATATGGTGCATGCCACAGGCACCCAGCCGCTAATTGTTGTAAATGGCGATGGACATCGCAACACTGGGGGCACCTGCGGTGGCGTTCCTTCCCGCGACAGCCTGATCATGGTGGCACGACAATGGGTGAGATACGCGAATGTAACTCACCATTATGGCATCAAATACTGGATGATCGGCAACGAATCATATCATAGTGCGGCCTACAATGGCGCCGTTACAGCAAACGACTACCTGACCGACCTCCTGCTGTTTGCCACAGCCATGAAGGAAGAAGATCCGACGATCAAAATCGTGGCCAACGGATCGGCTGACAGCTGGTGGAAAACGATCCTGAGCAACCCCACAGCTGCGGGACTGATTGATTACCTGGGCGTAAGCAACTACCCGATCTACAACTGGAGTACCGGGTATGATTATTACCGTACCTCCACCCCCAACTTTGTGCAGGATGTAAAAACAGCCTCTGCTGCTATTGACAAGTATGTGGTAAATGCAACAGACAGGGCACGTATCAAAGTAATCGCTACTGAGTTTAACACGATTGACTGGAGCGATACCGGCTGGCTCAACCAGAACGATGTCGGCCACGGGCTGGTAGCTTTTGATATGCTTGGCCAGCTGCTGAAGCAGCCAAAGTTAGACCTGGCTTTTTTCTGGAACACCCGGTATGTCGATAACAAAGAAATACCGAACAACGTGTTTGATGCCTTGAGCAGCACCGGTAGCTTGCAGGCCAACGGACAGGCGCTCTCGCTCTGGGGCAAATACCTGTTGAGCAACCTTGTTTCCGTAAACAGTACGTCAAATATTGTGTCCTATGCCTCCAAAAATGGATCGGAGCTGAATGTTTTTCTTCTGAACAAAGACACGGCACCGCACTCCGTTAACCTGAAGTTGAATGACTTTAACAGCACCGGCAAAGCCGATGTTTATACGTACCAGGGCACGTCTACTGCTGATACTGCTCCGACATTGCTACATGCTGATTCCGTAGCAGCGATCCCTGGAGATGCCTCGCAGTACCTAATAGAAGCAGGTCCTGCCTCTATCACAGTACTCCGGTTCTCAAAAACAACCGAAACGCCCGCGCAGCAAGTAACCAGCCTGACACTGATCAATGCAGACAACGACCAGAGCCTGCTGACACTGACAGACAGTACTGTGCTGAACCTGGCCGAACTGCCCACCCGAAACTTCAACATCCGGGCTAATACCAACCCCACTAAAGTAGGCAGTGTTACGTTTGACCTGTCCGGAACTCAGACCAGGGGCGTTACCGAAAGTATGGCCCCCTATGCTTTGTATGGCGATGACACGAAAGGCGATTATTTTGAATGGACACCTGAATTGGGTAGTTATACGTTAAAAGCAACGCCATATTCCGCTTCCAGCGGAACGGGAACAGCGGGTGCTGCCCTGACAGTAAACTTTACCGTAACAGATCAGGCGCCTGAGAATAACGACACGAACTCCCTGATCACGAACATAGCGGCAAGTACCGGCAAGCGCTATACCTTAGCAGAAATGGCTGTTGGCGTGCCAATGTATACAGATCGAAGCTACCAGATTACCTCGGTGCCAGGCTCGTTGTCAGGTGCCACCCTGCTTCAGACGGCAAACGGGGACAAGTGGAATGCGGACGCCTCCCTGCTTTCCTTTGATGTATCGAAGGACGCACTGGTGTATGTAGCCTATGATCCTCGTGCTACTGTACTGCCCGCCTGGCTTGCCAATTGGGAGAAACTCAGCGACCAGATAGGTGTGAATGATTCGAAGATCAGCTCAATGACGGTTTACGTCAAGCGGTTTCCGGCTGGCAACGTGCTGGTGGGCGGAAACCAGGCCAGCCCGGCAGACGGCGCCGAAAACAACTACTTTATACTTGCAAAAGTAGCTCCTATAAGCGAAGCGCTTGTAACGAATCTTGCTGCCACTACCAGCAAGGCGTATACTTTGGCGAGCCTGCAAGTGGGAGAAAAGATGTACACGGACCGCACGTACCAGATCACTTTGGTGCCTGCTCCGCTGGAAGGAGCTTCCCTTATCCGGACAGCCAACGATGACAAGTGGAGCACCAGTACGGCTTTACTTTCTTTTGAACTCACCAAACCAGCTACGGTCTATGTGGCCTACGATCCGCGTGCTTCGGCATTACCTTCCTGGCTCTCAGGCTGGACCAAGCTGAGTGAAAAAATAGGCGTGAACGATTCGAAAATCAGTGCTGTGAACCTCTACAGCAAGAGCTTCCCGGCGGGTGTGGTAACCTTAGGCGGTAATAAGGCGAGCCCGGCAGCAGGCACTGAGAACAACTACTTTGTAGTAGTTTCGCAAACAGCTTTAGCAGCTACTCCGGTTACCCCTTTTGTTACAAATGTTGTGGCAAGCTCCGGCAAGCACTACCACCTGGCCACGCTAGCGGTAGATACACTGCTGTATACCGACCGCAGCTACCAGATCACCTCCGTGCCAACGGCACTGCAGGGAGCCTCACTCATTCAGCCGGCAAACGATGATAAGCGGGATACCAGCTCCGTGGTGCTCTCCTTCACCGTAACACAGGCTGCCACTGTCTATGTAGCCTATGATCCGCGCGGCACCGCGCGGCCTGCCTGGCTTGCCGATTGGGAAAAGCAATCGATCATGTTGGGCGTAGATGATTCCAACATCAGTTCCATGGAGCTCTACCGCAAAAGCTTTGCGGCCGGGGATGTGAAATTGGGTGGCAACATGGCTAGTCCGGCCCTTGGCGCCCAGACTAATTACCTGACCATTGTGATGCCGTCCGCTACGGCCACTTCTCTTGCTGCCAGCCAGCAAATTGCCAGCACATTGGCATCTGAAGAACAGCAGCCGGTACTAACGGTATATCCTAACCCAAATACCGGCAGCCACATAAAAGTAGAGTTGCAGCACTTTGGGCAGAAGGAAAAGGTGAAGATCACAATGCAGGAGGTAGTTTCAGGCCAGCAGGTACTCTCGAAGGAAGTTTATACTACCGAGACAGGTGCCATGTCCTTTGCCTTGCCCGCGGAGCATAACCTGAAACCTGGTGTATACTTAATTCGAGCCGTGGCTGCTTCCGGGCAGGCCTACGCACGACTGCTCATCATACAATAAGCAGCAAAAGCCACCATTTGGCTGATGCGTTAATTTAAAAGCCCCTGCTTACAAGTCTAAGCAGGGGCTTTTTTTATTGCTACTGAAGTATAATCAATCTAAAAAATGATTCAATAAGGAAGTATAGAAGATGAACGCTGAACCTGATCAGCTGGTCTTCTACTCTTCTTCGCTGTTTCTTCGGCTTCCGCGGTACAACTCATACTTCAACAGGCGGCAGTCGATTGGCCCGTTGAAAAGCGGGATGCGGCGCGACGTGCGGAGGCCAATGTTTTTAGCAGCTTCCAGATTTCCCGTAAACACGAACGCATCGTAGCCCTGGTAGTTGTTCTTTAGCGTGTCGCCAATATTTTTGTAAAGCAGGTGAATGTCATCTGACTGAATACGCTCGTTGTAAGGGGGGTTCATCACAACCACTCCAGGCGTAGCGGGCGCAGCTGTCTGGAAGAAATCGGCTTCCGCTACTTGAATAACTTTCTCCAGCCCGGCGTTTTCGATGTTGCCCTGGGCCGCCGCCACGTATTCTGCATCAATATCGTAGCCCAGAATGCGGGCCTGTGGCGCATCTTTAACTTTCGCCTCGGCCGTTTTCCAGATCAGTTCAAACAGGTTATCATCGTAGTCTTTCCATAGCTCAAAGCCATAGGGGTCGCGGCGGAAAAGGCCCGGCGCAATGTTCTGTGCCATCAGGGCCGCTTCGATCAGCAAGGTGCCAGAGCCGCACATCGGATCTACAAATGTCGATTTTTTATCCCAGCCGCTCAGGCTGACGATGCCGGCTGCCAGCACCTCGTTTAAGGGAGCCACGTTTGTTTGCAGACGATAGCCGCGCCGGTGGAGCGAGTCACCGGAGGAATCCAGCGAAAGAATGACGATGTTCTCGTGCATGTGCAGGTTCAGGCGCACATCCGGCCGCACACGATCGACAGAGGGCCGCTCGCCTGTGGCTTTCCGGAACTGGTCGACAATGGCATCTTTGGTAAGCTGCGCCAGAAACAGCGAGTGCTCAAAGGTAGAATGGCTGACCGAAGCGTCTATGGCAAATGTCTGGTTCAGGTCCATGTACTCAGCCCAATTTGTTTTCTGCACCTGCTCGTAAAGCTCTTTCTCATTGCGGGCCTTAAAACTGCGGAAAGGCTTCAGCACGCGGATGGCCGTGCGGCACCAGAGGTTTGCCTCGTAGAGCTGGCGCAGGTTGCCGGAGCAGGTCACAGCGCGGTGGCCTACCTTGATATACTCCATATCCAATGCCTGAAGCTCCGCTGCCAGAACCTCTTCAAGTCCTGCCAGGGTAGTAACGGTGATGTTGAAATTGCCGTTTGGGTTCTGTTTTGCCATAGGTTATACTTCGTAAGGCTGTAAAGATAACTCTTTGCGTTAGAAATTTGTGAAGGTGGTGCGTTAGAAGCGGTAAACTCCAATGTACATGTACTGAGTATCAAGGTGAAGCACTATCCATTTATATCTATCTATAGGCGACAACATGATCCCCAAAGTATAACCTCTTACGTTTTAACGCACTACCTTCAAAACTCTCTAACTTTTTAACTCTCTAACTTTTTAACTCTCTAACTTTTTAACTCTCTAACTCAAAAAGCTACCTTTGCACCAAACAACCGCCTATGCTCCTACAGTCCGACGTTTCGCTTAAACCCTACAATACCTTTGGCATCGATGTAAACGCCCGCCATTTTGCCCGCTTTAATAGTGTAGAAGAGCTACAGCAATTGCTGCAAATGCCGGAGTTGCAGCAGGCCGAAAAGCTGGTGCTGGGCGGCGGCAGCAACTTGCTCTTTACCAAAGACTTTGATGGCGTGGTGCTGCAAAACGGCATTAAGGGTATAGCGGTGGTACGCGAAGATGAAGAACATGTATACGTAAAAGCCGGTGGCGGCGAAGTATGGCACGACTTTGTGCGCTTTGCGCTGGAGAGTAACTTTGGCGGCGTTGAGAACCTGTCGCTGATACCCGGTACGGTGGGCGCCGCGCCGCTGCAGAACATTGGCGCCTATGGTGTGGAACTGAAGGATGTATTTCATGAGCTCGAAGCTGTACACCTGCCTACCGGCGAGGTCCATACCTATGATAACGCCTCCTGCCATTTTGGCTACCGGGAGAGCATCTTTAAGAATGACAAAAAAGGCCAGTATATTGTAACACACGTTACTTTCCGGTTGCAGAAGCAGCATGTGCTCAACACTTCGTATGGTGCCATCCAGAGCACGCTGCAGGAAATGCAGGTACAGCAACCCAGTATACAGGACGTCAGTGCCGCTGTTTGCCACATCCGCCAGAGCAAACTGCCCGACCCCAAACAGATCGGCAACGCAGGCAGCTTTTTCAAGAACCCGGAAATACCGCTCCCGCAGTATGAGAACCTGAAGGCGCAGTTCCCCAACATTCCCTCCTACCCTGTATCGGCCACAACGGTAAAGGTGCCGGCCGGCTGGCTGATTGAGCAGTGCGGCTGGAAAGGCAAGGTGATCGATAACTACGGCGTACATAAAAATCAGGCCCTGGTGCTGGTGAACTATGGCGGCGCGTCCGGCGACAAAGTGCGCCAGCTGGCCTATGACATCATAGCGTCTGTTGATGCAAAATTCGGCATTCGGCTGCACCCCGAGGTTAATATTCTGTAGCTCTTTACCGGCTCCGGTAAAATAAATATCGCTCCCCTCAACTTTATTAGGCTATGTTGCGATATACTGTGCAGTTACACCCTTATTCCGATTTATGAAGACTCTAACCCTGCGCTACGTACTTTTTACTTTCTTTGCCCTCACTTTTTTAAGCTCCTGCGACAAAGAAGAGAAAGATGCTGAACCTTCCAAAACTGATATTCTGACAGCACATGCCTGGAAGGGTGATCAGGTAATGGTAAACAAGATTAACATCGCCGCTATTCCGGGAGTAGGAAATAAAGCAGCCAGCTTTAACACACTGTACCTGACATTCAGAAGCGATAAAACGTATACTGCTACATTTACTGTGCAAGGCCAGGAACAGTCGCAGGATGGTACCTGGAGCTTTAACGCTGATGAATCGAAACTTAACCTGGACCTGTTTGGAGAGGTGAATGTGGTTGAACTAACCGAAGATGATCTTGACCTGAGCACCACCTTAAGCCAGAGCAGCGTGCAACTGATCTCCAGTATTTTAGGCATTGACCCCACGTTGATCATCCTGTTTACACAAGGCAAGCCAGTAGAAATAGAAATGAGCTTTGTACCGGTAGGATAGACTGCCGGTTCTTTCATACCAACCAGCAGACTCCCGTAGCACAGTGGTTGCAACCCGCAGCCACTGTTATATTTGCTTTGATCGCCTCCGCTTCAAAAGGACGCATTCGGCAAAAGAATTCAGTTATATTTACGCATAAAACATAGGATTTAAGCGCATGAACAAATTTCGACTACTCTCTTATTTATTTGCTGCCCTGTTTCTGGTTACACTGTTTAGCTGTAATAACAATGATGATAACAGTGTTGCGCCTGACAAAAACCAGCTTTTGACCGCACATCCCTGGAAAGGAGATGCTTTATACCTAAACGGCTACAAAGTAGACAACAACAGTACTGCCCTGGATATTAGCTCCTTTAAAGTTACTTTTAAAGACGACAGGACGTATAGCGCCACGTATGACTATAACGGTAGCACACAGTCAGAGCAAGGGCTTTGGGACCTGAAAGAAAACAACACCAAGATGAACTTCCCATTCTTAAACGAGCCGGGCGAACTCTCTGACGTTACGCGACTCACGGAAAATAATTTTGACGTCTCTACCATTTTCACCCTGGATGACGGCACTAAGCAAGCAGTTGAACTGCGGTTTGTAAAGCAATAAAACGCAAGCAGTATTAAAACAGCAAAGGCCTCCTTACACAAGGAGGCCTTTGCTGTTTTAATACTGCTGAGAATAGTACAAGGTCTTGTACTTACAAAAAGTGGGCACTAAATTTCCACTTACCTTCGTCCTGCTGGTTTTTATCTTGGCACTTTGTTTTGATCTATTTGGCATTATCAGGAAGTTGCATAACATCTTACGCCAGCTTACACAAGTATATATTTTCATTGCACTCCTATGTATCAACTTAATCCAAGCGCTATGAAAAAATTACAGTACCTCGCATTCTTGTTTATGGCGCTGTCTGCGCTAACCTTTAGCAGCTGTGGCAGCGATGATGATGACAACGATACCTCCCCTAGCAATAAGGCGCTGCTAACGGGCGGAACATGGACGGGCAAAAGCATTTTGCTGGATGACGTAGATTATACCGATACGCTGGCATTGGTTGGATTAGATGTATCGGACTGGAACTTCAAATTTAATGATAACGGCACCGTAACAACTACCCTCTGGGATAGCACCGGAACCGGAAACTGGGAATTCGCTAACAACGAGCAAGCGATCGTTTTTGAAAAAGGAACAGCCGACGAGACCACCGCAACTATCAAAAAGTTAACAGCATCGGAGCTGAACCTGGAATTTACCGGCGATGAACTGCTAGGAGACGACCCGAATGACTCAACGCTAATAGAAAAAGTAGAGATCCGCTACACGAGATAGCAAAAAAGAAAGGCTCCCATATTTGGGAGCCTTTCTTTTATACTTTCAGTTTATACTTCCTGCCGTTTACTTGAGCACTGCCAGCGTAGCACCATCACCGCCACGTTCTTCCACTTCACTGCTCAGACTGGCTACTGCCCGCACCGAGTACAGGTAATCGCGCACCACCTGGCGCAAAATACCGTTCCCGCGCCCATGTATGATCTTGATCTCGGGGATGCCCAGCATGATCGCTTCGTCGGTGAAGTTCATCACTTTGGTCAGGGCGTCTTCCGCGTACTCGCCCCGAATGTCGAGGGTGCTGCCGAAATCTGCCATGCGCTGGGTAATGTTCATTCCACGGGTATAGCCTTCGGCTGCTTCGGCCACTTTCGCCTTCTTCTGCCTGGCGGTGGCCACCTGCCCTTCTACCCGCTCCAGGTTGTCTACTTTCACGATGGTCTTCAGGCCGCCAAACAACACCTCCGCCGTTTTGCCTTTTATACTTACCACCTGGCCTACCGAGTCCTGCCCCAGCAGTGCCACGGTATCGCCTTCCTTTATACTTCCGCTTACCAGGCGCTTGTGTGCCGGCCGCGGCGCTTCCTGACGCACTTCCTGGGCAAAGGTCTCCAGCTCGCGGCGCGCCTCTTTTGTCTGCTCCTTAGCTGCCTGGCTTAGCTTTATCTGCTGAATAGTCGCTTCAATCTTTTGATTGGCATCTTTCAGCAACAGTTTGGCTTTCCCTTTGGCTTCGCGCAGCACGTCCTGCTTGCTCTCTTCCAGGAAGTTCTTCAGGTCGTTATACTCCTTCACATTTCGCTTCAGCTTCTGCTCCAGGGTAGTGGCTTCGCGCAGCTTTTTTTCGAGCTCCTGCTTCTCTGTTTCCAGCTCTTCCAGCAGGCGGTCGTAGCGGATCTTGTCCTTGCCCACCAGGCTGCTGGCCTTATCTACAATCTGCTTCGGCAAGCCAATTTTACGGGCAATCTCAATGGCGAAAGAAGATCCCGGCTTGCCGATTTCTAATTGGTAAAGGGGCTGCAGGTGTTTATGATCGTAGCGCATGGCTCCGTTCACAATGCCCGGATTGCGCTCAGCAAAGTTCTTCAGGTTAGTATAGTGCGTTGTGATCACACCATATACTTTACTGTCGTTAAGGGTTTGTAGTACCGCTTCGGCAATAGCGCCGCCCAGCACCGGCTCTGTGCCCGTGCCAAACTCATCTATCAGCACCAGGCTTTTGTTATCGGCTACCGTCACAAACTTTTTCATGTTAGTGAGGTGCGAGCTATACGTACTCAGGTCGTTCTCTATGGATTGCTCATCGCCGATATCAATAAAGATGTCGTGGAAAATACCGCCTTCAGAGCCGTCAGCCACCGGAATCAACAGGCCGCACTGCAGCATGTACTGCAGCAGTCCCACTGTTTTCAGACTCACCGATTTACCACCGGCATTTGGACCGGAGATCAGCAGGAGGCGTTGTTCGCGGTTCAGCTCCAGGTCCATGGGTACCACCTCGCGGCCTAGTTGTTTATGCGCCAGGTACAGCAGCGGGTGAAATGCCTGCTTCCAGCTGATCTGCGGATACTTGTGCAACGTCGGTTTGGCCGCTTCTATACGGCGGGCAAAAGCGGCTTTTGCCCGGATAAAATCCAGCAGACCCAGGTACTGGTAAGCCTTGCGCAGCTCCGGTATATGGTGGCGTAGCGTATTGGTGAGCCCTATCAGGATGCGGACCAGCTCGCGGTGGTAGGCATTATCCAGGTCCTTGATGTCGTTGTTGAGCTCAAAAATAGAATCCGGCTCAATGTAAACTGTCTGGCCTGTGTTCGATTCATCGTGAATCAGGCCTTTGATGCGGCGCTTGTGCTCGGCAATAACCGGTATCACCAAACGCCCGCCCCGTATGGTCGGCTCAGCATCACCCGGCGTCCAGCCCTCGTTTTTAGCATGTCGGATTATCGATGAGATTGTCTTGCGGAGAATGCCCTGCTGTGCAATCAGATCACGCTTCAGGCGCTGCAACTCCGGCGTAGCATCGTCGCGCACGGCACCAGCATCATCAATCACTTTATCAAGTGCAGCCAGCAGCGAGCGCTCCACCACCACATCCGTGCCCAAGGCTTTCAGCGCTTCATACGTGCCCGCTTCTGTGCCGGAAATAAAGCGCAGCGAGTCGCGAATCGTACGCAACGACATTTTGATCTCATAGAAAGCCTGCACATCGAGAAACGTGCCCTGAATGGCGGCCCGGTCCAGGGAAGCCGTTACATCGAAGTAATGCTGCAGCGGAATCTCAGCGTCCGCCTCCAGCAGTTGTTTAAATTCGTTGGTTTGCTGCAGCAGCCGCTCCACCAGGTCCTGGCGGTTGAGGAAAGCCATACGGCTCACATATTGGCGACCAAGCGGACTCAGGCAAAGCTCCGAGAGCATTTCGCGTACCTGCGCAAACCCAATCTTTATTTCAAAGTTATCTGGATAGATCAATGGTTATCTTTTAATTTGTAGCAAAATTAGCCATTTTTATAACATACGCAGGGGGGTATTTTGTTCGAATTGACAAGTATAAGTATGGCCTGGCAAGCCCCACCCATCTATACTTCTAAATCCGTAAAAAGTCCCATCAACTAACAACTCTTTAACTTTCTAACTTTTTAACTCTCTAACTCAAAATGGTTCTCGATAAACTTGCTAATGCTGCCCGCTATACCTGTATGCACCCTTTGTTTGAACAGGCGTTCCGCTTTTTGCAGGACACAAACTTACTGGCAGTGCCTACCGGCGTACAGGAAATCGCTGGCAAAGACCTGTTGGCTATTATCTCAGAAGGCCATGGTACACCCGCACAGGATGCCAGGCTGGAGGTACACCGCAAGTACATTGATATTCAATACGTGATCTCCGGCACCGACCACATGGGCTGGAAAGACCTTGCCCAGTGCGCTGCCCCCACTGATCCCTACCTAGATGCGCGGGATGCTGCTTTCTTCTCTGACAAAACGAATAACTGGTTTGACGTGCCGGCGGGCTCCTTCACAATCTTTTACCCGGATGATGCCCATGCCGCCATGGCAACAGAAACGCTGGTGCGAAAAGTGGTGCTGAAGATTGCGGTTGCAAAAGGCTGAACACGGCAATTTTAGCGCCTACTTAGCCTGCAGCTTTAAACCGTTTTTCAGACTGGCGTTCTGCTCGCTGCTACTCCGTAATAACACTGATTCTGCTAACCACGCCAGCATTCTTCCGTTTGTAACAGGTAGAAAATCAATTCACTTACGATTATACAGATGAACACAAGCGAAGAAAACAAATCGAATATGCAAGACCCGCAGGAGGAGTATCAGCAACCGCCGTTCCCGGAACAACAGCAGGAAGTGCCGGGTACGGAACGTGAGATGAGCCCGAAAGCAGATCATGGCGAAAAATCCTACCGCGGCTCCGGCAAACTGCAGGGGCGCAAAGCTATTATTACGGGTGGCGATTCAGGCATAGGACGTGCCGTGGCGATTGCCTTTGCCCGCGAAGGCGCTGACGTGCTGATTGCTTACCTGAATGAGGAGGAGGATGCGAAAGAAACCGCACGGTATGTAGAGGAAGCCGGGCAGAAAGCGGTACTGGTGGCCGGCGACATCAGTGAGGAGGCGCACTGCAAGCAGATTGTAGCGCGTGCCGTGCAGGAGTTTGGCCGTATTGATGTGCTGGTGAACAATGCTGCCTTTCAGATGTCACGGGAATCTTTGCAGGAAATACCGAGCGAAGAATGGGACCGCACTTTCCGGACAAACATTTATGCCATGTTTTACCTCTGCAAAGCAGCCGAACCGCACATGCAGCCGGGAAGCACCATTGTAAACACCACCTCCGTAAATGCTTACCAACCCACGCCCACACTGCTGGCCTACGCTGCCACCAAAGGCGCTATTCAGAACTTTACAGCCAATTTAGGGCAGCTGCTGGCAGAGAAAGGCATCCGTGCCAACTGCGTAGCTCCGGGCCCGATCTGGACGCCGCTTATTCCGTCTACTATGCCGGAGGAAAAGGTAAAGTCGTTCGGAAAAGACGTGCCGCTGGGCAGACCAGGACAACCCGCCGAGTTGGCGCCGATCTATGTGCTGCTCGCTTCACAGGACTCCAGCTATATGTCGGGCTCTACCGTGCAGGTGACAGGCGACAAACCGACGATATAAGTATAAACCCGTATTCTATAAAGATTAGGAATGCCCTGCAGAGATTCTTTTGCAGGGCTTTTTACGTGGCAAAGCGTGCTTAATTCGTTAAGTGTAGTATAAATTGTAGCTACCAATCCTACATCAGATCTGTACCCTCTTGTATAAACGCGGCTATGGCAACAGATCGTAAAGCAATGCTGCAAGTATAGGGATTTCTGCAAACAAGTATACGACACAGGCCGGCAGGTTATACTTCGGCCATTTGCCTGTGCAATTACAAACTACTACTTTTACAGGCGCCTTTTGCCGGTGTTTTGCCACCAATCGACCTGCCTTTTGCAGGGAGTTGCAGAAGTGCCGAATGAACACGAACAACTTATGAACTATACGCCACCGGAGCTCCGGACAGTTGAGGTAACGCGCTACGTGACCCCTTTGCGTGAAGGGGGATCGCTGCCGGCCCTGGTTGAAGCTGATGATGAATTTCTGTACGTGCTTAAATTTCGGGGTGCCGGACAGGGCATCAAAGCGCTGATTGCCGAGCTGATTGCCGGCGAAGTAGCCCGCCTGCTCGGCTTCAAAGTTCCGGAAATTGTGTTTGCTTCGCTGGATGAAGCGTTTGGACGCACCGAGCCGGATGAGGAAATCCAGGACCTGCTGCGCGCCAGCGAAGGCCTAAACCTGGCCCTGCATTACCTTTCCGGAGCTATTACGTTTGATGCGCTGGTTACCACCCAGGATGCGACGCTTGCCTCGCAGATCGTGTGGTTCGATTGCCTGATTATGAACGTAGACCGCACAGCCCGCAACACCAACATGCTTATGTGGCACAAGGAGTTATGGCTGATCGACCATGGCGCTTCGTTATACTTCCATCATGGCGGGTATAACTGGGAGGAGCAGGCCCGGCGCCCATTTGTACAGGTAAAAGACCATGTGTTGCTGCCTCAGGCTTCTGAACTGGAAGCGGTAGATGCGCAATTCCGCAGCATACTTACCCCGGAACACATCCGGGCCATTGTGGCACTTATTCCGGATGAGTGGCTGCAAAATATCGATTCGCCCTTTGACACCATCAAGGAACTGCGGGAGGTATACGGCCTGTTCCTCGAAACCCGGCTCCAACATTCAGATTTATTTATCAAGGAAGCACAGCATGCAAGAAAAGCACTTATTTGAGTACGCCGTTATTCGCGTGGTGCCGTGCGTAGAACGGGAAGAGTTCGTCAACGTTGGGGTGATCGTATACTGCGCTGCCAAAGGATTTTTGAAAACGGTATATGAGCTCGAGGAGCGCCGCCTCTGCTCCTTCTCCGACAAACTGGACATGCAGGAACTGCAGGAGCGCCTCCACGCTTTTGAGCGCATCTGCGCCGGTCGCAAAGAAGGTGGCACGATTGGCAGCCTGCCCATTGCCTCACGTTTCCGGTGGCTGGCTGCTACCCGTAGCACTGTCGTACAAACCTCGCCTGTTCACCCCGGCCTATGTACCGATCCGCAGGAAACATTGGAAAAGCTGTACTCCCGCCTGGTTTTGTAAAGGAAACCGGCGCATTAGCATATACAAGTATTTTCAGAGACAAGTATACTTATACCTGGGCTACAAAGCAGTTATACTTGTCCGCATACTTTAGTAGCAGGCACAAGCATCAGGTTGAGAAAAAGCATAAGAACAGCGGCAAGATGATGCTTATACTTGGTTTTAATTTGCCGGAATATTACTAAGACAAGGCAGTCTTAAAACTTCTCCTCTACCCCTAAGCCAAACAGCGCATAGTCATACTTCACCGGATCAGCCGGATCAAAAATGCGTAAATGGCTGGTCAGTTCTTCTGCCGTCTGCCAGTCCATTCCCATTCGGGTAATGAGGCCAAGCCGCCGCGCCACGCGCTCCACATGCACATCGCAGGGACATACCAGATCGCGCATGGGGATGGTGTTCCAGATGCCAAAGTCCACGCCGCCATTATCCTGCCGCACCATCCAGCGCAGGTACATGTTCAGGCGCTTGCAGGCCGATTTGCGGGCCGGTGTAGCAATGTGCTTGCGGGTACGCTGCGGGGCATCTTCCAGGCTAAACACCAGGTTATGAAAATGCTCCAACCGCTCCTTCTGGGTTTGCAGCAAGTTGTTTTTACCTGTAAAAGCCATTTCCAGGCTATCGTGCTGCCGGTAGTACTGCTGAAAAAAGTAGAGCAGGTACAAGAGGTCTGTATCGTTGAACGTGCGGTGCTTAAAACCTAAAAAGCGGGGCAAATCCTGTTCCTGGTGGTGCAGTACAAACTCATAGGGTGCTTGATCCATCAGGTCCATTAGCTTCAGGCAGTTGTTGATGATCGTTTTACGTTGCCCCCACGCCAGAATGGAAGCAAAAAAGCCGCTGATTTCAATGTCTTGCTTCCGGGTGAAACGGTGCGGGATAGAAACAGGGTCGTTCACGATGAACTCCGGCTGGTTATACTGCTCGACCCGGTTGTCGAGCAGCGCTTTGATAGCGGCTAAATCTCCTTTCATCTAGTAAAGTACGGAATTGAAGCAGCGATTTGTTGTATCCTATGCATGTAACAGCACCTATTGCCACTGAGGAGTTGTCAGCAGCCTCCTCTTTTTCGATGCACCTGCGCTAAGTGGGAATTTACCGGCAGCTTCTTTAGCGTATAAGCATTGTTGTGCCGGGTACACCCCCCCCCTGCCCCTCAGAGCTGCGCTCGCAAGCTTCAAACTCGCGTTCTCGCTTGTCTAAGGAGGGGAGCCTGTAACTGCTTTAGCTGAAGTATAAATCCTATAGCTGGAGCATACAACTTTCTGATAAAGAGCAGAACACGCATGATAGCTTCAGCATCCTAAATAAGCAGAAACAAGCTCCCTCCTGCGCTAAAACAAAAGCGCCTGTACATTGCTGCACAGGCGCTTGCTCTTCCGTAGAAAACCTTACGGCATATAGGATACTTCTACCCGGAACTTCTGATCTACAGCGCCGAGCTTCTGATAGGCTTTCTTGGAAATACGCACCAGGACTTTGTCGTTATCACCTGTGTCCGGCAGTTTACCAATTACGCGCACATAAACAACCTGGCCATTCATGGCATTCTTCACCTGCATAATTGTGCCCACCGGTGCAGATTTGTGCAGCGCCAGGTATTTGTTCGTGTCAGCTTTTGGATCGATCATCTCGGCCATGCCGCTCTCTACCACCTTTTTTACTCCCTCACCTGCGGCATCCTCATCGTCGCTTTCCGTCTTGGCGGTTACAGGCTCCGGTTTAGCAGCAGCAGGGGCAGTAGTGGCAGGCACCGGCGCTGTCGCTGTGGAAGCCGTTACCACAACTGGTTCAGGGGCAGGTTTGGTTACTTTTATTTCATCATCCGCTTCCGGCACATACACGGGCTTTTTTGTAGGCGTAGCGCCTCCTTTGCTCACAATGAGCTCTGAGCCAACGCTGATGCTGTTGTCTGGCAGGTTATTCCATCGTTTGAGATCGTCCACACTCACATCATACAGGCGTGAAATGGCATAGAGCGTCTGGCCGGTTTGCACCGTGTGTGTCTTGTTACCAGCCTCACTTACCGTATAGGTGCGGTTGCTGGCCGTTGGGGCTGTCGCGGGTGAAGCAGTAGCAGTTGTGGCTTTCGGCTTTGCAGCCGGAGCGGTATATTTACGGGGAATCAATACGATTTGCCCTATTTTGATGCCGGCATCCATACTTGGGTTAGCCTCTTCAATCTGGCTAACTGCTACGTTATACTTTCTGGAGAGGGCATAAAGGGTTTCTTTCGGTTCTACTTTGTGCTGCACGAACAGCTTTCCGTTCTTACGCTCCACCCCTACCGAATCTCGTACAGCTGTAAGCCCCATCCCATGGGCCGAAACAGTTATTAAGGGTGCCACCAACAGGGCAGTGAAAAGGGCTCTTACCATGGCTACTATATACTATAAAAGAAGTGAATATACTTGTAAAACATCCTTGTTTCGGATGAAGTATAATTTGTGCTTAAAGATAAAAAAAGTATCCGAACCTATCCCACTTAAACTGCTGCCAAGTGAAACATGAAGTTGTAAATCACCTTCAAAGTTAAATACAGCCAAATAATTGTCCAGCTTTCCGGCTGCCTCGCCAGTATAATAGCTCACAACCAGCGCAGCATCTGTTTCTACGTATTCGATGGCTTTGAGGGCCTCTGTCCCCAACTGAGCGGCTATAAACGCCTGCACTTGTGCAAAGTATGGCTCGCCTTCCGGGTAAAGCACCGGGTACTGGCAGGCCGCATACCGGCTGCGGCTAAAGCTTTCGGTTACGGCAACGGCAGCGTCCTGTGCTACAGCTTGCTGCAAAACCTGGCCGGTGGCAGCATTTAGCAGTTGATAGGCGTGTTCGGTGCTGGCGGCGGGGTAAGCCAGCAAGCCTTCTGCACACAAGCCGTAGAAGGCTAGTTCCGTTGCTTCCCACTTCAAAGTACCGGTAGCCGCCTCTAGGGCACGTATCCCTTTGTGTTGCCCCAACTTTCGGTCTGCATAGCCGTGCAGGTATACCAACCCATCGTAAGCCTCCTCCAGCCCCTGCCACCAGGTTAGCGCTTGCGGGATAGGGAGCGGCAAAAGGCTGTGCTGGCGGCAGTCATAGGCAAAGAAATAGGCCAGCAATACCTCCGCATCCCGCACCTCCAGCGCCAGCCGTTCTGCTACCGTATCTATGCGGATGCGCCACAGGGGAGCGTCAAAATCGTATGTAAAGAGTAGCGGAAGGATAAGCGCGTATTTTTTAGTAACTTAAAGCCAATTCAGCTTGCAATGTATGAAAACCAGACCAAAGCACCGGCATTTTTGGCAACGCTGTTGTCTATTCTTTCTCCTGCTACTGCCTTTTATTTCGGTTGCGCAATCACGGCCCAAAGTATTTGTGATGGAGGTAAAGTCGGAAATAGACCCGCGTACCAACCGCTACACCAGGCTTGCGCTGCAGGAGGCTACCGACGTGAACGCCGACTATGTGCTGCTGGTGCTGGATACTTTTGGCGGCGCACTGCAGGATGCCGATGAGATCCGGAAACGCATTCTGGAGTACCCGAAGCCCGTGTATGTGTTCATCAACAAAAATGCTGCCTCAGCCGGTGCGCTCATCTCGCTGGCCTGCGACAGCATCTACATGGCCCCAGGCGCCAACATAGGTGCTGCAACTGTGGTAGGCGCCGATGGCGCGGCAGCTCCCGGCAAGTACCAGAGTTACATGCGGTCCATCATGCGCTCCACAGCCGAAGCAAATGGCCGCAATCCGCACTTAGCCGAATCAATGGTGGAGGCCAGCGTAGACAGCACCCTCTCTGCCGGACAGGTGCTGACGCTCACCACTTCAGAGGCCATTAAGTATGGCTTCTGTGATGGCATCGCCACCAGCGTTGAAGGGGTACTGGAGCAGCTGCACCTGCAAAAGGCCGAGGTGATTCGGTATGAGCCCAGTACGGCCGATACCATTGTCAGCTTTTTCCTCAATCCCTTTATCAGCGGCATCCTGCTCCTGGTCATTTTGGCCGGTTTATACTTTGAGTTGCAGACGCCGGGCGTAGGCTTTCCGTTGCTGGCTGCCCTTGTAGCCGGGGCGCTTTACCTGATTCCCTACTACCTGACGGGCCTGGCAGCGAACTGGGAAATCCTGCTGTTCATCATCGGGCTTATCCTGATCTGCCTGGAGGTGTTCGTGATTCCGGGCTTCGGGATTACGGGCATCAGCGGCATTGTGCTCGTGCTGGTCGCGCTGGTGCTCATCATGCTTAATAATCATAATTTAGATTTTACCTTTGTAGCTACTGATGCGCTGAAGAAAAGTATGCTGGCAGTGGTGGCGGGCATGGTGGGGGCCCTGGTGCTCATTGCCCTGACCTGGAACCGGCTGGTGAGCAGCAAAGCCATGAACCACGTGGTGCTGCGTAACACCTTCCATAGCGCCGAAGGCTACCGCTCAGCGAACACCGCCGCGCACCTGGTCGGTAAAACCGGTATCGCCCACACCCGCATGGCCCCATCCGGGCGCGTGATGATTGACGAGACGCTCTATGATGCGCAGGCCCGGGATGGCTTTATTGAAAGAGGCGATGCCGTGCAGGTGATAGACCAGAGCACGTTTGCACTGCGCGTAAAACGGGTCGGCTAGGGTATGACAGCTCCTTTACGCTTAGTTTTATACTTTACAGATGATGTACATTGATATGGTGTCGCTGGTAAAGCGGCAAGCAGCGTTAACGGCTGCCTTTAATGCCAAAGAGCCATTCCGCTACTTGGTGCTGGAGGACTTCTTCATATCTGAAAGAGCAGAAGAGATTTTGGCAGCTTATCCGGCCATAAAAAGCGGCACCTGGGATGGCACCACGTACATCGATCAGAAAAATAAATTTCAGCAACGGGATTTTGCAGAAGGCTCATTGTTTGCCTGTGTTTTTGCCGAACTGAATGCACCGAAATTTCTTACCTGGCTGGAGGAACTGACCGGCATCACAGCGCTGACCGGTGACCCAGCGCTTTTTGGTGGTGGCCTGCACCAGTCTACCCAAGGCGCTTTTCTGAACGTGCACGTCGATTACAACGTCCATCCGCAAACAAAGTACCACCGCCGCCTGAATGTGCTGGTATACTTGAACAAGGATTGGCAAGACACCTATAACGGCCACCTGGAACTGTGGGACATGTCGCAAAAGCGCCTCCTGGACCGGATAGCTCCTACGTTTAACCGTTGTGTTATTTTCGAGACGAATGAGATTTCGTATCATGGCCATCCCAGTCTATTGCAAACACCGGCAGGCATCAGCCGGAAATCGATTGCTACATATTATTATACCCCTACTCGCCCAGAAACGGAGCTGGCAAGCGACCACAACACGCGCTTTGTAAACACCGAAGGCATGGCCGGGCAGCTAAAGCGCTTTAAAGCAGGCCTAAAAGCGTTGCTGGAAAGAACGTGCTAGCCAACTCTTAGCTATACAATAGCCACGATTCCTGCCGGGCACCGCTGGTATACTTGTGCTACTTGTGTAACTTTGAACTATACCGCAGCAGCGGCTACATCAATTAGCTCAAAACAATGGAAGTACTCGGAATTATACCGGCCCGCTACGCCAGCACCCGTTTCCCTGGCAAGCCTCTTGTTGCGATCAACGGCAAAAGCATGATTCAGCGTGTATACGAACAAGCCAGCCAATCTAATTTAGCTACTGTTGTAGTGGCCACAGACGATGCACGCATACAGGCGCATGTGCAGGCTTTTGGTGGCAAAGTAGTCATGACCGCTTCGCACCACCAGAGCGGCACCGACCGCTGCTTTGAAGCCTATCAACGCTACGATCAGCCTTTTGAATACATCCTTAACATTCAGGGGGATGAGCCTTTTATCCGGCCGGAGCAGATTGACTTGGTTGCCTCCTGTTTTGAGCAGCCGGGCACCCAACTAGCCACACTGGTCAAAAAAATAACATCGGAAGAAGAACTGTTTAATGTAAATGCGCCGAAGGTTGTGCTCAACAGCGCAAACGAGGCTTTATACTTCAGCCGAAGCCCTATCCCCTTCTGCCGCAACGTGCCGGCAGATATTTGGCACAAGCAGCATACGTATTACAAACACATTGGCATTTATGGTTATCGGGCCGATATCCTGGAGCAGATCACGCAGCTGCCGCCTTCGTCGCTGGAGCTGGCAGAATCGCTGGAGCAGTTGCGCTGGTTGGAGAACGGCTTCCGCATCACCACCGCTCTAACTGAATATGAAACTATCGGGATTGACACCCCGGAAGATCTGCAGCGCATCACCCATCAGCTCTGATCCGCCCTATTGTAGTCTGAGGGACTTAATTAAGCGCTACTAGTTTATAGCCATAAACTTCAGACGTGCCATTCTTCGACCTGAACGCATCGGAGTCCCCAAGTTATACTTGCGCTACGCTGTTTTCGAAGTATGGCAGCCGCATCACCCTCCGGCTTTTTTAGCTTTATAGCCGGCTGCCTGCAGCACCTGCAGTACTTTGTCGCGGAAGTCGCCCTGGATCAGGATCTCGCCATCTTTGGCTGAACCGCCCACACCGCATTTACTTTTCAGCAGTTTGCCCAGTTCTTTCAGGTCCTCGTCTGTCCCAACAAAACCTTCTACCAGCGTCACCTGCTTGCCACCCCGCGATTTTTTGTCGAGCATCACTTTCAGGTTCTGTTGCTGCGGAGGTAGTGTGGTAGCTTCGTGCTCCTGCTCGTAGGAATAGGTAAAGTCGGAACTGGTAGAATACACAATTCCCTGGCGGCCTTTCTTATTTTTATCTTTCATGGTTCCTTACATTTGGGGTGTCACCACTTTCAGCGATAGTGGTTTCATACTTACGTCAAAAGTTTTAGCCTTTCCTACATACTCACCATCGGCGTGGTACATGATCTCCTCCGCTGTTTCTACCTTAACTGATGCACTCTTGAAATACGCGGCACTATTGGAGCTCGCCAGCCGTTTGGTTAACATACTATAGCTCATGTTCAGTGCCCTCCAAAGGCTCATCTGCCGCACCAAACACACATCCAGCAAACCGTCGCGTATATCAGCCAGCGGCGCAATGTAGGCATTATTGCCATATTGGGCTGCATTGGCAAAAGCCAACACAAAGCAGTCCGTAGACAAGGTTTCTCCGTTTATACTTAGGTTTATGGGCAGGTGTTTATACTTGCGCACCTCTTTCAGCACCAGCTTTACATAAGTTTTAAGCCCCCGCTTGCGGTTACCGGCAAATACTGAGCTGATGTAAGCGTCAAAGCCGATACCGGAGGTGGTGAAAAACGGGTGCCCATTAATGCTGCCGCTGTCAATATGCATGGCGTGGCCCAGGTTGATTATCTCTAAAGCGCTTCGTACCTGCAACGGAATCTGCAAGTGGCGCGCCAGCCCGTTGCCGGAACCTTTTGGAAGTATGGCCAAGGCTGTATCAGAATACAGCAACCCCTGCGCCACCTCGTTTACGGTACCATCTCCACCCACCGCCACCACAATAGCGCACCCTTCCGCTGCGGCTTGCCGGGCCAGTTCCGGAGCATGCCCGGCATAAGCCGTATACACCATATCATACCTATACTTGTTGTGATCCAGGTGCTGATGAATAAGTGCCGGCACGTTTACCCTGCTTCTGGGGCCGGATGTAGGATTGATGATAAAGCGAATAAGCGGTTGTTGATGCATGTATAGCAAAGCGGCCAAGTAGCCGGCAGCACAAATTTACTTTTTCCGCCCCACAATAAAAAAGCCCGGCGCAATGGGCACCAGGCTTTCCTCAAATCAACTTAGATAACTATTTCAAGTGAATGGTGAGCACAGGAATAGCGGTATGATTCACCAGGTCCTCGGCTATACTGCCACTTAATAAATGGGCCAGCCCTGTGCGGCCATGAGTTGCCATCATGATCAGGTCGGCCTTAATTTCGCGGGCGAAGTGCAGAATACCATCCTCCTCCACCACATCGTTGTATACATTAACAGTATAGTGCTGCAAGCCATACCTGTCTGCCGCCTCCTGCAGTTTCAGTTGCAGGTTGTGGCTCGACTCAAAGCCGCCGGGTGTGTTGACATAAACCAGGTGCAACCGGGCACCGAACAGCTCCTGGAAGTACTTGAACTTGCTTATGGCCGAGCCTATCTCGCGCTTAAAGTCAGAGGCCAGCACCACCTCGCGCACCTCAAAGTCCGGTTTGCTATGCTTTACCGTCAATACCGGACAATCGGCCGCCCGGACCACCTTCTCGGTATTAGAGCCAATCAGGAACTCCTCCATTCCGCTTGCTCCTTTCGAGCCCATCACCACCAGGTCTACCTGATCTTCTATCACCGTCCGCTTAACGTTGCTGATTATCTGGTCCACCACTACTTCCTGCACTACCTCTACGCCCGCATGTTCTACTGAGCTGAGCAACTTGCTTATCTGGGCTTTTGTCTGCTCGAGCAGTTGCATGGTGTATACCTGGTCCATGCCATCGTCCAGCATCAGATCGCCGGTAGCACTGAAGTTAGAGGTATGCGGCATCTCCACAATGTGCAAAAGTTTGATGGCAGCACCGGTTTTACGCGCAATAGCAATAGCTACTTCAAACGCATAACCGGCTTGTTCTGAAAAATCAGTAGGTACAAGAATTTTTTTCATGGTTTTAGAAGGAAAGGGTGCAACATTTCATTCAGCAGTATGCTACGCAGGAACAGGTACTGTGCAATGTATCCGGGGTATGCTATACTTTAAAAGCTATACGTAAGCTCAAAATAAAAGCCTATCCTTTGCGGGATAGGCTTTCTGCAATAAAGTATGTTGTGCTTAGCCGATGCGTGCAATCAGGTCGGCAGCACGGTTAGAGTAACCAGTTTCATTATCGTACCAGCCTACTACTTTCACTAGGGTTTCGTTGGCAGAAGTCAGCTCGGCATCAAAAATACAAGAATGTGTATTTCCTACAATATCGATAGAAACGATCGGATCTTCTGTATACTCCAGAATACCTTTCAGTGGTCCTTCAGCAGCTTGCTTCATGGCAGCATTGATCTCTTCTTTGGTAACCGAACGCTTCAGGATACAAGTCAGGTCCGTGAGAGAGCCATCCGGAATAGGAACTCGCATTGCCACGCCATCCAGTTTACCCTTCAGGTGCGGCAGTACCAAACCAACGGCTTTTGCAGCGCCGGTAGAAGTTGGCACAATAGAATAAGCAGCAGCACGAGCTCTGCGCAGATCTTTGTGCGGGCCATCCTGCAGGTTCTGATCTGCTGTATAAGCGTGTACAGTTGTGATATAGCCTTTCTCAATTCCGAAAGCATCATCTAACACCTTCGCCATTGGCGCCAGGCAGTTGGTCGTACACGAAGCATTTGACACGATAGTCTCATCGCCTGTCAGGATGTCTTCGTTTACACCAAGTACCACGGTTGGGATATTACCTTTCGCCGGCGCCGAGATCACCACTTTACGGGCACCCGCCTGTATGTGACCGCTTGCACCTTGCTCATCCACAAAACGGCCTGTTGACTCCAGCACCACATCTACCCCAAGTTTACCCCAGGGCAGGTTTTTAGGATCACGCTCTGCTGTTACCTGTATTTCAGTACCATTTACTATAATTCCGTTCTGCGATGCTTCTACCGTACCGTTAAACCTGCCGTGTACGGAGTCATACTTAAGCAAATGCGCCAGGGTAGTAGTATCTGTAAGGTCATTGATAGCCACTACCTCTACATTATCTTTAGCAAGTAGCGCTCTAAAAGTAAGCCTGCCGATACGGCCAAAGCCGTTAATTGCAACTTTTATTTTAGACATAGTTTCAATTTTTGATTAGTTAACTGATGTTGCGAAGTTACTACTCCGATATTGGAAAACCAATATGTTTTTTTCACATTGATCTTGAATTGCTTACGTAAGCGCGTGAAAAAATTCCGTACTTTTATTTTGCAAATTCTAAAACCACCGTATCTTTGCACCATCAAAACCGAAAGATGGTCCGTTCGTCTAGGGGTTAGGACACCAGATTTTCATTCTGGTAACAGGGGTTCGATTCCCCTACGGACTACCAAGAGGGAAAAGTCAGTTTCACCACTGCTTTTCCCTCTTTCTTTTTCCTCATTTTCAGCGATATTTCTGCGGCTAGGCCGAATAAATTAAGTTTACTCTGTTGGTTCGATAAGCCTCCTTTTCGCGGTCATACTGCACTCCCTCCGGAAACACCAGTGCCTGCAGCCGCTTCCGTTGCGACACATCTGCCTTACCCCATGTGCCTGAGAGGCTTAGCATCATTTTCAGCCCGTTTTCGAGCAGCATTTTGTGGTTCGATAAAGGGCCGGAGAGTTTTTCCAGGTTTACCTCTATCTCACGCATCTCCGCCTTCAGCTCCGTGCTGAACTTTGAGTAGATCTCCCTTTCGATTTCCCCGTAGGCGTAGCGCCGCTCCAAGGTCTCCAGCTTTTTCTTCAGCTCTGCAGACTGCCCCTTCAGCCGCTTTTCCTCCTGCTCATGCTCCTGGCTCAGCCGTTTGAACACCTGCGCCATCATCTCCTGCACCTGCGGCAGCAATACTGGATCGACCTGATATTCTTCGAGCAACCCCTGGTAGAGCTCGTGCATTTTGCCGGCGTTACGGTTCAGGCAGCAACCCTTGGTGTTGCATTTGTAGTAATGGATGCCCTTTTTCTTCATCTCGTAGCCCGTGAGCGGCTTTTGGCAGCTGCCGCACTTGATGTGGTGGCGAAGCGGCAGCTGTTCATCTTCCTTCACCTGGGTATAGCCGTGGGCGTTCTGGGCCTGCAGCCCGTTTACCCGCAGAAACGTGTCACGCGAGATCAGCGGCTCGTGGCGGCCCTCCACCACCTCGCCCTCCTCCAGCAGGCCGTGGGTGATCAGGCCGCAGTAAAAGGGGTTGCGGAAGATCTTGGTGAGCGTCTGGTTGTAGAGCGTGAGGCCCTGCGCCTTTAGCCGCTGGATGATATCGGTGTTGGAGAGGCCCTGCTCTGCCTTCAGCTGAAAAGCCAGCCGGATCAGCTTGCCCTGCTTGTTAGGCCTGATCACCTGCTCGCCGTTCACCTTCAGCTGGTCGTAGCCCATGGGTGCCTTGCCCACCTGACCTCCCCCCGAAAAACCGGACCGCTGTAAAGTAGAGAAAACGGGCAATAATCGTATAGAACCAAAAGCGAATTGCCATGAAAAAATCGAAATTCACAGAGGCGCAAATCATCTTCGCCATCAAACAAGCGGAGACGGGAGTTAAGGTGGAGGAAGTGTGCCGCAAGATGGGCATCTCGGATGCCACCTTCTATAACTGGAAGAAAAAATACGGTGGTTTAGGGGTGAGTGAACTGCTCTGGGCTCCGTCAGTTGGAGGAGGAGCACCGCCAGCTGAAGCAGCTGGTGGCGGACCTGAGCCTGGACAAGCAGATGCTCACGCTACGTGCTGCGAAAAAAGCTCTGAGGCCAGCCCAGGTAAAGCGGCTGGCCTTGGAACTACAGAAGGATTATCGGATCTCGGTCATAAGAGCATGTAAGGTGGTGCTGTTCCACCGCTCGGGCTGGTACTACCGCTCCAAGGCAAGGGACAGCTCTGTGATCAGGAAGCGGATGCAGGAGATCGCCCAGGTGAGAATCCGTTATGGCTTCTGGCGCATCTTTATCCTGCTCCGGCGCGAGGGCTGGAGAGACAACCATAAGCGCGTGCATCAGCCTCTACAAAGAGGAGGGGCTGAACCTGAGGAGCAAGCGGCCTAGGAGAAGCAAGGCCGCCGCACACCGAATTGAGCGCCCCGAACTCTCTAGTAACCATGAGTGCTGGAGTATGGACTTTGTGGCCGATCAGCTCTTTGACGGCAGGAAATTCCGCTGCTTAACTGTAGTGGATAATTATAGCCGCCAATGCCCCGGCATCCAGGTGGGACAGTCACTGAAAGGAGAAGATGTGGTGGCTGCTTTGGAGCGCATCAGGCAGGACACTAAAAAGCTGCCCAAGCGTATACAGGTGGACAACGGCAGCGAGTTTATCTCCAAGGCGCTGGATAGGTGGGCTTATGAAAACAAGGTAACGCTGGACTTCTCCAGGCCCGGCAAACCCACGGATAACGCCTTTATTGAGTCCTTCAACGGCAGTTTTCGAGATGAGTGCCTAAACACCAACTGGTTCCTCTCCCTGGAGGACGCCAAAGAGAAGATCGAAGCCTGGCGGCAGGAGTATAACTGTTTCCGGCCCCATAGCTCACTAGGTGATATGACGCCGGAAGAGTGGTTAGAATATAATATAGTTAAACCCGAATTCTCTACTTTTGACAGGTCCTAAAAATGGGAGGGGCTCAAAGGAGGAAAGTAATTTATCTGGATGTTGTTATCAAAGGGGGCTAACTCTTTTACTCCATCTTCTAAATCAGCGTAATTTCGGTAGTCAAACTCGCTAAATTGTACCTGCTTATTCTTTCTTGTCTGCACTAAAGTTCCCTTGAAGGTTCCCAACTTGTTTGTGAAAGGTCTCAATGCAAATCCTAATATCTCTTCTTGCCTAATTACTTGACTATAGATACCAAGGTAGCTCACTTTCAGAATCTTATTTTTAGGGTCAACAGTTATTGCTTTAACAGCATCAAGACCTACATAGATGAATCCCATGGCAAGCATAGAAAAGACAAGGGAAGCAACTAAACCTGCTGTGTTGAAGTCCTTTGCAAGAATGTTAACAAATAATGAAGACATAATCAATGCTCCGATACCAATTGCTAAAATGAAGCACCGTCCAATTAGAACCAGTATCTTAAAGTTTGATTTTATCATAATTACTTATTGCCCATAACGGCTAGTGCATGAGGCGTGCAAGGCCGTCGGCCGTAGCATGGATTATGCACCTTGTTAGCCCTAGTTTTTCTTTTCTATCTTCTTGATTGTATTAGGAGGCGTGAACTCCCACTTGTTGTCTTTGTCGCTGATAATATATGTGTATTCATTGTTCCTTTCATCCTGCTTGTCGTGATAGAAGGAGCGCGGGTCGGCGTCCGTAAATATTTGGTCATGCTTGTAGACTCTGTCTTTGTCGGTGGCAAAGAAAAAGAACTCTGGTCCGTCTATGACCTTGAATGTGGCTCCATCCGCACCTTCCATTAATTCTCCTCTGAAGTACACTTTCGAACCGTCGGTGGCATACTCCTTACTTAGGTACTTGAAAGTATTAGGGTTGGCACTCTCAACTATGTATTCGCTGCAGTAGCAGACGCCGCAGTCTGTGTAGTCGATGCAGGAAACCTGCCTTGGATAATAAACTTTTTCCCTATCTCTGGCATAGTCGGAGCCTGCCCACACTTGAAATGATGCAGTGTCTATTCCTGTCATAGGCTTTACATTACAGGAAACCTCACCACAAAAAATGATACTGTCTATCCTTGTGTAACCATCTACTCGCACCCTGTCTTTCAATGAAACCCAGCCAAAGTTTTCCTTTTTTAGTTCTTCGGTTTTATTTACCACATCGGTAGCAGCAATATATCCTGTGCTTTGCTTATGTCCGCAGCCCAGTATCAAAAGAAAGAGATAAAAGAATGGCCTTTTCATTTTTTGAAATTTGGGCTAACGTTTAGTACATAAAGCGAGCAAGGCGTAGCCGAAGCTTGGCTTATATGCCGTGTTGGGGAGAGCTTTTCTTATTTCAGCTTGTTCTCGTGAATTTCTAAAAATCCTATCCCTGTATCTTCTATTTCTTCCAAGTATCCTTCTTTTATGATGAAGGAAGTTTGGGTAGTATATCCATTTTGCTTCGAGTTATCGGTGGGGATAATAAAAAGAGTATCTGATTTCAACACATAAGTCCCAGCTGATTTCACTTCTCTTAAAACACCTATTTCAAAGGTACTGTCTTCATAAAGCTTTAGTAGAATGCCACCGATTGGTGCTTCTCTGGAAGCAACTAAAACTTCTTCCTTATTTTTAAAATTGTAAGAGAAGAACAGTTCTTCAGCTACTATCAGTAAGAATAATGATAAGGCCGCAGTAGCAAAAGATATTGCTGCATTCCTTAATCTTGCTTTTCTTCTTTTTATCAAATAGCCTAATAGGTATATCACAGTTAGTATGAGGCCAACTGCCATTATCAACACCACTATTATTGAAGCTATTTCCATACTTTAAGTTTACCCCAACGGATAGTACAGGCTGCGAATGAGGCGAAGCCGAGTATGGAGCCTGTGCCGTGTTATGTGAGGTTCCTTTTTTATTGTCTTTGTAATGTCACTCCTTCCCAACTATCAGGATCGCCAACTGTAATATAGATTTCATATGGAGGTTCATTTTTATTGATGCTAAAACCATTGCTGTTGTAAAAGCCAGTACTATCTATGTGTCCTGTTTTCACATTTCTAATTAAATCGAAGTCCATTGGAATTACCCAATTGCCTTGATCCTTTGCAATCTTCCACGTACCTGTTGCACTTACAATGTCATAGCTGGTCAAGTTCATTGCCATTCCATGGTCTGGAAAGTTTTCAAGGGTAAATGTGCTATCAGGGTTAAAACGAATCACAGTTTTATTACTTAGGCTATCAGGAAACACAAGTTGCTTTTTACTTTTATCTGACAATTTGTATTCGCCAACTATGTCGCTGAATACAGGTTTAGTAGTTGCGAAATCTGCATAACGTGATTTAATTCTTTCGCCTGTTACTATTGTATAAACTCCTGTCGCAAAAGAAGGAATCAGTTGAATGGCAAAAGAAAAGATCAACCCGTAAATAAAAACCTTTGGTCTTATTTTATTAATAAATCTGTTTGATGTGTTACGAGCTAATAGCTGAAAAACCCAACCACTGGTATAGAAAACGTTTGCTAAAAACAGGAAAACTCCTGTCCATATTAAAAAGAAAAGTGGTGGAGAAAAGAATGACCAAAGGTCTTTAACAATAAGTGACAAAACTGTTAATGCAAAAATGCCGAAAATTACCAGCAAGAAATTATATAGTATTCGTCTTAACTCCCACCACAGAATTATTTTGATCCAAGGACGGCTATCATCCGTGTTTACTATGAAAAGTCGTTTTAGCATATCATCTATTGAAATCACACATAACGGATTTGTGCAGCCGAAGCCCTTAGCATAGCAAAGGGTTACGGCTGCACCGGGTTACGGGGTAGTAATTCTTCTTTTAAAGCTCAATAGAGATTTTAACTTTTCCACCCAACCCTTTTTCAACAATATCGAATAAGGTTTTGAGGGTTAAATTACTCCCGTCATTTTCAACTCTGGATATGTAAGTTCTTTTCTTGTCAATGATTTCCCCTAACTCTTGTTGGGTAAGATGTCGAGCTTCACGGGCCTTTTTCAATTCAAGTCCAATTTTGAATGATTCGAACTCCCTGTCAAGGTTATCACGTCTCTCTGTGCCTTTTACTCCGTACACTCTGTTCTTGATGTCCGCCCAAGAACTAACTTCTCTTTCTTTATCTTTTCCCTTCATAATATTCAGCCATTAATTGTAGTGCCTTATCGATTTCTTTCTTAGGTGTCTTTTGTGTTTTCTTCTGAAAGCCGTTAAGCAAGATGACCAGTTTGCCTTCGTCGAAAAAACAGAACACCCGCCAAATGTTCGAAGCAAGTTGTACACGTGCTTCGTATAGTCCGTCTGTGCCTGTCAAGTGCTTCAGGTAATTCTGAGGCACTCGCTCAAGTGTTTCTATCGCTTCCAAAATCTTGAATATTTTGTCTTGCACCTTAACGGGCTGCTCTTTCAAGAAATCTTCAAAGTAGTTTTTGTAAGCAATGATTTCTCTGATTTTCTCCATCTGCTGTACTTTCAACAGTAAATGTAACTTAAAAGTTACTATAATCTATAAAAAAATATTGCCCTTTTATAATTCTTTATTTCCCGTAACGTGCTGGTATAGCTGATTTGTAAGGCGTAGCCGAAGCATATCTGCTATACTTTGTTACCTGCTGGTTTTCTTTTTGTACTTGTTCTTCCTCTGCTCACCTTCAAATCTTGGGTCGAGAAACGAACTACCTCTTATTAGCCACTTCTCATTTTCAATCCTAAAAGGTGCTATTTCATCTTTCCCCATCTTGATCTTAAGATAATTACTTTTACCAGTATAAGTGAAGGGAGAAAAGCTAATATAGCTAACAGCTATACTATCAAATGGCTGATTTACAATGACAACCCTTCCGTCAACTTTCGTATAATCAGCCACTACTGTGTCGCCTTCTAGATATGCCAAAATTGGAACGCCAGGCAGTAAACTGTCTTCATCGTCAACTACGGTAATTAGGATAGAGTCACCTTTTACAAACTTTTCCGATACAACGGTAGAAGGTTGATTTAATGTAGTGGCAGGATAACTGTTTAAGTACAGGTACTTGTCTTCTACTCTCCAAGTACCTGCAGTTTTCATCCAAATCAGTCCTTCCTGCCCCTTAAGTACAAACGAGTTGTCTGGATTCAGCTGCAAAGAAGAGTAATTCTCAAAATCCCAATACCTTTCATACTTGCCGATCAGAGCATTTTCTGTTGGCTTGCACGAAATCAACCCTAAAAGTAAGATTGCAATCCACTTTTTCATCTGTTTAACTTACAGGTAACGTTCCACTGCTTGCCAAAGTAGCGGCAATAGCAGTAAGTCAGCTTGAATAAAGGTATGTTATATAATAGAACTCCCATAGTTGAATGGCTTACATCAGCCGCTATTTTGGTAAGCTATTGTTATGCGAATTATTGCTTTTCATTGGACCAGCCTTTCTTAATCAGAGTACTGTCATTTAGAATCTGCCAGTACTTCCCCTTGTCTTTAACCTGTATATCTCCAATGTCCTTGTAATAAAACGAATAAAAGCTTAGTGGAATATTTATATGATAAGCGGTCTTCGCTGATGAATTAAGTAACAGTTCTTTTGTAGTTATGCTTTTGAAAGAAGGAACTGGGGAATAAAAGAAAGGTGGAATGATTTCAATACGTAGTGTTCGTGAATAAACACCTACCAAAACTGTATCAATGTTACCTCCTTGAACTTTTACACTATCATTATCAAAATGAAGAATGGTTTTATATTTCTTTGCTTCGATGCTGTCCAAATTTGTTTGAACTCTAATTTCAATACCCTGCAGGTTATGATCTGTGTTAGCGGTGAGATTAGCGTCAAAGTTTTTGTTCTGCGGCGGCGGCGAATGAAGTGTAAAAATGTTATTTTGTTTTGAATACCAACCTTCGCTGTACACGGTGGTAATAATAGAATCTAATTTGTAATATCTGTACTGGAACTTACTTGAGTCTACAAAATTGATAACAAGATTCTCTTTGGGAGCAAACAGGTCACACTTAACAGTTTTTACTGACGAACACGACAATAGAGAACCCACTACAAGTGTGCAAAAGAAAAGATAGAGAATGACTATTTCGCGTGAATTCGGCATTTACGACAACTTGGTGCTACAATATTATATTTCGCATAACGTGCTGGTGCAGCCGAAGCCCGCCGCGTAGCAAGGGTTACGGCTGCACCGGGTTACCTATTCGTTGTTCTTTTTATTAGTCCACGAAGGTTTCTTTTATCACACTCTTGCAGGTAGCTATTTCTGAAGGGTTGAGGTTGCCTAAAACTTTGACAATACGGACTTTATCAATAGTCCGTATCTGGTCAATCACTACCCACCCCACTTGATTGTTGTGCTTCACTTTCACACGAGTAGGATAGCTACGGCTCTTGGTAGTCATCGGCGCGATAACTACTGTTCTTAGGTTATGATTAATCTCATTGGGGGATATCACGACACAAGGCCTGGTTTTCTGTATTTCACTTCCTACAGTAGGGTCCAGATTCACCAGAACTATCTCATACTGGCTTATTTCCATTCGTCAAAGCTTTCATCGCCAAACACATCTTCCAGTAAAAGCTGGTCATCACCGTGCTCATGCATTTTCCTAAATGCCTTATCCCAGCCTTTTCTTGGATGCTCAACAGGCTTTAAGATAATTTGCCCTTTTTCCAAAATAAGCTCAACTTTATCCTTGATGTTATACCTGTCCAGAATAGACTTGGTCAGCCGAAGACCTTTTGAATTTCCTATTTGGATGATTGATACTTCCATAGCACTATAATTTAATGTAATTACAAAGTTATTACATTAACGCTTTGTTTCAAGACAAAGTTCTTTAAATTTCTATGGTAGGTAACGTGCTTGTGCAGCCGATGGGCAAGGCGTAGCCGAGCATGAAGGCTGAACTTGGTTGTGTGAAGTAATTTTTAAGTTTGGCTGTTATAGGCTACCTGAATCTTATTCACCCACTCTTTACCCCACACCCTTAGTTCATAAGTCCAAACATATTCTGTTTTCCCGTTCTCGGTCCAGTTCTCTTCATTGCTGTCCAGCATAAGCCCATTTTCTATTTCTCTGTCATAGATGTAGAAGGCATTGCCATCAAGCTCTATAACTTCTTCAAATTTGTCTATTATAAAGGAAGAGTCGAGCAATAAAATGATAGACTTGTAGAACCTATAGGAAGTTAGATAGCAATTTTCTTCACTCAAGTTCTGCCGTAAACATGAGAATATCTCTCTTAATTTATCAGCTTGCGAGAATGGAAAGTTGATGATATAGGTTGGAACCTGCGAGTTTCTATAATGAATCCTGTTGGTCACAGTATTCACTTCTTCAAGAGACAAGACCGATTCCTTAGAAATGTTTTTTTCAGCAATATTTGATAGGGAAGCTAAAAAGTCGCTAAGGTAGTCTTTACGCTCTTGTTCCTTTCTCAAATGTTGTATTCTGTCTTGTCTACTCTGCTCTGTTTTCATAGTTCTTATTGCACACAACGGCACTCGTACATGAGGTGAGCGAGGCGTAGCCGCAGCTTTGCTCATGTGCTTTGTTAGCGGAATCTTTTCTACTTTAGGGTTTTGCTGTTCAAAATCAGTAAGAAAGAGTCTTTATACTCTCTTAGCCTACTTCTGTACCAGAAGGGAAGCATGTATAAGATAAACGTGAACATTGTCCACCCCAGCGCTACTACAATATAAGTATTGATACTTGTATCAATGATAAAGGCAAAAGCTGTCCAAACAGTTAAGAAGCTTAAGAACAAGAAGACAGTAAGTATATACCTGTTATTGTAAGGTACTATCTCCCCTTCTACTTTTGTCCAAGAGGAATTGTCGTCTTTTTCCAGCTTTATAAATATTTTACCCATTCCTCTAAAAGGATTAAGCATCTTAGGCTTAACATCAATTATTAAGCTGCCATTGGAAATAGTAATTTCTCTAAAGTCAATCGGGCTGCTACTAAGGAAATCAAACAAGCCTCTTTTTTTAAGCTTTTCATTTACTATAAATTCAATCACTCTTGTTTGAGGATGCTTTATCTCTGCCCTGAATGGCTCATGAAATCGCTTTAGAACCTTCTTCATAATTCAAAGTTACCGCTAACGTTTTGGGTATTGCCGAAGGCGGGGATTTTTAGCACAAAGTTCAATCGAAGAACTAATGTTGAACCTTGTACAAATGCGCAATCGAAGCCTTTCAGCCCCGATTTTGGCAATACCTTGTTAGCGGTTCGGGCTTCGTTTCATTGGTCAATTCCGCCGTCGTCTAAATTTCTTTCTTTTTGATGAAAGAGTAGTCGACCGTATTCGATTTAAACAAAATTGATTATCCAAGTGTCTTTTGTTTTTTTACGGTAAAGACAACACCTAATATTATAAAGGTTAAAAATGTTGGATATAACGTAAAAAACGTAGTGTGGATTGAACTTAATGATAGACCTAATGATAAAAACATATGAAGGCAAGCAATTACAATTACTCCAATTGTTCCGATGGTAAAAAATGGGTGAAACTTTTTCATTTTACTGTTATTTTATTTTTTAATATCTATTTTAAGTTCGTAGCGTTCTTTTAGCCTGACCGCTAACGGACTGGTGTAGACGATGTGCGAGGCCGTCGGCCGAAGCATAAAGTATACGCGTGGTTGTACCTTGTTTTTCTTTATATCATTGACCCTACAAGCCTTTGCTTCAGTCCATCTTTAGTAAAAACCCAGACGACCTGATAAGCACCTGCTCCATCGCTGTTCCATTGGTAGACGATGTAAGAATCTCCACTTTTATAGACCTTGAAAGTGTTGGTACATTCGTAGATGTCGCTGTAAAGAGGTGTGTTTATCTCAACCTTTTTTCCTTCAACTACGGCGTTGACTCCTTTTACTTGTGTTCTTGGGTAGTTTCCGTCCGTTCCCCATACAGGTCTGCCTGCAATTGTTTTTACCCATTTCCCTTCATGCTTTTCCACAATTCGGTTATTGAGCTTAAAAGGCTCCAGAAGATATTCAAATTTAAAATCTGTTCCCTGGTAGGGCTTTAGCTTATCCAGCGGCTGTAGCCTTGACTTATGTATGAATCCTTCGATGTAATCGGGCTGCGTAGAACTAAAGGAGAAGGCATTAATAGGTATAAAGACAGGAACCCATTCGTCCATATCATGTCCTTCTTCATAATCATACCAGAAGGCTTCGTTGCTGTATAGTTTGTGTATGATTGGCGACTGTCCGTTCGGCTTCTCCCTGACATTAGTGTACCCGTCCTTATCCTGAATGATGGCGACCTGCGCTGTTGCCACTACAGTTGTAAGAAACATAGCTATCAATAATGTCAGGTTTTTCATGCTTATAAATATGGTACAACGGACTGGGCTTTGCCATGGCGTAGCTATGGTAAAGGTGTGGTTATCTAGTTTAGTTTTATTTTCCTTTTAATAAGTACTCCATATATACCTTGTATGTCCTATTTGGAATTGCAGGGTTAGTATAAATTGCAGTCCATTGCTTTAACACAGAATCTCCTTTTGCGATGCTTTGTTGATGGGCTTTGAACTTAACATATCCAGTATCACCAACTACTACTGCATTCACACCCTTCTTTAAGACTTCTTCATAGGATGCACTATCTGGAAGAAACTTCACTACTGTGCTATCAGAATATTCCGAGGGTATAGAGTAATTGACTAAAAATACTTTTGCTCTGTACCAATCACCATTTTCGAGTCTAGATCTTTCCCGAAAAGCAAACAGAAAGGGGTTCGTATTAACTGTATCTTGTCTTAATGCTTGTTCTTGCTTAGGCTCTCTAAACTCAAATTCACTCAGAAGTTCTTTATCCTTTGACTTACATGAGAGAAGCAAAAGAAAAAATACAAATAATATATTCTTCATTAACTTCCTATTTTAGATAACGTTTTGCAGCTACAAGAAGTTGGCGATTTCGGAGACGAAAACTGTCTGCCACCACTGAACTTGATACGAAGCACAAAGCTTCTTTTAACCACTGAACCGCCAATTTCTTGTAGGTGCTGTTATGCGGTCGGCTTTCTTTTTCTGTCAGTCGTGTCATTATCATTTACAGCAATTAGTCCCAGTTTGGATTGGTGGGCATTTTACTGTCCCGTAACTACAATAAACACAACAGTCGCCTTGTTTTGGCTTTAAGACTTTCTTGCAGTTCTCACACTCGTAAAAGTATTGGCAAGCATCTGTCGGCATTGTTTCTTCTTTCTTATATCCACAGTCAGGGCAAGTGATTGTTGATTGTAATACTATATTCATTTGATTTCTTTCTTATCTGTTACTGAATAGCCTGTCTTTTCAATGGCTTTTTCTATTTCTTCGATGTCGGTTTGAGCTTGATCAAATTCAATGATTGCATTTCTGTTCTCGTATGAAACAGTCGTCTTGATTATACCTGTCAACTGGTTTACTTCGTGGTTTACGTGTTCTTCGCAACCTGAACAAGTCATTCCATTAATTTTAAATTCTACTTTCTGGATTTTTGATTGGTCGGTTACGATTGTTTTATTTTCTGGCTTTGGAAAGAAAACGTGAGCATAAGTTGGAAAAGCAAGCATCAATCCTGCAAAAACTGTCACGATGCCCAAAAATTTCTTTGTCTGTATGAATGGTGTTTTTTCTTTGGTGTCGCAGTTGCAGTCTATTTGTTTTTGTGGTTTCAGTTTTTGATACCAAGCAAATCCAAGCACTAAAACTGTCAAGCCGATTAAATAAGGTCTTAAAGGGTCAAGCCAAGAAAATGTCGAAGCAAGTCCACTTGTCCCAGCCAACAAAGCCAAAACAGGCGTGATACAGCAAAGTGAAGCCGAAATTGCTGTCAAAAGTCCAAGTCCTGCAAGTTTATTTTCTGATTTCATTTTTTCTTTGTCAATGTCGTTTGTTGTCGTCTTTTAAGCTGCCGCATAACGGTTAGTACAGGCTGCGAGTGAGGCGTAGCCGAATATGGAGCCTGTGCCGTGTTAGCGGCTGGTATTCTTATCTTTTATAGGCATTTCTTTCCAACCTTCATGTGGGACAGATTTTATGCTATCAGGCACAGGCATATCCTGCAATAAGTTACTGTAGGTTGGTGTCTGCGTAGAATATTTAACAAAGTATTCCTTTCCGATTTCCCCACCCTGATAGTTTTCTCTTCTTTCGTATTCCACACCATTCACAAAGTACTTGTAATCTACTTTTTTTACTAAATGACCACTTCTGGAATGCTCCGTGACCTTGCCTACAGTATAGCGAGCTTTGTAAGCAAGCTCATATGTTTGGCTATATGCTTCATAGATAATGTAGCCAAACAAAGCGCAGAGGAATACTACGCCACCATACTTGTCCACTTTACTCCAGTTCATTTTTTTAGAACATTCTATTGTGATTTTACTGACCGCTAACGGACTTAGCCATAAGGCGGCGTAGCTGGCTTATGGGTATGGTTATAACCTTTTGTTTTTAGAAATTACGTAGGCAAATTGAAGTCCCGCCGCTGGATAAATTTGGCTATTTTTAAAATCAAAGTCAGCTGCATAACCTAAACCTAGGTGAAGATTATAAAGAAACTTCTGTCCAAGAGGCCTTTGCATGCCCCAATGTACTTCATTCAGTAAAGTTCTATTCAGGGGATTATTTAGCTGATTCCACTCGTTGTTTTCGAAAACTCTGGCTGTGGTGTACTTAGTCTGAAAGGCAACGTAATTACCCGCGTTGTTTAGTAAAGACTTTGACTTAGTAGCTCTTTTATCTCGGTTATAGGTATATTTGAACTCAGACCTAAAATAAGCCACAGGCTCTTTGAGGATGAACGTACTGTTGAACCCGTTGGCATAGCTGTTCTTGTCAATAGAGTATCCGCCCCCCAAACCAGCACTTAGGTTTACAGACCACTTATCGCTAAACGGCACTTCATAGCCTACTCCAATTCCTTGGAGTCCTATTTCAAGCTTCGTCATACTTACCAACTCTTTTGATTGAACTGGCTCGTTTGACTGTGCAAGCGCACTAAAACTAAACATTGATAGGGCTAAAAGTAAAAAGTTTGATTTCATTTTTGTATCTAAAATTGGTTATAACGACTAAGGGTTTAAGTTGTGCCCGATTAAGAGCACTTGTTCCTCGCCCAGCACTAAAGTAATCAAAAGCAGAAAAGGAACGAGATTCTCGTCGCCCGGGCATAGTTTAAACCCCGTGTTATGGGGCGTATTTTTTAACGTCAGGCATAAATTCAAATCGTGTCTTTTTAAATAGGTGCCATTTTATTTTAACGGTTGACGTTCGTATTTTACCTGCTGAGTCCTTGAAGTCAATATTTCGATAATGAGTCATATTGATATTTCCATTTTTCCTAATAGGGCCACCTATGAATATTTCTTTCTTGAAATTACCGTTATCAAACCAGCCAGTCCTTTTGAAACTTATAAGCTTTAATCCTAAGGTTTCAAGATATTCTCTTACCCTTATTTCAGCTTTACCGATAATCAGGTGATGAATGAAGACATTTGAAAACACAAAAAGCAAAATCGCAAGAATGAAAAAAGTCAGAGGTGAAGTCATTGCAGATGAAGGTTGTTAGGTTCTTTAATATGCCGCATAACGGATTAGCCTAATAAGGTGTGCGAGGCAAAGCCGAAGCGTAACTTATAGGCAGGGTTGTACCATGAGGTTCTTTAGTACTGACCGACTTTATACCTAATTCTTAAACCTTCTGGAATTTGAATCCAAATATGCTCTGGCAAGCCAAAATTCTTTTCATTAATCTTTTTATCTCCCTTCCAAGTAGTCACACAATCCCAGTAGACTAAGAAGAAGTTAGGTTCATGTATAAACTCCATCCACCCATCAGCAACCATTTCATCTTCATTGTCATAAACAACAATCCCAGAAAAATTCTCTACAGAACCGTCTAAGTATTCAGTTCTGTGGCCTTCAATGCAGCTGTCGGACCAGTCAAACTTTAGTTGTTTGTTTGAAATACCGTAATTCTTTAAATCCTCTTTAAGTTGCTTTTCAACCAAATTTCTAAGCTCTTCTCCCATGATTGTTGAGAGTCCTAAATCGCTATAGTTTGGTTTCATTTTATGTTTTACTTATGGTACAACGGCCGCTTGCATGCGGAGCCTGAAGCGTTAGCGAAGGTTGAGCATGCATTGTGTTGGCACAATTAGTTTTTCTTCTTCTATTCTTCAACATGAGGAACAGGTGATATGTAAGTTACTTTTCCCATACCATCAAGTACAATTTGAGCCTGATATGAAGAACCTAGTGGTACTTCATAGTTATAGAAGGTTTCACCTTTCATAACATACCTGTCACTCGGTCTTCCCATTATATCAAGTACAGTAAGAGAGTCCATCCCAATCTCTATATCCTTGAGCTTCTTTACATTTTCTATACCCAGTACAGCCGAGTTGCTGTACTTACTATCATAAATAGAATAGCCAATCAAAACTGTTAGGCATCCAGAAAGTGCAAGTATGATATAGACAATTCTTTTCTTCATTAATTACCTATTTGTGCCAACGGGCCGCGTGCTTAAGATGCCGAAGCGTCAGCGAGGTAACTTAAGCATTGTGTTGTAATTCGTAGTTTTAATCTATTCCTTCCGTCTTACTGCCCCAAAATTTGTCCAGTTCTCTACAGAACTCATAGGACTTCGGCTTGAGCCTGGTTGTAAACCTAGTCAGCGGTAATCTTCTGTCTCCGCTTCTGTTCGTAATATTTTCCAAGAAGAAGAATTTGATGGCATAATTTACATCGTCATTCCCTTCTGTTATCATTTGTTCAGTAAATGTCACCAGCTTTTCAATCTCTTCGTCTGTGCCTTTTGCTATAATATCAAGAGCAAATTGAGAAAACTCAGCCATGTCCATTCCAAAAGGATTTTCCCCTTTCCAGAATTTAACATGTTCTTCATATTGGCATTTGAAAGCGGGAAAGAGAGTTAGCATTGAAGTTTTACTTGTTTTCTCATCTACCATACTCTCTATTAATTTCTATGAAGTACAACGTGCTCGTGCAGCCGAAGCCCGTAGCGTAGCAAGGGTTAAAGCTGCACCTTGTTGTAAAATAGTTTTTTTACCCTTGCCATACTTGGAAATCAACTACTCTATCTTCCGCATTGAACTTGATAATCAGACTTCCCGTGTTGATTCCGTTTTTGGAATAGCCTAAATAGTACCTGAAAGTGGAATTAGTCTTTGATTCTGGTTCACCAAGTAATTCGATAATCTCGCTTTTACTTTTTCCGACAAGCTCATGATTATTCCTTAAGCTGTTCATCATGTCCCAGCGAAGAGACCAGTTTGCTTCACTATTCAAGTCCGCGGTTTTCCATCTCTCAGAGTCAAACTGTTCGTGCGTAATATTTCCTTTTAACAGAAGTCCAAATAAAACTATGGCTCCAAATATCAGAGCTATAATTTTTGCTTTTTTATACTTCTTCAGGAAATTCATACTCTGAAATTTTTTACAACTCGTTGCTAGCAGGAGTGCTACTCCTGCTATTTGCACTATAGTTGGTGTTGGTTTATACTTGTTCTACTGTCGCTTTTTATTTCGGAATGAAGGAAAATAGCAGCTTTACAGTATTTCATATTGCTAATATACTCCATTTCTACAGATTATCAAGCGGACTTACGATCTTATCCAGCGCATAGCTGGTCACGTGGGTATAGATCTCTGTCGTTTTACTGCTGCGGTGGCCCAGCAGTACCTGGATGTAGCGCAAATCCGTGCCCTGCTCCAACAGATGCGTGGCAAAAGAATGCCGGAGTGTGTGCGGCGTAGCCTTTGTCTTCACCCTTGCCTTCTCCTTACAGGCCTGAAACACGCTCCGGAGGCTATCTGCCGTGTACTGCCCTCCAAACTGCCCCTCAAACAGCCACACCTTCGGCCTGTATTGCCTGTAGTAGGCCCTCAGGTTCTCCAGCAGTTTGGGGGAGAGCAGCGTGGTGCGGTCTTTCTTGCCCTTGCCCCCGCGGAGGAGCAAAAGCTTCCGCTCCGACTGCACATCCGTAAGCTTCAGGTTTATCACCTCGCCGATCCGAAGCCCGCCAGCGTAGAGCAGCTGCAGCATGCAGCGGTGCTTGAGGTTGTCGGTGGCCGAAAGGATGCTAGCCACCTCCTGCTTACTGAGTACCAATGGCAGCCGCTCCGGCTTCTCGGGCCGCTCCACATTGCGAAGCTGCACCTCATGACGGCCCAGTACCCGCTGATAATAAAACTTGACGGCGTTGATGCTCTGGTTGACAAAGGAACAGGAATAGGCCCCCGCCTGCACCATCTGGCGGTGATAGGCGTTTATTTCTTCTTCGGTAAAGGCCTGCACCGTCTCCAGCCCCCTTTCCCGGTGCGCATTGAGAAAGCGCAACAGCAGCGCGTGATAGGTACGCAGGGTATTCATTGAGTAGTTGAGCAGAAAAAGCTTCTCCAGATAGGGCAACGGGCAGGTCATGTAATCCTTCTCCTTCTCGTAGGTCTGCTCCCAGAGCGTGCGCATCAGAGTCACATCCTTGACCTGCAACTCCTGGCTCAGCCATAGCCATCCCGCCCCCTGCAGCTCGTCGGCCAGCGCCCGCATGGCTTTTCCGCCGGGCGGTATCACGAAGCACTTGAGCTCCTTTTGCCAGCGGGCCACGCTGCTTTGCCGGAGCCTGCCATGCAAATGCCCGCTGTACTTGAAGGTGATGCCCACCACCGTGCCGCCGCCCTCCACAAGCAGGGGCTGGAGGCGCACCACCGGCAGCTCGGGCATTTTCCGCAGGGGCTCCCCCTGTCGCTTGTCGGCCAGCAGCGGCACGTACTGGTCCGGCCGGAGCCTTTTAGGCCGGTAGAGGTAGCGGGTGTTTACCTGCGCCAGCCCCTGAAAGTGTCCGTAGGTCATCTCGATGGCCTGCGGGGTATGGTGCATAACAAAGCATTTGTAGGTCTTGCTGTACTTCATCCAGGCCGCCTCCTTCAGCCGCTTTGTAAGAAAGGGATTGGGCTTGTGCCAGAGGCGGATGTACTTCCTGCCTCCGTGTTCGAGCAAGTTCAGGTACAGAGAGGGTTGCGGAGAAGTATATTTCATAGCCTTGCAGTATTATTGGTGCCCTAAGTACGCTCTTTTGCCCTCGTTTGCCGTAAAATACCCGCATAAGTCCGTATACATCCGGATAATCCGGAAAGAAGCGAATAGATATGGTTTTCAGCACAAACTCACTTAAGGATGGAAAAAACCAGCAGGTGTGCGGTCACTGCGCAGCGCCACTGACAGGCAGGGCCGACAAGAAGTACTGCTCCGATCAGTGCCGCGCCAGGGCCGGCAACCAAAAGAAACTGGAGGACCGGGGGGAAAGATGCATGCGGGAAATCAACGGCGTGCTGCGCCGTAACCGCCAGGAGCTCCACAGGGCCAGCCCCGAGGGCAAGACCACGCTCCGGCGGGAGGTGCTCCTGCAAAACGGCTTCGATTTCCGGCACTTTACCCACCTCTACCGCACCAAGGGCGGCAACACCTATCATTTCTGCTACGACTATGGCTACCTGCTGCTCGAAGACGAGAAGGTGCTCATCGTCAACTGGCAGCCCTACATGGACAAGAGCGGGTAAAAATATTTAATCAAAAGGTCTTCTCTTTTCCGGCAGTGTGCAGGGGGTACGCCCCGAGTTTCACTCCGCCTGGTTCACTGTTGAACTTGGAGCACAGCCGCCTCTGTGTTTGATGCGAAATGGAGTAGGCTCCACAACAGAAGTTAAGTTTAGGCGGGGCATAAGATGGCTGACGCGCCTACTCGATATACTCTTCTAAAGCAGCTAAATCCCTATGGATAAAGGTACTGTTTTGAAAGTCAAGGATTTTAGTTGAATTTTTCTTACCTTCACCTTACCTGAAAGAGAGCTCCTGGCCGAGAGGTGCGGGATGTTCATCTTGTGTAGCCCTGCCTTGCAGGGCTCCTTTGTTTTTGTCTGCTTCGCAGCCACCTGAAAGAGAGGCTCCGACCTCCAGGCTAAGGATAACCTCCTGTGGGTCTGCCTCCGGCCCCTGGTACTTACTTTCCTGCCAGACCTCGTCTTTCTTCCACAGCGTGTAAATCAGAATCAGCAGCTTCTTCTGCACGGCCACATAGGCCAGCATCTTCTTCTTGCCCTTTCCCGTCAGCCGCTCAAACAGGGCCCTGCAGACCGGCACGTTGCGGCGCACGGCATGCAGCGCCGGCATGTGCAGTATGCGCCTGATGTGGCTGTTGCCCTGCTTGGAGATCCTGGTCCTGCCGACCCTGTTGCCCGACTGATTCTCCACCACATCATAACCCGCGTAGCTGATAAGCTGCTTTTGGCTGGTGAAAAGGGCAAAGCCGTTGGTTTCGGCAACGATGGTGGCCGCCGTCAGCACCCCCACGCCTTTGATGGTGGTGACCTTGTTGATCTTCTCCTGCAGCAGGGCATCCGCCGCGATGACCTCTTTTATTTCCTGCCGGATAGATTGTAGCTGCGCATCATAGAGCTGCAGCGTTTTTTTGAGCCTTTTCACCGTGCTTTTGCTTGTGTGCATGCTGTAGAATTCGGCATGCAGGCGATTGGCCGTTTCACAATGCACCCGCTGGATCTGTTCATGCTCCCGGGTGAGCTTGCGAAGCAGGTAAAGCTGCTTGCTCAGAGGCTGCCAAGGCTCCAGGCTCCTCTCCGCCCCCATATGCGCCAGGGCCTTTGCATCCAGGCGGTCGTTCTTGGATTTATAGCCTAGGCTCTGGAAGTACTTCTTTGCCCGGTTAGCCAGCACCACATGTACCTTCCGCCCCTGCTGGTGCATCGCCCAGGCCAGGTTCTCATAATACACGCCGGTGGCTTCCATGATCACCACCAGGTCTACCAGTGGGTCTTCCCACTTGTTTATCCATTTGTGGAGGGCAGCCAGCCCTGAAGCAGAATTGGCAAACTTGTGGGTAGCTTTCACCACCACCCGGTGCTCGGAGGTGAGCACCGAGAAGCAGGCGTCGAACTTGTCTTTGGCGATGTCGGCACTGACCGACTGCTTGATGATTTCCATAGCTGGAGACATTAATGGTTGAACAAAACCAGTAGCTCTTCCCCTAACTTCACTCATCACCTTATCCAAGGTTACCTCAACTTGGGAGATACCCCTAAGTACTGTTCAGCCTTTTGGGAAGAAGCACCACCGGAAGGATGTCCCTTTACATCGCCATATCACCAGGTGTACGTCGTTCGATTCCAGTTACCTTCCGGCAGCAGGCTTTCTAAATACGAATTGTATTCTAATAGATCTTTGTAAAGATATGAGTTCGATAATTCATTCCTTCGGTCTGCACGGATCCCCCTCAGCAGCAACTGAGGTTTTTTTTAAGACCTTCGGACACTATTCGGACACTAACTTCAGTTCCTCTACCACTTACTGCATAAAGATCTGCATCTTAGGTGTCTGTCAGCAAAAGCAAATTCATCTTTAATTTTTCTCCCACGTGGTGCTTCTTCCCAGCCCTGCAGCATTTGCTTGTATAGGCTAGGATATACCACCATCATTATTAGCCCTCGATTTTCCCTTTCAATCTGCCGCAGTTTCTTTAGCTCCAATATCTTAAACCACATTACTCTACTTTACAATAATCCGGTTTTTCGGGGGAGGTCAGGTATCTCAATCGCACCTATGTGGTATAGAAAGATGGAAATTCTGCCGGCCCATCACGATCGACTGCTTATTTCAATCAGGCAACGGGTACAGGCAAACAAGGAGCTGAATCCGGATCTTTTCTGGGCAATACAGGGTAGTGGCAACTTTGAAATTGTTACATCCTTTGAGTTTCAACTGCATCCTGTGGGTCCGGAAGTCCTGTCAGGGCTCATTATTATCCTTTTGAAGATGCAAAACAGGTGCTGCAGTATTACCGGGGCTTGGTGGCCGACTTGCCTGATGAAACTGCCGTGTGGGTCGTGCTCCGATAAACTTTTTGACAGAGGAAGAAACAGACCGTATCAGCGCTGCTTACGGCCTCAACTTCGACCGACTTGTAGAAGTTAAACAAAGTATGACCCGGAAAATCTTTTTAGGTCTAGCCAGAACATTATACCACGCACAGTCGCTATGTTCTGAAGCAGCACAAAGTTGATGCTATACATGACCAGTGCCAACGTTCCTCACCTGGGTGTTTGTGCTGGCATACACACCGGAGAGGTGCTATTTGAAGGCTATGATGTTCTAGCGATAGCGTAAATGTAGCTGCTTAATTATAGCCGTTGGCGCCAATAGGTGGCATTTGGTCCTCGGAACAGGTACATAAATAACTCTGCTGCTTGCGTGGAACGGCTAAAGTGTAGTTATATTTTCCTATTATCGCTGCCGCCTTTTACTACTAAGGTATCTCCTAACAGGGATATCATACACCACCATCACGAAATAAGCGAAGCCGACCAATAGCACTACTCCTATTATTACGATAAGAAGCAACTCGGTTGCTCCGGGCTTGTTGCTCGTGTAATAGTTGCCAAACATCCAGATAACGGCGTAATGGGTCATGTACAAGGGGTACGAGATCTTTCCAGCGAAAACACAGAGCTTTTTCAAGCCTGCTAACAAGCTGGAGCCGGCTCCCAAAGCAACTAGTAATGGAAAATAGAAGAGGACGACCAGCAGTTCTGCCAGCCAATTCCATTCAAAATGGGGCATAACAAAGGCCAGCGACAGCAAGATAGCCAAGCCGATGAATCCAAGCCTGTTTCTGATAATCCAGTTAGAACGATAGATCAACAGCCCGGCAGAGAAGGAGTAGGCGATACGCGCACCGCCATCCCAGAAATTCTCTCCTGCCCAGCCCCCCAGCAGGTTTCCGGCACGATAGGAAACAAAACAAAGAGCAACCGCTGCCAGCAAGGTGAGTACTGCCAAATAGCGGCGGGAGAGCCTGCAGAGCACAAGGGCATACACAATATTGGCAACGTATTCCCAGAACAAAGACCACGAAGGAGCATTGAGACCGAACAGGTTAAAAGCACGGTCTTCCATCATCGGAAAGGGAATAAGCAGTATGGAGCAAAGAAACAGCAGGATAAGCTTGCCCGTGCCATACACGCCTGTGTAAGCGGCGAAGGGATCAAAAAGAAAAGCCAACAAGCCCAACACAGAGCCTAGCACTACCAGGGGATGCAGCCTTATCAATCTAGATTTAAAGAACTCCATTATTCCCATTTTCCCTATGCGCTCGTCATAAGCGTAGCCGATGACAAAGCCGGACAAGCAGAAAAAGAAATCCACCGCGAGGAAGCCATGTCCAACGAAGTTCTGGCTGGAGTCCGGGTAAACCCATTCCATGAAATGGAAGACCACCACAGCCAAAGCGGCTATTCCTCTTAACCCGTCCAGGATAATAAAGTGCTGTTTCGTCTTTAGAATGCCCGGGCTGGCGACGGTATTCACTGTAAGCTCATTCATTAAGTTCTGGTAAGCGCACAATGCAAGTAGCAGCAAGTCTTGATAAGGATTTGTGCAACAGCATCTGATGGATAAAGTCGTAATATATTAAGATTATCGCTTTAAAGCAGACACGTAGCCGGAAAATGTTATTACTGCTACGCTTATACCTCAGCAGTTACCCTCAACAAGTATAATCCGGCTCACTCCAAAATCCAGTTCACTATTTACTGTAGTATAGCTGCTTGAAACGCTCTTTCTGTCTTAAGTATTCAGGATTGTCCTTTGCTTTAAACCAATAGCGCCTGAAAACTTCCGCTGCTCTGGCTTTCTCACCTGTCAGCGCGTCTTCCTCCTGCGGGAGAACAGGTCCGCCCTTGTTTTTGCTCCCTGAGGAATATGGATAAGAAAGCTCCTCCGTCCCTTGGCGCTCCCCTGGCTCATACTTTCTCCCGCTGCTGTGGTTGGCATACCGCCTGGCCCGCGTGAAACCCATTTGAAGAAACTTACGCGCGATATCCGCACCAACGAAGTCCCCAGCTTCCAGATAGCCCTCGAACAACCTATAGATTGTCTTTGCAGATTCCGTTGCAAGTGCCTCGGTTTTGAACCTCCAGTGCGGCAGGATCTCTGACTTGTAAGGCTGTACCAGCAGCACGCCTTGCTCGCCTACGCCGATGCGGTACAGTTCTGGCTGCTTCCTGAAATCCACAGTACTGAACTCAAGCGAGTAGTTGAATGCGTTTTTTGCCATGTGCCTGATCTTGGTAACTCTCCGTGTACGGAAGGCTCCGGCAGGCGGTATCGATTTCCGCTCCTCTCGATGTACTATTTATAACCTCTGGCAATAGCCTAAGGGGCCGCCTCATTAACTATACTTCATTTTTCGGTAAAATATATTATATCTCAATATATTCATTTATAATTATTTGACGTATTCATTCTACTTGCTTAATAATACATAAATTCATGCTTTTAGTTTGCTAAATACAAATATGAATGTCATGACGAATACGGCTAAACCTAAATCGGACTTTCGATATGATATAAATGCGCTCAGAGCGCTTGCCATATTGGGAGTGCTGCTGTTTCATTACAAGGTCCCTTTCTTTGAGGGTGGTTTTGCAGGCGTGGACGTTTTCTTCGTTATATCGGGTTATTTGATGAGCCGCATCATCATCCGTTCAATTAACAAGAATGCGTTCTCTTACAAGGATTACCTGGAGAAGCGGCTCCAAAGAATAGTCCCGGCCTTGCTATGCCTGGTCACCTGCCTTACCTTGGCCGGTTTTTTCCTTTACCTACCTGAAGACTATAGACTTAACGAGAAGAATGCTGCAGCAAGCGTACTCTTCTTATCTAATATTTTGTACTGGCAGAGTTCGAGTTACTTTGCCCCTTCTTCGGATATGAACATTCTCCTGCACACTTGGTCGCTCTCCGTAGAATGGCAGTTTTATCTCTTATACCCTGCTGCCCTGCTCCTTTTGCACAAGGCCTTTAAGGCAAAGCTCCCTTACATGCTATGTTTTGTCGGCTCTACAGTACTCCTCGCGTTCTTCGCAATATGGTTTACGGAAACGAACCCAACGGCCTCCTTCTATCTGCTGCCGACAAGGTCCTGGGAAATGCTATGCGGGGGCATCGCTTTCTTCGCAGAAGGCTATATCAGGGGGTATAAATGGCGTAAAGTGCTGGCTATAGCAGGATATGTTACTATTTGCTTAAGCTTTCTACTGCTTAATACCTCCATGCTCTGGCCCGGTATCTTCACGCTTCTTCCGGTAGTGGCTACTTTCCTGGTCATCATTGCTGATCATAGTGATGTTACGATCGTCCGGCACAGCGGCCTTCAGTTTATAGGACGTATATCGTACTCTTTATACTTATGGCACTGGCCCATCTATGTCATAGCCCAGTATTTCGGGATTGGAGAAAGCCTTTGGGCTGTTACTGCTTTTGCCTTGCTATCTGTAGCTTTAGGGTATGTTTCGTTTAAGTATGTGGAGACTTTCCGCTTCGCTAACAGCAGGCCTGTCATCGCCGCTATGGTAGTTCTGTTTGTCTGCACGGCCGGCCTCGCACACTTTAAGGCCAACCGCGCCCTCTTCAAGGACAAGACATTCGCAATCGAAAGCTATCAAAGTATGCACCAGCAGGAGTTATTTGCCCAGTACCGGCGCGACACATGCCATGTCAGCAAGATGGAGGAGTATGATGAAGACTACTGCCTGCGTATTGAGGAGGGGAAAAAGAATATCCTGCTGCTGGGTGACAGCCACCTGGGGCAGCTTTCCCGCTCTATTATTGAGCGTTTTGAGAGCAGGGGCGTGCACATCCTTCAGGCAACGGCTTCCGGTACCTTTCCCACATTACAAAATTATGAGGGCAGAAAGGCAATGGTTCGGCCACTGATGGATTATATTTTCCGGGACTTCATTCCAGCGCATGCAGGAGAAATAGACGGCGTCATTCTCTCTGCCAGCTGGGCCGGGAAAAGTGATATTCCCCAGGACAGCATTCTGTTTGGCATACAGGAAGCCCGGGATTATCTCCGCAAGTATAACATCCCCACCCTCGTAATAGGGCAAACGGAAACTTACAAGATACCATATGAAACGATAGCAGCCAGAGATTACGAATACGGCATTCATTCGGGCAGTCGGTTCCTGAATGACTATACTTATGAATTGGACAGTTACCTTAGCAAGCACTTAGGGCCTTCTTACATCAGGGTGATCAACTCCAACTCTTTCCCCTCCCTGTCACAGGATGGAGCACCCTACATGGCTGATAACCATCACGTCACCCCATATGGTGCTGACCTGATCGTTGCCAAGATCAGCACTAATCCTACTGCACGGAGATTCTTAAGCGAAGAGAACAGGGGTGTTGCACAGAAGTGATAGATCCCTTTGCCGCCTCTAAGAATCAATTTATTGTGCTATAACTTCGCCAAAGGTGTTAGCTTTGTAAGGCAGGCAAGTGCCTGTGCCGCTTTGTAGATTAAAAGCTGCGCTCTCTTAAACAGCAAACAAGCAATGGCTACAGGACTTCTTGCTTTACTGGATGATGTGTCTGCCCTGGTGAAAGCCAGTGCGGCTAGTCTGGACGACGTGCCCACGCAGGTGGCCAAGACAACAGGTAAAGTCTCGGGCATCGTCATCGATGACACCGCCGTGACGCCTAAGTATGTAGTGGGGCTTGATCCCGCGCGCGAACTCTCGATTATTTATCAGATTGCCAAGAAGTCGCTCATCAACAAGGTTTTTCTTTTAAGTCCGGCAGCGCTCCTGCTCGGTTTCTTCGCCCCCTGGGCTATAGGTCCTATCCTGATGCTTGGAGGCGCCTATCTTTGCTTTGAGGGGTATGAGAAAGTCCATTCTATGTTCAGCCGGCATTCAACGGACGATTCTCACAGCAGCGCAGCAGATGACCTGATAGTAGTATCACCCGAAGAGTTGGAGAAGGCAAGAGTCAAGAGCGCCGTCCGCACTGACCTGATTCTCTCCTCTGAGATTGTCGCCATCACCTATGCCACCGTAGCAGGCAAAGACTTGGCGATGCAAATTATTGTAATGCTGTGCGTGGCCGTATTCATCACGCTTGCCGTGTACGGGTTTGTAGGCTTGGTTGTAAAAGGGGATGACATCGGGGTGCATTTGGCCAAAGCCAACCACCATCCTCAGATCAGGAATATTGGACGTGGCATTGTCAAGTTCATGCCGATATTTCTAAAAATCCTCAGTTATGTCGGCACGGCGGCGATGCTGTGGGTAGGGGCAGAAATCATCGCGCACGGCATTCCCCTGACAAGCCATGCCCTGGAAAGACTGGAGGAAGCGCTGGCTCACCTGCCTGCGCTCGCCTGGCTGACGAAAGCTGCAGCTTGCGGCGTAGGAGGTTTGCTCTTAGGTGCTGCCATTGAAAAAGCGGTAGCATTGACCCGAAAAGTTGCGTAAGCAATATAGTCTCTCCTAAGGGCTACATAGGATTTAGGCTGGAACTGCAGCGTTTTACCGGGAGCTATTATAAGCAGCCAAAACTGAAGATGTCACAAGGCAGAAAACCTTGTGACATCTTCAGCCATACTTCCCTTACTACTTTCAAACTCTAGCAGCATAAGGGATGGTGCCTGAAAATTTGTGTGGAGTCTACTTTTATAGCGGTCCTTCTGTTCGGGTTTGATCGTGCCGCTGGGCAACCTCCCTGATCTGTTCCTCTCTTTTGGTCCGCTCCTGCTCATCAGCCGCGCGCGTAATCTCGTGCGTTACCTCGCTGGCAGCGTCTTTGAACTCCCGGATGCCACGGCCAAGCCCTTTAGCAAGTTCAGGAATGCGTTTGGCGCCAAACAGTAACAGAAATACAACCAGAATAAGCATGATTTCCCCTCCTCCGAGATCCCCAAGGAAGAGAAGGACATTTTCTAATACCATCTTCTTAATTTTAAAGTATACATGAATAATTAAACACAACTCTTTAACATTTCACAGTGCAGGGTTGCAGCAAACTGCAGCAACTTGGTATGGCTTAGGTTTACGGCTTTGGTGTAAAGCCCAAGCGCCATTCCTTTACTGCTGATTCTGCTTCGAAAGTGCAAATCTTATCGCTTTACCACAATAGTGCTCTTTCTTTCAACGATCTGGCTGACCGAAAAGCCACGTTTGCCACAATATTTTAGAGTATAAGCATCAAAGTTTATACTGTAGTGAATTCTACCCGCTATGCATCCCTGCGTAATCTACATCCTTCCACCATTCTGTAAAAACCTGCGCACTATCATTCAGGTTAACGGGCTCTCCTATCTGAGGCGTCACCAGCGGCAATCCTATCTTTTCGTTACGCTTCACCATCTCTTTCAACGGTTCATCCCACGCATGCAGTGCCAGGTCAAATTTGGATGAATGGACCGGCATCAGCCGATTCGCTTTCAGGTCTATAGCCGCTTGCAGGTTTTCTCCGGGCAGAAAATGAATAGCTTTCCAGGCTTCATTGTATTGGCCGTTTTCCAAAATTGCCAGGTCTATAGGGCCATGCAGCGCACCAATTTCTTTAAAGTGCTTGTCATAACCACTATCACCCCCAATATAAATTTTGCGTGTAGGGGTTTGGAGCAAAAAAGACAACCAAAGCGTCTGGTCCCGCTTAAAACTCCTGCCGGAAAAGTGCCTTGCCTCCAGCCCGAAAATCTTTACTCCTTGCTGCGGTTTAACAGCCGTATTCCAATCCATTTCGGTAATGTTCTCCGGTTCATAGCCCCAGCGCTCCAGGTGCGCACCAACGCCCAGGCCACAAATCACTTTCTTCACTTTCTCCTTCAGCTTTTTGACTGTCTCATAATCCAGGTGGTCATAATGGTCATGAGAAATAAACAGGTAATCAATTTCGGGCATATCGTCTGTAGTATACACATTCGCTCCTTTAAATGCTTTGGTGGATCCGGGTACAGGAGAAGCATTGCCACTAAATACCGGGTCTACTAAAAACGTCAGTCCATCAGTTTGGATGAAATAAGAGGAATGCCCGAACCAAACCAGCCAATCACCAGCAGGAAGATTCTTAAGATCAGTGTGCACAGCGGGTATAGTACCTTTTGGCTTCGTGCTCGCTCCCTTTCTGAAAAGAAAATCGAACATCACTTTAGTCATAGAATAGCCTTCTGTAAGTGATGGCGTATAAGTACGGTTTACAAAGGTGCCATTCTTATAGTGGGGAGACGCCTGCATCTTTTGGAGTCTTTTGCCTGTGGGCTTTGCGCCAAATGTAGGGCGCTGCATGTATAAACTTACGATAATTACCAGTACTACTACAAGAGCGATAAGTATGATCATATTCCGGGGAAGGAGTTTTTTATTTTGCGGTAAACTATTATTCAACGAGGCGCTGATGTAAGCAGATACATTTTACTGCATTATATTGTCAGGCCAGGTTTATGGAATCCAGCCGGCTGTTTTTAAGAATCCGGTCAGTTGCAAATCATTCGTGGATAAAGGGGGTAGCCAAATGCGGACCCGCTCCCGCGTCCACCAAAGCCCTTGGGGGTTGCCCGGCTTTGCAAAACGGTAGCGGTAGAGCACGGCGCGGATATAGCGGGGCGGCATATGGGGGAAAGGAGTACTGGCAAACAGACTAACAACTCCGGGATCGTTATGGAGGAGTTTCCAGACCAGATTCAGCGTCCAGGGATACTCGTTATGAGAGAACATAGCAGCAAACCACATTTGCCAGTCCAGGCGCAACTGGTACGGCGCTACCTGCGGGGGCCGCTTATCCAGGGCCACAGGCAGCCCTTTGTAGATATACGGTTTCCAGTCGGCGCTGTCGTCAGGTATCGTATCCATTGTTCCTTCAAAAATAACGTTCAGGCGTTCCTTTCCAACCGTTCCAAAGGCGCCATATGTATTCACGAGGTTTAGCGGGTCAAAAGAAGTATTCATCACTTGCTCAGACGATAGCATATTAACGGCAGGCCGGAAGCTCAGGAGCGCGATTATAACCGTCACCACCCACGCGATTGTCTGCATAGGCTTTGAGGCTGTGGCATTTGCAGCGGCTAATTCAGCCTTTCGCACAAGCTTTCGGGGAAGTAACTTCGCCCAGAAGCCATCATCGAAACAGGCCAGCGCAGGTACAATTGTCAGCCAGTTTAAAAAAGACAGGTTCCCGCTCAAAATAATACTGATCTGGAATAACACGATCACGACTCCTGCTACATGCCGTGCCAACCGCGGCCAGAATACGAACCAGGGGGCAACCAATTCAGCCAGGTGATTGAACCAAACGCCCAGTTTCAAAGCGGAATGGGGCAAAAAATGAAACCACCGGCTCAGTGGCCCGGGTATAGGCTGGGTTTCGAAGTGGTAGTAGAGGGCCGTGGTATCGCGCCATATCTTATCTCCCCTGATCTTGATAAGTCCGGCCCCAAGCATGATGCGGAAGATCAGCCATCGAAATAAAACAATAATGGGCATGGGTGGCTCCCGCTTTGGAAAAGGGCGCAGGTCGAGCAGCGGGCAAAGGAAGATTGCGAGAAACCCTGTTTCGGTTAGCAGGAACTCCCAGCCATAGCCATACCACTCCTGCCCTACATGTACAAAGGACATGTATAGAAACCAGAGCACGCCTAACAGCAGCGCATTTGCAAAGCCTGCCACCACCACCAGAGATAGTATAAACCCGATCCAGGCGACTGTTACAAGTGCCGCGTCAGAACGCCAGAGCCAAAAGAGCGAGGGCAGGCGCACAAAGCCTGCCGCATCAGACCCCAGCGCCACACTTACCTGCTGGAGGTAAACTGCTACCGGCAGAAGCCCCTTAGCACCAATCAAAGGAACGATCTGGTTGATAGCCACGAGAAAAGCGATGCTATAAATCACACCCAACAGGCGAAGTATGACAAAGCGCGTGAGCCAGTAAGTTGGCGGGGCACCTGGCAAACGGGAGGCTTCTGTAAGTTCGTTATCCATATTGCGTTGAACTAAAGAACCATTATACTTCTGTTGCTTTTAGTGGCCTTTATGGCCATACTTGCTTGCCCAGCTTCTGACAAGACCTGGTTTAGTATACTTGAAACGAACGCTTGGCGGATGCAGCTGTTTTATACTTGCTCACCCGCATCTTCTCCTTCTGACCCACAGCCAGGCACACCGTTTCACTTTTAAAAAGTATCATACTTTGCGTGTTACGGAACAAGAAATCAGCATCCAGAAGCTGAACGGTTGCGCGCCCGGAAAACGCCACCTACGTTTCTTCTCTCTTAGCACTGTGATCTTTCCCTGTTACTAAAAACAATTGCTATACTTAATATTTCACACTTAGTATTTGTATTATTATAACTTCAGCAGCTATAAAGACACTGGCTCGCACATCACCATCTAATCATGTAAATTATGAAAAACACTACTAAACCGAGCTTCTGGCTCCTGCTTCTGGCAGTTTGTATGTTGTGGAGCTGTGATTTTAATCCAGAAGATGGCATTCCTCCGTTACAGCATGATAAAACCTTTGTGTCGGCCACTCCAATCGGCACTTTTTCAAAGCAGTCCTTACAAGCCCTGGCCTTGTCTTCAGCTGAATACAAGAGTTTTGCCCCGCTGGTACAGTATGATGTTTCCTTTTACCGGATCGTGTACAAAACAATGTATAAAGGGAAAGAAATAGATGCTTCGGGGCTATTAGCCGTGCCGCAAAATACCCCCTTTGTGCCGGCGCTGCTAAGTGCTCAGCACGGCACTATGTTCAAACGAAGCGATGCGCCCTCTAACTTCCCATCCACTTTCTCCGGGTTCGAGCTTTTTGGTGCAGCAGGCTATGTCGCTGTGATTCCTGATTTTATCGGGTATGGTGCCTCAGCCAATATTTTTCATCCTTACTACGATGAAACGTATTCGGCAGACGCGGTAGTGGACATGCTGAAAGCCGCAAAGTATTACCTGAAACGGGAAAAGGTAAAAACAAATGGCAAGCTGTTCCTGGTAGGTTACTCGGAAGGGGGCTACGTCACCCTGGCAGCACAGAAAAAGTTAGAAGCGGATCCCGAGAAAGACCTGGCATTAACAGCTGTTGCAGCAGGTGCCGGCGGTTATGATCTGACCGAAATGATGAACATCATCGCCACCACTCCTTCCTATGCTGATCCAGCTTTTTTGCCTTTCATTGTGCAATCTTATAACATCACTTACAACTGGAACCGCCCGCTGACTGACTTTTTTCAGCAGCCTTACGCCGCAAAAATTCCGGGCCTTTTTGATGGGACCAAGATCAGAGAAGAAATAGACAGCGCCTTACCCAATGAGCCGGCTGCCTTGTTCACGCCGACCTTTTATGCTGCCTTGCAAAAGCCGGCAGAAGAAACCGTGTTGAAACAGGCCCTTGCGGACAACAGCTTGTTGGATTGGGTGCCCAAAAGCCCTACCCGCCTTTACCACGGTACAGCAGATGAGGCCGTCTTCTTTCAAACTTCTGAAACTACCTACAAAGCGTTTATAGCTGCTGGCGCAAAAAACGTCACGTTCATTCCCATACCCGGTGGCATGCACAGAACCAGCATCACGCCAATGATGCTAGACGTACTGCCCTGGTTCAGCTCTTTTAAATAAGCTACCTCCGAGACGCTTTATTAGGAGGTAACCGGCAGCTACCGTTATTAAAAGTAAAAGCGGCTACTAGGCAAGTAGCCGCTTTTACTTTTGTATTGCTGCTCCAGTTTTCGCTTACAGCGTTATACGTTGCTTTTCTCCGCCAATTAAGGGTGCTTCCTTCCCGTTCCAGACAAGGGTGCCGTTTACGCCTGCCGGCAAGCTGATCTCTGCCTGTAGCTGCTGTTTTTTGTTGATGGTATACTTAACTGCGATCTGTCCTTTTGGATGCGGGATAGCGCCACTGGCTTCATTCAGATCGCCTAAATGCGGTTCGATGCGCACCTTACTGAAACCAGGCGCATCGCTGTCGATGCCCAGCACGATGCGGTAGAGCTCAATGTTGGGACTGGCGCCCCAGGCATGGCAGTCGGAGCGCGAAGGTTCCGGTTGCTCGGCCCAGGTGGTCAGGCCCCTGGAGAGCTGCGACCGCCATTCTCCCAGTAGGCTGATGTACTTGTCTCCTAAGCCCGCTTTAGCGACAGCCTGATGAACGTAATATTTGAAATAAATGGTGGCTTGGGTGAGGCGGGGCTCCGTTAGTACCTTCTGCATCAGTTGCCGGGCCTCCTCCTTCTCTACTACGCCACTCAGCACGACAAGCGAATTGGTGTGTTGCGAAAAGCTTGTCTTATCCGGTGTATCGGCAAACAGGCCGCTGCGGCTGTCCCAATACAGATTCCTGATCGTTTGCTTCAGTTCGGCGCTTTTCTGCGCATAGTGTTCGGCAAGTGCGGGCACGCCCACGGCCTGCTCCAGTGGCATGGCCGCCTGGTAGGCCAGCAGCAGTTGCAGATCCAGGGCTGCCGAACTGCCGTTTTCGGCTTTAGGTGCCATGCCGGCTTTCCAGCCCGGGGCTTCCGCCCAATCAGTAAAAGTCCAGTATGGTACCACGCCTATGGAGCCATTTTCTTTCTGCTTTGTTTCAAAAAAGTCGATAATGGCCCTTTCTACAGGCAGCTGCGCTTTGATAAACGCCTCATCGCCCCTATACTTCCAGTAATCGTTTACCATGCCGATCCACCACAAGGAAAAGGTAGGAATGTACTGGGGCAAATGGCTGGGGTACCGGCTCTGCGTAATGCCGCTCAGCCCATGCGAATGGCGGATCTGGTTGATCGCGTTCCGCATCAGCCGGTCATCGCCACTGTTATACAGCGAAACAAGTGCCTGAATGCGGGTGTCGCCAACATACTGCAACTGCTCATAGTAGGGGCAGTCCATGTAGGTTTCATGCGCACACAGGCGTGCCGTGCGCCAGCCAACTTCCAGTATTTTGTTTAGCTCCGGACGATGGGCATCAAACCTTGCCTGCATCTGAAACGGATAGCCAGTGTACAGCCCATACAGATCAAGTATGGTAAGCGGCTGGTCTTTCGTTTCTACGGCCAGCTCCAGGTAGCGGTACGTTCGCCAGTAAAGGGGCATGAAGGTGCGCGCTTCTCCTCCATCGGCCAGGTACCTGTCTTCATACCCGATAAAGGCTTTGCCTGCTACCTCGTTGCGGTTACCTTTATACTTGGTTTGCGCCACCTCCTTGCCCTCGTCTACAAACAGCGATTCGGCATACCGCAGCGAGACAGTTGCCCCCTGCCCTCCACGCATCGAAAGAACTGGAAAAGCAGTGGTTTCGAAACCCTGGTCAAGAAGGAGAATGGCTTTGGTATGAGCGGGTACCGTAAAGGCGGCGGCTTTTTGAGGAAAGCCTTTGGGCATGGCTATACCTGTAGTGCTTCTGACACTTGCCAGGCGCTGGGGTGTCAGTTCCATGGCCGGAATAGGACGGGGTTGCAGGTTCCAGCCTTCATACCAGGGCTCAAACAAACCGCCCACCAACCCTGGCGAAAGCGTACTTGCCTGCGGCCATTTGCTGTCATCATACTCCTCGGTTTCCCAGCCCCATTCGTAAGCAGAAGCATCCAGCTGCTCGCCGGGTCCGGTCACAAAATACGTATATAAATTGGTGCTGACAGGCGTAAACGCTTGGCTGCGGATGCCTTTCCAGGAGGCGCCGGTATCCACTACTTTCTCGGCAGGCCCATTGCCTTGCAGGATAAAACCCGTCCGGTAACTCATTTGCGCCACCGGCATTTCGTCCCCATAGTTCCATACAACAGCAGCTAGGGTATTTTTACCTGGCTTCAGAAAAGGCGCCAGGTCCACCGTTTCAAAGTTCCAGTGATAGACATCACCCCGTGCAGGCCCAAAACAGACCTGCTGCCCATTGACATACAAGCGGTACCTGTTGTCGCCGGAAACATGTACCTGAAAAGTAGCCGGCTTGGCAGGCAGTTCTATACTTTTCCGGAAGTGGTAAACGCCATACGCTTTCGGGGGCGCATCCGTTACTGCAATCCACTGGGCAGACCAGGGTGCAGTGGTTAGCGCTGCAGGTAAGCCGGAGGCCGGGAGCTGCGCAAAAGCAGCGAAAGGAAGCATGGTGACTATCAATAAAAGTATAAAGAGCAGTTTCTGCATAGGGATGATCCGGCAAGGTAGAAAGCGGTATACTTGGTAGCATAAGATACTAATTTCCATGTAAATCCGGCTACAAGCACAACTTACCTGTACTGGGAACTGGTGCTCATGCTAAAGCATACTAAGCAATCGTGCCTCCGGAACAGCAACTTATCACCTGTTAGCTATACTTTGCTCTTCTTACAGCAGCATTCCACGCAGGCCCGGACAACCGGCGCCTATTGCGTCAGGTAGGTTTCCATGGCCGCAATAGTTTCAATTGGAGCACTCAGGTTGGGGCAGTGGCCGGTGGCTTTCAGGTGCACAAGCGTAGAATGTTGCAGGGCCTGATGCACGTAGGCGCCTACTTCTGCCGGGGCAATCATATCCTCCGCGCATTGCAGGATCAGGGAATCTGTCGTTAACTTGGGCAGGTCAGAGCGATTGTCGGATAAGAACGTGACGCGGGCAAAGCGCCTGGCGATGTAAGAATCACTGGAGCAGAAGCTGCGGGCCAGCTCTTCTCCCAGCGATGGCTTATCAGGATTCCCCATAATGAACGGCGCAAAGGTATTGGACCAATCCATAAAGTCTTTGTCCATAAACTCGAGCATTGCCTGTATGTCGGAGCGCTCGAAGCCCCCGGTATACGCTGCTTCATTCAAATAGCAGGGAGAAGGACCGATCAGGATCATCTTCTCGAAATGCTCCGGCTCTCTGATAGCACTTAAAATGCCTATCATGGCGCCTACAGAATGTCCAACAAACACAGCGTGTTCCAGTTGCAGGGAGTTGCATATTTCCAGCAGATCAGTGGCATAGCCTTGCAGCGAGCTATACTTGGATTCATCATACGCAGTGCTGTCAGACGCACCGGCACCAATCTGATCAAACAACACGATCTTATACAGGTGCTGAAAGGCAGGCGTAATGTAGCGCCACATATTCTGGTCACAGCCAAAGCCATGACAGAAAATCATCGCCTGCTGCCCTTTGCCAAAAACCTTCACGTTATTTCTGCGGAGTACATCCATATGAAAGCATATAGAATTTACAGAACTATGAATTCAATAAAACATTCCTGATAAAAAATACTTGGAGCAGTTGCCTGAACCGGCATGCACTTGCAGCACGACAGCGGTTCTAGCCTTAGGAGGCTCAACAAGGCCTTTCTTGGATACGATTTTCTTTGCGCCGCACACTTACCTGCATCCTATAGAAAGTACAGCTGCATCCGAAGTATACTTTGATAAACGATATAGAAATAGAAAAGACTCCCTGAAACGAGGAGTCTATTCTATTTCTATAAACTTTCTACTGTTTTTTTGCTTTTATATGCAAAACAGATGCTACAACAGAGGCATATGAGCAGCGGTAACGGACTGCCTGCGCTGCAAAGTATATTTTTGCTGCTGCCCGGTATGTAGCTTCCGCCGCACTAAAATACTATAGCCTGAATGCGGGAAGCCCCTACGTAGCTCTTTCTACTTATACTACTTATTTTCGCTTTGTGGCGTACGAACCTCAATCTGGCCATCCTTAATGCGCACTTCAAATTTTGGCTGGGGTTCTGTTGCCGGTCCTTCCAATACACTGCCATCTTCTAAAGAGAAAACAGAGCCATGCCACGGACAACGAACGCTGCAGTCATCCCGCAACTCTCCATCCGAGAGGGGTCCTCCCAGGTGCGAGCAAGTATGCGCAATGGCAAAGATCTCCCCATCTTTTCGGGCTAGCAGCACGTCAACTTCGCCTGCTTTCACACAGCGCATCTTATCTTCCTGCAGTTCGTTCTCTGGCAAAACAGCTACAAACTCTTTGGGATAAACTGCGGCTGTAGCGGTGTGGTCAACCCCTATTTGCTTGCCAAATACAAGATGGCCGCCCAGGTATGCGCCGGCACTTACAACGCCATAGCCGATCATCGCCAGGCTAATGGCCGCCCCACGCGATTCTTTTCGCCGGCGCAAAACCATAGAGGTTAAGTATAGCGCTGCCGCACCCGCATTGATCATGCCATGCATTAAGCCGAGCCTGCGCCTTTCTTTGGTTGTGCCAGTCCAGTCTGTTAAGCCGGTAACAGCCGCCCCCATTGCTCCTGCCAGACCTACTGCTACAGCGGCATCGGCTCCCGGCGCATACTTTTTTTCACCCATCAGCTCCAGGCTGTCCAGCACAACAGCGGTAGTCCAGGCCCCGATCGGAATATCTGTAATAACCGGATGCAGCGGATGGCCCAGCCATGTTCCGTGAAGCGCATCCTTTATCTGCTGCCCCGTTTTGCCACCTGCCTTGAAAGCATTGATAATGGCGGGCTGTAGCGCATCGCCTGCGGTGTTTAGCCACTCCTGATTAGCAATCGAATTAATCGCAGTTTTCTGATCCATGAGCTTCTGTCTCTGTTAAGTTTGCCTTCTTTGCAACGCGGTTTTTCCTTCCGATGTTTCTTAAATTCATACTTCCGCCTGCATTTCCATGCAGTAAACCCAGGTTACAATGAACAAATGCTGTGCAAGTATAAACTTGGCCCTCCTCCCTCTGGAGAGGAGAATCTCATACGCTTTGCGAAATTCTCCTCCTGAGAGGGGCAAGGGGTAGGTTAACCGCGAGGTGAGTAAGAATGTAGCAAAGCAATGCAGCATGCATTCCATTAAACTGATCACTTTTTTCACCTGCCAAACCACAACGGAGCGTTTTCATCTTTGTCAGATGTCGGGGCTAGTATACTTTCATTTTGCTTTAAAAATGCTGCCTGCGAACATTATCATTCATATATATTGTTTTTTTCCTTACCTTATACCAGACTTTTTTTCAGCAGGTTAGGTGTCGTTTCCTGATCAGGAAGTATGGCCCGCGCTGCCGCTGCTGCATTTTGCTTGCCGCTGCTGTAAGAATACTATACTTAAAAAAGAGTCCTGATTCCCATGTTATAACATCGTGCCTACAGCGGCCGGGCAGCACATGACGTACAATTTTTACCAGAACATTTATGATACCCTGAACAGGCAGCCGGATACGGAGCTACTGGTGTGGCCTGGTACCGAAAAAGGAAAAGCAGCCACTTCTTATACCGGGAATGACATTGCCCGGCAGCTCTCCGCGTACCGGCAAGCGTTAACAGAGCAAGATGTGCGGCCGGGGCAGAAAGTGCTTCTGGCAATACCGGTTAGTTTTACCCTGATCTGCGCCTTGCTGGCAGTGATGGCGGCAGGCGCGATTCCGGTGTTGCCGCCTGCGAAAGCCTCCAAAGTGGAACTGCTGCGGCTCCTGTATAGCAGCGGCATTTCAGCTATCCTTTCTGCCGATGCTTTTGCTTTCCCGATGCGGCTGCTGGCGCGTATCCTGCGCCTGCGCTTACTGCCCCTGGCCCAGGTAATTCCTAACATACCGGCTGAATGGCTGCCGCCGGTGGCTGTTCCGGCAGGGCAGGCAGCGCTGATCTCTCATAGCTCTGGCTCTACCGGCAAACCCAAAGCCATTCTCCGGAGCCACCGCGTGTTGCAGGCGCAGCACGAAGTGTTAAAAGCAATCTTTCCGCATTGGCCCGGGCAGCGCGACTTCCCACTGTTCCCCAACATTCTGCTGCACAACCTCTCCATTGGCACTACCAGCATATTGCCCGACCTGCCCTGGGCTGACCTCACCCAACTGGACCCGGAACGGCTGGTGACGCAAATAAATCAGGAGCAGGTTGCCACGCTAACAGGAAATTTATACTATTTTAGAAGGTTGCTTACCTACCTGCAGCAACAACGTTTATACTTGTTGCAGGTGCAGGCGGTGGGCATCGGCGGCTCACCCATTCCTGAAAAGCTGGTGCAGGAAGCGCAGGCCTTTTTCCCGAACGCAACGTTTTACCTTATTTACGGGTCTTCAGAAGCAGAACCGATCGCGGTCCGTAAAGCAGGGCCGGAAAAAGAAGCGCCAGCCAAAGGTTATGCCGTAGGGCCGGTGCACTCTTCCCTGCACTGTCAGATAGCAGTTCTCGGGAAGATCATTTTAGCTGATGGTACCACCTACCCGGTCGGGGAGATACAGGTGAAAGGGTCGCATGTGGCCGCTACGCAACCGGATGGTTGGCTGCGAACAGGTGATTTCGGTTATTTGGATGCCCGACAGCACCTATACCTGACCGGGCGACAGGGCAACGAGCAGCTTCATGAAGGGGTGCAGCACTACCAACTGGAGCATGTGCTGCAACACCTGCCCGGCGTAACACGCGCCGCAGCAAAGTCCGCAGCAACTGGTTTTGACATTTATATAGAAGGAAAGATTGAAGAGGCCGAGGTACGTGAAGCATTGCAGCAACACTTTCCGGCACAGGTCATCTGCCGGATCCTGTTCCGGGAGCAGTTGCCCGTGGATGCGCGCCATCATTCAAAAATACGTTATACTGATTTAAACTAAATGTACTCAGAGTTTTACAATGTGGCCTTAGACAGGATACGCTATTCCCTGGTGTGGGAAGACAGCAATACCCTGTTCGAAGCCCTGGAAATAACCGCTGACGACCAGGTGCTGGTTATTACCTCGGCTGGCTGCAATGTGCTGAACGCCCTGCTGCAAGGCCCTGCCCGCCTGACTGCCATCGATCTGAACCCGGTACAAAACAAGCTGCTGCTTTTTAAGAAGCACCTCATCTTGCAGCACGATTATACTACCTTTCGGGCACTCCTGGGCCTGGATGGCGCAGCACCCGTAGCTGCTGCCTGGCACAAAACGGCACCCACGCTCCCCGAAGACATGCAACAGTACTGGGACTCTTTTTTCCGGAGCCACCCGGAGGGCCTGCTGGCCGCCGGAAAGTTAGAGGCTTACCTGCATGGCTTTTACCATACGTTAGATGCCCACACGCAGGAAAAGCTGCAGCAGTTGATGATTTTTGACACGGTATCCGCACAGGAAGCCTTTTTTATGCAGGAGCTGCATGGCACTGCTTTTCAGCAGCAGTTTACGGCTTACTTTGATGAAGCAAACTTAAGCAAAGGCCGTGATCCGAAATTGTTTAAGTATGCGGAAGAGTCGGGCGGCACGGCTTTTTACAAGCGCTTGAAAGCGCAGGTAGCGGCGGTGCTGGTAAAGGACAACTTCTTTTTCCGCTTCTTTTTTTTCGGGCCGGTAGCTTTGCCGCCCGAGCTGCTCCCGCCCTGTTACCAGGAACAGAATTACAGCCGTCTGCGGGCGCAGCTGCACAAGTTACAGGTGGTGCAGGCAGAGGCCGTGGATTACCTGTTGTCCGCCGAAGGGAAACAGATCAACAAAGCCAGCCTGTCCAATATTTTTGAGTATACCAGCCCTGCGGAGTTCCGGCAAGTATACGAGCGGCTATTCTCAGATCCTAACCGTGACCTGCGCATGGTCTTCTGGAATTTACTGCAGGACCAGGGCGCAGGTATACCAAACGACCTATGGCTGAATGCCGGTATGTCGGCCGCGCTTTCGGCCACCGACGGCTGCTTTTATTTCCGGAATGTGCGGGTACAGCATAAAGAAAAACACCCGGACCGGCATAGATCAACCCACATCTGTATGGAAAGCAGTTGAGCACGCCAGCTGTAAAGGGCATACCCAGCGACATAACTACATGTACCGCTTTTTTGCGTCAAGAAATTAACTTCGTATGAAATCTTCCTATCTCACCGTTCCCTTTATCGAGCAGCTGATGCAGGCGCACGCACCGGAGCAACATATCCGGGTACTCGCGGTCAATCCATTGCCCGTTGACAACTCCGCCAGCATCCTGGTGGCCCTCACGGCCGGCAGCTCTACCAAGCCGATCGGTCATTTTGGGCTGGATGTGCAGTATACGGTCAATGGCAAAGCCGAACAGCGCCGCATGGTGCTGAAAGTAAAACCCCATGGCGACGAGATCGTGGCCATGCTCAATATGCTGGCGCAGGCCTGTGGTGGAGAACTGGCAGCGATTTATCCCAAGTATAAATCCCTTACCGGCTTTCAGCACACGCACATGCGCGAGCTGGAAGTATACGGAAAGCTACCCCATACCCTTGCCCCTATCATCTATGGCTTACAAGCTGACCCTGAGCAGGACCTCTATCTGATCCTGATGGAATACCTGGCGGATGTGGAGCTGCTCAATACGGCCATGGCCCCCGAACAGTGGACCGACCAGCACATCCGCACAGCCCTGGAGCAAACGGCGGAATGGCATGCTGCGCACCTGAACAAAACTTTGCCCGTGGATAAGCGCTACTGGGCCGATGCGCCCTCCAAAGCCTACATGGTGGCGCTGCAACCACTATGGCAGGCGCTGCTACAAAACGCCCAGGACCATTTTCCAGAGCTTTATACTACAGAGCGGGTAGCCCTTTTGGAAGAAGCCATCCAGCAGATCCCGATCTATTGGGACGAGCTAGCCCGGATGCCCATAACTTTGGTGCACAATGACTTGAATCCGCGCAACACCTGCTTCAAACGGGAGGGCGATACGTTGAAATTCTGCGTGTATGATTGGGAATTAGCTACCTGGCATGTGCCGCAGTACGATGTGCTGGAGCTCTTGACCTTTGTGCTGGACGAACATACCGCTGCGTTGCGGGAAGAATACCTGGAGTTTTACAGGGAGGCTTTGCATAAGCGCACAGGCTTGTTTGCAGACCGGGAGCAGTTTTACAGGGGCTTTACACTGGCTGCCTTTGATTTCGGGTTGCATCGCCTGGGCATGTATATCATGGCCCATACTGTAAGCCCCTACCCTTTTCTGCCACGCGTGGTCAACAGCTATTTCCTTACCTTGGAGCAGTTTCAGGCAGGCAGAAGCTTGCCAAACAAAGCATACCTGGCAGACTCGTAAGGGAGCATATTGGTGAAGTGGGTGGAGAAATTATCCGAGCGCATCAGGCAGAAGATCACCTCTTCATAGTACTCCTGAAAACATAGCATTCCGTAAGCGCCGAGGTAATTCATTAGGCCCTGCCCCCGGAAGTCGGGGTGTACGCCGACAGATTTAGCCAGCAGCACTCTTTTCTCCAACTTCGGGTAGTCCTGCGCAAAGATCGGCGAAGCGGTAGCTGGCAGCTGCAAGCTGTAGTAATTGGGGTGGCAAAAGCTCATGGCCGCAAACCTACCCGACGCCTGCTCCCGGAATAGCACAGAAGAATAGGGACAAAGCTTTTGCGCAAAGGTCCCGTTATACAACATGCGAAACTGCTCCCGCGAAACAGGCTTATAACTAGGGTTAGTGCCAAATACCTCATGCACCAGCGCATATATTTCCGGCTCATACTTTTGCCATACGGCTGGGGTAATAGGTATAAAATCGTAAGGTATCTTTTGCAATTCGTCCAGGTACAGCTGTTTGTCTAAGTATACCGCCGGGATGTGTTCTTTGCGAATGCGCCTGCTTTCGAAGGTGCTTGTGGGCTCATAAGCCAGTTGCTCCAGCAGGTTGGCATAGTACGCGGGGTTCACAGGCTCCCGGTCAAAAGTGCCCCAGGAAGGCACATCCTGCAGCCGCAGCCGGTATCGCTGGAAAGTATTAAAATCCAGCGGACCAGTGATGCTGGTGCAGCCACTTGCCGCAGCATCGGCTTCGAGCAAAGCAAAAGCCTGACGGTTCAAATCCACGTCATCAGTAGTTTCCCAGAAGCCAAAATGCGCCGTTTTACTTCCATGCGGGAAAATACCTACAAGCCGCAGCTGCCGGTGATCGGTATAAAGTATGATATCATGACGAACAGCCTCCATTGCAAAAAGCTGTTGCACGGCGGCGGCGGCCTCCTGCCAGCTAAAAGGTAGCTCCGCATACAGCGGCGGCACCAGATCAAAGAAACTTGCTGGCAGCGTGCCAGTATATGGGTAGCGGTTTAGCATGAGGTACGCTTTATCTCGCCGGTGCTACCATTCAGCAACACCTGCTCTCCGGAGACCAGCTGCCTGGTAAGTCCGGGCACATTAATGATGGTGGGAATGCCCAACTCCCGCAACAGGATAACGGAATGGGACAACGACGAACCTTTCTCGATCAGCACGCCCCGGCAGGTCGGGAAAAGGGCGGCCCAGCCGGGATCGGTACGGAGAGCACATATGATTTTACCAGACACCTCCAGGTTATCTTCCGGAGCTGTGATTACCACCACTTCTCCGGTAACGACTCCCGGCACGCAGCCGCTGCCCCGCAGCGTACCCGCAGTTACATCTTCTCTTGCTGGCGCCTGTACCGGTGGGCTGGGCACCACCACCCGCGCAGGCACTTCCTCTGCTTTATAGGACTCAAACTCCAGGCGCCGGCTTTCTGCCAAGTCCGCGACGGAGCTTGTGCCGGTCGTAAGTATGGCCTGCATGACCTCCGCTTCCTCTAAGTAAAAAACAGCTTCGGCCACAGGCAGTTTGCCCTGCTCCTGCAGGCAGGTGCCCATGTGCAAGTATAAAGCCCTGTACATCCCAAAAAGGCGCGTGCGCTCCAGCCGAAGCGACTCGCGGTAGCGGATGGCCTGCTGTAACTTTTGCAGGCGCTGGTATACTTTCTGTTGGAAGAATTTCCCGCGGCCCTTTAGCAGTGCCTGCAGTTCTGCTTCCGCTGCTGCTTGTAAACTTGTACTTGCTGGTAAATCGGGTGTTGGGGCTGTCGCCTGGCTTAGATAGTTGCGCAGGTATTTATAAAAGATGAGCGGCTGCAGACGCATGGTCTGTGTTTCCAGCTTCAGCTCCCCTACCGTGCGGTCGCCATAGTGTGCAATAAAGGCATCTACTCCAGCATAAAAGCTTGGAAACTTTTCCGCTACCTGCGCGTGCAGTGTGTCGGGCAGCGCCAGCACTAAGGCCCGGAGTTCCGGCTGCTGCCAGGCTTCTGCTGCCAACGCCTGCATGGCGCGGGTGGGCTGTGTGCTTTCCAGTTGATGATCTCCGGAAAGGTAGCGGCTCAGAAATTCGTCGGTGTCTTGTACTCCTGCTTTCTTAAGACTGCGGACTACCCGGCCATTCATCATCATTACATAAAAATCATTGATGATAGGGGTTGTCCAGTGCTGCAGTAGCTCCTCGTCCAGTTGCTTCTTCAGGTCTACCAAGGCCTCGGGGCCAAGTATAGCCAACGGCAGCTTGTAAAAGTAGGCATAGTGCTGCCGGAAATGAGCATGAAACGCCGGGACCATAGTGCCAAGGCTGCTGAAAGCCCGGAGCAAACGCGCCAGGTTCACCAGCAGGCCGGGCAGGAGCTTTACCTTCTCTGCCAGTGTTTTCTCCCGGTCTTCCACAAAGTCCACAGGCTCCTCCAGGCCCATCATACGCTCCATATCGGCTTTGTTTTGCCTGAAGGACGGCAGCAGTTGCAGCCCCCTGTACCAGTTGTTAATGTTATAGTATATTCTGCCTTTTACCAGTCCCAGCAGTTGGGTTACCACCTCCTCCTGCTCCCCGATCCTGCTGTTGGGGAGGCCCAGCACTTGCATGGTCTGCCGGTAAACGGTGGCATAGGCGCGGCGGGCAAAGCTGAAGGTCAGCGGGGTGGTTACGCCGCAATAGCTTTCCTGGATGTTGGAATTATCGTAGACCACCACCTCGGGAATGGCCTGTGTTACAGGCCGCGACTGCACCACAAAGCTGCCTGCTTCACTTACAACAAACTCGATGTCCTGCGGATGGCCAAAAGCTTTCTCCACCATCATTCCCCAATCATAAAGCTCCTGCAACTGTGCAGCCGTCAGGCAGGCCGCTATAGGAAGCTCTGGAGATGGGGCGGTTTGCACCTTTACAGCATCAGCAATTAACAGCTCTGCGCTGTTTTGTGGCACCACCTGCCGGTGTAAGGCACCGGTGCTTTTGAGAAAGTAAAACTCTTCGGGCTCTACATTTCCCTGCATCAGGCCTTCGCCAAAGCCCGCGGTGGCATGTATAGCCAGCTCCTGCGGGTATTCGGGAAAGGTGGTGAACAGTACGCCACTGGCACAGGCGGGCACCTGCTGCTGCAGGACAACTGCAGGTCGGGCAGCCAGGCTGATCCCTTTTGCCTGGCGGTAAGTCATGGCCCTGTCAGAGTAAGCGCTGGTGGCACAGTGGCAGATAGCTTCCAGCACCTCTTCCAGCGTGGTCAGGTGCAGGAAAGAATCCATCATGCCCGGAAATGCATCTGCCTTTCCATCTTCATCGGCTACAGAAGAGCGCACCACCACCGGCTGCTGCGGAAAGCCCCAGCCGTGCAACAGCGCTTCGATCTCTTTCACGAGCGCGGCAGAAAGTATAAACTGCCGGAGTTGCGCCTGCCGTTCTGCGGTGGCGGCAGGCGGCAAATGCTGCAGCGCAGGGTCAAATACTTCGGCGGGAAGCACGGCAAAAGGCGGCACGGGCAGGCCCAATGATTTCAACCTGAAAAGTCCGCTTGCTTTGCCGCCAAGGGTATACTGCTGCGCCTTTTGTGAGGTATAAACCAGCATGCCTTACCTGAAATAAACTTCTACGATAAGCGACACGTAGCTCACCAGCATGAACAGGGACACAAAGCCCTCCGCCTGCTTCAGCGTTTTTTCCTGTGGCTTACGGATGGAGAACAGGTAGAGCACCAGGGTAGCCAGGTAGAGCAGGCCCAGCAGCACAAAGGGCCACAACCGGGCTTCCAGCATCCACAGCAAGTAGCTTTGCACCAGCACGCCCAGCAGCAAGATCACCAGCACGCTGACAATGGCCGCCACATACCCCATCGACTTGGAATAGGAATCCACCAACTCCCGCTCAGCCTCCTGTGCGTGTATCTTCCGGGCCAGTTCAAACGAAAAGCCGCCGAGCAGGCTCAGCATCGCCAGCAGCATAAAGGTGGTGGAGAGGCCATAATCCTGCACATAGGCCGACCAGATCCACAGGATCACCAGCGGCATGATGAGCATGTGCGTAATGGCATAGAGCACCAGCCGTTTCTGCAGGAAGCTGCTGCTGAAGAACTCGTAGCGCATCAGCAAACTATAGCCAACGGCCAGACCCCAGCACACAAAGGTGGGCACGCCCATCATGCCGGCCCATACCAACTCCAGCACTGCTCCAAGACCCGCGAGCACGATCAGTTGTTTGATACTCACCCTCCCCGACTGCAGCACCCGCTGCGGGTGGTTGAGGGCATCCAGGGCATAGTCTTTTATCTCGTCGAAAACCCGCAGGCGGTAAAAAAAAGAAATGGTGGCCACTATGCCCAACCCATCTTTCCAGGTGAAGGCAAAAGGCACTGTGGCCGAGGCAAAGGTAGAAGCGACGGCCTGCACCGTGAGGAACAGAATCGCAAAAAGGGCCATGTTGATGACCGGAAACCGCTCCTTAAAATAAGCCCACAGGTGAATAGCCATAAACTGCTATAATTGAATATATTTGACAAAACGCATCTCTTGCTATGCTACCACAGCTATACCGGCTCCGCTATACTTTCCTGCTAATCACGGCACTGGCCTGTGTGCTTCTCTGGCCTGGCGTAAAGTCAGCACTGGTAGTTGACAACAGCCTTACGGTCTGGTTTCTGAAGAACGATCCGGCCCTGATTCCCTACCGTACCTTCCAAAAGTACTTCGGCAACGACGAGGTGCTTGTGCTGGTAGTCAAAGATAAAAAAAGTCTGCTTTCGCAAAAGCATTTTGATGCCTTTATTCAGCTGAGCCGCAAGTTGGAGGCCATTCCGGAAGTGGCGGGAGTAATCGGCCCGGGAAATGCCCGTGTTGGAGGGAGCGGCGCCTTCGGCCCTGCTGCGCAACCCTTGCTCTCAGCCCACACCGATACGCTGCAGGTAAAGCGTACCCTGGCGCAGCAGTCTATCCTGCGCCAGCAGCTCTTTAGCAGCACTTACAAAGCAGCCCGTTTCCTGATCGTGCTCAAACAGCTGCCCGACTTTGACACCCGGAGAGGGGACATATTGGAGCGCATCCGGTACACCATCGCTGGCACGCTGCCGGCACACACGTATCATCTAGGGGGCGTAGGGGTTATTTTTGCGGGCCTCAACAAGCTCTCCCAGCAAGACTTCGGTTTCTTCCTGGGAATCGGGTACCTGCTGATGTTCCTGCTTATTTTGTTCATTTACCGCAAACCGCTGCTGCTCGTTTATGCGCTGGGCACCGTGGCGCTGGCCACTTACCTTACGCTGGGCATTTATGGTGCGCTCGGCTACCGGCTGAACCTGATGACCACACTGCTGCCTATCATTATCATTCTGCTGGGTATTATGGATGTGCTGCACGTGCTGAATGAGCGCACCCAGCTCACTTCAGATCAGTTTGAGCCGAAAGAGGCGGCCTTAGCAGCCCTGACGCATGTATTCCGGCCCTGCCTGTTCACCTCCCTCACTACGATGGCGGGTTTCCTGGCGCTGTCTGTCAGCCCCATGGCTATTCTGCAAACCTTCGGCATGTTTGCAGCGCTGGGTATTTTGCTCAGTTTTGTGTTCACCTATCTGCTGGGAATCCTCCTGCTGCCCCTTAGCAAGCCCGCCGCTCGAGCAACAGCAACAGCCAACACCCGGATGGGTAGCCTGCTACAGCTGGTGCAGGAACGGCAACGGTTCTTCATCCTGCTTTCTCTTGGGTTAGTAGGCATGAGCATAGCCGGCGTTTTTCAGTTAAAAAGCGACACGTATACCTTAGGCTATTTTCCGAAAAACCATCTGGTTGTGCAGGACCACCAGGCCATGGAGGCAGCCTGGGGGCCTTACATGCCGCTGGAACTGCTGGTGCAGCCAAAGAACGGCAGAAGGTTAGATGATAAACAAGTGGTGCAGGCGGCAGTCGCTTTTGCTGATGCGGTGCGCCAGTTGCATGGTGTAGGGCAGGTGTTCGGATTTCAGTCGTTGTACCAGGCGGGGCTGCAGGCGCGGTTCAAAGAGAAAGGCACGCGCATGCTGCAAAGCCAGTTTTACCTGACACAGGTACAAAAGCAGCTTACCACCGACTACCCCGCGCTGACGCGGCAGTTCATCCACGCGCCCACCCAGACCGGCCGCATTACGATCTTCGGCTCCATGGCATCCGCACGGCAACTGAGTGCGAAGATGGATACGCTCCTGCAGCTTTCGGCTGTTACCCTGGGCAAAGTGGCCACCGTAACGCCATCCGGTTACCAGCCCATGTATGCCGATATCGTGCAGTATGTCACCAGCTCGCAGGTAAATAGCCTGCTGTTGTCGCTGGTGCTGGTGTTTCTGCTGGTGTGGCTGTTTATCCGCGACCTGAAACTGGCGGTGCTTTCTGTGCTGCCAAACTTTTTCCCGATCATCCTGATGCTGGGCTTTATGGGCTGGATGCATATTTACCTGGATACGGCCACGGCCAGTATTGCCGCCATCGCCCTCAGCTTTTGCATCGACGACACCATCCACTTTATTTACCACTACCAACGGGTGCGCAAACAAGGGAAAACGCCGGCCGATGCCCAACGCGCCACCATGCAGCACGTGGGTCCCGCCATCGTGATCACGAGTGCTGTGCTCTTTGTGGGCTATGGTCTGATGATCTTTGGCTCGCTGAAAACAGTGGAGTTGTTCGGTACTTTAACGGCTGTGGCGGTGGCCGGGGCTTTGTACAGCCAGCTGTTTATTTTCCCGCTGCTCTTAAAGCGGTTCGACCGGTAACTGCGCGGTTATACTGGGAGGCATTCAGCATAGGGTAGCGCGACAGCTAGCACCTGCGGGCGTAGCGTACCAGTGCAGGCGCAGCGGTGTGGCCGTTCTACTTGTAGCCTGATTTCCGGAGCAATATTTTTTTTCAGAGCTGCTGATTCCTAAAGACGAAATATTATATTTAGGCCTCCTTTACGTGTTGGTGGTTTCTGGTATGGCCTTTCTTAAAGTACAATTCTCTTTGCGCAGATGCCTCGCAGCATCTATGTTATGTTTATTCTCGGTTTCTTGCCAGGAATCCTCTTTACAGGAACATGTCCATCGGTTATTTTCGCGGGAGGTTACCCGGCAACAGGTGGTGGTGCCAGCTTCGTTTACCCCTGCCAGTGCCCGGCACTTAAGTAGCCAGCTCGATTCCGTTTTCAATTATTTCCATAAGAAGCGGGGATTTAATGGCGCGGTGCTGGTTACCAAGTATGATAAGGTGATCTATGAAGGGGCTTTCGGCTATGCTGATTTCTACCACAAAGACCACCTCACCACGCAGACCGCCTTTCAGCTGGCTTCCGTCTCCAAGCAGTTTACGGCAATGGCCGTTATGATGCTGCAGGAACAGGGCAAGCTCAGTTACGACGACAGCGTACAGCAGTACATCCCTTCTTTCCCCTACAAAGGCATCACCATCCGCTCGTTGCTGACGCACCGGTCGGGGCTGCCGAATTATACTTATTTTAGTGATAAGCTCTGGCCCAACCGGAAAGCGCCGATGACGAACGAGGACGTGCTGCACCTGATGGAAGTTTATCAGCCTAAAATATACCACAAGCCAAACACCCAGTTCGATTACAGCAACACGGGCTATTGCTTGCTGGCCGCCATTGTAGCCCACGCCTCCGACATGCCTTTTGCCACTTTTATGCAGACGCAGATTTTTGAGCCACTGCAGATGACGCATACCTTTACGTTCAGCAGCGACCTGCATGCTCCGCCGGCAGAAGTAGCGACCGGCCACACCGGCAGCAGGCAGAAACGAACAACCGATTACCTCGATACCGTACTCGGCGACAAAGGCGTTTTTTCTACTGTGGGAGATTTATACAAATGGGACCAGGCACTTTACACGGATAAACTGGTAAAGCGCGAAACCCTGAACGAAGCGTTTACCGGCACCAGCATGGAAAAGAAAAAGAACGAAGCGTACGGATTTGGCTGGCGCGTGTGCCAGCTGGACTGTGGCGACCCGGTGGTGTTTCATGCCGGCCTGTGGCATGGCTATACCTCCTACATCCTGCGAAACCCCAAAGACCATAGTGCCCTTATCATACTCAGCAATTTGCCGAATGGTAGTTTACGGCCCCTGAAAAATGAAGTACAGCAGCTGTTATACCCGGCTCCACTCCAGCAGGTTGCTGCTAACAAGCAGCGGAAAGTTGCCAGCGCCCGCCCTGTAAAAGCATCGCATAGAAGCCAGAAGAAAGCTAGCTAAGGCATTCCCTTTCCTGTACTTCATCCTCCGGCAGCGGGTAATACCTGCTCTTTACAAACATTCTGGTCCGCGTGCCAGTTACTAACAAAATTACCGGATCAACCATGATAACTGACAAGCAGGACCGCTCCGATACTCCACTCATTATTCTGGCAGGAGCCACCGGAGAACTCGGCGGCCGCATTGCCCAGGCTCTACGGGAACAGGGAGCTGCTGTGAGAGCGATCGTACGCCCAGGCAGCAACGGCAGCAAAGTGGCCGCTTTACGCAAAAAAGGCGTTGAGGTGGTGGAAGCTAACTTCAAAAGTGTTTCCGACCTAAGCAGCGCATGTGCGGGCGGCACCTGCGTGGTGTCAGCGCTCTCCGGCTTGCAGGACGTGATCCTAGAAGCGCAGCGGGTGTTGCTGCATGCAGCCCTTGAAGCAGGAGTTCCGCGCTTTATTCCGTCAGATTTCTCCATCGATTTTACGCAGCTCCCGCCCGGCACTAACCGCAACCTGGATCTCCGGAAGGAGTTTCATCAGCGCCTGGACAAAGCACCCATTGCAGCTACTTCCATTTTCAACGGCATGTTCGCGGAGCTGCTCACAGGGCAGGCGCCGCTCATACTTTTCCCCCTCCGGCGGGTGCTTTACTGGGGAGATGCAGATCAGCTCCTGGATTTTACCACCATGGACGATACCGCCGCATTTACGGCAGCGGCAGCCCTCGACCCTACTACTCCCCGCTACCTGCGCGTTGCCGGTGATGTTTGCAGTGTCCGCGATTTGCAGGAGATTGCAAGCGATGTGACTGGCAAAGCGTTTCACCTGTTCCGCGTTGGCGGACTCGGGAGGTTAGACACCATGATCCAGGTGACGCGCGCACTCCTGCCGCAGAAACAGGAAGTCTTTCCGCCCTGGCAGGGCATGCAATACCTGCGCAACATGTTTAGCGGACGCGCCAAAATGGAGCCGCTCGACAATGACCGCTACCCCGACCTGCGCTGGACCTCGGTGCGGGAAGTGCTCTCCGCCTAAGCATCCGAGCTTTATACTTGCTTTGCAGAAGGAAAGCAGCTGAATGTAGTCTCCGCCAAGTATAAACAAGTATAAAGCTAAGCTGACTTAAGATCAAAGTATGGGTTATTGGCAGCTCATACTTTGATCTTAAGTCAATACACCATTCCCTACTTAAAATAAGCGGCATACTTGGCCGGCATCTCTTTCAGGTTCCTGATCTTAATATCCTTGTAGTATACTTCAGCAGCTTCGCTTTGTAACTGTATTTTGCCGCTGGTTAAGGGTATGGTTTTGCCGTTTTCCACGTAGCGGGAGTTCTGAAGCACCATCACTACCTCGCCATTGATAATGTGCAGGCTCTTGTCGCCAACGCAGATGAGTTCAACTTCGGTCCATTCCCCTGCCGGGCTTTCCCGGTCTTCGCTGCGCAGGCAAAAACCACTTACCGCTGTGCCGGCTCCGAGTGGCAGAAAAGGCTGCCGGGCACTGGCAACCGTGTTCATGGCACCTTCCGGTATGTAGGCCCGGATGTCTACAGCAGAAGATGCAATGGTCCAGTAATCCCCCATGTGCCCTTCCATGATCTGGAACTCCTGCCCCAGCATCCACGAGCGCCAATAGTCCACCCCGCTCTTCCCGATGGAATGGTATACAATGCCGGAATCTTTCAGCAAGGCTGTTCTGGGTACCCACTTTTTAGTGCCCCATTTCACCTTCAGCTTCAGGTCGTAATTCTGAAACGCCTGTTTGGTAAAAAGACAGCCATAGATCTCCCCGCTGATCCGCAGCACCGGTTCACCGTTCTCCTGCAGCACCGAGAATACGTTGCTATCGTTCCTATTATACCCAATAGGCGCCAGTTCCTTGCCGTTTTCATCCAGGGGAACATCGCCTTTGTAGCCCTCCCGGTGCCGGTAGCTCAGGTACATCTCCCACCGCGACAGGTTCTTGTCAAGCAGCGGCGTCCACTCCTCCTCGCTGTTAAAAGAACTCAGGCCGCCAAGAAGCACCGCGCAGGCTAGCAGAGCCAGGATAGTTTTAGTTAAGTATGCCATATCCAAATAAAGTATACAGCTGCCGAAGCAGCCTTTTCATCTGCTCAAAAGTAGCAAAGGCCTGCGGCAGCTGTATGGTATAAATTCATTCTTTTGCAGTATAAGTGTCCCTTTTTATGTACTTTCATACTATGCGGCGCTACATTCAATATGAACCCTTTAATATTTACCTGTTCGATACCAGCACCTGGCAGCACCCGGTACACAAGCACAGCTATTTCGAGATCATCTTTACCAGGAGTGGCAGCGGCCTTCATGTGATCAATGGCCACACGGCCATGTATACTGCTGGCGACGTGTTTTTACTAGGCCCTGAAGATTACCATTATTTTGATATTCAGGAGCATACCACGTTCTGCTATATCCGGTTTACAGAGGAATATATCAAAGAGAAGAACGCCGTGAAAGCGCCTGACTGGATGCGCACGATCGCCTTTCTCCTGCATGCGCCATGGCAATGCCACGGCACCATCGTGACGGATGCTACCGAAAGAGAACACCTGGACCGCTTGCTCTCGGTCCTGCTCCATGAGTATAGCAACCGGGGCGACAGTGCGCAGGGGCGCATCATACAGCACTTAATGAAAGCCATACTTGGCATTCTGGCGCGCAACATGGTGCATCAAACGTTGGTGGAAAGAGAAAAGACGAAGCACTCCCGGCTGATCGAGGAGATCATGTTATACATCAGCCAGCACATTTATGAGCCAGAGGCTTTGCGAATGGAGCAGCTGGTAGCCAGGTTCCAGTATTCCCACAGCTACCTGAGCATCTTCTTCAAAAAGCAGACTGGGGAAGCCTTGCAGCAGTACATTCTGAAGTATAAACTCAAGCTGATCGAGAGCCACCTGCAGACAGGCGAGCAGAGCGTCACCCGGTTGGCGTATGACTTTGGGTTTACGGATGGAAGCCACCTGAACAAGCTTTTCAAAAAGTACTATGGCGTGTCGCCGGGCGAGTACCGCACGCAGACATCAAAGCGCCCGGCCACCTAAAGCAAATCAGGAATTGCTGTGGCTGATGAGTTGGTCCCTGTGCTTTCCCTGTAGCCTGCTGTTCGACTTACCGCTTCAGCGAAGTTCGGTGTAGTATGGGTAGATTCCTGTCAGGAGCTATAACTTTATACGTTTAAACCTGGTTTCAACAAAGCATTTACGCAACTTGCGTATCCGAAAAACAAGCCTGTTTTCCTATGAAATTTAATTACACGCTCCTTCTCGCTGTGCTGAGCCTGCTCTGCCTGCGCTGTACCTCCCTGAAAAAAAGCACTGCCGACGCCACCGTTTTGCCTGCTACGGAACTGAAGCCGTATGGCCGGTATCGTGTTAACGAGGCCAAGCAACTGGAACTAATCAGTTCTGCCAGTCACATCGGGTTTAGTTTTGAAGGGAAGGAGGCCCGCCTCTTTGCGTCTGCGCCGGATGCAGCAAGCCACAGTTACCTGCAGTATGAGCTGGACGGCATTTACCAGGGCAGAATAAAAGTGGACGGTACTGGGGCGCCGCTGGTGATAGCGGCTCCCTCGGCAGGTAGGCATACCGTGTGGTTCTACAAAACAACGGAAGCGCACACGGGTCCCCTGGTCATCGGGAAAGTGACCGGCCCTAACGTACAGCCGCTGCAGGAAACTGCAGCACCACTCATTGAATTTATTGGGAACAGCATCACGTGCGGGGCCGCTGCCGATGCCTCCGAGGTGCCCTGTGGCACCGGCGTTTACCATGACCAGCACAACGCGTACATGGCCTATGGCCCCCGGGTGGCGCGTGCACTGCATGCCAACTTTGTATTGAGTTGCGTGAGCGGCATAGGCGCTTACCGCAACTGGAACAGCAATAGCCCCACCATGCCGGAGGTATATGAGAAAGTAGATTTTCAGGAAACCACCCCGCAACAATGGGATTTTAGCACTTTTACACCCGAGATCGTCAGCATTGCTTTAGGAACCAACGACTTCAGCGAGGGCGATGGCAAAAAAGAGCGCCTGCCTTTCGACAGCGCCCGTTTTGTAAACAGCTATGTACGATTTGTGCAGCTGGTAAAAAGCAAATACCCGAAGGCCCACATTGCTTTGCTCAGCAGCCCGATGCTGCACGCGACCAGCAAGCAAACCCTGGAGCATTGCCTCACTGCTATTAAGCAACAGGTAGATGCCGCCTACCCTTCCGATCGACCGGTGGCGTTGCACTTTTTTGAGCCCATGCAGGCAAGAGGTTGCGCCGGGCACCCCAGTGTAGAAGATCACGGGATTATGGCCGCCGAGCTGGTGCCGTTCTTCAGGGACCTTTTACCGCGTTAGCGCACAGTAGCCAAGGGCCTGCAGTTGTTCCTGTAGTTTCTTATAAAAGTATGTCTCACAATTGTTTTAGGTACCTGACGTAAGCTGATTACGCCGGTAGCGGCGAAACGGAAAAGTAGCAGCCTACTTTTCCGTTTGGTCAAAACCTGCCTGGCATTTTTTCTTCTTACAGGCCTTTTGGCTTATCTTTGCAGCAGCTTTTCCAGTATAGCCTTTAGCAAAGGGCCTACAGTCTTTGCCTTACACCAACACGCGGCATCTGGTAAACCTTGCCTTTGCTATTCACTGGAATTGCTGCTCCGGAGGCCCGGGCTTTCCGGCACAGCAGCTGCTACGCGCTAATTACATCCTTTATACTATGATGAAATCGTATTACAAACATTTCCTTTTTCTCCTGTTGCTGCTTGCCGGCTGTAAGACCACGGAGCAGGCGCCGCAACAAACTGCACTGCTACAGGAAGAACAGCTGCTGCTCGGCAACCCCAGCGGCGCCACCACCGACATCAACAATGCCAACAATTACCTGCTGCGCAAGCCACAGTATGTATTGTCCTATAGTCGGGAGCGGGGCACACCAAACTGGGTGAGCTGGCACGTAAGCCGTGACTGGCTGGGCAATGCACCGCGACAGAACAGTTTCCGGGCAGACGCATCCCTGCCGGAAGGCTGGTACCACGTGACCACCTCCAGCTATACCGGCAGCGGGTTTGACCGGGGCCATAACACGCCCTCCGCCGACAGGACCAGCTCAGCAGAAGACAATGCCGCCACCTTTCTGATGACCAACATCATTCCACAGGCACCTAACAACAACCAGGAAACCTGGGGCAATCTGGAGGATTATACCCGCGAACTGGTACAGCAGGGCATGGAAGTATACGTGATCATGGGCAGCTATGGCGTGGGCGGCACCGGCAGCAACGGCAGCGCGAACACCATCGACCAGGGAAGAATCACTGTACCCAAAAGGATCTGGAAAGTACTGGTAATATTGCCGGAGGGAGAAAACGACCTGCAGCGGATTACAACCAATACGCGCGTGATCGCCGTCGATACGCCTAATAGCAACACAGTTAAACCGGACTGGCGTACCTACCTCACCACCGTAGATGCCATCGAACAAGCTACCGGTTATGATCTGTTATCAGCAGTGCCGGTAAAGGTGCAGCGGGTATTGGAGAGCCGGGCAGACAACACGCCTTCTCAGTAATGAATCCGCACTTATACTATACAAGAGGGATACAGCATGATGGAAAATACAGAAACTGCTGCTGCCACGGCAGCTTTGCTGGAAGAGTTACGGCAGTATTCGGAAGGGCTGCAGTACATCAGCGAAACAGAAGCTCCTTTTGAAGTGGTCTGCTTTCCCGATTTCCAGGGAGATGAGCCGACGGAAGCCAACCTGACCCTCTGGGCCGGAAAAGCGCTGGATGAACCCATAGAAACCACAGAATTGCCGCACTTTTTACAGCACCTCACTACCGCTGCCGAAGACCAGGAACCAAATGCGAGCCGTTTTCAGCAGTTGCAGCAATTGCTGGAACTGCGCCTGCAGGACGTGAAAGTATACCGAATCGGGCGGCGGCGCATCACAGCCTTTATACTTGGCAGAACCGCCACCGGCACCCTGGCAGGGCTGAAGACCACGTTGGTAGAAACCTGATTACTGCTATACTCTTAAAAGGAGCTTACCCCTGATTGGCTGCTGCAGCATACGAACTACAGCACTTATGCGCCTGTCAGCACTGAATGAAACAGAGCTGCAGCGAAGCTCGGGTACTTTGCCCGATACTTCACTGCAGCTCTGTTTTTGGGCTGTAAAAGGTAGCGCTATACTACTGGTTGCGCCTGTTCCTGCACCAACTGAATGCTTGCCACCAGCTTGATATCTTCGCCCAGCACCAGGCCGCCTGTTTTACTCAGCGGGTTATAGGTTAGCCCGAACTCCCAGCGGCTGATGATGCCGCTCACTTCAAAACCAGCCTTCAGGTGGCCGTACTCATCTGTCGCAAAACCGCCAAATTCAGCCTGCAGTTCTACCGGTTTGGTGATGTTCTTGATCGTAAGCAGCCCAAAAAGGCTGTATACATCATCATGCATTTTGGTAAAGTAGTTAGACTGAAAGTGAATATGCGGGAAGGTCTCCGCGTCGAAGAAGTCGGATGAGCGCAGGTGGTTGTCCCGGGCCTCTACTTTGGTGTCGATGCTGCGCACATCAAGCGAAAAGTGTATTTCTGCATTCTCGAACGTGTCGCCCTGCACGGTTGCCCCGCCGGTAAAATTGTTGAAAGATCCGGTAACCGTGGAGATAACCAGGTGCTTGACTTTAAAATATACTTCTGAATGTAAAGGATCGATTGTCCATTTAGTGGTTGCCATATGTTTACTGATTTATGTGGGCTAAAGCGTGAAAAGGATTGGAAGCCAGAATACCTATACGTTCTAAAAACATGTTCAGACATCAATATGTTACAAGTTCCGGGTTAAATCAACTCCTTCCCGAAAAACATTCTAATCCTACTTTTTTAAAGACTCCTGCAGCGCTTTGCCCCTGTTGCGGCACTTGCCTCCTGCTCCTTTTCCACTTCTTCCTAAACAGTTTCGGGCATCGTCTGTTGATTTTACAGAAGATAAAAGTGCTGCCAGCCTCTACGTTGGTGCTATGGGTGCTTTTTTCTGCAGAGAACGCGAACCTACAAAAAACAAACGATGGATTTAGAAATAAAAGGCCGTACAGCCGTAATTACCGGGGGCGACTCCGGCATTGGAAAAGCAACGGCCAAACTGTTAGCCAGCGAAGGCGTGCACATTGTGCTGTCAGACAAAACGCAGGAGCAGCTCGATGAAACAGTGGAGGAGGTAAAGCAGGCAGCACAACATGGCGCCCGCGTTGTACCGATCACGGCAGACCTATCGAAAAATGAAGACGTGCAGCGTCTCGCACAGCAGGTGAAGGAAGAATTCGGGGGTGCCAATATACTTGTAAACTGCGCCGGTGCCCGTGGTGCTGCCGGCGATTTCCTTACGCTCACAGACGAAGACTGGTATAAAACCATTGAGATTGACCTGATGGGCGCCGTACGGGTCTGCCGAGCTTTTATCCCGCAGATGCAAGCCAAAGGCTGGGGGCGCGTAGTGCTGATCTCCTCTGAAAATGCGCTGCAGCCTTACCACGAAGAAAGCCCTTATAACGCCTGCAAAGCCGGTATCATCAACCTGTCCAAGTGTCTGTCGCGGGCATATTCGCAGGAAGGGCTCCTGATCAACACCGTATCGCCGGCCTACATTGCTACGCCTATGACGGATGCTATGATGGAGCAACTGGCAGAAAAGCGGGAAACGACGGTGGATGGCGCCATTGAGTGGTTCCTGGACAACAAGCGCCCGCACATTGCCGTGAATCGCAGAGGGAAAGCAGAAGAAGTTGCATCTGTTATTGCGTTTCTGTGTTCGAAGCGCGCCAGTTACGTGAACGGCAGCAACTACCGCGTAGATGGTGGTTCCGTGGAAACAGCTTTCGGGTAAGCTAAGTTACAGCTCCTGCTAACGGCAGGCAGCTTCCGAATCGCTTTGCCAGAGAGAAGGCATAAACCAACCAACGATGAAAGAAGTTAAGAATGGCCTCCAGTGGGGGGACAGCAGGGAGATATTGGTATTTCTCCACTACTTCGGCGGCTCATCTGCCAGCTGGCAGTGGGTGGCCGAAGCCCTCTCCGATGACTACCGCTGCATTGCGCTAAACCTACCTGGCTTTGGCGGCACAACTGCCCTCCCGGAGCCCACCATTAAAGAAATGGCAGAGGAGGTGCTGCTAACACTGGCGCAACTAGGTATAAGCAGCTATACTTTGATCGGGCATTCCATGGGTGGCAAAATCGCCGTGCAGGTAGCCGCCGCGGCAAATGCAGGAGCGGTTAAGCAGCTGATCCTGTTGGCACCCTCTCCTCCTACCATTGAGCGCATGCCAGCTGCAGAAAAGCAGCGGATGCTCCGCCACCCAAATGCGGCTGTGGCTGAAAAGACCGTACAACAGGCTACCATTGCCTCGCTCACCACCCAGCAACATACCTTAGCTGTAGACACCCAACTGTGCATCGACGAGAACACCTGGCGCTGGTGGCTTCTGCAGGGCATGAACCACTCCATCGAAGACCAGGTACCTCTTATCAACTTCCCTATCACCGTGCTCGCCTCTAAGGATGATCCGGCGATTACGTTTGAGATGATTCAGCAGGATGTCATGCCTGTTTTAACTACGGCTAACCTGATCACCACAGCTGATCTGGGCCACCTGCTGCCCCTGGAGGCCCCTGCGTGGGTGGCGGGACAGATAAGAGCAGCTGTAGCGGCTTAGGTTTTTGGTGATGTGAAGGGAGTGCTCTTTAGTTGCCGTGAGTCCAACCACACCTAAGAGTTAAGCTTGCTACCTTCGAACTCGCTTCTCGGTAGTCTAAAGAGGGGAAATTTTACTTACTCCAGTACCAAGTCATTAAGCGACTTCAAAAGCGGGTTAAGATTTCTTATAAGCACTTCTTTCTTGCTCCTGCTCCAGTTTTTCAGCTGCTTTTCACGAGCTATTGCATCATCAGGCGATGTAAAGCGCTCATAGTAAATCAAGGTATAGCAGTAATAACGACCAGCAAATGTTTTTTTGTCACCACTGTTCTGGTAATGCTCATCCAGACGACGAACCAGGTCGTTTGTCACGCCAATGTAGAAAGTAGAGCGTGTGGTGTTAGAGGTTATGTAAACAAAGTAGTTGCTGTTGAACATAAGATGTTGCATTGAACATCAAGAACCTGTTAGTAATTACAGTAGTTCCTTTCCCAACATCCATAAAAAAAGACACTTCTCAAACGTCATCCCGAGCGCAGCCGAGGGATCTTATGTGTTCAGTATAAGAGCAGCATTATTTTACGCTTACTTCTCCCGCTCAATACCCCTGACCTGGTAACTCCCGACTATACTGCTGTAAAGATCCCTCGGCTGCGCTCGGGATGACAACACGGTATGGCTAACTCCTAAACCCTCAGACTCTCAAACTCGCTAAATTTCTCCCCTCTCCCAATCTACCTCCGGAAACACCACCTCCAGCTGACGTTTGATCACGCGGTAATTCCCTTTCCAGAAACTCGCCAAATCAGACACAGTCGTGATCGGCTTCAGCTCCGGCGAAAGCAGGGCCAGCTCTACGGTCATCTCTCCCTCATCTACTTTCGGGCTTTCTTCCCAGCCCAGCACATCCTGCAGGCGAATCTCCAGCTTGGGTTGCTCTCCGTTTGGCTTATACTCCAGTTCTATACTTGAGCCATCCGGCAGAGTTATACTTGCCGAGGCCAGAATCTCCAGTCTCGCACGCTGCTCCTCGTTCAGGTACTTGGCTTCCAGGATCGGCTGGAGGTCCAGCTTCATCAGGTCGTCGGGGTGCTCTATGTCGAACAGGTAAGACTTTAGCCAGTCCCAGTTGGTCATGAGTAGCGTGGAGGTGCTTACGTCGGGCCAGAACTCGGAGGGGCGCCATTTGCGCAGGCTCATTACGCGGTTTTGCCATTGCGTTACCTCGTGGTTGAAGTCCAGCAGGTGCTCGCCTTCGTGTTTGATGGCTTCGGAGATGGCAGGTACGCGGTACTTCTCGTCGGGTGGTGGCAGCGGCTTGCTCTGCAAAACAATACTTCCGATGCGGGTATCCATAGAAGCGGTGAGTTCGCCGTCGTTTACGTCCCAGGTATAAACTTCCTGCTGTTTTACGAGCGGGGCCAGGTCGCGGGGGTTAAGCGGCGAGGCCAGGAAAATGCGGCCCGGGTTATCGCCGGTGCCGGCGTGCAGGTGCGCGATGGCCAGCCAGGGCTCGTGCGCCAGGTCGTCGCGGTGACCGGCAGATGCGTATTGGCCGCTTGCCAGCTGGAACTGCGCATTGTTGCCGGGGCGTGCATAAGCGATGCGCTCCGGGTAGCAATGCGTCAGCAGCACACCCGTTTCATACGCATCAAAAGTACTGTTATCCGGCTGCAGATCAAACATAGCGCGGTACGAGCGGGCGATCTTCTCGATCTTGCCGAAACGTTTGCCCTGCCCCTGCTCTTTCCTATACCTTCTGAGGGCTTCAATTCTTAAGTTAATGTCGATGCCGGCGTTGCGGTCCAGCGGGTCGCGCTCTTCCAGGATGGCGGCAATATCGCTTGCCAGTGCCACCTGGTCGGTTTCCTCGGCTTTGAGCAGCATGTGCGCGATGCGCGGATGGCACGGCAGCGCGTGCATTTTCTTGCCGTGCTCGGTAATGCGGCCATGCTCCAGCGCCTGCAGCTGGTGCAGCATCTCGGTGGCATATTGCAGGGCAGCGCGCGGCGGCGGGTTTAGCCAGGTAAGCCCACGGATATCCATAATGCCCCATTGCGCCATGTCCAGCACCAGGTTGGCCAAGTCGGCTTCCATGATCTCGGGGGTGCGGTGCGGGGCCATGCGCTCCTGCGTGGTCTTGCTCCACATGCGGTAAGCCGTGCCCGGACCCAAACGCCCTGCCCTGCCGGCTCGCTGGTCGGCGGCGTCTTTGGAGATGCGCACCGTTTCAAGTCGCGACAAACCGGACTTCGGATCGAAGCGGGAGGTTCTGCCGAAGCCCGTATCCACCACCACCGAAATGCCTTCTATGGTTAAGCTGGTCTCGGCTATACTTGTTGCCAGCACTATTTTGCGTTTGCCCTGGCGGTCGGGCATGATAGCGGCGTACTGCTTGCCAAAGGGCAGCATACCAAACAGCGGGTGTATCTTAAAATCGCGCAGCTGCCTGCGGAGCAGTTCTTCTACCTTCCGGATGTCGTTTTCGCCGGGCAGGAAAACGAGGATATCCCCTTCCTGCTCCTTAGCTGCCTGCTGCACCACTTTGGCCGTCATTTCGGGCAGCATGCGGTCGTCGGCATCGCCGGTGTAAAAGGTTTCGATGGGATATTGCCGTCCCATGCTTTGCGCTACCGGGGCCTGCAGCAGCTTGGTAAGCTGGGGCATATCCAGGGTGGCCGACATCACCATAATGCGCAGGTCCGGGCGAAGCGTGTGCTGCGCCTCCCGACTCAGGGCCATGGCTACATCGGCATGGATGCTACGCTCATGAAACTCGTCGAAGATCACGATGCCTATACCTGTCAGCGCGCGGTCGCTGTGGATCATGCGGGTGAGGATGCCTTCGGTAACGACCTCGATGCGGGTTTGCTCAGAGATGCGCGTCTCGAAACGGATGCGGTAACCGACGGTCTGGCCTACCTCCTCGCCCAGCAGCTGCGCCAGGCGCTCGGCAATGGTTTTGGCCGCCAGGCGCCGGGGCTCCAGCATGATGATCTTCTGATCTTTCAGCCAGGCCTCGCCCAGCAAAGCCAGCGGCAGCAAGGTGCTTTTACCGGCTCCGGGAGGGGCGTTCACGATCAGCGTGTTCTGCGCTGAAAGGTGCTTCCTAATAGCTGGTATAATTTCCCGTACGGGTAAGTCTATGATAAATGGGTTGAAGAGCAAGGGGGTAAATTTAAATAATATATATAATTCACACAAAGTTAAACCAATAATTGATGTAGAATAAATAAGCTTAAAGCTGAAATATTTTAGCTGTTAGATTTTTTATTTAAGCTAAAACATTTTAGCTTTGTTATTAAATCAAAATTTGGAATTATGACATTAAGAGATTTAGGACAAAAGCTTAAAGAAATGTATGAAAATGCTCCAAGAGGCGAACAAGTTACAATGATTCATCTTTTTGGAGTAAAGTTCGCTGATTCAATTAAAGAAGTAGGTGTTAAGGAAGTCATTGATGAAGCAGGTATTAGTTCTACATATAGAACTGAGCTGAATAAAGCTATTAACCTAGCTAAGTATGTAAGGCCAATTAATTAAATTAATCACTTATATTATATAAGTATCATTATCTCTTTATGAATGTAATAAGCTTAATAAACATGAAAGGCGGGGTTGGCAAAACAACCTTGTCTGTTAATCTATGCGATTGTTTGGCAAGAAGGCATAGTCATAGGGTCTTATTAATAGATATTGACCCACAATTCAATGCTACCCAATGCCTTATGAATCCAGAAGAATATATCGAACATAGAAAGAACGATATAGATACTATTACGAACATCTTTGATAGATCAAGTAGACAGGTAGTAAATACAGTAAATGGTATAGAAGAAAAGCAGGCAAAAAAGCTTGAAGAAATCATGCCAACTCAAATACATGAGAATTTTGATTTGCTGCCTGGAAGCTTGGAGTTATATAGAATAGAAATGTCTTCTGGCGAAGGAAGGGAACATAGATTGAATAGATATCTGGAAATACTTAAGGAGAGCGACCAATATGACACAATAATCATAGATACACCTCCTACTCCATCAATTTGGATGACAAGTGCTCTACTTGCATCAGATTATTATTTGATTCCTGTGAAACCTGATCCTATTTCTTTTACAGGTATTGACTTACTACAAAGCATAATTGATGACAAGAAAGAAAACTATGCTTTGAAAATTCAATGCGCAGGCGTTGTACTAACTATGGTTGAGGATACAACCCTTGTTTATCGTCAAGCTGTCGAAACTTTATCAAATAGCAAATGGGCAAAGTATAAATTTGAGAAAGAATTACCAAAAAGAACAGCTATTGCTAGAACACAAATGAGCAAAAACTTTATTCTAGATCTTGATGATTCTACCGCTAAAACTTCAATTGCTGGAATTGTAGATGAACTTATTAGAAGGATTAACTAATGACAAAAATAGATAATATAAAAAGAAAGAAGATTTCTCAGGCTATTAATTTCGTTGAGGAACTTTACTGGCTTCTTGATGCAAAGAAAAATGTAGACCTTAAAGAAATGCCGGGTTTGCTAAGAAGTTTGTTAGATCAAGATTCTCCTAATATCCTTGATAATAAATACGAATCTGCAAATCAAAATAAAAACTATTTAATAGGAGTATTACCAAATCTATTTCAAGATTTAGACCTCTTTAAAACAAATCTGGATTTGTCTGACTTTGCAGAACATGTACTAAAAATTTCTGTTACTCGTGCTGAGAAGAGGTCTAAATATGAATTGATTGGTCTCATTATATGTGAAGTTACAAGGCTAAATGATTCTGACTTAACAAACCTTGTCAGCGCCTTATATAAAATAACTGGAAGCAAGGAGAAGTTTAAGCAATTTAAGGAAGCGAAAAAGAGCGCTAACTTCTCTTGGAATGAAGCTATTCAAGAATTAAGTAAGTTATAATGTCACGAGAAATTAATGAAGATTTTTCCAGCTTAGTTGCTTTTTTGAAGGGTTACAACTTAACTAGTCTTGCTATAAATGAAGATTTTCTAAAGATTATATCTCAGCTCCACAAAAAATATTTTGCCTATTTAACTTTCATCGCAGAACTTACATATCTACAAAAGAAAGGTCAGGCAACAGCTTTATCAGTTAAGCAAATTGAATTTATAACAGAGTCATGTTCGGATGTAGGTAGCTCAATTTTTGTGATGACACAAGGTGCATATAAAGCATCAAGAATGATGCTGCGTAGCTCTATTGAAACATTTATTAAAGGATTTAACCTTGATGAGATACCAGATTTAGATTCTGAAAAAAGTGTATACGCTATATTTGATAAAGTTAAAGCGCTATCTTTTTTTCAAATAGAACCAAACAAAGCTTTATTGGAAAGTATTCATCAAGATTACAAACTACTTTGTAAGGATACACATACAGCCACAGCATTAAATATGCGACATATAACTGCGATGAAATACTTCCCTTCATTTGATATTGCTGAGGCAACACAACTAAAAGAATTTTCGATTAGACTTGTTTCTAATTATAACACACTGCTAGGAATAAAGTATAATTCCTTGTTCCATTTGATGCATTATAAGAACAAGGAAAATATTTTAGAAAGTATTCAAAGAAAATTCAAACCCTTACTACTGGGAGTTGAGAAATAGACACCCCGCTGGCGCGAGCTTGTAGCTCGTGCCTTTTCTTTTCACGCAGCCATACCTCAAGCAAACGTAACAGTACGAGCTACAAGCTCGCACTAGCGTTTCAATACTAGCGTACAAATACCTAAACCTGCAAACTGCTATTTAAAGTATAAGTCTTACATGAGCCGGAAATATAAATTCCATAACAAGGAAGGGCTATACTTTGTGAGTTTTGCGGTGGTGTACTGGATAGACGTTTTTACGCGCGAGGAGTACGTTGACCTCCTTACCGAAAGTTTGGACTATTGCAGTAAAAACAAAGGCATGGAGATCTATGCCTGGTGTATCATGCCCAGTTACGTGCATCTTATCTTCCAAACCAAAGACAACAATCCGAGCGTGCTGCTGAAGGAGCTGAAGACCTATACTTCCAAACAGAACATCCCCCTACCCCCTTCAAATGGGGACTTTCCGCACGAGTTGGTTCGCAGGTGTAAAGCATTCCCTACCCCTTTCTTTTTCGAGGGCCCCTACCCCCAAGGGGAACTGAGAATTACCGCGCACAAGCAGGAAAGAACAGCGCAAAGCATAAGGCAGTCGCAAATTAACTTTATACCAGCAGCCGGTAGAGCAGCAGGAGTATGCTGATCAGGAAAATGGTCGTGTAGATCTCCTTGTTATACCTGGCCAGCCAGTTTGGCAGGAAAATATCAAAATTATCGCGGGTTGAGTCGGAGTATTTTCGGGCAACAACCGTGATGGGGCACATCTTTTTGAAGGCTAGGAGCACAAGCCCTTCCAGCAAAACCAGCCCGATACAAATCCATACCCATTTGTCAATCCGATCCATGAGCACGGCATAAAGCAGGTAGAAGATCACGACATTATAGAAGATCCAGATGAGCGTATGCACCACTTTGATAAGCAGGAGCTTTCGCTCATTCGTTTTGTGGTCAGGATAGCTAGCTGGTGGTTGAACTGGCTTCATTGCTACGTTATGTACGTTGTACCAACATCCCTGTCATGCCATAACTACTCGTTTACAATAGCCTGGTTCAACTAATGAAGTGAGAACAGTAGCGCAGGTTCAAAAGCCTTCCCGAAACTCTTTTAAGTGGGCGTAACAGACGGGGCTGCTGTTTTCCTTCCGCTCGGCTTTTTCCTTTACCAGTTCCTCGTAGTTGGCCGGGGTAGCTAAAATTCGGCACTTCGGGTATAGCACCACGCCCCGCCGCACGATCTTGCTGTTCGCCTCTATCTCGTGCGCATTTACCCCTTCGGCCCCATACACATGCATGGTGAAGAAATGATAGTTCGTTTTCTTTGCATAGCCTTCTGCCGTTATCCTGCCGGTTATCGTCCGCTCCCCGATAAAGTCCGATGTCTCTCCTTCTCTATAAGGCGTGTACACCGACTCCGTCCATGCTACTTTGCAACCTACTGTCAGATTCATACTTGTGTGCTATGCTTTCCCGGTTTTACGTAGCCTGTAGCGCAACATATAAAATCCTGGGGCAATCTGCTGTTATATTTTGCACCGCCGGGAAAGATTTGCTCTTGGTGAGATGACACGAGGCGTTGATGGGATTATTCTTCGCCAAGGTTAAACTCATATAGCACCTTCACCGACGTATCCCAGTCGGGATATTGGAGGCTGCGGCGTACGCCGGCAACAACCTCCCAGCCATGCAAATGGTTAAGTACAATGCCGGTGCCGGCGTACCAATCGGCCTCTTGCTGGTGGGTGCCGGTTACCTCCAGCACGGGGTGCCAGCGCCCGGTGCCATAAACGGCCGCAGCGTTGTAAAACCAGTTCACCTCTTTGGCCTCCAGTTCGGCGCCGCCACTCAGGTGCAGTTGTGTCTGGCCAAACTGCCGGGCATAGATCAAAGCAGGAGCGTACGAGACCTTATTTGCTTCGACATCATCGCTGGCTATGTACGGTTTGTTTAGCGGCAACTCAACCTCCAGCGACAAAGCGACTGCCTGCCGGGGAGAATGAAAGAGCCGAAACATGGTGCCCAGCTCCAGGCGGCGCAAGGTATACTTGTTGCCCTCACTTTTAAACAGCTCATTTTCCAGCCCCGCCGCTACCTGCAGCCAATCCGTCAGGCCGTACTCCAGGTTCATGCTCAGCGCGTTGCCTACCTGCAGGCTGTTCTCCGTTCTGAAGTAACTTACAGTTGCCTGCACATCGCGGCGCTGCTGCAGATACACTGCCTCGGTAAACGGAAACTCCTGGATCTGCTGCTTAAATTTGTCCTTCTTTTCTTCCTGCTCCTGGGCAAAAGCGGTAGCCGTGCTGCCAACAGACAGCAACAGGAAAAGCAACAGGTGCAGGGGGTAGTTCTTCATCATACAGTAACAATAGCTTGTACTTGTACCAGAACTAAGCCCCGGAGGTTACTCTCTTTTGCTGGCATGAACGATGGATGCAGACCTGCCATATTACCAGATCACAAACAGCAAGGCCCGGGCAATTCGTCCGGGCCTTGCTGTTCAGGTATAGTATTTCAGCGGCTTACTACCAGCTTACCTTCTCTCCGGGGTGGTAAGTGGCTTTGGCTCTTTTCTCTACGTCTTCGCGGTAGTAGGCCACGTCTTTAAACTGCATATCGGCATAGCGCTGGGCCTGGTCGTCGAAGTGCGGGGAGGCCGGGTCTCCGCTTTCGCCACCGGCCAGCATGGTCTTGGCTTTTACCTTGTCGCCAAACTCTACGACGGCCACAAAGCTGTTGCCCGAGGTGCCATAGATCTTTTTGGTGTTGTAGGAGTTGGCTCCGAAAGACGCCAGCGCCCCCCAGTTGCCCGAAGCCATGCCAACTGGTATACTGGGTGCGGCATCGTTAAACGGCTGCTGTATGTCGCCGGTAAGGCGCTGGTAGCGGTTGATCTCGCCCCAGGGCGTGTTCCATTGTCCGAAGTCATTTTCCAGCTGGTTTACGGTTTGGCTGAAAAGTGCCAGGCGCTCTGCCTCCGGTGCTGTTTGCGCATAATAGGTGATCCGGTCTATCAGCCCCAGCCCCTTGGGTGCGCTGCCGTTTTTAAACGCATTGGTCGCATAAAAATGGGCCAGCGACATGGCCACGGATTCTTTCGAAACGGCATCGTCCCAGTGGCGCAGCACCTCGATGGCCTGCTTCAGCTTCGGGTCTGCTGGTTTCTGATCGTCGTAGGCTTTTACGAGTCCCGGTATCAGCACTTCAAAGGCCGGCAGGTAGGGGTCGTAGGCCAGTTTGATCAGCTTGTCCAGCGTCAGGTTGTCTGCTTTGCGAAGCAGGCGGATGGCATGGATGCCCCGGAAGTTTTCCGGCGCCGGCGCCATGTAAACCGGGTAATCTTCTTTCTTCGGGCTATACTCGGCTGCCGCCGTAAAAGGCGTGGAGTTGCAGTTCTGGATCCAGCCGTTTGGCGGGTTCACGATCCGGATCGTTTCCTCCAGCGGGTGCAGGCCGTGCCAGTCGGTTTTCGGGTTGCTGCCATCTACCGGCTTGGAGTAATCAAACGACGTATCACGTACCGGGAAGAAGTTGCCGTGGTAGTAGGCAATGTTGCCGTCGGCATCGGCATACACGGTAGCGTTGGAGGAGTTGGTGCGCATCTGCATCATCTCGTTAAACTCCTTCAGATTGCTTTTCTTGGTGCGGGTATACGACTGGATGAGCGCATCCACCGGCTTCCACATCAGGGCCGTAGCTACCCACTTGTCGCCGTTCTGGTGCGTAATCGGGCCGTGGTGGGTGCGGTAGGTGGTGAAGGTTTTTTGCTTCAGCGCATCGCCGTCTTTATAGGCCAGGGTTACTATGTTCGTAGTAACCGGGCGCAGTTCCTCGCCATACTTGTAAAACAGCTTGCCGTCTTTCTTCACGATCGTCTCCTCAAACTCGTCGATCACATCGGCATAGGCAGAGGTGTGCATCCAGCCGGTTTTCGCGTTAAAGCCCTGGTACACGAAAAACTGGCCCCAGGTCACAGCGCCGTAGGCATTCAGCCCTTCATCGCTCACGGCATGCACCTCACCCCTAAAGAAGAAAGACGTATGCGGGTTGATCAGCAGCATGGCATTTCCGGAAGCCGTGTGCTTGCCCGAGATGGCAAAGCCGTTGGAGCCTTTGGGTTCCGCCAGCAGCCCCGGCTTCACCAGGCCATAACTGTTGTTCAGCCTAAGCGATTTATCTTCGCCGTAAAAAGCCTTGATGCCTTTGGTCGAAACACTCTCGATATCGCCGCCAATGGAGCCTTCGCTGAAGTATAGGGGCATCCAGGGCTCAAAGTGCGTCAGCAGCTTCGGCTTTACCTCGGGGTGCGTGTAGAGATAGTAGTTGATGCCGTCGGCAAAAGCAACGCAGAGCTTCTTGAGCCATTCCGGACTCTGCTCGTATTGTGCCTTTGCTTCTTCCTGCGTCATGTAGAGGCGGGCACGCAGGTCGCTGTAGAGCAGCTCCTCCCCTTCTACTTCGGCCAGGCGGCCGGTAGCCCACAGGTAGTTGTGCTCCACCCGGTTAAAATCGTCTTCGCACTGGGCATACAACAGCCCGAAAACGGCATCGGCATCGGTTTTACCATACACGTGCGGCACACCAAAATCGTCGCGGATGATGGTGACGCGGGCCGCCTCCTGCTTCCATTGCGCCACTTCCGCGTTAGAGGCGGCTTGCTCTTTTACGGCGCAGGAAGAAACATTCAGAAATAAAAGCAGCAGGAGTAGCTGGGGCTTCAGGATATAGCGCATAGGTTGTTTGATCAAAGGAAAACAATCACCCAATTTAAGTATAATTTAAGATATTTAAGCTTCTCAGGCCTTTGTTGCTGCCCGCCTTGTTTCAGATTAGCCCTTCACAGGCGCGAGCTGTGCGCAGGTATGTATGGGAGCAGAAGCAGCGCAACTGCCTTGAATAAGCTCGTGAGATACGCAACGAATCCACGCTTCAAAAACCTCCTAGCAAAGACATAAACCTAAAGTTGCGCGCCAGGAAAGGATGCCAAAACGACCAGAAGTGATGCTGCATCAGGGCTGAAATTATACTTACCGGTAGGTTACCTTTACCTAAATCCTAACCTCCGGATGCAGCGTACCTTGATAGGTCTTTGGAGTTATAGTATCAGGAGTAACAGCGTAGCAAAAGTGACAGGTTCTGACGCGCTTTAGCTAACGAACCACCTGCCTTCAGGCAATCTTTACAGGCAACCCAAACCTGCCTCACCTCTCCGGTTTCGAGCTGTAGCAGATAAAAAATTCACTTAACCCATTGATATCATGACCGTTGCACTTATCAAACACCTACCTTTACAGGAGATTTGCCTCTATTAACAGCTATTTCCCTCCCGGAGATGTGCCTTTTATACCTGTAAAGCCCGCTTTAGCACTCATTTAAAAAGATTATCTGCCTGTTCACAGATAGACTCTAGGGTCCTTTTATGTTGTACTTTTTAAATATAATGTCTTATTTAATAGGATTAAACCAAGTAAAAAGGCGACAAAACGGTAAACACAACGGGATTGTGGGCGTAAATAAATATAGAGCACCTAATATGTTTTACACTAACCAACACACCTATGAAAACTACTAACACAGAATTATGGAGAAGGATCGGAACGGCACTCTGCCTGTTCCTTATGCTAGGATTTGTAGCCTGCGATGATGACGAGCAGGATGATGTATCCCTGTTTAACAACGACACATTTTACTCTGACATCAGCTCTACCAGCTTGTTCGACGACTGGGATCTGAACGATGATAACTTTATGGATGAAGACGAGTTTACATCCAGTTTCTACGATACCTGGGACCTGGACAACGACGGCGTATTCGAAGAAAACGAATGGAACACGGTATCGGAAGACTATGGTTTTAATGCAACAGACTGGGATGTCTGGGACGTGAATGCTGATGGCGTGGTGGACAGGACGGAGTTTGAACCTGGTTTTACGGCCTACAACTACTACACTTTGTGGGATCAGGATAACGATGGCGTAATTAGCGACCGAGAATATACCGATGGTGTTTTCGCCGGATGGGATACTGACGGCGATGGCATCTTGAGCGAAGCAGAGTATACCACCTGGTACGACAGGTACTATGGCGTATAAGCCCACCTTTTTGCTAAGGCAGCAGCATAAAGTATAGGCGCTGCTTACATTTTATGCTTTTAGCCTTTCTATACAGGTGGTATGCAAATACCTGATCTTAAAACTTAAACGCTAAACACGATGAAAAATAATTCAACCAACTTCTTTAAAACACTCATTACCCCTTTTTGTATGCTGTTGGCAGTAGGCATGGCACGCTGCTCTCCGGATACAACTACCGGAGTACAGGTTGACGACGGCATTGTCAATACCAATGAGGTAGTAACCGACAGTTGGGACAAGGATAAATTCGGAACCGCTTTTGCCGCGAACGATGCTTACGACGGGTGGGACATCAACGACGACAACCTGCTGGATGAAAACGAATACTACACCGGTTTTTATGATACCTGGGACCTGAATGACGACAACAAGCTGGACGAAAATGAATGGAACACCTCCGTTCATAACTTCGGCCTGGCAGATGAAACCTGGGCTGACTGGGATACAAATGCAGATGGTATCCTGGACAATAATGAATTTAAGACCGGCTTTGCTGACAATAACTACTATTCTGCCTGGGATTTAGATCATGATAATTTTCTGAATGAGAAAGAATACAGTGATGGGCTTTTCTCCACATGGGACGTGAACGACGATAACATCCTGGACACAAACGAGTACGGAAACTATAACACGTACTTCGGTGCATAAGCATCGCTCTATTCCCCCACTACTGGCACGAGGATATACTCGTGCTTTTCTTTTTCCCTACAGCAAACTGATAGCTCCTGCCTTTCTTTTAAAGCAGAAGCTCTTACCCCTTGTACTATGTTTCGTTGCTTTGAACCTGGCGTTCTAGCTTGCGCTGCCTCAGCTCAGGTAGCTACAACCTGAGCTGAGGGTTCGGAGTAAAAAAGAACAAACCCTCCAACCTGAATGCATACTTTTTCCATACCGACCTGCAGGTATACCAGCTTGAGTTCTCGCGTAAAAACTTCCGGAGTATTTTATACAACCTGATCAGTAACGCCATCAAGTTCCAGTTCCCCGATCGGGATTGCATCCGTCACCATCTCCTCGCGCCTGGAGGAGCGCTGCAGATTAAAAACAATGACCTGGGCATTGACAGCAGGCTACAGGAAGGGCTGTACACCATGTTCAAGCGGTTCCATGACCACGTGGAAGGCACTGGCGTGTGGCTCTACATGGTAAAACGCATCCTGGAGAATGCCGGAGGCAAAATAGAAGTGAAAAGCGAAGCAGGTACCGGCACAGCGTTCAAGCTCTACTTCCCGGCAGCCGTTTAAGCAGATATACTTGCTTAAGAAGCAACTTCGAAAGTATATCTGCTTAAAGTATAAGCGGCATCAGGCTTCAGCCGTTTTGGGCGGCAGAAGCCTGGCCAGGTCGTGCACTGCTACCTCCAAATCGCCTTGTACCTGCAACCGGAGCGAAAGCCCGTCGGGTTTTGGAACAATATCCTGCACTGCCACTGCCGTTACGGTCCCTTTCAGTTTCAACCCTTTCAGCTCCAGCCCCTGTGCCAGTTGGCTGTTCACCTTTTCCAGCTCTGCCGCAATAATCGCTTTCAGGTCAACCCGGGTCTTTTCGATGATCTGGTGGTAAGCGACTTTGTTCACCAGCACCTGCAGCGCCGTGTTGTAAAAGCTACTCGAAGTGGCAGACTCCATGGAGAACTGCCGCACATACAATTGCTGCGTGGCGTTGTCATAGGCTAAAGCAACGGAGGCGTACAGGTCTACCTGGTCCCGCTTCAGAACGGTACGCAGAATCTTCAGCTGCACCCGCAGCAGGAGGTTGTAAGCCCCGGCGCTCGTCCCTGCTATACCGACATTCAGCACCCGGGCATAGGGGGTTGCCGTGCTGCCTGCCTCAGGTTTAGGAAGATACTCCCCAACCAGTTGCTGTTGCAGCACCTCTTCCAGGGCGGCGTATGAAACGGTGACGGGCACATTTATACTTACAGGGCTTTCCATAGGATCATGTTTCGGAGAGGAAACAGCTACAAGCAGCAGTTGTTCTACTTCCCTCAATAAGCAGGTGCTGGGTCAGAAACCCTGAGCCAAACTTGCTGCTCTGGTATAGAGCTGCCTAAAGGTAAGCAGAGCAGGGCGGCAGGACAAAATAAATTGGCTGCTGGTTGTAGTTTTTCTGGGCTGGCTGCAACTAATAGTATAGCTGCCGGTAGTATAACCGCAGGTAAACCGAGCGCATGAGCACAGCTTTAGACCATACTTTTCTGGATCAGGTTAACCAGCACCTGGGCATCGCGCACAAAGTATGCGGCCTCTACTTTTCAGATGTAGATGAGAAGAAAGATGTGGTGCAGGAGATGCTGTACCAACTCTGGCGTGCTTACCCGGCATTTGACGGCCGCTCCAAGTTCTCGACCTGGATGTACAGCGTCTGCCTTAACACGGCGCTCACCTACCGGCGCAACAACAGCAAACACCAGTACCTGCCGCTCTCGCTGGCCCATGACCAGATACCCGATGAAGCTGCCGGAGACAAAGAAGAGGGCATGCACTTGCTTTTTGAAGCCATTGCTGCCTTATCGCAGCTGAACAAAGCCATTGTGCTGCTTTACCTGGAGGACCTGAGCTACGAAGAGATTGCGCAAATAACGGGCTTGTCCAGGTCGAACGTGAGCGTGCGCCTGGTGCGGATAAAAAGAGAACTGGAGACCTTTATGAAAAAACAACCTAAACCTTACAGCGATGTCAGCCCTGGATGATCTGAAACATACATGGAGCGGAAGCCAGCGCGCTTTACCGCCCGCTGCCCCCTTCGATACCGAATCTTTTAACCAACTTATACTTAGCAGTATGAAAAAGCAAAATAATCGAATTTTCCGTTACTTCTGGGCTACCTTCTCGCTGCACATCCTGGTGTACGCCCTCCTGAGCCACGTGCTTATCCGCTATGCGGGCGACAAGGAAACGCTGGTATTGAGCCTCATCGGCTTGCTCGTTACAGTGCCATTTACCTTTGTTATGCTGCGGCGGTACAAGCAAATGGCTGTGGCAAAAATGAACCCCCAAAGTATGACCTCGCTTTATACTTCTATTGCCACACAACGGAGCCGACTGGCTGCTTTTTACAAGTTCAAGAAGCGGTATGAATGCCTCCTGATTCCGCTGCTGTCAGCCATTGGCGTGCTCCTGGTGTTTAACCTGTATTTCCCAGGAGGCGTGCGGGCATTTCCGTCAGGTGCCTTTATTACGTATCTTCTCACATTACTGAGTTGCCTGCTGGCTATCCGGTCCGAAAACAGCAAGTACTTTAGCCAGCCCCTGCAGGAAATGCAAGCTATACTCGATGACTACAAGCGCTGAGGTGCGGCTTGCTAAAGTATGGGTACATGCAACGCCAACACAGGCAGGTAAATGCTTACTCCTACCCGCTACTTGTTATCCCCAGCAGTGGCTTCTGTGGAAGAGCAAAAGCCGGCCTGGGAAACGCCGGCGCTGCAGCCGCAACATGAAGTATAACATCCCGCTCCGCGAGCAAAACTGAAGTATTTAGAACACAAAAGAGCCGTTGCTGCAGGGCAACGGCTCTTTTGTGTTCGTGCCAGAAATTAATAGTATCTGGTCTGGTTGATGGATCTTCTGTCCTGGTTATACCAGCTGTCGTCATTACGGTCACTACGCTCGTCATAGTCTCTGCTGCTGCCGTAGTCGGAACGCCTGTAGTTATCACTCCGGCGGCCATACCGGTCGTTTTCGTTGCGGTAATCCTGGCGGGAGCTGTACCGGTCTGATGTGCCGTAGTCGCGCTGGGTATTCCCATAGCCCTGATCACCCCGGTACCTGTCCTGCTGGTTGCCGTAGCCTTCCCGGTAACTGCTGTAGCGGTTGCGGTCGGAGTAGTCGCGGGTACGATCCCAGTCGCTACGGGAATTGTTTCCGTATTGACTGTCATCGCGCTGTAGCCGCTCATACGCACCATCCATGTTGCCTTCGTGGTACGTATGCGGCAGTTGCCGCTCCCGGTCATTGTTCCGATAGCCCCTGTGGCGTTCATATTCCTGCTCAAATTGGTCGGTCAGGTTATAGGCCCGGTGGTAGCGCGGATCCTGGCGGTCATAGCCTTCGTCCCGGTCGTAATCAAATCTGTAATTGTCGCGGTTTCTGTCTTGTCTGTCCATAGTTTGTTGTTATATGGTTCAAAATAATCACTTTATTTAAACGGTTGTTCCGCTTAGCGGTTTTCGTACATCCCTTTGAAGTATAAGGCAGCATGGCGGCATAGGCGTTCAAAGCGATCTGGCACCTTGCTTCAAGTTCACTGCAGCCCTGCCAAAGGCATTAAGGACAGCGTCAACACAATACCTGGAATCTTGCTATACTTTCGTGCGGCGCTATCAGCATTATCGCGAATCTTTGATTTTAGATGTCCCGGTAGAAGGGAATTGCCCGGCCAGCAACAGGCCGTCAGGTTAAGTATCTACACATGATTAACTTCGAAACGGAATACCTGAACATCTGGATTAATGAGGAAGTGAACCTGCTGTATTCCGAATGGCTGCAACCCATTACAGGAGAGGGCTACCGGCAGGAAATTGAAAAGCTCACCACTTTGTTGCAGGCCCATACGCTAAAGTGCGGGATTGCCGATTGGTCCCGGTTAGGTGATATTCTTCCGGAAGACCAGCGCTGGACCCTGCAAAAGGTACTGCCTGACATCGTCGCTTCCGGCGTCAGCAAACTGGCGCGTGTGAGCGGGGAAGACCGCGTCAGCTTTAACAAGTTTAAGGATTTTATGGAGAAAGCCTCCTTTGCCGGTCTCGGAAATGTGGACATACGTCAGTTCATGTCCTACAAGGAAGCGGCAGACTGGGTGGGGGAATTTCGGTATAACTTCTTCTTCTTCCGGGCTCATCCTCACTTTAATTGATTCTTACTAGCGCTAGCCTGAGATTTATACTTCAGCACACCTGTCACATCGTTCATTCGGCTTGCTAACACCGCGCAACAGCCATATTCCTTCGGAAAGTTTACTATCTTGTCGGCCTGTTTTCAGCTATGAAAGTATAACCCCCGCATGCGCTACTTTTTCCATATCGGCTATACCGGTACCAACTATCATGGCTGGCAGCGGCACCCTTACGGCATAGGAGTGCAGCAGGTGATAGAAGACGGCCTGCGGCGGATTTTAAAGATGCCTGTCGCGGTGGTGGGCTGCGGAAGAACCGATGCCGGGGTACATGCCAGCCAGTTCTTTTTCCACCTGGATGTAGCCGAGCCGTGGGACTTCGACCTGCTTTTCCGGCTCAACAAACTACTGCCATCCGACATAGCCGTGTTCGACATTCTTCCGATGGAAGGGCTGCCGCACGCTCGTTTCGATGCTACCCTTCGTAGCTACGACTATTATATCCATACCTATAAAGACCCTTTTCTAAGCAGCGTCAGCGCCCTTTACCTTACGCGCCACCTGCACCTGGATGCGATGAAGGCGGCCACCGCCCTACTGCCCCTTTACAGTGATTACCGCTGCCTCTGCCTCACGCCGGCAGCGCAGGAAAGCACCATCTGCCACGTAACAACGGCCCAATGGGAGGCAGATGCCAGCGGCGACCGGCTGCGCTTCCGGATCTCGGCCAACCGGTTCCTGAGCAGGATGATCCGGATACTGGTTGGCAAGCTGTTGCTGGTGGGTACGGGCGCTCTTAGTATAGATGCATTTGAAAGCTACCTGGCCACAACAAATGCACCCAAATCACTGACGCCTGCTTACCCGCAGGGGCTCTTCCTTTCCAAAGTTACCTACCCCTACCTGAACCTGGCACCCCGCAGCTCCTTAGCTGCCCCCGCACAGCAGCAGGCTAGCCCTGACTGGCAACCGCTCTAACTCTGGAAAGTGTCCGCTGGCATTATGAGCCGGCAGCTATGCTACAACGCAGGCTGAATGGCGACAGCGGCAAGTAGGAATTGTAAGGGCTCCGGAGCAAAGGTAGCGACAGCAGAAACTTTAAACTTTCTAAGCTTGAAAGCGGTATTTATATATACAGGGGCTTCTGAATTGTACCCACACATCCTTCCGCCTGCTGTGCAGGAGCCACAGTATACATATCGAGAAAGAAAGAACTGAGAAAGAGAACATTGATGAAGAAAAAGAACCATTTATACTTACCCTGCCTAATTTTATACTTCCTGTGGCTTGTACCTTTACTGGCAACAGCCAATACCCAGACCATAACACGCCCGAATACGACGACTCATCCGTTAGCGGGTGCCCCGTCGGACATCGATAGCGCCTACGTGCGGCAGTACATTGGAAATGAAGCGGAGTTTCGCAGCCAGCTTGGATTGGTGCAGCAGTTTTACAGTGACAGAGGGTACACCTTTGCCTGGTTTGAAAACGGCCGGCTGGTGCCCCAGGCAGATAAGCTGATCACCGCGATTGAAAATGCCCGTAAAGAAGGCCTGAAACCCAAAGACTATAGCCTTAAGCACTTGCGCGACCTGTATAGGGGGGTTGAAACGGGAGGCGCCACAAGCACAGCACAGCAGCAAAAGCAGCAACTGGACCTGGCGCTCACGGCGTCTTACTTCAACTATGCCTCCGATTTTTACAAAGGCGTTGTGGACCCGCACAGTGCAGAAGGGATTGAGTGGGCGGTGAGACGAAACAAGGTCAAGCTGAACAAGGCCCTTGAAATGATTTTGCAGAAAAGGGCAAGCTCCTCCCCTTATTATGAGTTTGAAGCCTTGCATCCGGGGTACAAGCGCCTGCGGGATGCCTTGGTGCACTACCGCGAATTGCAGGAAAAGGGCGGCTGGCCTAAGATAGAAGGCAAGGACGTAGTCAGGCTTAACGACACGGCCGCTGTGGTGGTGGCGGTACGCAAACGCCTCTTACCGCAACAACAGGTAAACGAACAGGATTCTGCCTCTTTTGTGTACGACCAGCAGGTAAAAGATGCTGTGACCGATTTTCAGAAGCGCCTTGGCCTGACTGTTGATGGCATTCTGGGCCCGGAGACGTACAAAGCCCTGAACGTAAGCGTGGACGAACGCATCGACCAGATCCTGTTGAACATGGAACGTTGGCGATGGCTGCCCAAGCAACTTGCTTCTGATGGGGAACACGCCCGGTATGTTATGGTCAATATTCCGGCCTTCCGCGTGTCAGTGATAGAAAACGGCAAAGAAGTGATGCAGATGAAAGCAGTGGTAGGCGAAGTGATGCACTCCACTCCTATTTTCAGCAATGAGATCCAGTACCTGATGTTTTCGCCTTACTGGAACGTACCCAACAGCATTGTGGAGCGGGAGATTAAACCGCACCTGGAGCACAACCCGCGCTGGCTGGAGAGCCGCAACATGGAGATGGTCACCACGTTTGGCCCGAACGCCCAACAGGTGCCGGTAAGCCGTGTAAACTGGTACAACATGACGGAGCAGAACTTCAGGTACCGCATCCGGCAGCGGCCGGGGCCAACCAATGCGCTGGGCCGGGTAAAGTTCATGTTCCCGAATGAGTATGCCGTCTACCTGCATGATACGCCCGCAGATCAGCTATTTTCGGAAACTGACCGCGACTTCAGCCATGGCTGTGTGCGGGTGGAGCGCCCAGCCGACCTGGCCACTTACCTGCTGCAGGACAAACCCGGCTGGGGCAGAGACCACGTAGTACAGGCGATGCATGCGCGTGAGCAACAGCGCGTAGACCTGCCCGAAAATGTGCCCGTATACCTGGTCTACTTCACGGCCTGGGCCGATGAAGACGGCACGGTACATTTCCGCGATGACCTTTACGGCCATGACAAAGCCCTTGCCCAGCGACTCTTCTAAGAAGTATAATTTCTTAACTGCTTAGACTTAGAGCGCCGTTTTGATAATGGCGCTCTAAGCCTGCGGATATTAGCACATAGTGGCACTTTTATAGCCGCTTAAATTTGTTAACTTGGGAGCTTATCACATGTTCTCATGAAAACTGTAGCTGACTTCCTAGACGGCAAATCTGCCATTACGCTAGCCTTGTTCGAGCATTTTGTGGCGCAGTACCGCCAGATTGGAGCGCTAACATTGTGCCCCACCAAAACCATGATTGGTCTGGCTTCGCCCCGCGTGCGCGTTGCTTATGTCACACAATTCGGCAGGAACTTTATACATGTAGTATTCCCGTTTCCAAAGGCATACCCTGACAACCTTTGCTTTCAAAAGATTGCGCAGGTTCCTGGTCAGCAGCAGTTCAACCACCATTTCCGCATGTATGCGCCGGAAGATGTGAACGAAGAAGTACTGCAGTTCATGCGGCTGGCCTATGAACGGGGTTGCTAACAGAACATCATCGCTTAGAAGTATGGCGTGGAAAGATGCTGCAAGTATACTTCCCCACAGCCAAAGCGTTAGATACGGGCCTGATAGGTATATAACTGGTAATAGCGCCCTTGTTTCTCCAGGAGTTCTTCGTGCCTGCCCTGTTCGGCAATGCGGCCCTGTTCGATTACCAGAATCTGGTCGGCCTGGCGGATGGTGCTGAGGCGGTGGGCGATTACGAAGGTGGTACGGCCCTGCATCAGCGTCTTCAAACTGGCTTGTATCAGGCTCTCGCTTTCCGTGTCGAGGTTGGAGGTGGCTTCGTCCAGGATCAGGATACGCGGGTCGGCCAGCACGGCCCGGGCAATGGCAATGCGCTGCCGCTGCCCACCCGAAAGCTTCACGCCCCGCTCCCCGATTAACGTGTCCAGGCCATCGGCAAACCGGTCTGTAAATTCCTGCACATGGGCCGCTCGCACGGCCTGCTGTACCTGGGAATTCGTGGCATTTGGCCGCGGGAAAAGAATATTCTCGCGTATCGTGCCCTCAAACAGAAAATCGTCCTGCAGCACAACGCCCAGCTTGCTCCTATAACTTTGCAGGCTGATGGTTTGCAGGTCGTGTCCGTCTACCGTGATCGTGCCGCTCTCCGGGTTCAAAAACGATGCGGCCAGGCCGGCAATGGTGGTTTTGCCAGAGCCTGAAGTGCCCACTAGTGCTGTAACAGACCCGGCAGGCGCTTTAAAGCTAACCTCGCGCACCACATCCTTCCCGGCCTCATAAGCAAACGACACCTTATTAAAAACAATATCGCCTTTGATCTGGTCCAGTTGCAGGGTACGGTGTCCGCCTGCATCTTCCAGGGGCATGTTCAGAATTTCCTGCGTGCGGTCGAGGCCGGCAAAGGCTTCGGTAAACTGGCTGCCAATGTTACTCATTTGCAGGATGGGCGCGATCATAAAACCCAGGTATAGCGTAAAAGCCAGGAAATCGCCAAACGTAAGCTGGTCTTTCATAATCAGGTAGCCACCGATACCCATAATGCCCGCAGAGGCAAAGCCTAGCAGCAAGGTGGCCGACGAGGTAACAAGGCTGGTAGTGATCAGGCTTTGCTTCACATTCCGGAAAAGCCTGTCTACCCCTGCTTCAAAGGTCCGAATCTCCTGCGCCTCGGCATTAAATCCCTTGATCACCCGCACGCCTCCTAGTGTTTCCGTTAGCCTGCCCGTTACCTCCGCATTGATCACGCCACGTTCCCGGAAAATAGGCCGTATCTTTCCGAAAGCTTTGAGGGAAATGACTCCAAAGATGGCCACTGGCCCCAGCACAAACAAGGTCATCAGCGGGCTAATGTAGATGAGCAGCCCCAGGCAAATGAGAGAGGTTAGCACGCCGCCTATCATCTGCGCAAAGCCGGTTCCAACCAAATTCCGGACGCCTTCCACATCCGTCATGATCCGAGAGACCAGCTCACCGGTTTTGGTATTGTCGAAAAAGCGGATGGGGAGCTGGATAATATGCCGTTGCACCCGCGCTCTTAACTGAGAAATAAGGTTCTGTGCCTCTACACTAAGTATTTGCGTCAGTGCAAAGGAAGTAACGGCTTGTATGATGATGGAGGCGACCACCGCCAAAATCAACCATTTCAGCATGGTAAAATTATGATGCGGAATGACATCATCGATCAGGTACTTGCTGGCACCCGGCAGAATCAATCCCGCCAGGCGGCTGATAACAATCAGCACCAGCCCGATAGAAAGGTACTTTTTCCGGGGCCAGATGATTGTTTTAAAAACCTGACCAACCGTTACATTCTGAAGCTTTTTTGATTTTGCCATTTAGTATGAAAGCAATAGCTGGATGAGTTGCTGGTATTTTATCCTTTGATGAAGGCCTGCATGCTACGCTGAATCTCTGCCACCTTCGTAAGTATGAAATTTAGTTAAATTAGATTACCTGTACAGAAATAAATTTTGATTCACTGCAAAACAACGTTCCAAAGCAAACATTTTAAGGATAAGAATTGGCATGTACAGTATAGTGATTTGATTATTCGACTTCGAAGTGGCTGGTGGTTGACGTGGAACAATCAGCCAGATAAAACAGGTGTGCGGAACAGTTGCCGATGGATTATGGCAGCATAGTTATCAGCCTCTGTTAAACCTTCAACAATCACATAGCCTAATTTTGAGATCACAAGGAAAGACCCTATTAAGTTGTAAAAACTCTTGTAGAGATATATGCTCTAAAGTGTGGTAGCGAATAGCGGAATCTGGCAAGACCCTGTACATTTTCAATGGCAGAGTCTAATGATCAGAAGTTTTAATTTATAATCCTGAAAGTCAAAGTTTTATTTGTGATTGTAGAATAAATTTTCTAATTTATTCAGAATAATTCCTCGATTATAGACCAGGTCTGTTGAGCTAAAAACAGGCCTTTGTATCACCACCTCTATACAGGACAAACACAGAGCCTGTAAGCTTTCCCACAAGTTGAATAGTTCTAGCACAAAAGAATTTGACTTAAAACAGTTCTTATGAAAAGAACTACTTCCATTCTTCAACAAATTGCTTAAGTCCATAGGTTAGCCTGGCTGAAAATCAAATGGAGCACCGTGTATTTTAGAAATAGCTGACTGAACCCTGTTAGCATTGATACAACTATCCGCGCAGTACGGATAAAGCTGCAAAAATCTTAACCCGTTTCTTTGAATAAGATTTTTGAAGGAAGAAATAAACAGGATGGCGAAGAATATAGACTTCATAGCAGAAATCCTGATTAATCTAAATCTTCTCTTGTTATTGACTAGGCGATTTCTTGAGGACTGAAATAGATGTGTCATGAAAAATTTTATTATAAACCTTACTGGTTGCGCTTATTTACCCACAGCAAGCAGGCTGATGTTCAGCTTTCTAATTGTTGCTGCTTTCTTTTTTACAGGTTGTGAAAAAGAATCGCTTCAGCCAAATGAGCTTCATGAAACAGTTCAAAAGCAGGAAACCGCCAGCTTGAGTGGTGTGCTTGAAGCTGAACGGGCTGTTTTAAGTGGAGCCGTCGTAGCCACCAGTCAGCCGGGCTTTACCGGAACCGGCTATGCTGATTACGTAAATGCAACCGGAGACTACATCGAATGGACTGTTAATGCTACCGCGGCTGGTTCATTTCTGCTTCAATTTCGCTATGCGAATGGAGGGACCACAAACCGCCCTCTACAACTGAAAGTAAATGGAACTACTGTGGCAGCCAGCCTCAATTTTACACCAACAGGCAGTTGGAGCACGTGGAAAGTTTCCGCTGCTGCTGTTGCTCTAATTACAGGAGCAAACAAAATAAGATTAACTGCAACTGGTTCTAATGGTCCAAATGTCGATAACCTTAGTTATGGCGCTGGTCTCAAGCATGTGCTTTACATGGTCGATAACGGCTTTAACAAGCTTCTTTACCTCAACCAGAAAGACCCGTCGAAGAACTGGACTGTGGCAATTCCCGCCGGCTCACGCGACCTGCAATTAGTCGCAAACAATAAGATACTGGTGAGCCATGGCAACGGCGCCGCTGAATATGACCGTACCACAGGCGCTAAGGGCTGGTCGGTCAGCACCTATTCAGGTGTTTCGACCGCCCAGCGCCTACCCAATGGCAATACTTTAATTGGTTGGTCGACAGCAGCCTCCGGGACCACACCAGCCAAAGTGATACTATCGGAAGTGAATAGCGCCGGAACTCAAGTTGCGCGTGTAACCGTCAGCAATATTACCACTTTTCGTCTCGCCCGTCGGCTGTCAAACGGCAATACCTTAATTACCGGCGACACCAACAACGACTTAAAGTATAAAGTGTTCGAAGTCAATGCGACCGGCGCTATCGTCTGGCAGCAGTTGCTGTACGGTGGTAAGGGCTATGTTGCCAACCGCCTTACCACCGGCGAAACACAAGCCACAATGGGTCCTGTGGGCAACTTGTACCAGCCAGGCAAGGATGACAATAAGCTTCTACAACTTAGCTCAAGTGGTGCCGTTGTTAAGTTCTGGGGCGGCATGGCCAATCACCCAACTGCCCAACTGAGGAAATTCTCAGGTTACAGCACAGTTCCCAGCAACGGTAATATCATCATTGCCAATTGGCTGGGTGACGGGAATATCGGCACAGGTCCGCATGCAGTGGAATTCGACGCTAAAAACAATATCGTGTGGAGTTGGAAAAACTTCTCTGCCGCTCAGACAGTCACCAATGTTCTCGTCATCGAGTAGCGCGATTTCCTTACCGAAAGCGTATGACTACACTTCTGTCTGCTTTAAACTAAAAAGATTGATAAATTCGATTTTCCCATACTTTACAAAGATTAAATTTAATAACTATTCAGGCTCCGAACGAAGTATAACCCGGCGAAAGAACCAACACTTGAAAAAAGTATTATTTGGAGAAATAGCCGAGCAAATGACACTATACAGCTAAGCCTTGCTAATGTTAGGAAAAACTAACTTCATGCAGGCAGGGAACTGTAACAAAACGGTAGGACCAGATTTGCATAATCAAAGTAGAATATAACACAGCCGTGTCTTAGGGCAGAGGGTCAGGTCACTTTTTGCGGGTGCAACCTGAAATTTAGGATTTCGTTTAGTCACAGTGGTTCATCGGGGCAAACAAAAATGTCCGGCAGGCTGTTATGCTTGTGCCCTGTTTCTACCTGAACATTCATCTATGCAAGACACGAACGACTTAAACATCAGCGATACTTCCTCCGATCTGATAGGGGTGGTAAACACTTACTGGGAAAAATTTCTCTACCTGCTACCTAATATCCTGCTTACCATAGTTCTGATAGTAGTGGCGTTGTGGCTGGCAGGCAAGGTAAAAAGGTTACTGGAAGGGAGGCTGACAGAAAAGGCGCACGACAAAATAACAGGCAAATACATTGCACTGGTCGCTAAATGGGCCATTATCATTATTGGGCTGCTGCTGGCGCTGCAAACGCTGGGGCTTAGTGGCGTGGCGAGTGGCTTACTGGCCAGTGCCGGACTATCGGCCGTAGTGATTGGCTTTGCTTTTAAAGATATTGCTGAAAATTTTCTGGCAGGACTTATACTTGCCTTTAACCGCCCGTTCGAGATAAACGACACCATTGACGTGGAGGATACCGTTGGTAAAGTGAAGGAACTGCACCTACGCACCACGCATATACTTACGTTCGATAGCAGGGACGTTTACATACCTAATGCGACGATCCTGACTTCGAAGGTAACCAACCTCACCCAAAACGGTCTGATCCGGATGGACTTTGTGGTGGGCATCGATTACAACGACAACATACAGGATGCGATCGACCTGATTGAAAAAACAGCATTAGGCGTGGAAGGTGTGTTACAGAAAGATCCGCCTTATGCTATGGTAGACGAATTAGACGTAAGCACTGTGAACATAAAGGTGTTTTTCTGGGCAGAGACCAAAGACTATAAGAAAGGAGTGCTGCTTCTCAAGGGCCAGATCATGCAGGCTGTCAAAAAGGCGCTGCTGGAGAATAAATTTGGCTTGCCCGCCAGCATACAGGAGCTCAAACTTTACGATTATCAAAAAGACTTACCTATCCGAATGGTGGAAAAGGAGGCACAGGGAGATTAATAATTTACGGCGAACGCCTGTGAGTAGCCTGCTACCCCTAAGTATAGCTCAGGCCTACGCAGGCAGGTTGATGCTTACGTAATTCGCACGCGTGCGGCGAGCACCCTGAAAAGGATGTACAGGAGGGCAAAGATGACCATAGCAATTAACGCCCACGATTTCTTTCTGTTTTTCCCGCGCCAGAAATCCCGTTCTGCCTGTGTATGCTTCAGTTGCTGCTTTAATACCTGATGCACCCGGCGCTCCTGGTGCAGTTTTGAGCGCAGTGCTTCTACGCTAGTCGTATCTTTTAAGTAAACCGTATCGGTGGTGTAATTCGTCTGGCAATCCAGGCACTTCCGAAATAAAGGCGAGAAGGATGCGGCCGGCGCCCGCACCAGCAACGCAGCAGGAACCAACCTGCCGGGCACAAGCGAGGAAGCGGTATACAAGGCTGGTGGGTAAAAGTGCGGCAGGAAAGGATGGGCTGCATTGATGGATACCTGCTCCGTACCATACTCAGGTTCTTTAGAAACATACTCCGTCGGTTCAGCTGCGATACTGTCAAAATGCTTTTCGGCCTCACGTTGGGTCGAGCAAGAGCACAATAGCAGCAGCAGGAGTAGTATACACCTCATGGTATAAATATAATCATCAATTTACAGGGGCTTAGCTCAACCTCATGCCTTGGTAACGCATATGGTTAAGGCGTACGTACGCCAAAGTAGGGATTACAGCTAACTTCTCTCTTCTCAGCAGCAGTACGCTGCAAAAGCTAAGCTACGCAAGAAAGGGTATAAAGTAAAACGAAAAGGGAATATCTTAACGGCAAATTGCCAGCACCTTTTTTCCGCGCGAGCTACCGGTTGCAGCGTTGTGCAGCCACCACCGCGCACAGGCTAATCCTACCAAGCTTAATATGATTTTTCTGCTGCTTTTACGAACTTGCCACCGCTTACCTGTTACCTATGAACCGACTGATTCCGGAAGAACAAGCCGCAGAACTGCTGCGCACTTTACAGGAGAAAGCCACCCCGGCTGTTTATGACCCTGAAAAGCACCGGCTGGCGCTGTTAGATGATGCAGGTAACGCACAGGTATACTTCCGTTTGCCTCTTACGCTGGCGGCACCGGATAGCAACCTGCCTACCGGAAAGCAGCCGCTGTGCTATGTAATTCTGCTGATACAAGCCGGCAATTGTGCGGTGGGCTATTTTGAGAATGGCGTCAACCTCGACCATAAAGTGTTCCGGTCTTACATGGTACGGAAAAAGCAGGGAAAGAGCCAAATCAAATACCTCAAAACCAAAGGCAAGTCACGGGCAGGCTCCCGGGTGCGACTGGGCGAAACAGTAGAATTCTTCGAGAACATCAACGAGCGGCTGCAGCGTTACTTTGCCGAGCACGACGTGCAGCGCATTGCCCTCAGCTGTTCTAAAACACTGCTCCCATATCTGTTCAACTCAAAGGTAGCTACGCCCTTTACTAAAAACGATCCGCGCCTTTACAAGGTACCAAAGCACATCCATACCCCCATTTATGAGGTCCTGCTGGATGCTAACAAATTCCTGCTCAGCGGCGAACTGATCTATGACGAAGCGCAGCAGGAACTGGTAAACCGCCTTATACCTGCAGCAGCCGGAAGAGAAATCCCCGACAACGCTTACATACAGGAAGAAGCGGATGATGACGAAATATGGTAAACGCCACTGGTTTTTCTATAGCAGGAACCAGCAAGTATAGCCGTACCTGCTGCTTTAACAACTGGTATATCTATACTTGCTGGTTTGATTGGTTGCTGCTGTCCTGATGAGGTGCACTATACAGGAGCCTTAGATACTGTCGGCGTGCGCCCGCGCTACGCTCCTTTGCGGCCCACGTAAATACCATACGCTAACAATCCGGCTGCACCGGCAAAAAGGATGTACTGCTGCTCCTTTGGTGTCAAGTTCTGGAAGAACTCCAGCCCTTTTTTACCGGGGTTTTGCAGGATATCCGTTACCTGTGATGGATTTTGAAGCAATTTTTTAAATGAAGGAGTATTAGAATCTGCCATTAGAATGTTTCTTTAGGTTTAACCTAAATACGTTGCTCTTCGGACAATAGATATGGGTGCTAGCCAGCAGTTGCGCTTACCTGCACGCCTGACAGCCATACTTCCGGTTTGCTATGGGCGCTACAACGCGAAAAAACTGTTTACGGAAGTCAGCTCGCCTGGAAAGGTGAAGCACCTCTGTTGCCTTTATCACGTAAGCAGCAGGTGATTAAAGTGTGCTGAACATTTCCAATGCCAATCAACCAAACAGCCCCATGCCTGTAACGTACCTCCTAACCTGTGAACACGCCGGAAACGAGATCCCGGCAACCTATGCTCCTCTGTTTAAAGGACACGAAGCAGTCCTCTACTCGCACAAGGCCTTGGATTTAGGGGCTCTGGATCTGGCACAGGCTGTGGCTGCGGAAACCGGCCTACCGCTATACGTTACTACTATCTCCCGCCTGCTGGTAGAAGCCAACCGCTCGCCTGATCACCAGGCGCTGTTCTCAGAGTATACCAATAGCCTGCCTGCAGCAGAAAAGTATACGCTGCTGCACACCTACTACTTCCCGCACCGCCGACAGGTAGAAACAGCCATAGCAGCAGCCATTGCCACCGGCCGGCAGGTATGCCAGATAGCGGTGCATACGTTCACCCCCGTGTTAGACGGCAACGTACGGCAGGCTGATATCGGCATACTATTTGACCCGGCACGTGCCCTGGAAGTAACCTTTGCGCAGCAGTTAGAAGAGAAGCTTCTGGCCTTAAACCCAGCACGGCAGGTGCTGTACAACTCTCCCTACGCCGGTACGGACGACGGCCTGCCTACTTACCTCCGAAAGAAGTTTCCGGCAGCCGCGTATGCCGGGCTGGAGCTGGAAATAAATCAGAAGTTTTTCCTTAGTGGCAGGCCCGAAGTATGGCAAGCCTTAAAAGCAGAACTGGCAGCTGCTGTGAAAGCCCTCTCCGATGCTCCAACGATACTGTAAATTCCTGTTCCTATCTAGCAAGTAAGCGGCTCTCCAATTCCGCAAAACCCTTATACCGGGCGTTCATACTTACTTGTGCGGCTTTGCACTTCTGTCCTAAACGCTCAAAGTATAAATTTAGAAAGATGGCGGATAATCTTTACAGTTGTATGCCTATATCCGGAAGGAAGTAGCTTGATTTTCTTGCAGATACGCTGCGATCAGACAACTGCACGACCGCTAAAACGCGTATGAATGTATAACAGAAGTATAAAACCCAATCTATAACAAACTTGAAAAATATGTCTATTTCATTAAAACCCCTCCACCAACAGGTGCTTGTAATTACGGGCGCCTCGAGCGGTATAGGACTTGCAACCGCCCGCGCTGCGGCAAAGAAAGGCGCAAAACTTGTACTGGCATCCCGCAACGGCAAAGCGCTGGCAGATATTGAACAGCAGATCAGAACTGAAGGCGGCGAAGCCATTCATGTGGTGGCCGACGTCGGCATTCGCGAAGATGTGCTGCAGGTTGCCGAAGCAGCAGTGCAGCATTTCGGCCGCTTCGACACCTGGATTAACGATGCAGGCGTATCTATTTATGGCAAGTTGGAAGAGGTAAGCGAAGAAGATAGCCGCCGCCTGTTTGACACCAACTTCTGGGGCGTAGTGCATGGCTCGCTCATCGCAGCCAATTACCTCAAAAGCCGGGGCGGTGCCATCATTAACCTGGGCAGCGAGCTTTCTGATATGGCAATACCACTGCAGGGCATGTACAGCGCCAGCAAACATGCTGTGAAAGGCTTTACGGATGCTTTGCGCATCGAACTCCTGGAAGATGAGGCTCCGGTGTCGGTAACGCTGATCAAACCTGCCGGCATCAACACGCCCTATACAGAGCACGCCAGGAACTACACGAACCAGGAACTGACACTGCCACCGCCGGTGTATGCGCCGGAAGAGGTTGCCAATGCCATCCTGCATGCAGCTGCCCATCCGGAGCGCGACATTTTTGTAGGCGGCGCCTCAAAAGCCATGAGCAGCACTAACAAGTATGCACCTGGCCTGATGGACTGGACCAGCAAAAAAACGATGACAAAGATGCAGCTGAAAGATAAACCGGCGAAACATAAGGCCGGCGCTTTACACCAGCACGCCGAAGATGGCCACGTACACGGCAACTACGAAGGCCACGTGATGCAAACCAGCCTGTACACACGCGCTGCCTTGCACCCGCTGATTACGGGCGCTGTAGTAGCTGCAGCCGGTGCCGCTGCAATCGCGCTACTGGGCAAGAACAGCCTGAAAGACATGAAAGAAAAGATTGAAGGGTAAAGCCCCTCATACTTGCATCAGCACAAAAGAGTACCCCGGTTATCAAATGATGAATAGCCGGGGGTATTCTTTTTATGGTGGAATGAACTTAAGCGGCCTGGCGCTTACGAACTGACTTTCTGCTTTTCAGGCTGCTTGTTGCCTGTTACCCATTGGTGATACAGCTTGGCAAAAGGATATCCCGTCAGGCCATGTACGAGAGTAGAGCCAAAAACCATCAGGCTACCAACTACCCATACTTCCTGCACACCGATCTCCTTCAGGCTGGTCATCATATAGAACAGCGCCGCTACGCCAATGGGGCCAAACCAGCCGACCAATGATCAGGTCTGCCATTTTTGGAAGCTTTTTAAGCAAAGGGCCCAAGAGCAGGATCACGGGCAGGCGCCGGAAAAGCAGTATAGCCACTACGATCCAGACCGCATTCCAGCCAAGAGCCATCCAATCAGACCAGGGCAAAATGAGGCCGAAAAGCATGAAGATAGGAATGGTGAAGATACGCCCCATAGACTCCTGCACCCCCTCCTGCTCAATATCCTCATCTTCGCCCAGCACCTGGTTAGCAGCAAAACCTGCGGCAAATACACCTATAATACCATTGCAATGGATCAACTCCAGTATGCTCAGCACAAAAAAGCCCAGCGACAGCGAGAAAGATAACAAAACAGATTTTGACATCCAGCCAGCATCGCGTGCTTTGACAAGCAGCTTACCGGCCACATAGCCGATGATCAGGCCAAACAGGATAGCAGCTCCGGTTTCCCATAAGATGGATTTCAGCAACCATTCTTCCCAGGCTTTACCGGGCTTTTGGATTAGCAGCAAAGGCAGGAATACCAGCGGAAAAGCCATGCCGTCGTTTGCTCCCGACTCAAAAGAAATGGCGTGGCGTACCCGGTCCGGTATAAGCTTTTTGGCTGTTTCGCCGGAAACTACTGTAGCAGAGATCACAGGGTCCGTCGGGGTGACTACTGCGCCGATCAGGAAGCTGAAAATCCAGCTGACGCCAAGTATAAAATGCACCAGTAGGGTAGACATAGCACACATGCCCAGCATGCCCAGTGAGAGCAGAATACCCTGCATCAGTCCGGCTTGTTTGAGGTAGTTCTTAGGAATGCGTAGCGCAGTAGCCATCAAGGCCATACTAATGGTAAGCTGCGTGGCTACCTCCATTATCTTTTCAAACGGGCCCCAGTTGTGCATATCCAGCACATTTAATACCTGCGGGCCAAGCAAAATGCCGCTCAACAGGGCTATGATGGGTTCACTTAGAAAAGATCGCTTTATCTTTTTATAAAGAAATCCTAACACCAGTACTATAAAACTTATACTGGCTAATGCCTCGGTAAAGTCTTTCATCAAGGTAGGCTTTTGTGCAGAAGCATCTTCTGCACCGTTTTACATGGGGTGCTGCAATCTGCTGAACTAAACAAGAAAGCAAAACATCGCCTGGCTCAGTCTAGCCAATTAATAGGGTAGCGATATCAAACAGCGGGAATTTGCAGGCTGATCCACGTTTCGGGTAACGGTACCGGAACTTCGAAAACAGGAAAACGAGCAAGATTCCTGCATGTTAGTTGCTGGTACGTGTATCAGCAGGTGCTGTTTCGCTGCTGCTGATACACCTGTTCAAAAAAGTAAGGCAGCTACTGGTGGGTAGCTGCCTTACGTGCGTTGTATTTGGTCACAATGTTTGCTTGCGCCTTACTTACTCTTTCGGGCCAGCAACGCTACAACGGCAGCCGTTACACCGGCATAAATGGCTATGCTCTTCAGCAAAGCGCCGCGGTTATACTTCCATTCGGCGCTCATACCCCTTTCTTTCCAGATGTTTGGGATATGGCCGTGTTTCAGGTCATCCAGGATGCCTTCTACCACATCAACGCGGTCGGCCATAATAAGCGGCAGCCAGTGTGCAAAGCTGCCTTCGCCATACTCAAACGCTTTGCGCCTGATCATCCCACTTAAGCCACTCGGCGGCTTGGAGGTGCCAAATACGGCCGTTACATTTGGCCGTTCTATACTATGCAGAACTTCTACGTCGATGGGTTGCTGCGGTGGTCTTTCCCAGTCGTAGCCGCCATGGTCGTCGTTTGCGCGTTTGCGCATGGGGTAAGTAGGGTCATTCTTCGGATCAGCGTCGATGCCCCACCCTTTAATCTGATTATAATCGATTGGTTTATTTTCCATACTTGTGCTCTTTTATATTCTGGCTGAAGGTGGAATCAGAACGGTTTTGATGCATCCATCCATTTTATCTGCAAAAATACGGTAGGCATCCGATACTTCCTCCAACGGAATGTGGTGTGTGATCATCTCTCTCGGGCTAAAAACGCCATTTTTGATGTGCTCGATCATACGAGGCAGCAGGCGCTTTACGGCTGCCTGGTTACCACGAAGCGTAACGCCTTTGTTCATGGCATTGCCGATCGGCACCATGTTTAGCGTAGGTCCATACACACCGATAATAGAGACAACGCCTCCTTTTTTCACAGAATTGATCGCCCACTGCAAACCAGTTGCCGATCCGGCCTGCATCAGCGTTTTCCGGCCGGTGATCGTCTGCAGTTTACTGCCTGCCGCTTCGGCGCCTACTGCATCGATGCAAACATCAGCTCCCAGCGAGTCGGTTTGCTTTTTCATAAAGACTACCGGATCGGAGATCGACTTGAAATTGTAGGCTTCACATTGTGCAAACTTCCGCACAAAGTCCAGCCGGTACTCTTCCTGGTCAAACACGATCACACGGCCTGCTCCAAACAGCCAGGCACTTTTGGCAGCCATAATCCCGATCGGGCCAGCGCCAAAAATGGCAACGGTATCGCCTTTCTGAATGCCGCCCATCTCAGCTGCCTGGTAGCCGGTTGGCACCACATCTGTCAGTAGCACCGCATCATCGGGGTGCATCCAATCCGGAATGATCATCGGGCCTACATCGGCATACGGCACACGGGCATATTCTGCCTGACCGCCATTGTAGCCGCCGGCAATGTGCGAGTAACCGAAAATACCGCCTACGGCTGTGGCCTGCGGGTTGGCCTCGTGGCAGTTGCCGTAGAGCTCCTGCTTGCAAAACGTACACTGTCCGCAGGCAATGTTGAACGGCACGATCACCTGGTCGCCTACTTTGAGTTTGTGTACGTCGGGCCCGATCTCTTCTACCACCCCGATAAATTCATGGCCGAAGGTTTCTCCTACGCGGGTATCGGGCACGTTGCCATTATATAAATGGAGATCAGACCCACAGATACAGGAGCGGGTAACCCGAACGATGGCATCCTGAGGATGCAGTATTTCGGGCATGGGCTTGTTGCGGTCGAGGCGCACCCGTTGGGGACCCCGGTAATTCATTGCCAGCATAAGTTTATTTCCTTCAGGTTTAGGTATGACATATGGGATGCTTAAAGTTCTTATACGGCAGTTTATAGGATAGCTATTCTAATTGCCGGACTTGGTGCATCACGTATAAAAGATACTTGTCTCTACCTTCAAAGTTTCAAAGTGGTGAAGTGTACCAAGCCGGCGGAGCAATAGCCAGTTCTTAGTTTCAGGGCTAAAGCAGCAGAAAAACATGTGAGCAGCGCTGATTTATAAGCGGATAATTGCAGCGATATCCTTAAAATTTTACTAAATAACTTCTGAATAGCGATCATACGCGCATAATTCATACTTGTGCTGCGTGTCCGTTCATAATCGGTTAACTTGCCTTTGTACGCGCAACAATGAGGATTTCTGGACAACTTGCAGACAAAGCAGCTTAGGTAACCTATGCCATAGTGATCGCCTCATAACAGGTATATAAGCGCGAGATTGGATGCTGCATTGGCTCATTTTGTGGGTTTGCGGCAGGATGTATTATAGTAGTATTTTAGCTGTAACAGGACTAACTTGCACGTTCAAAATATGGTTTATGCTGAACTTTATCCTGCGTGCTCCCCTCACCCTGGCTAGTTTATTTCGAGAAGCAAATCAGAACAAGCATTTTTCGGTAGCAGAAAAGGCTCAGGCGTTCTCCGTCTTATGTAAGCTTTTTATCAAGCAGCGTTTACGGCCACAGCAAACGGCAACGGTGCAGGTAAAGCTCTTTGGCCTTCGCTTACAGGCATACAGTTATTCTGCTCTCATTTTTTTATTCCGCGAAATCTTTCTGTACGAATCCTATTATTTTGAAGCGGAAACACCAGCGCCTTTGATTATTGATGGTGGTGCAAACATTGGCATAAGCGCTTTATACTTCAAATACCTTTATCCCCGGAGCACTATTTTGGCATTTGAACCAAATCCGACCGCCTGTGCGCTCTTCCGACAAAACATCCACAGCAACCAGTTGCAAAACGTTACCCTCGTGCCCATTGGCTTAGGAAAGCATCGGAGAGAACTATCATTTTATACCAGCGAAGTCAAAGGCAGTTTGATCGCCTCCTTTCAAAAGAACAGTTTGTTACAGGAAATAAAAGTACCCGTAGAGAAGCTTTCAGAATATATCAGGCGGTATACGCCGGAGCTGGTGAAACTTGATGTAGAAGGAGCTGAAATAGACATTGTACAAGAACTGAAGGCTGCTGGTGTTCTGGCTATCCCTACACAATACCTGATTGAATACCATCCTGCCGCTCAGGAAAGCGCTACAGCTTTTGCAGCCTTTAAACAAGTCTTTCAGGAGGGGGGATTTACTTATCAGATCCGAAACTTGGATGGTAGCCCGAAGCAGGACCTGCTGCTGCACATCTATAAATCCGGCGAGCCCACCGGGCCAGCCTCTACATAGTATAACATAAAGTCTTTTGGTTTTGGTGCTGTTCGCTACTGCATGCGGCGCATTTAAAATCCTGCGGCCGCATCGTCTCCCCTGGGGTCGGCGCCTGCTTCCAGTCTGCCATCGGGCAATACCAGGATACCTGCTGCACGGCCAATGCCGCCACTCGGTTTCGGCACGATCCGATGCCCCATGGCCCACAGCCGTAATCCAGTGCCAAAGCCCAGCGCCCCCCACTCCGACAGCACCCAATCCGGCTTCCACTGGTGGTGATAACGGCCGGCATTTACGGCGCCCTGCATCGGAAATCCATACACCGTTACGTTCAGAATGATCTGGTAAACGGTGGTGATAATGGTAGAACCTCCCATTGCGCCGATCACCATGTATAAATGGCCGTTTTTTTCCAGGATTGTTGGCGTCATGGAGCTCAGCATGCGTTTGCCGGGTGCAATGGCATTCGCCTCGCCTCCTACCAGCCCATAACTGTTAGGATAGCCGGCCTTCACACTGAAATCATTCATCTCATTGTTCAGTAAAAACCCGGCTCCGGCCACAAACACCTTCGAGCCAAAGTTACTGTTAAGCGTGGTAGTCACCGAAGCGGCATTCCCCTGAGCATCCACAATCGAGTAATGGGTCGTATGCGGGCTCTCGTAAGGTGCAGGTGTGCCTGCCGACACATCCTGGCTGCTGGTCGCTTTTTCAGCAGAAAAGTCCTTCATCCTGCTCAGGATATAAGCGGTATCCAGCAGTCCTGCCTGGGGAACGTCGTAAAAGTCCGGATCCCCTAAGTGCCTGGCCCGGTCGGCATATACCCTGCGTTCCGCTTCCAGCATCAGGTGTGCTGATTTAGCCGTGTTCCAGCCCCAGTCCTGTAGCGGGTAATGCTGCGAAATGGTCAGCAGTTGGATCAAAGCGATGCCGCCGCTGGAAGGAGGTGGCATGGAGATCACTTTGTAGTTTTTCAGCTGCGCCGCCAAGGGTTTCCGCCAGACGGCATGGTAGGCACTCAGGTCTGCTTTGCTGATAATTCCCCCGCCCCGCTTCATTTCAGCCACCAGCAGGTCTGCCGTTGTTCCTTCATAGAAGCCTGCTCTGCCGTTGTCTCTGATCCGCTCCAGCGAGTGGGCCAGGTCCGGCAGCCGAAGTGTATCGCCTTCCTGCCAGTGTTCGCTAAGTATAAATTCGGGCCGCTTGCTGTTATACTTTAAAAATTCCACCCGCTCCGCATTCAGCTTCTGTGCCTCTTTTTGGGTGAGGGGAAAGCCTTTCGTTGCCAACATAACAGCCGGCTGCACCAGCTCTGCCCAAGGCAAACTGCCATACTTCTGATAGGCCTGCACCATCCCGTCAACAGTGCCAGGCACCCCAGCGGCCAGATGCCCTTTCAGGCTCAGGTTCTGGATCACCTCCCCTGCTTCTGTTTGATACATGGCTTTGGTAGCCGCAGCAGGCGCTTTCTCCCTGTAATCGAGTGCATCCGTATAGCCATCCTTTTGCCGCAGCACCAGAAAGCCACCCCCGCCGATGTTCCCGGCATCGGGGTACACAACCGCCAGCGCAAACTGCACGGCTATAGCGGCATCTACGGCATTGCCGCCCCGCCGCAATATCTCCGCCCCTACTGCCGAAGCGAGCGGGTGCGCTGTTACTACCATCGCCTGATCGGTGACAAGGCCCTGCTCGTGCAGTTCCCTGTTGGAGCAAGCGGTTATACTTAGAAATAAAAAGAGAAAGGTAAGTTTTCTGAGAATCAAGAGCAGCTGTTTTTGGATGCAAAAGGACTTCTATAGTCTTTACCCAAAAGGCGGGAGCTAGGTTGAGAAAGTAAGTGTTTTTGCAGCTAGCCTGCTATTATCTCCTACATGTAAGAATAGCACGACCGTAAGCTGCGCCACGTGCACCAGGTTGAGGTTTAAGAGGGCGTTCACGTCTGGGCTCTCCTTCTTGAGCTTACGTGTATACCTATGGCATTTTGTTGGCGGGAGGCTGGATAATCCTACAGAAAGTTTAACCTGCCAGCAGAACCGTATGCTGCCACGGACGTTCTACTTAAACATCAGATTTGAAAACTATGCCATTCAAACAGCCTCCTATACTGTATAACGAGCAAGGCAACGTGCGCACCGTTGGTTTTGAGCTGGAGTTCGCTAATGTGGGGATAGATAAATCAGTGGAGCTGATCCGGGCCTTATATGGAGGAACAGTGCAGAAAGAGAGCCGCTTTAAGCAGCAGGTAACAGGCACCAGCCTGGGCGATTTTACTGTGGAGTTCGACCTGACCCTGCTCACAGAAAAGCGCTACAAAAAAGCCTTCGAAGCATTTAACATCCAGCTGGAAGATGTGAAACTAGGAAACGGCACCCTGGAGGATGGGGTAGAAAGTGCGCTTGAAAATATCATTGGCAAAGTATTTCCTTATGAGATCGCCTGCCCCCCGGTGCCGTGTACACAACTGGAGCAACTCGAGCAATTGCGGGAAGCACTGTATCAGCACAAAGCGGAAGGAACAGAAAATTTTCCGACCAATGCATTTGGCACGCATATCAACGTGGAAGCACCCCGCCTCGATGCCCCAACGCTGCTACAGTACCTGAGAGCTTTTCTGGTGCTCTACCCCTGGTTACTGCAACTTGGCAAAACAGACCTGGCGCGCAAGCTCAGCCCGTTCATTAATCCCTACCCGGCAGCTTACACCAACCTGGTTCTGGACGCCGCTTATCAGCCGGACCTGGAAACATTTATCCGGGACTATCATACGCATAACCCCGACCGCAACCGGCCACTGGACATATATCCATTGTTTGCTGCTCTGAAAGAAGACCTTGTGGCGCAGTTTGAGAATCTGGGTAAGGTAAAGCCACGGGACACGTTCCATTACCGGCTGCCAAACAGCTCCATTGCCTTGCCCAACTGGACGCTGGCCGAAGAATGGAACCACTGGGTATTGATAGAGGAACTGGCATCTGACCAGGATATGACGGCGGAGCTGAGCCAGGAGTACCTGGCCCTTAAAAAAGAGACTCTTATCGGGTTCGAAACCAAATGGATCAGGAGAACAAAAGAATGGCTATCCTGAAGCAGCAACATAAGATCAACCGCGGCAGGCCCACCATCGGCATTACGGGCCCTGACAAAGGCGGCGAAGCGGCCTGGCTTTTTACGGCCTTTGCGGTATTACTAGCCGGAGGCAAGCCGGTGCACATCACCCCTGCCCGCCCCCGCACTGCCGACGGCCTGCAGGCCCTGATCATTGGTGGCGGAGCTGATGTAGACCCCTGCACCTATGAGCGCGAGCATTTTATTGACAGCTACCTGCAGGAAACCCTAAAGCATCCGCATAAAAGCTTCTGGCAGCGGATCGGGCATTTTACCCGCTGGCTATACTATCCGGCCTTGTTCTTTGTACGGAAACTACTAAGCCGCAAACTCACCTTCGGCCTGGACCGTGCCCGGGACCACCTGGAGCTGCAACTGCTGGACCAGGCTGTGAAAAAAGACCTGCCGGTGATGGGGATCTGCCGTGGAGCACAACTGCTGAACGTGTACTTCCGTGGCACCCTATACCAGCGCATTGATACCTTTTATACGGAGGAGCCAAACCGGGCCAGCATTTTCCCGGTGAAGCAGGTTTTTATACAGCCGGGCAGCAAGCTGGAGAAAGTGCTGGGCACACGCCAGCTGCAGGTAAACGCGCTCCACAAGCAGGCAGTTAAAGCACCTGGCAACGGCATCGAAATTGTAGCCAGGGAGCCTAACGAAGTAGTACAGGGCATTGAGCACAGCACCCTGGATTACATGATCGGGGTACAATGGCATCCGGAATACCTGCCGCAAAAGAAAATTCACCGCCGCCTTTTTCAAGCGCTGGTGCAGCAGGCACGCAAGGTTAGCCAGCAGATTGAAGACCACGACCTGCAGGATGCATTGGCTGGTCCAGAAAGCGATGTGCTGCAGCACCTGGAGGCTCCTACCGGAAAAAGCTAGACAGCACAAAGGCAAATACCGGCGCCAGTTCTGTTCAAGCCGGTTAGAAGCGGCTTGCTTAAAGTATAGCACTTTTTCAATTTCTATTAGTTGCGGCTATACTTGCTTAGGTATATTGCTCCGATTTTAGATATTGGAATCTAATTCCCAATATAGGAACAGAACAATATTCTATTTCCTTTTTCACATTTCCTCCTGCGCACTTCCCTAATTTTATTTAACATGTAAAACGCTCAAGATCAGCATAAGTATAATATTAATTATATATAGTAAGTCCTTGTTAAGGTGACTTGCTCCCCAACTGGCATACTTCTTTCATAGCTGGGTATATAGCTTAAAACAATCGGTTATGCCTGCCTTGAAAGAAAGTAAAATAGAGGATTTTGCCTTTGATTACCTCAACAAGTATTATTGTACATTATACCAAACTGAGAAATTGTATGTTGCAAAAGAGCAGCAGACAAAAAAGGGTCATATTGCCAGCGGCATTTTTGTCTGCCAGGTAGAAGAGCAACACGCCTTTATAGCTTCCCTTAAACTAGACCCCTCTGCGCAATTGGCAACGCTGCTGGTTACCTACAAAAAAGACGGCCTGAGCAAGTTGCGGTTTATGACAGCGTTCGCTGGTTTTGCCGCCGGTTTTTATTGGGGAGCACAAACGGACACCGGCCTGTGGGCAGGAGTTCTGTCGGTTGCCCTTGCTTTAGCTAGCTTTATAGTTCATTCAATTCTGGAGCAGAAATGGCTTAAAAGAAAGGTCAAAACAATGGTGGAGGAGCTAAAGAAACAGCCGGCAGACCAGCAATGGCTTGGGCTCTCCGTTAGCAGCCTTTGCTTCCGGAACAACTACCTGGGCGATTACCTGCTGGAGCTTTGCAAGAAACGTGGTATCGGCATCCTGACAGTTGGGAAAAGAGCCAAAGTGGTGGTGGTGCAGGAGCCCAAAACCATTATCTGTCGCAGGGGCGATTTCCTTTCATACTACCGCTCGGAAGCGCAGATCCGGACGAGCTTGCAGAAAGGCCTTTACCTGCGCGTAGCCTAAACCGGAAAAAAACTCCACGTTTCAAGAGGAACGGATAGCCTGTTTATACTTGTCAGGAACAGCTAAAGCTGCCGGTTCTATTTCGGCTGCTGCTGTACACATCATGCATTCTACAGCCGCCGCTACAAACAGCAGTATAAATTCTATAATCATACCGCCTCTGTAAAGTCAGCGAAGTATAAAGTAGCGGAAACGTGCCGGATCAGTTAACGAGCAGGCGCTGCAGAACCACTTTACAGGCCACATCAGACGTAACCTCTACCATATGTGGGGTATGGAGCGGCACTTCAAAATAGTCGCCGGGGGACAGGTGGTAGATTTCTTCTCCGGCAATAATCCGGCAGGTACCTTCCAGAATCAGAAAGCGCTCATACTCGTCCTCGTGCACTTCATCATCAGCCTTGTCTTTGATCCAGACAATAGCCGTAGTAGCAGCAGGCGTATAGCCAATGATGCGGGCGTAAATATCATCCGCATCGGAGGGCAGCACCATCTCTGCCTGTTGCAGCCAGGAGGCATAATCCTCCGCACGAGAATCCGGCGTCAACACAGGAGGCGCCACCGGCAGTTCTCCCTGTCGCATGCGCTCCATGTAATCGATGGTAGCCAGCACCAGCGGCTTCACCACATTGCGGGGTGTTACAGCCTGCGCCAGGGCGTAGTGCTCCAGGGCCAGGCTGATGGCCTCTATCTCCTGCCGTATCTCAGAATGTGCCGCCGCCATTTGTTCTACGGTGGCAGTTTCTTCCGGTGTTGTAGCCCCCATCACGTACAGCTCCAATACTCCGGACTGAATAAAATCTGCGATAGGGTCCTTCATGCTGATCTTTCTGCTTTTAAATGTAGAAATACCTGTTTTATACTTGTTTTTAATCTCGCTTCGGTCATGCCCAATGTTGCTGCGGCTTCGGTGCAGTTACAGCCTTTCAGGTACAATAGTTCCAACAGTAGCTGTTCCTGGGGTGCTAGCTGGCAAGGTATATTTTGCCGGGCATTCAGGTGCTGTAATTTACCCTCTTCCGGATCCTCTGAGCCTGCCGGAGCCGGTTTTTCTGAGTTAGCAGCTGCGCGGCTGGTTGCCAGCATGTCCAGCGCCATGCTGCGGGCAATAGTGAGCCCCCACAGGAGAAAGCTGCTCTTTGCCGCATCGTACAGGTTAATGCGCGACCAGACGGCGACGAACGTTTCCTGCAACACGCTTTCGGCCAGTTCTTTGTCCGGCACAATACGGGAAATCACCCCCATCAGTACCGGTGCATAGGCATCATACAACTGACTCAGCGCCTCCTGCCTGCCCTGCCGGAGGGCCTTCAGCAGGCGCTTCTCTGTTTCTCCCTGAAGAATTATTCCTGATGTTGATGTCATGATGCTATTTCCGGTCAGCTTCGTATTGTTTTGCAGGTAGCCGTTTTACAAATCTACTGCAAAATAGTTCGCTAACGTGCTACTGCTCAAACGTACTCCAGCAGGTGCGCCAAACACAATTGGAATAACTGCTACCAAATAAACGACAGAACCCGCACTATAGCAAACTATTACCGGGCATCTTTATACTTTGGTCTGGCTGTTGCCGGTAAACCACGCTATAGCACGGGCTGCGATAGCAGCCGGAACTTCGTGCTTTCCATCAAACTCGGTATAGGTGACGGCTAGTTGCTGCTGCTGCAGAAGCGGGACAATGCGCCTGCTGCAGGAGTCAATGGGTAATACTTGATCATGAGTGCCATGCGATACAAAGATGAAGGGAGCGCCATACTTCTCCGGGGCATAGGCAAAGCCCGGCGAAAAAGCGATCACATGCGTAAAGAGGTCTCCGTTTGTCAAGCCCAGACTCAGCGCATACGATGCACCATCTGAAAAGCCTCCGATGGCGAGCCGGGCAGGGTTAAGGGTATACTGCGCAAACACAAGGGCAAGTGCCCGGTCTATAACCGCCACATCTTGCCCATAAGCTTTGTCGGCAATGATGTCCCAGGAATAAGCTTTAGAAGCCGGGGCAATCAGAATAATGTTTTCTTCTTCGGCATACCGCTGGAGGAGCGACAGCCCCTGTTCCGCCGGTGCGCCTGCACCGTGCAGCACGAGCGCCAGTGCCGCAGGACGATCGGAACGGTACTGCCGGGAGATGTAGCGATACCCGCTTTTCTTCCCATCTATATACAAGGGCGATACACCTGTTGTTATCTCCTGGCTGCTCACCGGGTCTCCTGGTCGGGCTGTTAACCGGCCTGTTTTATACTGCTTGCTTGCTGCCATCTAATCTTCTGCACTTAAGTATAAACATGTTTATTCCTACGGCAAATTGCAGCAGGCATTTGCCCGCTTACTCCCCTTTCTAAACAAAAAAGGAGCCCTGAGCTCCTTTTTTGTTTCTATGGTAGGCTGTGCTAAAATCTGTCAGATGTATTAGCTTGACCAGCTTCTTCGAAATGTGACGCTTGTTTAATGGTCTTTTCTTTGCCGTTAGCGTCTTCGTAGGAGCGCTCCTCCACTTCTATCGATAACGTTTTACCTTTCAACTCCTTTGAGTCAACGTCGGTTTTTTCAATGCCGGTGGCCTTCAGGAAAGCTGCCAGGATCGGCTGGCCAGGTTCGCTCAAATAAAAACGCTGGTTGATAAACCCATCTTCATTTTCGAAGCGGCAGTTAATGAACGGTACGTCCTTATTCTCGCTTCGTCCGTCTTCCACTTCTGTAACAGTGACAACATGCCGGCCTTCCGGCAGGAATGGCTTTTCATTTATATGCAATTTCATAAGCTATTTCTTTTTTATACTAATGTGATACGCAAAACTTATGCTTCGGTTTTTAAAAAGTGGCGTATTCATGATCTTTTTACTAAATTAATTAGCAATAAGTATAACATCACCGCTGCTGCTTTCCTAAAAGCAGCAGCGGTGATGTTTGCCGGACCCGCGTTTCCAGCGATCAACTTTCATTCATATTTACTTTTTAGCACCCATACTTTAGCATCTGAAGCACATACCTGCTTTCTTTTTTTCATCTTTGTCTACCTCAACCATTCTGCCCCAGGTTGTGTTACTCACGAGAAATACCTGGAATGAAATCGCGATCGCCTGGCAGGCATCGCTTTAATTTAAACGGATAAGATGGAAAGCCTCCTTTCAAAAGAATATAAAAACGACTTTGTAAACACCTTTGCAGGCGATAAGAGCGGCGACCGGAACCCACGTCAAACACCAGGCGTGTTGTACAGCAAAGCCCTCCCGACGCCAGTTAAAAAACCTGAGCTGCTGGCCTGGTCCGAAGAGCTGGCAGCCGAACTTGGGCTGCAAAAACCAACCGGGCAGCAGGAGATCGATGTGCTGGCCGGAAATGTTGTAACCGCGACTATGCACCCGTATGCAGCCTGTTATGCCGGGCACCAGTTCGGGCATTGGGCCGGGCAGCTCGGCGATGGCCGGGCCATAACGCTGGGTGAGTGGGAAACAGCCGCCGGGCAAGTATGCGAGTTCCAGCTCAAAGGCGCGGGTCCTACGCCTTATTCCCGCCGGGCAGATGGCCGGGCCGTGCTGCGTTCGTCGGTACGGGAATACCTGATGAGCGAAGCCATGCATTACCTCGGCGTGCCCACCACCCGGGCGCTAAGCTTAGTTACCACCGGAGAGCCTGTGCTGCGCGACATGTTTTACAACGGCAATGCCGCGCACGAGCCAGGGGCGATCGTACTGCGCGTAGCGCCCAGCTTTTTGCGCTTCGGCAACTTCGAGATGCTGAATGCCCGCAAGGAAACAGACCACCTGCGCCAGTTGGTAGACTGGACCATTGCACGCTACTACCCGCACCTGCAGGGCGAGGATAAGGTGCTGCGCTGGTTTAAAGAAGTGGTGGATCGTACCGCCGGTTTAATGGTGGAGTGGCAGCGGGTCGGCTTTGTGCATGGCGTGATGAATACAGATAACATGTCTGTCCTGGGCCTTACCATCGACTATGGCCCTTATTCATTTCTGGATGACTTTGACCCGGATTTTACGCCGAACACCACCGACCTGCCGGGCAGAAGGTATGCTTTTAGCCGGCAACCCAGTGTAGCGCATTGGAACCTGGGTTGCCTGGCGGGTGCCCTCCTGCCGCTGGTAGAAAAAGACCAGCTGGTGGCAGCGCTCGACGGGTACAAAGACAGCTACTGGAGCAAGTACTACGCCATGATGGGGAATAAACTGGGGCTAGACCAGGTAAGTGCCGCTGATACCGACCTGATCACGCAGTTTGAAAATACGCTTGCTGCTGTGAAGCCCGATATGACTATTTTCTACCAACTGCTCATCGACCTGCCGCTCTACATGGCGGATGCGCAGGAGGTGGCGGCTTACTTCAACCCCAGCTTGTACTACGAGCTGACTCCCGCTGAAAGTGAACTGCTTTATACCCTGATCCAATCATACCTGGCACGACTAAATACAAATACTATCAAACGGGAGGACTCACAAAAGCGTATGCGTGCGGCCAATCCGCGCTTCATTCTCCGGAATTACCTGCTGCACCAGGCTATCGAAGAATTGGAACGCGGAGAGAACACGCTGTTCCTGCAACTGCAGGAAGCCTTGAAAACACCTTATACTTGTAAGGATGATACTTTCTTTGAAAAACGGCCGGAATGGGCCAGTCAGAAAGCCGGCTGCTCCATGCTCTCGTGTAGTTCATAAGTTTGAAGTATACCGCCTACTAATTTAAGGTGCTGCAAAGTTGCTCCGACTGCTTTTGGAGCAGCTTTGCAGGTTCAAAAGCCGTAGCCGCTTAAGTATAGCAGCTTTTATACTTTGGCTTCCCTCTTAGTTTACACGCTTTCGTAATATCCTGCTTATCTTCGTGGCAAGCGTATAAAAGTAAAATGCTTGGTCAGGGCATTGTTCTGGCCGGAAGTATATAAACACAGCAAGTATGAGGTTAACAGGAAACCTGCGGGATATCAAAGAGAAAAGAGAGAACAAGAACCAGCCGATTGAAATACAGGTGGACCAGATCGAGTACCTGACGCACAAGAAAGATGGGCGTTATTACCAGCCCTTTGAGTTTGTGGATGAACTGGATGTGCCCTTTGTGATCACCGGCGATTGCCTGGCCCGCTCCAACAAGGCGCACCTGGAAGAAGGCGAATTCGAGTTTGATGTATATGATAAAACAGGCGACGCGTATGTGCGCAATGAAAACAAAGCGCTTTTTGTCACCACCGTTTACGACGAAGCAGAGCAGGTAACGATTCTTTCCTCCGTCACTTATGTCGTCACCGTTTCCAATGAGGCGTTCAGGCAAATCAAAACGGACAGGTATGAGGCGAAGAAAGGGAAATCGAAACGGAAGAAGTAAACACAAGCCAAGACTTTCCCGCCACTGTTTTCAAAATAAAGCGCCCTTCCGGCAGTTACCGGAAGGGCGCTTTATTTTCATAGGTTATAAGTGTTACTCCGTCCGCAGGTTGAGCACCGGGTTGGCTGTGGCCGCTTTTAGGGCCTGGTAGCTGATGGTTATAAAAGCGACCAGGGCAGCTACTAATCCTGCAGCAACAAAGGCCCAGACTGGAATGCTGATGCGGTAGGCAAAATCCTGCAGCCAGACGTGCATCGAATACCAGGCCACCGGGAAAGCAACCAGGGCTGCCACCACTACCAGCTTCAGGAACTCCTTCGAGAGCAGCGCCACGATGGTAGACGTATCGGCGCCCAGCACTTTGCGGATGCCGATCTCTTTTTTACGCCGCTCTGCCGCGTAGGCTGCCAGCCCGAACAGGCCCAGGCAAGCCACAAAAATGGCCACACCCGTAAAGATCCACAGCAACGACTTGAGTTTGTCTTCGGCCTGGTACATCTTCTGGAAGTTATCGTCCATAAAAATGTACTCAATCGGGTAATCGGGCGCATACTTGTCCCATACTTTCGTCACCTGGTCAATCGTGCTGGGAATGTTGCCGGCTTTTATCTTCACCGCCACTTTCCAGTAAGCGTCCGGGTAGATCTGCAGCACGGTGGGTTCCATTTTATCATAGAGGCTCTTGTAGTGAAAGTCCTTCACCACGCCAATGATCTTGCCCTCTTTCAGCGAGTCGGGGTTGGTATCGCTCCACACGTTCCAGAACAGTGTCTGGCCAAGCGCTTTTTCGGGCGAGCCGTAGCCCAGCTCCCGCACGGCCGTTTCGTTGATCATAAACGCGTGGTCTGTATCGGTTTTATAGGCTTTGGAGAAGGGCCGCCCTGCCACCAATTTCACATCCAGCGTGTTCAGATAGTCATAGTCGATCATGAGTTGCGTGACATGATGCGGCACCTTCTCCCCGTTCCGGGGCACCGTAATGCCATCGCCGGCTGTCGCATCGCCCGGAAAGCCGTACCCCACCGACACGTTTGCTACGCCCGGCAGCTGCTTCAGGTCTTGTTTAAAGGTTTCGTAGCTTTCAAACATCTTGTCGCCCCGCATCTGGAAGAACATGATCTGGTCACGGTTAAAGCCCAGGTCTTTGTTGTGCAGGTAGCTCACCTGCCGGAACACCACCACAGCACTGACGATGAGGAAGATGGACACGGCAAACTGCACCACAATCAGCCCATGGCGTAGCCACTGCACTTTGCCGATCCGGCTGTCGCTCACCACCGCTCCTTTCAGCACGCGCACCGGGTTAAAACCGGATAAAACCAGGGCTGGGTAGAAGCCCGCCAGTATGCCAACGACTAAGGTCAGGCCGAGCAGGAGCAACAGCAGCAGCGGATGGGTAAAAATATTAAAGCTCATCTCTTTGCCAGTAAACGCATTGAGCGACGGCAGCACCAGCGAGGTAAGCGCGGCAGCAAAGATGACGCTGATCAGCGTAAGCAGCACGGTTTCGGCCAGGAACTGCAGCATCAGCTGGCTGCGGCTGGCGCCTACGGCTTTGCGCACGCCCACCTCTTTGGCCCGCTGCATGGACTTAGCCGTCGCCAGGTTTACAAAGTTGAAACAGGCGATGAGCAGAATAAAAATGGCAATGATGCTGAGTGCCTTTACATAAGTGATATTCCCTTTCTTGAACATATTATACTTAAAGCTGGCCGAGTAGAGGTAGACCTGGCTCAGTGGCTGAAAGAAGGGTTTATACTCATAGGGCTTGTTGGTGGCGGGGTCAATCTGCTGCTTCACAATATCGCGGAACTTGGACTGGACAAAGGCTGGATCGGTGCCCTTGCGGAGCTTTAAGTACGTAAAGAACTGCTGCCAGCCCCAGTTTTTCATGCGCTCCGGGGGGAACTCCGCTGCTTCCAGCGACAGGACAAAGTTAACCGGCAGGTGGAATTTCGGATTGTTTTCAAAAACGCCCCGCACTAAAAAGGGCTGCTTATTTACTGTTAGCTTCTGCCCCACAGGGTCTATGTTGCCGAATACTTTTTGGGCGAATTTATCTGATACCACAATGGAGGAAGGGTCATCCAGCGCTTTTTCGGGGGAGCCATACTTGAATGGCAGCGGAAAGACCTTGAAAAAGCCCGGATCCGCAATAAACTCGCCCTGCTCATACATCCGCTTCTCTCCCCATTCTACCAGGTTCTGCCCATCAAACGTTTGCATGAGGATGCGCACCGTCTGCTCCACTTCCGGAAAGTTCTCGTCCAGCGTGGTGGCAAACATAGGCGACGTGGGGAGTACAGTTTCGTCCGCATCCGGGCTGGTTACCTCGTCGTAGATGCGGTATACCTGGTCTCCTTCCGGCACAAACATATCGTATTGCAGCTCATCATACACAAACAGGCCAATGAGCAGGCAGGCCGTGAGCCCCAGCGCCAGCCCGGCAATGTTGATGAACGTGAACCCCTTGTGACGAACCAGGTTGCGGTAGGCAGTTTTGAAGTAGTTGCGAAGCATAGTTTTAAGATACAAAGTTTAGGGATATACTGCTGCTGTTTCAGCACTCCAGGCGCAGCCGGCCTGTGCCTGAAATGCTGAAATAGGGCAAACAGAACGAATGCCAGAACAGCATATAATTCACTATCAGCTACTTACATTTTCTACTACCCTCTCAGGTTGTGCAAAAGCGCACGGCAAGTGTGCGATTTCGCACGCTGCTATGGCAAGTATTTAGCGGTAGCAGCTCATCTTCAGGCTGTTGGAATAGTGGCATAATTGTAGTTTCTTTCGCTGCTATACTTTGTGTGCTTATGCTACTGAAAAAGGCTTCTGTGCTGATTGTGGATGATGAGCCCGACGTGCTTACGGCGGTGCGGCTGCTGCTGCGCCCGCAGGTCCGGGAGATCATAACGGAGAAGAACCCGGAGAACATCCCTTCCCTGCTCGCGCAGCAAACGTTCGACATCATCCTGCTCGACATGAACTTCGTCAGCTCCATTAACACCGGCAACGAAGGTATTTTCTGGCTCCGCAAGATCAAAGCCCTGAAATCTGAAGCAGCCGTGATTATGATCACCGCCTATGCCGACATCGACCTGGCCATCCGCTCGCTGAAAGAAGGTGCGTTTGATTTTGTGGTGAAGCCCTGGCACAACGACAAGCTGTTGGGCACCTTACAGGACGCCCTCGACCAGAAAGGCAAAGGAATAAAGGCCACCGCACCGGCCGCGCCACCCGCAAGCATAGGCCCGGAGCTGCTGGGCGAATCAGAGGTGATGCAGGACATCTTTTACAAGATCAAAAAAGTGGCGCCTACCGATGCCAACATTTTGATTTTGGGCGAGAACGGCACGGGCAAAGAGCTCATCGCCAAAGCCATACACCAGCACTCGCTGCGCAAAGACAAGCCTTTTGTAAAAGTAGATGTGGGCGCCCTGACTGAATCGCTGTTTGAAACAGAGCTGTTTGGGCATAAGAAAGGCGCTTTTACCGATGCCCGCGAAGACCGCGCCGGCCGCTTTGAAGCCGCCAACAAGGGCACCATTTTCCTGGACGAGATCGGCAATATTTCGCTGCACCAGCAGTCCAAGCTGCTTAGCGTGCTGCAGAACCGGCAGGTGATCCGGGTAGGTGCCAACGAGCCAACCGACATTGATGTGCGCCTGCTGTGCGCCACCAACGTGCCGCTGGCGGAGCTGGCCAACGAATCGCACTTCCGCAAAGACCTGATCTACCGCATCAACACCGTTGAAATAACTGTGCCGCCGCTGCGCAAGCGCGGCAACGATATTCTGCTGCTGGCGAGCCACTTTATAACAGTGTATGCCAACAAGTATATGAAACCGGCTCCGGAGTTGGCCCGGTCGGCTAAAGAAAAGCTGCTGCATTACCATTTTCCGGGCAATGTGCGGGAGCTGCAGTATGCCATTGAGCGGGCCGTAATTATGGGGGATGGCGAGTTGCTGGAAGCGCAGGATCTCCTCTTCTCCCCGCTCGAGAAAGCACCTGCCGCTCCTGCTACCCAAACCAACCTGGAGGAGCTGGAGAAAGCCACCATCCTGAAGGTGCTGGCGCAGCACAGCGGCAACCTGACCAAAGCCTCGAAAGAGCTCGGCATTACGCGCACCGCCTTGTACAGACGCCTGGGCAAGTATGGCTTATAGAAATTTTAAAGCCCGGCTGCTCCTGCGGCTGCTGCTGCTCGGCCTTAGCCTGAGCCTGCCCGCTGTGCTGCTCCTCCACAACTGGGCCGAAGCGCTGGTGTTTCTGCTGCCCCTGCTGGCCTACCAGGGGATGGAGCTGTTCCGGTTTGTGGCGCAGGCGCAGGAAGAGCTGGAGCAGTTTGTGGAGTCGGTGCACTACCGCGACTTTACCCGCCACTTTGATGAAAAGCATGCCACTACGGATGTGCAGTTGCTTCGCAAAGGCTTCAACGAGATCAGCAGCGCGCTTAAAAACATCAACCGCGAAAAAGAAGCCCAGCACCTGCAGTTGCAGCGCATCCTGGAGCTGGTGGAAACCGGCATTCTGTCGTACAACACCGAAACCGGCGAGGTGCTGCTGATGAACGAATCGCTGAAGAAACTTCTGCAGCTGCCCTTTATGCACACCATCCAGGCCCTTGTGAAACGGGACGAGGAGCTGTATGCGGCCGTCGTGCAGCTGCTGCCGGGGCAAAACAAGGTGGCGACGGTGCATACGCTGTTGCTGGAGCGCCATTCGATCAAAGTGCTGCTGTCGGCTACAGCCTACCAGAGCGAGGGCAACAGCTATAAACTGGTAGCTTTCCAGAACGTGAACGAGGCGCTGGACGAAACCGAATCGCAGGCCTGGCAGAAACTGCTGAACGTGATGACGCATGAGATCATGAACTCGGTGGCGCCTATCTCGTCGCTGGCCGATACGCTCAAGCACCGCCTGCAGCAAACAATGCGCAACGGGGCCGCGCCCGGCGATGCGGAAGACCTGGAAGAAGGAATAACCACCATCCGGCGCCGCAGCGAAGGGCTGCTCAAGTTCGCCACTACTTACCGCAACCTCAGCAAGATAACAAAGCTGCACGTGGAAACCATTGCCCTGCAGGAGACCTTTACGAACCTGCAACGGCTGATGGAACCCACGCTCGCACAGAAAGGCATCCGGCTGGAGACCATTTTGAAAGACCCGCAGCTCACCCTGCGCGCCGACCCCAACCTGCTGGACCAGGTGCTGATCAACCTGCTGGTGAATGCTATGGAAGCGGTGAAGAACAGCCCGGAGCCCACCATCGTGGTCTCGGCTTACCCGGCTGCCGATGGCAAGGTGCTGCTGAAGATACTGGATAATGGCAGCGGCATGCCGGCCGACGTGCAGGAGAAGATCTTTATTCCCTTTTTCAGCACCCGGAAAAACGGGACCGGCATTGGCCTGAGCCTCTGCAAACAGATCGTGCTGCTGCACCGCGGCACCATCCAGGTGCAGTCGGAAGAAGGCGTGGGCACGGCATTTATACTTCAGTTCAGGTAAGCGGGGCGGTTGCAAAATGCGGCGGCAGGCCATAACGATCGTAGGCTGCGGCGCGTACCAGTACCAAAAAATCCATGAAGACGTTAGGGATCATCCTGATCATGTTAGGCATAGTCGCTTTTATCTATACCGGCTTTACCTATACCACCAAAGATACCGTGGCCGCTATCGGCCCGCTTGAACTGAAAGCCAACAAAAAGCACAACATCAGCTGGTCGCCTATTGCGGGCGTTGTGATGGTTGTCGGGGGCATGGTGTTGCTCGCTATGGGCAGAAAAGGCAGGAGGTAAAAGCAGCTCAGGGGCAGTGGTAGGCAAAGGTATATCTGACCTCTTTGCCATTGTGGTAGGTACGGGTTTGTGTGAGCGGATAGCCCTGTGCATTGTAGGTATAGCGGCTGTCGAAGGAGCGTTCTGCGATGGGGGTAGTCATCAGTGAATTTTCCACCACCAGGCTGGTCAGGTTGTGCTGGTATGGGAACAGAAAGCTGAGCAGCTTGAAAAAGTCTCCCTGGTTGAACGGCACGCTTATGCCCGCCGCCGGAAGCTTGTGGGCATCAAAGGTCAGTTGGCTGCTAAACGTATTGACCGGGCTGTTTACTGCATATTCTACCACATGGTGGAGCACCCCGTTTTGGTACTCGTACTCCATCACTTCGTAGTCCTGCAGGGTGCCCTTCAGCAGCTCCCGGAGCCTCACCTGCACGAGCTGGTGCTGGCTGTTATAAGTATGCGGAAAAGTGGCGATCAGCTTCATGCCGCTTGTCGGGAGAAGTGTATAGATACTGACTGAATCCGGCAGGCCGGCGCTGTTGTAGGTATACACCGCCTTTTGCTGCTCGTCAGACCTGGAATACGCCGAGAGCACTTCTTCTGTGCGCCCCTGTGCATCGTAGCGCAGGGTAAGGGTGTTGTAGGTCTGGTCGATGGGGTTATATACTTTGTAGCGCAGAGGCTGGTGCGCCTGGTTATAAGCCAGCACCTGCAGCACGATCTTTTCGTTGTACTGCCCGACATTGGCCCGCACCTCGGTGAGCTCGCAGGGTGCATCGGAGTCAGGCACCGGCGCTTCTGTCTCTTTTACGCAGCCGCTGCTCCACACCAGCAGACAGGCTATCAGTATATGTACGAGTACTTTCATAGGATCAGTTCGTCGGCATACTTATCGGGCGGGAAGCTTCATACACTTCTTTCGGCAAGGCAAAACCCGGCTCCACCAGCAGCACTTCCTCGTAGGTGAGGTGGTACAAGCGGTAGACCAGCACATCAATTTCCGCTTCCAGCGCCGACGTATCCGCAGCGGCATCAGCTTGTTTTATTCGTAGAATCTGGCTTACTAAAGTTTGCAGTTCCTCTGCTAGTGGATTATCGAAATCTGGTAATGGGATATTCTGTAAATATTTATATATAAGCTGATAGCCATTTTGTATCTGAGTACAGAAACTAGAAATTAAATACCACCCTACCTTAGAGTTTAGTACACCAAGTAAAGCAAGGTTTTCTGTGGGCATTATCCAAGTAGCATTGTTTCCAAAGAAACCTTCAACATCATAAATAAATGAAGGCTTGACTTGAAAAACTAAGTACATAATTTTAGGTTTTTCAAAAATATCGTAATAAGAGGCTGCACAACGCTGTAGAGCATACCACTCATACCTTATACCTGTTTCAGCTTTGTTTCTATTGGCTAGCTGTTTTTTATAGCCCAATAGATGATTGTAAACTGCAGGATAATTTTCTTTAAAAGCCTCCTCTGCTATACTAGAGGCTCCAGTTATAGAATCATCGTTGTGGAGCGGGAAGTGCCAAGGAATAAATAGGATATACTTTCCAGAATGAGGTAAATGATATCTTTTGATATCTTTTCCTGTAAGAAATGGCTTGATTACGTCAGCACTTCTAGGGTCTTCAGCAATTAACCTTTCTTTGATTTTACCATCTATTACAAACGCTTCATTGTATCCAGTTTTTATACCATAGTATATGTTCCCTTTTACATACCTATCTAATGTACAGCCACTACTAAAGAACTTTTTCATTAGCTCCTGCGAACTTCTATTTGAGAGTGTCCAACCAGTCTCCGCTAATAAACTTGCTTGGACACTATATTTGTGCTGCTGCACGTAGGCCGCCAGCCCCTGCTCAAATTGCAGCGTGTTTATGTTGGCGGCTTCAAACGTATAAACTGCCTCCTGTTCGATTTGCGGCAAGGCCACAGCAAGTATGAGCGGGTATGTGGTAGCTTCTTCAAACACGGGCAAGTCGCCGAAGTCGAGAAGCTGCACCAACGTTAAATTTTGTAGCCACTGGCGCAGCGCCTGCCCATAACCGGCGCGCATCCATTTGTTAGGTATAATGTAGCTGAACTGGCCACCGGGGCGCAGCAGTTTCAGGCCACGCTCCACAAAGTATACATACAGGTCGGCAGTGCCGGCGTATACTTCAAAGTGCTGCTGCAGGTATACTTTAAAGCTGCCGAGTTCTTCCTGCCGGATGTACGGCGGGTTGCCGATCACCACATCGAAGCCTTTGTAGTTGCCCTGCTCGTCCAGCACTTCCGGAAACTCGAAGCGCCACTCAAAAGCGCCTTCGTATACTTTGTTGGCTTCAATGGCCTCGCGTTCGTCCTCCAGTTTCTGCAGGGCTTTCTGCTTGCGCTGCAGCTCTTTCTTATCTACTTTCTTAGGCCCGAACAGGTCGGGGTCCTGCATCACGGCAATGGTGCCGCGTAGTTTGGCCATCCGGTCGCGCATGGGGTCGTTGTTGGCCAGCGTGGTTTTGAAGCCCTGCTTTATTTCCTCCAGAAAAGTAACCAGCTGCTTCTTTACTTCCTTGGAGTTGGTGTTTTTATACTTTGCTACGGCTTCGCGGTAGGCCTGCAAACTATGGCCTTTCCTGCCGAACGCCTCCTGCAGGTCGGCGGTGAGCGGGTAGCGGCTCAGCAGCGAGTTGCCCTGCTTGATGTTGATGTCGATGTTGGGCAGTGTCTGCAGGTCGGTGTACCTGGCGGCGGGCTCCGGCGCTTCGAAACCTGCCCGCAAGCCGGGCGCCTGGGCGTAGCACACGGGGCTGCTCAGGTCTTCGGTTATACTTGCCGCAGACTGGTAATAGGCATTTTTGAGCAGCTCAATCCAGAGGCGCAGGCGGCAGATCTTTACCGAATTCGGGTTGATGTCCACGCCAAAGAGGCAGTTCTCGATGATGGTCTGCTTTTCGTGGAAGAGCGCCTCCTGCAATTCCTGCACCTGCGGGTTGATGCTGCGGTGGCCGTCGGGGTGCAGCTGCACGGTGTAGCTGAACAGCTCGCCGTAGTGGTCCGTCACGATCAGCTCGTCGTTCTGCACCTCGATGCTGCCGAAGTGCAGCGGCTTGCCCTGCCGGTTAAGCAGCAGGCGCAGCTCCGCCTTTATCACGATCAGCTCGTTGAGGGCGCTCACCAGGTAATGGCCCGAGCCCACGGCGGGGTCGCAGATGCGGAGGCTGTTGAGGAGCGCGTTATATTCTTTTATCTTGTCTAAAGTATAGTTTTTAGCAATGTGGAGATGCAGAGATTCGAACCCTGGTCCGGCCGAAGCGGTATCGATGTTCCAGCCATACTTCTCCCGGAAGCGTTGCACCACGGCGCGGCGGATGGCTTCGCGGCTCATGTACATGGTAATGAAGCCGGGCGTGTAGAAGGAGCCGTCGCGGTAGCCGTTTATTTTCTCGAAGATCAGGCCCAGCACCGAGGCTGTGATCAGCGTTTTGTTTTCCTCCTGTATCTCCTCCTTGCCCTCGGCCCCGAAGTCGTAGCTGCCCAGGAAGCGCAGCAGGTACTCCAGCGTGTGCAGCTCGGCCTGGCTCTTGCCCAGGTTTTTGCCCTGCGCATCGCGCAGCACCGTTTGCGGGTATACCGGCAGCAGGCTGCGGTCTTTCAGGTTCGAGATGCGGAGCGTGCGTTTCTCCAGCGCCGTGGTCTCGAAGAGCGAGGAGTTGAGGTACGGGATGTGGCCATACTTCTGGCGCACGTGGGCGGGGCGGTTTTGGGGCCGCTCGGCCAGCACGTCAAAAAACAGCTCATTCAGGTCATCGAACTCGCGCAGGTTGGCGGTACTCATAAACGCGAAGCGCTGGTCGCCCTGGTGGTAGCTGATGAGCTGCGCTTCCAGCAGTTTCAGGAACAGGATGCGGTTCATCCAGGTGATGCACAGCTCCAGCGCCACGTTAAAGAGCTGCTCCTCGCGGGTGCTGCCAAAGCTATAGGGGTTGTCGAGGCCGCTCACCAGGTCTTCAGAGCGCAGCTTCTGGTAGGCTGCCTCCAGCAGCGAGCCGTGGTTGGGCTTTTCCTTTCTTCGGATGAGCTTGCGGCCTCCCTCCTTCACCTCCTCCAGCCCGATGATGTGCAGCAGCTCCCGGTAAAAGCCCTGGTCCAGCGAGTTGGCATCGTTGGCAAACGCCTCTTTGAGCAGGTGCGCCGGCGAGAGCAGTTTGTAGAGCGCCACCAGCTTCACATCGTCCTGTAGGTTTTTGTTGCGCAGCGGCTTCTCGTAGTCTTTTAAGTTGAAGTGCGTAAAGCTGATGCTTTCGGAGAGGCTGGCAATATAAGGTGCGGCAATCTCTTTGTAGAAAAAGTCAGTGCTGGCGCTGGCTTTGCGCCCGGCGGCCCAGTCGGTAAAGTCCTTCCGGAGCTGCGCATTGCGGTAAAACAGGCGGTCGAATTCCAGGGCATCAAACACAAACCACTCGTGCACACTGGTGACCACCAGGTGGCGCAGGTCGTGGTTTTTATGCTCCAGGCGCTCGCGCAGGTAATAAAGCAGCAGCTCGTGCACCGCCTTGTAGTTCAGGTTGTCGGGCGTGGGCATGTCGGCCTTGTTGGTGGGCCGCTTCACCTCCAGCAGCACGCCGGCGTTGCTTTTGGTGGTCGCGCCGGTATGGATCACCAGGTCGGTTTTGCCTTTGGTGTTCACGCCATACTTATCATAATAAACGCACTTCAAAAAATCACGCAACTGGTTCTTCGCATGTTCCTCGCTCTCGCTTAGGTTGATGCTGTCGAGCAAAGTGCGGAGGGCCTGCTTAAAGCCCTCCATGTCGGTGCGGGAAGTCTTGAGCCGGAGGTACGCCTTGTTGAGCGCCTGGCGCGGGCGGAGGAGGTTGTGCTGCATGGGTGCGGTTTGTTTTCAAAAGCAAGATAATCATTTATGCCCTATAAATTAGAAAAAGGCAATATTATACATCCTTTGGAGCTGAGCGGCGGCAGGTTCCGTTTTGGTGTTTCAGGTATGATAAACTTTTTCAATCAGAACATAAACCTGAGTTGAAGATCAAGGCGCAAAAACCTGAACAATCAACAACCAATAACAACTTAAACCGTTCTAAATAATTGATAAATAAAGATTTATACCTTTTCACCTCGCAGCAAAATATGCCACCTTTTTAAACCAATAGCAGTTTAAACCGCCCCTTCTAACTTTACAGTAGAAGCTTCCAGAAAATAATCCCGCCCGGGATGCCTGAATGATATTGTAGTGTAACCACGCCCCTTCTCCCACAGATTCTGAAGCCTGAATTTCCAAACATTCTACTTTCTGAAGCAGCCGATTTTTACCGGTATGCACTCTTTGTTTACCATCTGTAAAGCAGCAAAGTATACTTCCGGTAATTAGGTTTAGCTACCTTTTGCCTTCCGCTCCCGGCCTGTTCAAATCGCTTGTAAAAACTTATAAGCGCATTATGTTGAATAAGGCTCCTGTTACTGACTTCTTCACACTAAATCAGATAATTACATTAAACCGGATCTTAGCTGCCTGTTCCGGAAAATGTACAGCATCGCTACAGTATAAAAGTAATCAGGTTCAATCTAAATCTTTATGAAAAAAACAATACTTCTGCTCATGAGCTTGGTGCTCCTCAGCAATTATAAACTAATGGCCCAGAACTGGGTGAACGGTGGCAATACCCTCAGCGCCAATGGCAGTCTGGGTACCAACAGCAACTTCTCGCTTATTTTTAAGACCAACAATACCGAACGCGGCAGAATAACCAACGGCGGTAACTGGGGAATAGGCACCAGCAGTCCCGGCGCCAAGTTACAGGTAAACAGCGCTTCCGGTGCCAATTCCTTTCGGGCCAGCATAAACGGCTCTACCAAACTGTTGGTGCATAGTAGTGGTGGCGTAGCGATCGGTAGTAATCAAACTCCTCCGGCCAATGGGTTATATGTTTCCGGTAATGTTGGTTTTGGCATAACCACACCCGGTGCCAAAGTACACATCAATAGCGCTGACGGTCAGTATCCGTTAAGGGTGCAGGCAAATTCATTGACCGGTCTTCTGGTCCATAACAATTTAGGTGTCTCTGTCGGCAGCGCTGCTATTCCACCCCCAAATGGCCTGAATGTTAATGGCTTACTAACAATTACCAATGGCGGCCTGTCGAGCACCAACACAAGTGCTACGGGAAATGGGGTTTATGGCAGCGGTTACTACGGCGTGTATGGCAGCGGTAGTAATGTGGGCGTGTATGGGTTTAGTACCGGTCTGTATGGGGTTTATGGCTACAGTAACAATGCGAATGGCAGAGGGGTGTATGGCATTGGGTTAAACGGGGTTTATGGCCAAACAACAACCGGTGGCGGAAATGCTGTGTATGCCACCGCCAGTGCGCCATCTGCCTACGGACTGTTTGCAGCATCCTCACAGGCTATTGGCGTATATGGCTATACTGGCAACACGGCTTCCTATGCCGGTTATTTTGCAGGCAGAGTATACAGCAGCGGAGGTTATATATCTCCTTCTGACCGCAAACTCAAGCAAAATATCACCGAAATGGGTAGCGCCATGGACATCATCAATAAATTGCAGCCAAAGACCTACGAGTACCGTCAGGATGGCAACTTTAAGCTGATGAACCTGCCAAAAGGAACACAATATGGTCTGATCGCGCAGGATGTGGAGCAGGTGCTCCCCGACCTGGTAACGGAAGCAACTTTTAATACCGCAAGAACGATACCTGCTAAGCAAACTGTAGTACCCGACCCTACTCAGCCGAATGCAACAGGCCTACAAACCGAGCAGGTGGCAGAACTTAAACCGGGAGAAGAGATCGACTTTAAAGCAGTAAACTATACCGAGCTGATCCCGATACTGGTAAAAGCCATGCAGGAACAGCAGCAGGAGAACAATGTTCTGAAAGCGCGTATCGCGAAGCTGGAAGCTGCTATAAGTGGCCAAAGCGCGGGTAGTAAAAGTATAGGGAATGAAATACCAGGCGTTTCGCTGGAACAGAACTACCCCAACCCTTTCAACCAGAGCACCACATTCCGTTATACTTTACCAGCCGGAGCAACCGGCCAAATCCTGATCCACGAAGTAGCGACAGGTAAGCTGATTAGAAGCATTCAGGCACCTGCAGGCGGACAAGCACAGCTCAATGCAGGCGATCTAAAGCCTGGCGTCTATACCTATACTTTAACGGTGAATGGACAAGTGGCCGCATCTAAAACAATGATGCTGCACAAATAAAGGGTAAACCCGTGTAGCGCCATCGTATAAAAGCGCCTGTCTCATTGCCGAGACAGGCGCTTTTATACGATTATATCTTCAACTATACTATCCCGCAATCAGGAAACAGCGATAAGTATCCCCGTGTAGCCACAGCGGTTTTAAATAGGTCCCGGCTTTGGACGCTTCTTATTTATTTTGCGGCTGTGCGTTCAATCTCCCGCAGGTTCTCCAGCTTTTTGTTTCGGAGGAAACCGTTGATGTCTTCGAAGTGCTCTTTGATGCGCTTGTTGCCGAACTCAAATACTTTGGTGGCCAGCCCGTCCAGGAAATCGCGGTCGTGCGAGACAAGTATGAGCGTACCGTCAAAGGCTTTGAGGGCATCTTTCAGGATATCTTTTGTTTTGATATCGAGGTGGTTGGTCGGTTCGTCCAGAATGAGGAGGTTGACTGGCTGCAGCAGCAGTTTGATCATGGCCAGGCGCGTCTTCTCCCCTCCTGACAGCACTTTTACCTTTTTCTCGATCGTATCGCCGCTGAACATAAAAGCGCCCAGCATGTCTTTTACGCGTGTGCGCACATCCCCAATGGCGATCTCGTCGATGGTCTGGAAAACAGTCAGGCTCTCATCCAGCAGCGAAGCCTGGTTCTGGGCAAAATAGCCGATCATGCAGTTGTGGCCCAGTTGCAGCTTGCCGTCAAAGTCCAGCTCGCCCATTATGGCTTTCACCAGCGTGGACTTTCCTTCGCCGTTCTTGCCTACAAAGGCTATCTTTTCGCCGCGGTTAATGGTCAGCGACACGTCCTGGAACACAGTATGGTCGCCATACTTCTTGGTCAGCTCTTCCACAATAACCGGGTAATTGCCGGAGCGCGGCGCCGGTGGAAATTTCAGGTTCAGGGCCGACGTATCCACCTCATCCACTTCAATGATCTCCATCTTCTCCAGCATCTTCACCCGCGACTGCACCTGCAGCGTTTTGGAATAAGTGCCTTTAAAGCGATCGATAAACGCCTGGATGTCGGCCATCTCTTTTTGCTGGTCCTCAAACTGCTTCTGCTGCTGTTCGCGCCGCTCTTTGCGCAGTTGCAGGTAATGGCTGTAGTTTACCTTGTAGTCGTAGATGCGGCCCATCGTTACCTCAATGGTGCGGTTGGTGATGTTATCGACAAAGGTCTTGTCGTGCGAGATCACGATCACCGCTTTGGCGTTGTTCACCAGGAAATCCTCCAGCCACTGGATGGATTCGATGTCGAGGTGGTTGGTAGGCTCGTCGAGCAGGATAAGGTCGGGCTTTTGCAGCAGGATCTTGGCCAGTTCAATGCGCATGCGCCAGCCGCCGCTGAACTCACTGGTTGGCCGGGTAAAATCTGCCCTCGAAAAGCCTAAGCCTTTCAACGTCTTCTCTACTTCCGCGTCAAAGTTGATCTCTTCTATCGAGTAGTACTTCTCTCCCAGTTCCGATACCTGCTCGATCAGTTTGTAATACTCATCCGAGTCGTAGTCGGTGCGGGTTTCGAGCTGGGCATTGAGGGCATCCATCTGCGCCTTCATGTCCAGGATACTGGCAAAGGCTTTAGAGGTCTCCCCGAAAACTGTGCTGTTGTCTTCTGTTAGTAAATGCTGCGGCAGGTACGCGATCACGGCCTCTTTGGGTGCCGATATTTTGCCGCGGGTCGGTTTGCTTACCCCGGCAATGATCTTTAATAAGGTTGATTTGCCTGCCCCGTTCTTGCCCATCAGGGCGATCCGGTCTTCGGGGTTTATGTTAAAGGAAACGTTGCTGAAAAGCGCTGCGCCGTTGAACTCTACGGCAACCGCATCTACTGAAATCATAGCTCTGAAATTAAGGCTGCAAAGATACTATAATTCTTTATTTGCCTTTATGTTAAGCCGGAATAAGTTCGTGGAGGGCAAGAGAATGCGACACGGCAAAAGCAGCCGCAGCACAGACACAAGTATACTGAGCTGACCTATACTTCAATCTGCAACGGCATCACAACAAACTGTAAACGGAAAAGCAGGCGGCAGCAAGCAGCAAACTTTATACTTCGGCTACCGCTAAGCCCTGCTTATCATTCCTCAGTAATCGTTGTTTTCAGCGTTGCCTTCAGCGCTACAAATCCAATCAACCCTGCTATGAGTGAGCTTAGGAGAATGACCAGTTTGGTGTTGTTAATGATCGTTTCATTGCTAAAGGCAAGTAGTGTTATAAAGATGGACATGGTAAAGCCGATGCCGCCTAAAAACCCTACACTTAAAATCGATTTCCAGCTGAGGTCTGCTGGTAATTTGCATAGGCCACACTTTACGGCTACAAACGTGCAAATAAAGATACCTACCGGTTTCCCGATGATCAGCCCTAGCGCTACGCCGATGCTGTAGTTTTCAGCGAGTATATTCCCGATGTTTCCGCTGACCGGAATAGCTGTATTCGCTAAGGCAAAGATGGGAAGGATCAGGAAAGCGACCGGTTTGTGCAGGAAATGCTGCAGCCTGGAAGAGCTTGATTGCTCCGATCCATCTCCAAAAGGAATGACAAAGGCCAGCAGAACGCCCGTAATGGTGGCGTGAACGCCCGAATGCAACATAAAATACCACATGGCAACTCCTCCGATCAGGTATAAAAGGAGGTGCTTTACTTTAAGCCTGTTTAGTAGGATCAAAACTCCAAAAATGCCCAGCGCAATGAAAAGGTTTGTCCATAACAAGGTCTTAGTATAGAAAATGGCAATAATTAAGATGGCGCCCAGGTCGTCTATCACAGCAAGCGCTGTCAGAAATACTTTTAGAGAGGTTGGCACTTTGTTACCGAGCAGCGAGAGTATGCCCAATGCAAAGGCGATATCGGTGGCCATGGGTATGCCCGCTCCTGATTGTGTGGCCGTACCAAGATTGAACAGCAGGAAAAGGCCCGCCGGTAAAATAATGCCTCCTAGGGCACCAAATGTGGGGAGTAAGGCATCTTTGATATTCGAAAGTTCGCCTTTGTAAATCTCCCGCTCCAGCTCCAGGCCAATGAGCAAAAAGAAAATGGCCATGAGGCCGTCGTTGATCCAATGTTCAATCGTAAGCCCGCCAAACGTCATCATCCAGAAATGGTGGTAGCCGGTCGCGAAGGCAGAATTGGCGATGAGCAACGAAACAGCAGTACAGGCCATCAGGATTAATCCGCCTGCTTTTTCACTGGCAAAAAACTCTTTGAATAACGCTGCTGCTTTCATCTGTTCGTTGCCTGTTAAATTTATACAGGGTATACGGGAGCTTACCAGGTAGTAAGTACTTCCAGTGTATACTTACTACAGATTTATACTTACCCCAGCACCTCCCTGAAGTATGGCCAACCGGTTGCTGGAAGGATACGACCAACCGGCAGGCTTATACCACCACATCGCCGTGTGTGTAGTGGTGGTAATCTTTGATAACGATCTGCAGAAAATCCCACTCCGGCAGGTCTGCCTGAATGCCGGTTACTTCTTTTACCCGCAGCGCCATTTTTTCGAGCAGGTCGTAGTTGTTGTGCTGCTTAGCTTTGTAGAGCAGCTTACGGATCAGCGCCACATCCTGGTCAGTGAGTTGGTGCACCTCCGGGAAACGCACCTGGTAGCCTTCTTCTGTTTGCACCAGCATCCGGTCTTTCTTGCGCACGGCCTGTGTGCGGATAACGCAGGTACCCGCGGCCATATCGCCGAGGCGCTGGCCCTTGCTGCTGGCGGCAATCGTTACAATAGCCACCAGCCCGCTGGACACGGTAGTATCAACCAACCGGAACACCCAGCGCAACAGGTAATCGCCTATTGTTGGAGACTCGCCGTTGAGCTTGATCACTTTAATGTCGCGGGCCATTTTGCCGACGCTCTGCCCCTGGAGGAGGATTTCGCAGGCCAGCTGGTAAAACAGGATGGGTAACCCGACGATCAGCGCCTGTAGAATGTTGTTGCTGAGGCCTACCTTCTGCAGGAGCAGCACCGATATACAAAGCCATACAAAGTAGATGACCATATCTATGAGATGGGCTATAATGCGATCTCCGACGCTGGCCACCCGATATTCCACCTCCACATGCTGCGTAGTTCGTATTCTGATTGTGCTCATCTTTTATTTAAGTTTGTTTTTTTTACATCACAATATACATATATTTGGTAGATAAGAAAATACTTTTGCCGTGCGTGAGTCTGCCTTTATCCGAAAAAACAAACTTAAGTGGAAGTCCTTTGCCATTCAGAAAGCCTCCAGCCCCGATGAGTTGGCTGACAAGTTTATTGAGCTGACGGACGACCTGGCGTATGCGCGCACGTTCTACCCCGATTCTGACACCACGGCCTATCTCAACGCACTCACCGGCCGCACACACCAGTCCATCTATAAAAATAAAAGAGAGAAGCAGAACCGCTTCTTCGCCTTCTGGAAGTATGAACTGCCTTACCTATTCCGGCAGCACCACCGGCAGTTGGGCTATGCGTTTCTGATCTTTGCCGTTGCCTGCGGCATTGGCGCCCTTTCCGCCGCTCTCGACGACACTTTTGTGCGCCTCATTCTGGGCGACTCCTATGTAAACCAGACCATGGAGAATATCCGCCACGGCGACCCACTGGCGATTTACAAAGGCGGTGGTGAAGCCGAAATGTTCCTTTTTATCACCCTGAACAACATTAAGGTGGCTTTTATGGCTTTTGTGCTGGGGGTGTTCTTTTCGCTCGGCACCGGCTGGATCCTGTTTCAGAACGGCGTGATGCTGGGCGCTTTCCAGTACTTTTTCTACAAACAAGGGTTGCTGCTGCCGTCGCTGCTCACCATCTGGATACATGGCACGCTGGAGATCTCGGCCATTGTGATTGCAGGCTGCGCCGGTTTTGTGATGGGCAACAGCCTCCTGTTTCCGGGCACCTATTCGCGCCTGCACGCATTTAAGCAGGGCGCCCGCCAAGGGCTTAAGATCGTGGTGGGGCTGGTACCTATCTTTATCACCGCTGGTTTTCTGGAGGGCTTTGTAACCCGCCACACCGACATGCCAGTTGCCCTCAGCCTGGCCATTATCCTTTCTTCTGCCACTTTTATATTCTACTACTTTATACTTTATCCACGCACGTTGCACCACCGCCATGCTACAGACAAGCCAGAAAATTAACTTACGCGAAGAAAGGGACTTCAGTGAGAAGCTGAACGCCACTTTCCGCTTTATCAAACTCAACTTCCGCCCGCTGCTCCGCGTGCTGCTGCTGTACGTAACACCGGTTGCACTGACAGCCGGTATCCTGTCGGGCCTGTACCAGGCACGCCTGTTCCGGACACTGGGCAGCGACAAGCCTTACAGCACGCTAGGCGAGTATAGCTTCTTCAACCAGGTGACCTCGCTCCATTACCTGCTCACCCTTTTCTTTATGTTTCTGGGCTATGTGCTGGTGTGCCTCACGGTGTACGGCTTTATGGTGGTGTACATGGATGAAGAAACGCCTGTGCAGCCTGCCGCCGTGTGGGCGCATGTGAAACAGAACCTGGTGCAGGCCCTTTATTCCAGCATTGCATTGGCCGTTGTCAGTTTTCTGGGCATATTTCTGCTGGGGCTTGGGCTATACCTGGGTGTGGTTTTTTCCTTGTTCCTGATCGTGATGGTGCGCGAAGAGACCGGCTTTGTAGAAACGTTGGAGCGCTGCTTCCACCTTATCAAAGGCAACTGGTGGGCTACCTTTGGCTTGCTGTTGATGGTTGGGCTGATACAAGGCGTTTTCACCTGGCTGACGGCTTTACCGGTAGGTGTGGTCACGCTGATGCGCATGTTCCAGATACCGGGTGCAGAAAGCGATCTGCTGCTGGTAGTGGCAAGTGCGATTTCTTCCGTACTGGGCATTTACATCTACTCCCTGTCAGCCATTGCGTTGGCATTCCAGTATTTTAACCTGGTAGAGCAGAAAGACGGACTTGGTTTACTTACCCAGGTAGATATGATTGGCCGCCGCGACCTGAATGCAACAGCAAATGAAGGCGAATTTTAAGCGCTTTCCGGTTTTTATACTTGTACTTGGCCTGCTATTTGGGTTGAGCCGTATCGCCTGTGCCCTGCCCCAGGACAGCATCCCCGCTGCCCGGCAACCGGTGGTGGTCCGGCAACCGGACAAAGAAACGTTAGCGGCCCTGCAGGCAGACAAGGACTTTGAATACTTTGAAGAAGTACGCCCAACCAACACTTTCTGGGAGCGCCTGATGGCCCGCCTGCAACACTGGCTGAAGGAGCTGTTTTACCAGGGCGAGGCGAGCGGCTTCTGGGAGCTGATGATCTACCTGCTCATTACGGCGGCTATTGCCTTTGTGGTGATAAAGATGCAGCATGTTGACGTGGGCAGCCTCTTCGGCAAAAAGCCGCAACAAACCGACACCCCTTATGCGGTGTATGAAGAGAACATACAGGACATGGACATGGCGGCCCTGCTGGCGGAGGCGATCGCGCAGCACGACTACCGCAAGGCCATCCGCCTGCACTATCTCCAGAGCCTGAAACAACTAACGGAGCTGGGCCTGATCCACTGGAAGCCGGGCAAAACGAACCGCAGCTACATCACTGAAATTCAGCTGCCCGGTATCCGGCAGGAGTTTGAGCAGCTGACCAGTATGTTTGAATATGTATGGTATGGCGGCGCTGGTTTAGGGCAGGAACTCTTTGCCTCTGCCCGCATAACGTTCCAACAGTTTGACGCCCTCGTAAAGCAGCAGCACGCATGAAAGACTACCGCAGATATATCGTCCTGATCCTGCTGCTCTTCTCGGGGCTGGTGCTGCTGGAGTATTTCCGCCCCAAACCTGTGGACTGGTCGCAGACCTATTCGCGCAAAGACAAGATCCCGTATGGCACGTATGCGCTGTATGAGCTGCTGCCGGGCCTTTTTCCGGGGCAGCAGGTGCAGCAGGTGCGGGAGCCAGTATATAACCAACTGCAGGACACTACGCTGCAGGGCAACTACATTTTCATCCAAAAATACTTTGCGGCCGACAGCCTGGATACCCAACTGCTGCTGGACTTTGTGCGCCGCGGCAACCAGGTCTTTATCGCGGCAGAGGAGTTTGCCCCTTCCCTTCGCGATACGCTCCACTTCAACACGGCTTTCCTGAATACCACCTCACCTGATTCGACAGGCTTATACTTTACCAGCCAGCCAAAGCACACCGTTTATACGTATCCGCCCAACAACAATGCCCGCTATTTACAAGTAACGCAGCGGGCGGGCCATGTAGCGCTCGGGCGTAACAAAGCAGGCAAGCTCAACTTGATGCAGGTGCCGTTTGGAGCGGGCAGTTTTTACATCAGCGCTGTGCCGCTGGCTTTCACCAATTACCAACTGCTGACAAGGAAGCAGAGCGGCTACGCAGCCACCGCCCTCTCGCACCTGCCCGTGCAGCCGGTGTTGTGGGATGAGTACCAGAACCAGGGCCGCGACGAGAATCCATCCGTTTTCAGGGTGCTGATGCGCCATGAGTCGCTGACCTGGGCCTACTACCTAGCTTTGGCAACCATGCTCCTGTTTCTGCTGGTGCAGAGCAAGCGCACGCAACGTATTATTCCAGTGCTGGCACCGCCACGCAACACCACCCTCGATTTTGTGCAGGCCATCAGTGGTTTATACTATACCCATGGCAACCATAAAAACATCGCCTCAAAAAAGATTACCTATTTTCTGGAACACCTGCGCCTGCAGTACCACGTCAGCACCAGTATATTGGATGAAGATCTGCGCGAGCGGGTCACGGCAAAATCAGGTGCCGACAGAGAACTGATCGATCGTATTTTTGAGCTGATCAACAGCATCACACACGCCAATGCCATCAGCGACCAGACCCTGCTGTTGCTTAACAAGTATTTAGAAGACTTTTACAAACAAACCTTTATCGGGCCCAAAGCCCAGGTATAGCTTATGCAAGAAGACGTACTCATCTCCACCCAGGAAAACAAAACCGACTACACCGCCCTGCGCACCGCTGCGGAAAGTATAAAGCAGGAGCTTCGCCAGATTATAGTTGGCCAGGAGAAACTGATCGAATTACTGTTGATCGCCATGCTGGCCGAGGGCCACGTGCTGATAGAAGGCGTGCCCGGCATTGCCAAAACGCTGACGGCAAAACTGCTGGCCCGCACCGTGCAGGTAGACTTCAGCCGCATCCAGTTCACCCCGGACCTCATGCCCTCCGACGTGTTGGGCACCTCCGTTTTCCACCCCGGCACCAGCACCTTCGACTATAAAAAAGGGCCGATCTTCGCCAACATTGTGCTCATAGACGAGATCAACCGGGCCCCTGCTAAAACGCAGGCGTCGCTGTTTGAGGTGATGGAAGAGCAGCACATCACCCACGATGGCAAGGTATACCCGCTGGCGGCGCCGTTTGTGGTACTGGCTACGCAAAACCCGATTGAGCAGGAAGGCACCTACCGCCTGCCGGAGGCGCAGCTGGACCGGTTCATGTTCAAGGTGCTGGTTGATTACCCTAGCCTGGCGGAGGAAGTGGCCATACTGGAACTACAGCACAAAGGCGCCCAGCTCAAAAAGGATCTGGATCGTGTGCAACCAGTTTTATCAGCAGAGCACCTGCTGGCGCTGCGCGAAGCCGTGCAGGCCGTGCACCTGGACCGCAAACTGATCGAGTATATTGCCGGGATTGTCGGGGAAACGCGTGGCAATAAGTCGCTGTACCTGGGCGCTTCGCCCCGTGCTTCGATTGCGTTGCTTAACAGTGCCAAAGCGATGGCTGCCCTGCGGGGTCGCGGCTTTGTAACCCCGGAAGATGTGCAGGAACTGGCGCCGGTGGTGCTGCGTCACCGTATCCTACTCACGCCGGAGCGCGAGATGGAAGGCATTACGCCGGACGAGGTCATCAAACAGATCATCCAAAAAGTAGAAGTACCGCGTTAGCCGAAAGCTCCGGAATGCTAAATCTTACCTGAAGATTGTCCCTGGAGGGAAAATCTGACTTTATGAACAACTTAATTTTTCATTGTTAGTGGCTTTTATCCGCAGTTTATACTTTACCAATCGCCTGTACCTGAGCCTGGCCGCGCTGGTGTGCCTGTTTGTGCTTGCCTTCTTTGTGCCGGTGCTGCTGGTGTTTGCCAAAGCAGGCTTCGGCGTGCTGGTGCTGCTCACCGTGCTCGATCTGCTGCTGCTTTACAGCAACCGGCAGGGGGTGTTTGCCAGCCGCAGCATGCAGGAAAAGCTTTCTAACGGCAGCGACAACGAAGTATACTTATACCTGGAGAACAAGTATAACTTCACGCTGCATGCCGAGGTAATCGATGAACTGCCGTTCCAGTTTCAGAAGCGCGACAGCCTGTTTCAGGCGACTGTTCCGAAAGGGCGCACGCATATTATTCAGTATACCCTGCGGCCCACCAAGCGGGGCACATACAGCTTCGGGGCAATCAACGTATTTGCCATCAGCACGCTGCAGTTGGTAAAGCGGCGCTACAAGTTTGCACAGGACCAGGAGGTACCGGTTTATCCTTCCTTTATCGAGATGCGGCAGTATGAGCTGCTGGCCGCCTCGAATAAATTACACGAGCTGGGAATTAAGAAAGTGCGTCGCGTGGGCCAGAGCTCCGAGTTTGAGCAGATCCGCACGTATGTGGCCGGCGACGACCAGCGGACGATCAACTGGAAAGCCTCGGCCCGCAAAGCTGAGCTGATGGTGAACAGCTACCAGGATGAGCGCTCGCAGCAGGTATATTGCCTGCTGGACAAAGGCCGCGTAATGCAGATGCCGTTCGAAGGACTAACGCTGCTGGATTATGCCATCAACGCCTCGCTGGTTATTTCTAACATCGCACTAAAAAAGCAGGACAAGGCAGGTATCATCACGTTTTCGGATAAGATCAGCAACATCCTTCCGGCGCAGCGCAAAGGAGACCAGCTGCGCCGCATTCTGGAGCTGCTATACAACCAGAAAACCCTGTACCAGGAAACAGACTACGAGCGCCTGTACGCCACCGTGCGCCATACCCTGAAACAACGCAGCTTGCTGTTGCTGTTCACCAATTTTGAAACCTTAAATGGTGCCCAGCGGCAGCTGCCTTACCTGCGGGCATTGGCCAGGCACCATTTGCTGGTGGTGATCTTTTTTGAGAACACAGAGCTGCGTGCCCTACTGCAAGAGCCCGCCACCAACACCGAAGAAATATACACCAAGGCCGTTGCCGAGAAGTTCCGCTATGACAAGCGGGAGGTAGTCAAGTTGCTGCGCCAGCACGGCATCCACGCCATCCTAACGCCGCCCAAAGACCTGACGGTTAACACCATTAACAAATACCTGGAGTTGAAAGCCCGTGGCCTGATCTAACGAAGGCAGCAAGTATAAGCAGGAGTCAATGCCTCGGCCTTTTATACTTCATCAGGCTTCCAGCAGGCGCTGGATATCTATGTGGGCGGCGTAAGGCTCCAGAATTGCCATGGCGCTGGCCGCCGGTTTAAAAGTGGAGACGACCCGCAGCCCGTCTTTTTCCCAGAGCTCTACAAAATGATGCTCCAGCACATACAGTGAAACGCGCCATTCCCCTTGCTGCCGCAGCGCCAGGTGGGTTCCCTGCTGCTCCAGCACTTCTGCCTGGCTCCACAGCGGAAGCTTGTAAAAGAAAGAAGACTCTATCATAAAAACGATTCCGTTTGCGATAACAGGCTATGAACAGGCTCCGGCCGCAGCACCTTAAGCACCGGTGTTGCCTGCGCTACGATACAGGTTGCCAATGTATAGCCTCATACGAAACCCCGTTTGTCAGGGCTTGTTTCATACTTGTTAAAGATACAACCGCGCTCGCCAGCAACAAAGTTTAAAACCAGAGATAACCCCAATTAAAGTATGGTACATCCCTGCGCATGCTCCCGGCAGGTATACATGAAAGGAAAGCAGACAGTTCCGGGTTCAGACAGCGCTAAGGATGGCTCTGCTCCGGCTGCACCTGCTACCGTACGGCTTGGCAAATCTTTTGCCGGAAGCTATATAAATGCGGCCTGCAACGCTTACCTTGCACCCATGGAACTACGAGGCACATGGACCAAAGACGAGGAAGGCTACATGACATTCGACAAGCCGGAAATACAACGCTTGTATGAAGCCATTACCGACAAGTACCACCAGGTGTACAACCGCTACCTGGCTGCTTACGACGACGAGGAGGCGTATTACAAAGCCCTGCACGACGGCTACGAAATGGTGACAGACGACCAGCTGATCGATGGCAAATCGGAGTTCGCCACCAGCTACAGCACACCCGAGTACGTGCTGGATGTATGGTATGAATTTGATCCCTACAGCGGCAAACGCCTGTATAACAAAGGCTTTATTCGGATCACCAGCAAGCCGGTAACAGCAGACGCTTAGTGCCGGAAGTAGACGTAAAAGGCCGTACCTTCGCCTACCCTGCTGGCCACTTCTATTTTACCGCCAGCATTCTCTATAATGCGCTTTACCATGTATAACCCAATGCCCGATCCTTCTACATGGTCGTGGAAACGCTTAAACATGGTGAAAAGCTGTTGCTGCTGCCCCGCATTCATGCCCAGCCCATTATCCTGCACTGTAAGCACAATGTAGCCAGGCTCCTGGTGGCACCGCAGCTGCACCAGCGGCGCTCTCCCCGGCGCACGGTATTTGATGGCGTTGGAAAGCAGGTTATAAACGATGCTGCGCAGGTTTTTCTCTGAGAAAGAAATGGCGGGGCATTCCTGCATCTGCACCACCACCTGTGCCCCTGATTCCCGAATCATCTGCTGCAGGTCTAACTTTACCTCGCCGACTACGGCGGGCAGCTGCACCAGACTCACCTCTTTGCTGTTGTCCTTCTGCAGTTTGGTTACTTCTGTCAGGTTGGCAATAGTTCTTTTAAACCGTTCAATTGAGTCCTGCATCATCCGCATAATGTGCTGCACCACTTCCTGCTGCAGGCTTTCTGCGGGTAGCTCGCTTTGCAGCGCCTGTAGTAGCCCTTCGATGTTAAAAATGGGCGCTTTGAGGTCGTGCGAGGCGGTATAGATAAAATTATCCAGGTCTACGTTGGTATGAGAGAGCTGCTTGTTTATTTCGGCCAGTTCCCGGTTGCTGGCTGTGATCTCGGCGTTAGCTGCTGCCAGTTCGTTGTTGATCTGGGCCAGTTCTTCGGTAAGTGCCTGTAAATGTTGGCGGGCATTTTTCTGCTCTGTCATATCCGTTATCAGCACATAAACACCCTCCACCTTCCCTTGTACAACGTGCGGAATATAGTTGGTTAGTACATGCCGGGAGTGGCCGTGACGGTTGTCCATCTGCACTTCAAATTCCATGCGCTCCCCCGCCATTGCCTGGTTAAAGTATGGCTTGATGTTGCGGTAAGTTTCCTCCCCGACCACATCTTTCAGGTATAGCGCCAGCATATTTTCAGGGTTCAGGTGAAACCACTGCTCATAAGCCTTGTTGGCAAAATAATAGCGCTCGTCTGTGCCGATGTAGGAGATAAGTACCGGCAGCGCATCAGTCAGTAGCCGGAGTTGCTGCTCCTGCTCCCGCAATGCCGCCTCGGCAGCTTTCTGCCGGGTAACATCCAGCATTACCCCGGCAATCCGAACGGGCTGCGCCTGCTCGTAAAACACCTGCCCCTGGTTCCTCATCCAGCGCAGCTCTCCGTCTACGCGGCGGATGCGGACTTCCATATCTAAAAGGCCGGTCTGCATTGCTTGCGAAAATTTCTCCTTCACGATGGCATGGTCCTCCTCCACGGTATGTAGCAGCAGCGAAGCGATGTTCCAGTTCAATTGGTTTTGTTCGTAGCCCAGCAGGCGGTCGTGGTTGGCACTTCGGGCTACCTGCTGCTGCACCACGTCAAAGTTAAAGGTTGCCATGTTTCCGGCTTCCAGTGCCAGTTGCAGCATGGCCTCACTTTGTTCGGCCATCTGGCGGGCCCGCACCTGCTCTGTTACATCGTACACGATCTGCATAACGCCCGTGATCTGCTGTCGGGTATCGCGAAGCGCCTGGTAGCGGATATGAAAATGCCGCTGCTCCAGTTCGCCCTGCCTGATCAGGGTAACGGGCAGCTCCTTCTGTTCAAAAGGTTTCCCCTCCTGCAGCACAGCATCCAGTATTTCGCCAAAGCCCTGCTGCTTTACCTCCGGCAGCACATCAAATATTGATTTGTGCAACAGCTGCTCCGGGTCACGGCCCAGCAAATCACCCAGCATCGGGTTCACCAACTCTACAATATGGCCCTCACCCTGAAAAATACCGATGCCCACAGGCGCCTGCATCAGCAGCGAGTACAGCCGCTCTTTCTGGTACAACGCCTCGGCCTGGGCCAGCTGCAGGGCGTCGGTACGGCTTTGGATGTGCTGTTCGCGTTGCTGACTTTCGCGGAGTTGCCGCTCTGCCAGCACGCTCGCCGTTACATTGACGGTTTCATGTATGATATACCAGACATTTCCCTGCGCATTGAGTACAGGCGTATTGGTGATGCTCCAGTAGCGCTCCAGGGCCGTATCAGCGTTGGCATCTCCGGGCAGGTCGTAGCGCTGGATGCCGGGGGTATGCGGCTCGCCCGTAGCAAGTACGTGCTCCAGCGAGGCACGTAATCTATCGGTCAGGCCAGATGCGGTTTGTGCTTCAGGGAAAACATCAAAAAGGTAACGGTCTGTTATTGCTTCGCGCGACAACCTTGTTTCCTGCAGGTAGGCATCGCTGACACTTTTAATGCAAAATTGTGGGGAAAGGACTAAGTATAGCCCCGGCAAAGACTCGAATAGCTTCTGAAAAGGAACGGGCGCACCAGTTAGCGCGGAGTATAAAGTATCAGCCATCAATTCTAATCTGTAACGTCGAATCCTTGTGTTCCCCTGCCCCTGTTTCCTACATTGACGGCTGCAAACAAAAGCCTGCCGCTATGGTATGCTGGGGAGTAAGTGCTACCAGAAAGCTTCTGTAAAGTAACAATAATAATCAGCAATAATAAAAGTGCAGACTTTGTTTCTGCTATCCCCAAAGTATAAGCAGCACCTTCCCGAACCGGTTCCATAATGATCACTTCCGGACGAACAAAGAGAAGCACTCCTGTAATACTGGGATAAACCGGCAGCGTTTTATACTTGTCTGCAGCCATTCGGTATTTTTATACTTGCCTGCGGCAAAATCCTGCTCTTTGGTACTACCCGCACAGCCATTCTACCACAACCTCTCATTCAAAGTATAAATCATTAACTCTGAATCCATTGCAAGATAAGACATCTGCCAGCAGCCAAAAGGTTGCACAAAAAAAGCTATTATCATTAGCTTTATCAAGTAAAGACTAATTAATTTAGCAACCTTAAATCATGCGGCAGGTTTGACTGCCACCCAAAATCAGGTGTATTGCAGGCAACAGCCGTAAACGCTTTTAAAGCAGCACCTGGCTTTTCAGGCGCCGCCGGATTTTAAACACACTTAACCTGAGTTCCACCAAAGCTTCCGTATGCCTTCTGCCCTTCCAAGCCCTACATTTTTTAAGCACAGGCGCAGCTTTGCCGAACTGAAGCAAGAGCTGCTGGGCAGCTACTTCGATACCTGGTGCGGGCTTTATATGGCTGCTGGCAAAGCCGCAACGTGCGAGGCCCTGCTTTACGTTGACCTGCACGCTGCAGCCGGCGAGGGCTTGGAGGCACCTGCGACATCTTTACCCGGCCTGCTGGAGCGCCTTTGCCGCAGCACCGGCAAGCAGCAGGACCTGAATGCCGTTGTCCGTACGTTTTACAGCGAGAGCGATAAAGCAGCATTCGAGCAGCTGCACCAAAACTTACAGCAACTCCCCTGTTTGCCGGCACACGCGCCGGTTTCTCTGCAAGACCCGGCCAACCAGTTGCTGCTAGCCGAGTTGCTGGAAACCGACTGTCCGTCGCTGCTTTTCCTGGACCCGTTCAGCTACCCCTATGCGCAGGAGATGGTGCAGCGCTGTGCCGGGCTCCAGCAGTCAGACCTGTTCATGGTGCTGCAGCCCGACACCTTGCGCAAGGCACTCACAGGCAAAAAGGTGAGCCCGCCCCTGGAAGCGCTATTTGGCAGCCGGCTGGCCCTGATCCAGAGCTTTTGCCGGAAAGAGAAGAACAGCGCCCGGCGCGATGCCTTTATCCTGGACCTGTTTGTTGCGCTGTGGAAGGAAAAAGGCTACTATACATGCTGCTTCAAAGTGAACGACCCGGAAAAGGAGTTGGCCCTGCAGTTTGTGCTGTTCTGCTCCCGAAACAGCAGCGCCTACCAGCGCTTCAAGGACATGCTGCTGCCCTACAGTGATGTTCAGGCGGATGGAGTTCCCCTATTTGAAACCAACCAGTACCAACGCCACCAGCTGAACCTGTTTCCGCAGCAACTGCCTTATGCCGTTACCAAGCTGGCCGAGGAGCTGGCAGCCCTATCGGCTAAGTATAAGTATAAAACTATTGCAAAGATTGGGGAGGACCACAGCCTCGGCACCAACTATATTCCTGCAAACTACCTGGCTGCCTTCGAGCTGCTGCAGGCCCAGGGTAAAATCGAGCTGATGAACGCCAAAACCCTGCAAACCATACGGGCAGCGACACCCGCTTCAGTGGTCAAGTATAAAGTGCCGTCCTGATGCCGAAAACAGGCTGCACAACGCCGCCTCCTGCCTTACGTTTAGACCTAATATGAGCCGAGCTTTTGTAAAAGAAGATGATGCCGGGCAGCCGCCACTGATTCCGCCGCGTGCGGCATTGCCCCCCGGCACGCCCAACTATGTGACGCCCCAGGGTCTGGCACAGCTGCGGGCCGAAATGGCGGAACTGCAGGCAGCACGCACTACCACTGAAGCCAACCACCAGGACGAAGCCGAACGTACCCGCCAGCTAACCCTGCTCAACGGCCGGCTTAGCGCCCTCTCCGAGCGCCTGTCCAGCGCACGTGTGATCGACCCGGGCAGTCAGCCAGCGGATGAAGTACGCTTTGGCGCCACCGTTACGCTCCGCACCCGCAGCGGCGGAAAACCGGGCCAGGAGCGCCGCTTCACCATTGTAGGCGTAGATGAAGCCTCTTTGCCGGATGGGCAGGTTGCTTTTGTCGCTCCGTTGGCGCGGGCAGTTACGGGTGCACGGCTGGGCCAAACGGTTACGGTGCGCCTGGGCCGTACCGAAGAAGTGGTAGAAGTAACCCACATTTCTTATCCGCAGTAGCTGCCTGGCTGAGATATACAATTTACAAGTATAAGCAGGAACGACATGGCCGCTTATACTTATACTTATACTTATACTTATACTTATAGCCCTGCGCTGCTCCACAAGTATAGCCGCTGTAAAAACGTAATAGCTGTAATATCTCAGCTTTGAAAACAAAACTATCCGCTATAATTCCGACTTTTGCCGCTGTATGCCTGCAACTGATCTCCTTTATACTTTACCTGAACTCCCCGTGAAGGAGGCGCTTCCCCGCCTCCTGGCTGCGTTGGAAAATTCGCCCAAAGCAGTACTCGAAGCCCCGCCTGGTGCCGGCAAAACGACACTCGTACCGCTCGCCCTGCTGCAGGCTTCCTGGCGTAATGGGGGCAAAATTATTGTGCTGGAGCCCCGGCGCTTAGCTGCCCGAGCCGCCGCCCAGCGCATGGCAGACTTGCTGGGGGAAGCCGTTGGCCAGACAGTGGGCTACTGGGTCCGGTTGGAGCACGTGGTATCAGCCAGAACCAGGATCGAGGTGGTGACGGAAGGAATCCTCACCCGCATGTTGCAGGACGACCCGGCGTTGGAAGGAGTTGCCGCTGTCATCTTCGACGAGTTTCATGAGCGGAGTCTGGCAGCTGACCTGGGGCTGGCACTCGTGCTGGATGCCCAGCAGGTACTACGTCCTGAGCTGCGCATACTGGTAATGAGCGCCACCCTCGATGCCACAACCATCGGCAGTTGGCTGGCCGCACCCGTTATACAGAGCGCCGGCCGACAGTACCCGGTGGAGACCTCCTACCTTTCTACGGCAGAAGTGGCTGCAGCTGGTAGCCGCCCCGCAGAGCGGCTGGCCAGCCTGGTACCGAAAGCGATCCGTGAAGCCTTGGCCCAGCACCCCGAGGGCGATGTGTTGGTTTTTCTGCCCGGTATGGGCGAAATGCGCCGGGTAAGCGCACAACTGGAGGAAAAACTACCTGCTACCATCGACCTGCATTTGTTACATGGCGAACTGACGCTCGCAAAGCAGCTTGCCGCTATACAACCGGCGCCTAAAGGGAGACGGAAAGTGGTACTGGCAACGAGCATTGCTGAAACAAGTTTAACCATAGAGGGCGTGATGATCGTGGTGGATGGCGGCTATGCCCGCATACCCCGGTTTGTGCCCCGTACCAGCCTCACAACGCTAGCGACTGTGCCGGTATCCAAGGCTGCTGCCGATCAGCGCCGGGGCCGCGCCGGCCGACTGGCACCGGGCGTTTGTTATCGACTTTGGTCGGCGGCCGATCAGTTGCAACTGCCGGCCAGCCTGCCCCCGGAGATCTGTGAAGCCGACCTCTCTGGCTTAGCCCTGGAGCTGGCTCTCTGGGGGGTGAAAGAGGCAGCAGCCCTGCAGTGGCTGAACGAACCGCCTGCTGCAGCACTGGCGCTGGGCCGCGACTTATTGGTACGCCTGCAGGCGCTGGATGCAGCCGGCAACCCGACTCCACATGGCAAAGCGCTGGCTGGTTTGGGTATGCATCCCCGCCTCGGCCATTTGGTCATGTGGGGTCATCAAATGGGCTTGAGCGCTACAGCCTGTACCCTGGCGGCCCTGCTCTCGGAGCGCGACATACTGCGGCCGGCGCAGGCAGGCTGGGCGGTCCCGCTACCCGACCTGCAACTACGCCTGGAAATACTGGCAGGCAAGCGTCCGCCTCTCCCGGGGTTTATACTTGATGAGAACGCGTTGCGGAAAGTACGGGAACAAGCCCGCCACCTCCGCCAACGCCTCCGCGCCCCCGAGGAGCTGTTGCAACCAGAGGCAGCAGGTATCCTCACGGCCCTCGCCTACCCCGATCGGCTGGCGCAGCGGGAAGCGTCCGGGCGGGTGCGGATGGTGACAGGGCAGCGGGCAGCACTGGCAACTGAACTTTTTGCTGAAGCGGAATTTTATGGTGTAGCGCAGCTGGAAATTGGCAAACAGCCGCGCGTGTTGCTGGCAGCGCCTGTTAGCAAAGCCGAACTGCAGGCTCATTTTACCGACCAGTTGGAAACGCTGCAGGAAGTACGCTGGGATACAGCTACCGGGCGCGTAAAAGCGCGGCAGGTCACCCGCCTGGGTGCGCTGCTGCTGGAAGAAACTACACAAACACAACCCGACCCGGATCAGGTAGCAGCGGTGCTGCTGGAAGTACTGCGGGAAAGAGGCGTTGACCGGCTGCCTTGGGCTGATGAAGCCCTGCGTACCCGACAGCGGCTGTTGTTTTTGCACCAACTGGCGCCTGCACAGTGGCCGGATGTTTCGGATGCGGTGCTGACTGCGACACTGGAAGTATGGCTGCAACCCTACCTATCGGGACTACGCTCGCTGGAGCAGGTGATGCGGCTGGACCTGAACCAGGCGCTGCTGGCTTTACTCTCATGGGAGCAGCGGCAGGAGATGGAGCGCCTGGCTCCATCACACCTGGAAGTGCCCAGTGGCTCGCGGATAGCGCTGGACTACTCCGATGCAGCAACTCCTGTACTGGCCGTGCGCCTGCAGGAAGTCTTCGGGCTACTGGAAACACCCCATATTGGCGGGGGCAAAGTGCCCCTGCTGCTGCACCTGCTTTCCCCGGCCTCACGCCCCGTGCAGGTAACCCGCGACCTACGCAGCTTCTGGAGCAATGGCTATTTTGAAGTACGCAAAGACCTGCGGGGCCGCTACCCCAAACACCACTGGCCTGAAGATCCGCTTTCGGCACCTCCTACCAGAGGCATTAAACGAAAACCGCAGTAAAGCACCTGCCTGTCAGCCATACTATACTTCTATACTTATAAGTGATTTCTTTACAGCTGGCAGCAGCTAGCCGAAGAGGTGCAGCAGCACGGTGGTGAGCAGGATCACCATCCACGGAAACAGGAAAAAAGCATTCAGGGGCATGATGACGGGCATAGGTTCCACCGGCCCCTCTTCATTCATAAACCGGCGTAAAAAGCTCATGGCCATTGGCCCCCATCCTGTTGTTACGACCAGGAAAGCCGTCGCGATCACAGCAGCATAATAGCGGTTGGTAAAGCGTGTAAAAACACCATATGCCAGCCAACTAACGGCCACGCTACAGCCGATGGCCAGCAGCGCGCCCGCCAGCAGCTGCGGCGTAAGCAGCCACAGGTAATGGAGCGGCACACTCATGATGGCATATGACAGCACCAGGTTCATGGTAGGCCCAAGCAGCAGCACTGTCAATGCCTTTTCGGGGAATTTACTTTTATCGACGGCTACGGAGAAAAGCAGGCGGCAGGCAGCTCCCAGCAGAAAAGCGAGCACGATCACGGGCACATAATCATCCTGCAGCCAGCTTACTTTGTTTAGCAGTAGCCACTGTATGCCAAAAGCAACTGAAACAAGCACAAAGATCAGCACGATCAGGCAGGTGAACTCGGTAGCAAATGTGCTAAGCGACAAACGCGCCTGCGTTTCTGAGGGTGCAGGTTTGGGCGGCTGCTTTTCTGCTACCTGAAACATCCGTCTGCTTACCAGGTTCGCTCCGAAAATACTGCATAACACGCCCACCATCATCACGCCCTGGGCTGTTTCCTTCAGGTGCGGGTAGGTGAGTTGAAAGAGGTGCGCGATAGGGCCTGTTTGCGAGGGCGGGTTCAGGTTAAAAGGCGCGCCGACAAAGCTCAACGGCCCTGCCAGAATAGCCGTGTAAACCGGATGAGCGCCCATCGTCGCCACGGGCAGTACCACTATAAATTGAAGTATAGCCAAGCCCAACCCGGCGCCCAGAAAGATAAAGAAAAGCTTATAGCCATGCCGCAGAATACGGGGCGTAATGTGCAGCCCCATGTTAGCTGTTAGCAGCCCCACCAGAAAATCGACTTCGGCCCCCTGCGTAGGTAAATCAACAATGGCTATCTGGGACTTGCGGAGCAGCAGGAAAACCAAGGCAACCAGCAGGCCACCCAGCAGCGGCTCCGGTACGTACGCCCGCCGCAATATAGCGATACTACGTACCAGCCACTGCCCGACCAGCGAAGCAACACCTGCCAGGGCGACAGCAAACAAAAAAGGAAGGTGAAGGTGTACGGGTGCAGGCATGAAGTGAGTAGCTTTTTACAAGAGGAACAATCGTTTGAAAAGGGCTTTTGCTACGGTCTCCTGCTAAAAAATACTGGCTTGCCGCGGGCATTTAGCAGCCTGCGGCAAGCCAGTATGAAACGTTTGTACCTATAGTTTGGAGCCCGGCAAAAGACACTATCCGTTTACTTCCTGTCCGGCTTATCAATGTCCTTCCCTAAATCCTCTACCTGTTTCATAAAGTTCTCTACAGTCTCGTCGGCATAGGGCCCATAGGCATCTACAATAGTCCCTTTTTCTCCGGATACAGTTTCGATGGCGTACAGAATAGCCATGTCGCCGGGGTTGGTTTCGCCTTCGAAGCGATAGAAATTCGTGATGCGAACCTCATAAGGGCCAAAGCATGCCTTCTCATCCATCGTACATAAAAGTCCATCCTCCGTAATCCTGAACTCCGTTGCATAGCCCTCCTTGCGTAGTGCTGCCAGAATGGTAACCATGGAGGTAAGTTCTACTTTATCTTCCATAACAGTAATTTAGTCACTTAGTCCCCGATTATACGGCGCATTTTTTAAAGCGGCCAATGCCCGTGGAAATTAAAGTAAGTACAGGTAAGATGGTGCAATTGCTGCTCCAGGGTACCGCCGGGGCTACCCAGCCGGTCAGATCAGCAGCTCTAGCTGCACGCCGCTCCGGTCCGGCACACCGGCCGTGGCGCTGATCGTATAGACTGGCGTTTCCTCGAAGCGTGAGGCCACAACAACTTCTGTGCTCCCGGCATGCGGCACAAACAGGTCGCGGGCCAGCACCGGGTGATTGTTGTCTTTGGAAAGATGCGACAGCAGCACATGGCTCATGTAGGCCGGTTTGTAAGTAGTGAACAGCGCCAGTGCCTGTTTGTTGGATAAGTGTCCTTTGCCTCCCCGGATGCGCCGCTTCAGATGGTAGGGATAATAGCCTTGGTCCAGCAGTTCATCGTCGTAGTTGGCTTCCAGAAAAGCCGCATGGCATTGCTTAAAATACCGGATGAGCTGCTCGCAAGGCGCGCCGATATCAGTGAACACGCCTACCTGCACGGCTTTGCAGGTGATGATAAAACTGTGCGGGTCGGCGGCATCATGCAGCTTTGGGAAAGCTGTAACAGAAAGGTTGCCCACCGCCACCGGCTCGTGTGCCGTGAACGTGGCCGTGCGGAACTGCGGCACACCAAAGCCCGACCGCTGCAGGGTGTCTGGTGTTATAAAAACCGGCAGGTTATACTTACGGGCCAGCACCGGAATGCCGCGGATATGGTCGGAGTGCTCGTGCGATACGAAAATAGCTTTCACGTTGTGCATCGACAGGCCCAACCGGTGCATCCTTTTCTCTGTTTCGCGGCACGAAATGCCGGCATCCACCAGCACGGCCTCACGCTCATTCCCAATATAGTAGCAGTTGCCGTTGCTGCCTGAGTTCAGCGATGTAATACTTAGTGCCATAGCAAACAAAGTAACTGCTTTCCCTGATCTTGTTCAACTATATAAGTAAGCAAACATGTAAAAAGCGGGCCGCGCAGCAAAAAGACCGCAAAAGCAGCAGTGATACCCTTTTACTGAAACAGCCGGCGCCTTTCCTTTGATAGAAGAAAGACGCCGGCTGCAGGAGTACTGATCGAACCTGCAAGTATAGTATAGCAGGTGCAAATAGTATAAAATAGTATAAAGTAGAGCCGGATTATTTCAGTTCCCGCACCCAGATGTTGCGGTAGCTGATCGGCACGCTCTTATCGCCATGCGCCTGCAGTTTGATCGGAGCGGGACCATGCTTTTTGTTCGCGTAAGTCGGCTTGCCGATGTACTGGGTAGGCCCTTGCAGTTCAACGTTGTTTTCTACCAGCACCCCGTTAAACAACACTGTTACGCGGGCAGGTGCTTTTAAGGAGCCATCTGCCTCAAAAACCGGAGCTGTCCAGATCACATCATAACTTTGCCATTCGCCGGGCTTGCGGGCGGGGTTTACCAACGGAACAAACTGCTTGTAAATGCTGCCGGCCATGCCGTTTACATAGGTCTTGTTGTTGTAGGCATCCAGCACCTGCAGCTCATAGCCGTCGTCGCCTTTGCCAAGCGAAGCCAGAAAGATACCGCTGTTGCCGCGGGCCTGGCCTTCACCGGCAATATTTTCCGGAATGCGCCACTCGATGTGCAGCTGGTAATCGTTGAAAGATTGCTTGGTTTCGATGTTGCCGGTTGCTTTGTTTACTGTTAGCACCCCATCTTTCACCGTCCATTGTGCCGGCTTGCTCCTGTCGTCCGTCATCACCCATTGATTCAGGTTTTTGCCGTCGAACAAAACAACGGCATCCGAGGGAGCTTCGATGTGCACCTCGCTGGCGGGCGTTACTACCTTCGGAACGGGCTCCCACACTTCGGTGTCTTCGGGTTTTGCATTTTGCTGTGCGTGTGCCATAAAAAAGCTACCTGCCAGTAAAGCGGTTAAATACAGTTTACGTGTCATACGGAGTTAGTTTTGAGTATGTACCTCTGTGCAAAGGATAAATATACGTATTTCGTTTATTTTCACAACAGAAAGTGTCCGGCTTTTGTCCGGCACCGGCTGACGCGAAGTATACGTGCTGTACCTCAAGTCGTTTGTGGTACCGCCACCGCCCGTTCTCGCTGCCGTACGAAAACAGTTGCCGCACTGGCACGTTACAGGAGCAGGCAGCCTGCTGTACGGGTATCCGGAAGCGCCGCTGAACATTAAGACAAGTTGCCTGTTTTAGCCAGTAACATACAGTCCGTAAGGCTGCATCACAGATCATCAAACTATAGAGAAGCAGGAATGGAAGAGAATAAAAAAGAAGCATCACAATACGCACTAGCCACGTTTGCCGGCGGGTGTTTCTGGTGTATGGTAAAGCCTTTCGACCAATGGCCAGGCGTTATCAAAGTAGTATCGGGTTACACGGGGGGCGAGCTGGAGCACCCTACTTACCAGCAGGTTTGCTCCGACACTACCGGCCATTACGAAGCTGTGCAGATTACGTATGACCCGGCCGTGATGCCATACAGCGAGATACTGGAGATCTTTTGGGAGCAGATAGACCCAACGGATGCAGGCGGGCAGTTCGGAGACCGGGGCTCCTCTTATCAAACCGCCATTTTTTACCACACCGAAGCGCAAAAGGCAGAGGCAGAGCAATCGAAGAAAGCGCTGGCGGAAAGCGGCCGCTATCAGGGCAAAATCGTGACGCCTATTCTGCCGGCAAAACCTTTCTATGAGGCTGAAGAATACCACCAGGACTACTACAAGAAAAACCCGCAGCATTACCAGCGTTACAGTGTAGGCTCAGGCAGAGCCGGATTTATCCAACAGCACCGAAGAAAATAAGTATAAAGTCAGATTACAGCTATAACATACAAACGCCCGACTCATTAAGTATGAGCCGGGCGTTTGTATGTTATAGGAATGGCTGCTTATTCTTTGTAAGCAGTTATGGGTTGAATCGTGCCATCCGGGTTGTAGTGCAGTTCCGTCACTTTTACGTTCCGCAGGTTGGTTTTGCCCGATAGCTGGATATCGTGGTAGAAGATGTACCATTTGCCGTTGAACTCCACAATAGAGTGGTGATTCGTCCAGCCCTGCACCGGATTCAGCAGCACACCCTGGTACGTGAAAGGGCCTGTCGGGCTGTCGCCGATGGCATACACAATGTTGTGCGTGTCGCCGGTGGAGTAAGAGAAGTAGTACTTGCCGTTATACTTGTGCATCCACGAGGCTTCGAAAAACCGCTTGTCGTTTTCGCCGGCTGTCAGCGGCTTGCCGTCCTTACCCAAAATTTGCAGATCCTTTACCGGACCGTCAAAATGCAGCATGTCGGAGCTCAACCGCGCTACCTTCGGCATCAGCGCCGGCTGGTCATCTGCCGGATAGGTGTCTTTGTCAGTGAATGCGCCCGTTTGCCAGCGCTGCAGCTGCCCGCCCCAAATACCGCCGAAGTACATGTACGAGGCGCCATCCGTGTCAGTAAACACGGCCGGATCAATGCTGAAGCTGCCCTCGATGGGGTTTGGCTGCGCTTTAAACGGACCAGTCGGCGAGGAACTGGTGGCTACGCCAATCTTAAACTGGTCCTGCTTGTCTTTGGCCGGGAAGTATAAATAGTAGGTATCGCCTTTCTTAGCCGCATCGGGCGCCCACATTTGTTTCGTTGCCCAGGGCACATCCTTTACATCCAGCGCTACGCCATGGTCTGTCACCTTACCGCCCACGCTGTCCAGCGACAGCACGTGGTAATCGCGCATGGCATACTGCGCGCCGGTGTCATCATCGGGTATATCCGACTCTATGTCGTGCGAGGGGTAAATGTAAATCTTTCCGTTGAACACGTGCGCCGAAGGGTCGGCGGTATACATGTTGGTTACCAGCGGCTGCGACAGGTAGGTCGGGCCTTGCGTGCTGTCTTGCTGCGCTTGGGCGGTGGCGTCTTCCGTTTTACCGGATTTGTTGTTCTGGCACGCAGTAGCTAAAACAGAAGAGGCCAGCAGGATACCGGCCAAGTGTTTTGCATGTATGTTTTTAAGCATATCAGGAGTTTTGGTTTTCGTCTGTTAAGATAGAAAACTTAGCCAAGCTGACCTATTCAGCTTGGCTAATTTGTTATGAAATGACGACTAAACAACTCCTTACCGCCTTATCTTTAGCGGCCGCTTTGCCACGCCTGAATCTAAAAGGAGGATGGTAACTGTTATCTTTGGCTAATGCACAGTGCAAATCTGGCACAATAAAATTAAAAAACTGAAGTGATCAAAATACACCTGAGAAGCATAACACCCGTAGCACCTTGTATTTTATACTTCAACTGCTCCGAAAAGAACCTGGAAAAACTATTTTGAACAACCACCCTAGTATGACATATTGCATCGTGATAGGCGCTGGCGCAGCCGGCCTGCTGGCAGCCCGCCAGTTAGTAAAAGCAGGTAAAAGTGTACAGGTGCTGGAAGCACGTAACCGTATCGGCGGGCGCACTTATACTTTCCGGCCGGCAGGGTTTACGAACCCTGTAGAGGCAGGGGCCGAGTTTATACATGGCGATCTGCCACTCACGCAACAGGTGCTGCAGGAGGCCGGCGTTTCTTTTTATTCCATGCAAGGGCGCACGTATCAGGTAAAAGCCGGCGCGCTGCAGGAAACAGAGGAGTTTATCGAACACTTTGATGTGCTGCTGGCCACGTTGGAACGGCTGCAGCAGGACATGTCTCTAACTGCCTTTCTGGCGCAGCACTTTGGGGATGAAGCGTACGCGGGCCTGCGGGAGGGCGTGCTCAAGTTTGCCGAAGGGTATGATGCCGCCGATGCAGCTAAAGTCAGCGTGTTTGCGCTGCGGGACGAGTGGCTGAGCGGTGGTGCTATAAATTCCTTTTTCCCGAAAGGCGGCTATGGGCAGGCGATGCAGTTTCTCGCCGAAGAGGTCCGGGCGGCAGGAGGTGCGATCCACCTGGGCTGTGTGGTGCAACAGGTGCGCTGGCAGCAAGGTCTGGTGGAGGTGCAGGATGCGCAAGGAAACACGTATACGGCGCGGCAAGTGCTGGTAACCGTACCCTTGGGTGTGTTGCTATCGGAGCCCGGCAGCATCGGGCATATCCACTTCTCTCCCGCTCTTCCTGCACCCTATCATGTGGCGCTGCAGCAACTGGGCTTTGGGCCGGTCATCAAAATGCTGCTGGAGTTTAAGACCTGCTTCTGGGATGATTTGGCATTGCAGAACCAGGTGCGCCAGATGCCGGAGCTCAGCTTCCTGCTGTCGGATGCTTCGCCGGTACCTACCTGGTGGACGCATCTGCCTGCTAAAACACCCCTGCTAACGGGTTGGCTTGCCGGACCAAACGCAACCCAGCTGCAGCACCTCTCCGAAGAAGCGCTATTGGCCAAAGCGCTGGAATCGTTAGCATACATTTTTCAGACCAGCACGGCTTTGCTGGAGGCGCAGTTAGTGGCTGCTCGTGTGGTAAACTGGGCGGCAGATCCGTTTGCGCGTGGCGCCTATGCGTATGCCACCGTACAGACGGCAGCGGCTTGCCAGGTGCTGGTGCAGCCCCTAGCCGGCACCTTATATTTTGCCGGAGAAGCCCTTTTTACCGGCCACGCCATGGGAACAGTAGAAGCTGCTCTGGCTAGCGGAAAGCAGGCCGCACAGCGCATGTTATCCGACGAGCAAAAAACTTCTTCCTCCTGAACCAAAATCAACCTTATACCTGCTTTGTAAGAATTACACTTCTTTTTTCACAAAATCACGTATAGCGTACACCAAAGCACCAGCAAACCATGCACCCATCGGCACAAATGAAAGGTTTTCACGGGGCGAAGTACTCGGCGGCGCTTGTCTTCAGGGTTTGTTACTTTATACTTGTACAAGCTAAAAGCTTTCGCCTTTATGGATCATTCTGAAAATTCACTATTATTATAGTTAAACTAACTTACGGTCTTATCTCATCAAATCAACCTTTATGAAACAGCATCTAAAGCTAGTATGTGCCCTTGTGTTGCTCGCAGTTTTGCTGGCAGCGCCAGGAGCAATGGCTCAGACAACAGGAAAAGCAACGGCCAACCAGGTAAAAACGGCCAATGGCATAGTAGAAGGCACTACGGGCGCAAACGGCGTCCGCATGTTCAAGGGAATGCCTTTTGCAGCGCCGCCGGTCGGCGAACTGCGCTGGAAAGCGCCTCAGCCGGTACAGGATTGGCAGGGCGTGCGGCAGGCAAAGAAATTCGGGCCACAGGCCATGCAACTGCCCTTGTTCGGCGACATGAATTTCCGCTCTAACGGTATGAGCGAAGATTGTCTGTACCTGAACGTGTGGACACCGGCCAAAACAGGGAAAGAACTCCTGCCGGTGCTGGTATATTATTATGGCGGCGGCTTTATGGCCGGCGATGGCTCGGAACCGCGTTATGATGGCGAAAGTATGGCAGAACGCGGCATCGTAGCTGTTACGGTAAATTACCGGCTGGGCGTGTTCGGCTTTTTTGTGCACCCGGAGCTAACCAAAGAATCCCCGCACCACGCCTCAGGCAACTATGCCCTGATGGACCAGAGCGCGGCCCTGCGCTGGGTGAAACACAACATTGCTGCGTTTGGTGGTGATCCTTCCAAAATCACGATTGCCGGCGAGTCTGCCGGCTCCTACTCGGTGAGCGCCCAGATGGCTTCCCCCCTGTCTAAAGACCTCATTGCCGGCGCTATCGGCGAGAGTGGCTCGCTGCTGTCGCTGCAGCCCACCGCTACGCTGAGCCAGGGTGAGGCGGAAGGTGTTGCGTTTGCGAAAGCTGTTGACGCTAACTCGCTGGCAGCACTGCGGGCCATGCCGGCACAGCAGCTTTTAGAAGCTACAGGCAAGCCAAACATGCCCCGCTTTTACCCGGTGGTAGATGGCTACTTCTTCCCTAAGTCGCCTCTGGAGATCTTTATGTCCGGCGAACAGGCCCACGTACCCCTCCTTGCTGGCTGGAACTCTGAAGAATCAGGTTACCAGGCTATTCTGGGTAAGGAGGAGCCTACCCCGGAGAACTATAAAAAAGCTGTGCAGAAACTATATGGAGAGCATGCTGATGAGGTGCTGAAAGTATACCCGGGCACCACCAATGAGCAGGTGTTAGCATCCGCAACTGCCCTGGCCAGCGACCGGTTTATCGGGTATAGTACCTGGAAGTGGGTGGATGCGCACAGCAAAACCGGGGGTAAGCCGGTTTACCGCTACCTATACTCCCGTGCACGACCGGAGATGACGCCCGAGATGGGCAACGCTGTTCCGGGACTGGCTGGTGGAGTGATCCGGAATGCCGATGGTGCTAAAAAGATGCCTCCTGCCCGCGGAGCCGTGCACTCGGCTGAAATAGAATACGCACTGGGCAACCTGGCAACAAACAAAGTATACGCGTGGACGCCGGAAGATTACAAGGTCTCAAAAATAATGCAAAGCTATTTCGCCAACTTTATCAAGACCGGCAACCCCAATGGCAAGAGCCTGCCCACCTGGCCGGCATTCAATGGTAGCAACAATGCACCAGTGATGTTGATAGACGTGAACACGCGCGCAGAAGATGACAAAACCCGTGCGCGGTACCTGTTGCTGGAACAGCTGAATACCGCGAAATAAACAAAAGCTGCCGATTTTTCAGTAGAAACTGCCGCTTACAGTAATCCGCGGTAACACAGCTGCCTACCGCTAGTTTAAAGCCCCGGATAAAGGCATAGTGCCTGAGTTATCCGGGGCTTTTGCATTGGAGCAAATCAACTTAGTCAGTTGCCCTGCACCAGCAGCGGCCAACACTCATCCGCTGAAGGTATAGCGCAAGTATAAAAGAGAACCTTGCTTCACTGCCACTGCCTTGCTATTTTCTATTTTTGCTTTTCTGAAATGGCAGGTATCAATCGAATTCTTCTGATTTGTAATAAAAGCGTCACTTCTCTCGTAAAGGAACTAAGTATAAAATACGCGTGAGAAAAAGCGCTTCTCAAGAAAATACTTTATGGTGAAACTACAGGAAAACGATGTTTTTGCACAACGTTACCTTTTAAAAGCGTTGCTGGACTTTCATGGCACTTCGGAAGTATGGGCAGCGGAGGATATGCAGGAACTGGGCACTACGGTGGCTATCCGGATCTTTGCACCTCTCACGGCACTGGATACTTTAACCCTGAACCTTCTTAAGAAAGATTTCGACAGCCTTCCTGCGATTGACCATCCGCACCTGGTTCCGGTGCACCGCACAGACTTCTATAACGGCACGCCCTACCTGGTAATGCCTTACCTGCCGCATGGATCACTCAACAGGCGGCTGCAGGAGCAGCAGGCGCTTTCAGAACGGGAAGTAGCGGAGGTGTTAAAGCAAATCGGCAGCGCCTTGGTATACCTGCATGCGTTCGATCCGCCCCTTTTTCACCAGAACATTACGCCCGCCGATATTCTGACCGACGCACAAGGCGACTACCTGCTGTCAGATTATGGCATCAGCACCCATACCCGGTATGCCCTTCACCGTTCTGCCGGACAGCCAACCACCCTCGCCACAGCTTATACTTTGCCCAGCCAGGCCACCTATCAACCTGACAGCCATAAGGCAGGCGATGTGTTTTCGTTGGGCGTGGCCCTTTATACTTTATGTACAGGCGAGAAACCTTTCTTGAGCAGTACAGAAACGAAGATTCCTTCGTTGCCAGCATCCTACCCAAAGGGATTAAGTAACATTCTACAGGCCTGCATGCACCCTGACTGGAAGCAGCGGCCTACGCCGCAACAACTGGAAGCAGCAGGAGCTTATTACCTGGAAAACGGAACTTGGAAAACTTCCAGCCGCTGGGGACTGGGCGGAGGATATCGGCTGAAAGTCTCCCGCAAAGCACTGCTTGCCGCTCTTGCCATACTGGTGGTGCTGGGGGCAGCGGCCTTCTTTTTATACTTTAAAAAGCAGTCGCCCGATGATACCGTTGCTGCTACAGCCGGACTTTCAGGCGCTGCTTATGGGGTAACGGCTCCTGCACAAACAGATACAGCAGGCAAAGCGCCCGCAACGCCAGCACCGGAGGTAAAGGAAAGTGCGCGTTCTGCCCAGCCGGCCGCAGTTGCCACGGCACCACCCGAAGAGGTAGAGGAAGCACCTGTTACGCCGCCCCCTACTCCTAAAGAGGTACCCGTTCCTGCTAAAAAAGAGAAAAAGCCCGCCTCCACCAAGCCCGCCACTTTAGAAGGGTACTTGAGCCAGCTGATGAAAACGGAGGTGCCTATTGCTGCCAGAGAACGTTGGAAACCCGATGTGCTGCAGTACTTCGCCCCGGACGCCGCTATTTATTGTGTGATGGATAATACGCCCTTAGGCAGAATGGATCCAGGGGAATTGGTAGACATCCTGCTAAGTGCGGATAGCACCAGCACCGTAACGATCGACAGCACCCGGGTGAATGACAGCGGAAAAGTTGAAAAGCTAAACCTTAAAGTAGTCTCAGGGCAACCCCTACCAGTGGAATAAGCTCATACTTATGTTCCTTGCTGCACAAGTGCTGCGATGGCTTCGCAGCTGATCTCGGGCGTAGCACCGCGGTGTGTTGCTACCAGTGCGCCCCTGGCACAGGCTTTTTGCAGACTCTGTTGGTAAGCCTCCCCTGCCAGGTAACTGCTCAGGAAAGCAGCCAGAAACGCATCGCCACTCCCGATGGTGTCCTCAACGGTAACTGCATAGCCCGGCTGTTCATAAAAACCGTCTGTTGTGAGCAGGGCGGCGCCATGTTCTCCGCGGGTTACGAGCAGCTTGTCGAGCTTATACTGCTCCTGTAGCAGCTGCATGTTGCTTTTTTCATCCCGGTAAGCCTGGTGCCAGCAGGCGATCTCCGCCAGTTCGTGGTGGTTAAGCTTCAGCATGTCGGCTTGTGGCAGCAGCTGTTCCAGCAGGGCACGGTCATAATGTGGCGGGCGTAAGTTAACATCAAATACTTTATACTTCGCCAACTCCAACAGCGCCAGTAAAGTATGGCGGCTGGTTTGGCTGCGGGCTGCCAGGCTGCCATAGATAAAAAGATCACTTGCAGTCGTTACCTGCTGTGCTTCAGCTGTCAGCGCAATAAAATCCCAGGCGACAGGCTGCACAATGGTATAGGTCACTTCGCTCCGGTTACGCACATTTACCTCCACTACACCGGTTTTGTAGGCCTCGTCCTGCTGCACCAGGCCATCCGCTACGCCTTTGCAGTGCAGGTAAGTCCGCAACTCCTTTCCCAGCGCATCCTGGCCTACCCGGCTAATAATTGCCGGCGCGTTGCCCAGGTACTGCAGGTGTATGGCCACGTTCATGGGGGCGCCACCAGCCAGGCGGCCGGTCGGCAGCATGTCCCAGAGCATTTCGCCAAAGCATACAATCTTGTTCATTTTATTGCTCCTGTTCATGGTATACAACCTTTTGCCCGATTTGCTCCAGCGAGGTGCCTTTGGTTTCAGGCATCAGGCGCCATACAAAAATGAGTTGCAGCACCATCATGATGCAGAAAATAAGAAACGTCTGCCCGCCACCCAACGTCTCGGCTACATAAGGAAAAGCGAAGGCAATGATGGCGGCTAGCAGCCAATGCGTAAAGCTGCCCAGTGCCTGCCCCGAAGCGCGCACCTGGTTCGGGAAGATCTCTGAGATAAACACCCAGATAACGGCACCCTGCGAGAAAGCAAAGAAAGCGATGTAGATGAACAGGTACACGGGCACAGCATAGCCCTGGAAATTTTCGGTAAAGAATGACCACGACACCAGCGCCAGCGTGCTGATCAGCCCGAAAGAACCGATCAGCATAAGTTTCCGGCGCCCGAACCGGTCGATAAAGTTTAGGGCCAGCAGTGTGAAAAGGAAGTTTACCAGTCCCACTCCTGCCGACGATAGAAGTGCTGAACTTGGGCCCAGCCCCGTCATCTCAAAAATGCGAGGGGCGTAATAAATGATCGCGTTAATGCCCGACAACTGGTTAAAAAAGGCAAACAGCATCGCCAGCATGATAGGCGTGCTATACTTCTTCGAGAAGAAGGGCTCGGCATCTCGCCTATCTATTTTCGCCGTACGGATTATCTCTTCCACAATCCGGAACACATCACTTCGCGGATTGGCTACCTGCAGGATAGCTTCTGCTTCTGCCGTTTTATTTTTCTTCAGGATAAGCCAGCGCGGGCTTTCGGGCACCAGCAGCATACCGATCAAAAACGCGACCGCCGGGAAAGCTTCTACGCCCATCATCCAGCGCCAATCCTGCGGCCCGGTGCCACCGAGCAGATAGTTAGAGAGGAAGGCTATGAGAATACCGAATACCACATTAAACTGGAACAATGCTACGAGCCTGCCCCGCGAATCAGCAGGCGCTATTTCGCTGATATACATGGGAGCCGCGACAGAAGAGGCACCTACTCCCAGCCCACCCAGGAAACGGAAAAACAGGAACAGGTACCAATCATGCGCCAGCGCTGAGCCTACGGCCGAAACAAGGTAAAAAATGGCGATCCAGATAAGCGTTGGTTTCCGCCCCAGCCTGTCTGACGGAATGCCACCGACCAGTGCACCAATGACGGTACCAAACAGGGCAATGGAAACGGTGAAGCCATGCTCGATGACACTCAGATTCCACACTTGCTGAATGGCGCGTTCGGCACCGGAAATAACAGCCGTGTCGAAGCCAAACAGGAAGCCTGCCAAGGCCACTACTACAGACCATACAAAAACTTTGTTACGCAACATATCCGCTATGTTAAAGTGAAGGAAGGACGTGCCCGCTGCCATACAACACCACCCGAGCCCCTGCAGCTTTAAATTAGGATAAAAATTGCTTAACGCAATAAACAGACTCGCGTAATGTGCTGCCACCGTACGTGTTTATACTTACTGGCGGAGCACGCTTACCTTGTGAAACGGATTAAAAGCCCACGCCCTGCCACATATTAAAGTATGTAGCAGGGCGTAGGGAGAAGCAAAAGGTATTTCGCCTTTGCTAGATCAGTAACTGTGTTGCTGGACGTTCTGATGCTTGGGTTCATTTTTTATAGGCGTGGTATGCGCTGTAGCGCTCTTTGGCTTTCTCAATAGCCCACGGAAACACATACGTAAGCGGGTCCTGCTGCCGCTCCAGATGCTCTAGTTGTTGCTTTAGACGTTTTGCCGAGCCCTGCATCGGTTTGGGTGCTTTTTTTGACAGCATGTTTACTGCCCGCTTTACAAGAGCAAAAGGAGCGGCAAAACGCTCTACCATATTGCCGGATGCAAGCGGTGGTTTCTTCGCTTTCGACAACCATTCCGCATCATGGGCATGCAGCCATTCATAAAATGCCTGGCGGGTAGCAGGCATCAGGGCATCGCTTTTAGAGCCAAACAGCACAGAAGCGGCTTTTTTAGACATTCCGAACATGTTCCTTGGCACGCCTGCCTCCTCCACAATTCGCCGGCAAATCGGGCGGCTATAATTCCCCGGAATATCCCAGGGCTTCATTTCCGGCGAGTTGCTGATTGCGTTGATATCGCGGATCTGGCGTACGCCCATAAACGGAAGTGGCAGGTGCAGAAATCCCGCCCACAAGCGGTACTCCGTCAGCGATAAACCAGAGCGGTCGCCGCGCGAAATGCTGGCATCCAGCTTGGTCGTTCCTTTTGCCCATACTTTGTCGCCATGAAAGCCTGTCAGCAGCACGCGGCCGCCCAGCAACGCTTTGACACCGCCAAAGTATACGTCTTCTCCTTTTGCATCCGCGGCAATAAAAGGAACTTCTGCCAAGCTTTCTGCCTGCCAGGCATTTCGTGGGGCCAGCGTGAGTTTAATGCCAAGTATAGCGGCGATGGCCTCGCCATCATCTGCGTTGCCGCCGCGGGCGTTGGAGAAAGAAAGCACTTCCTGCAGCCCGGCCTTTTGTGCCAGTACCGTGTTTGTAGTGGAGTCGTAGCCGGATGAAAGGGTGCCCAGCAGTTGGTAAGGGTGCTGCCGGCCAGCTGCTTCCATGTTTTCCCTGACTTGCTGCAGCGAGGTTTGTAAAAAATTACGGTAGCTGGTAAAGTTCCCGAAGTCTCGTTGGGTATCCGGTTTTTCCACTTCCTGCAAGGTGGTGCCGTCCCATTTCAGGTTATTGAAATAGGTGAACTGTACTTTTCCTGCTGAAGCAGCCAGTTCCTGCTCATACTTGCCAAGGCCTTTCACAATGGAGCCCAGTTTCTCGAAATAGCTGGTATCCGTAGCTGCAAAAGTAGCCTCTGTTACAGCCATCAGGCAGGCGAGCGAGTTGGAAATCCAGACGCCTTCCTCATCTGCCAGCGACTGTAGTCTGTCTACTGTTGTACCGGATGAGACGAACAGCACCTGTTCTTCCCTGACCCGGCCGCCAGACCCAAACACAAGATCTGTCAGGTCAAAATCGCCTGCATTGTATTCAGCATCCCAGGTGGCCTCGCAAAACCAGGCAGGCCGTGTCTCTACTTTTGGACCGTGGAAAACAGTGATGGTGGAACTGGAAGAAGTGCACCTGGCCGCCCATGCAAGGGATGGCCAGGCTGCAAGCAGCACGTATTTAAAATTTGCCATTAAGTTTGTTTGTAAGCTGTTTATGGGCGCTTAGTCTAATAAATACTCTTTAAAGTACATTAAATTAGCTCCCTTAACGCTCTTTCAAGACTTAAGTTTCTGCTGTTTTTCTCTCTTTTAAGTAAAAGGCAATTGATACAACTATCTATTTCATTTTAATTACAGAAAAGAAAGCCTCCTTGCCATTCTCATCAAAAGAAATCCCAAATATTGAAATAAATTTTTCAGCAGCGAAAGAATTCAACTGCTACCTCCATCCTGCCCGGCTATACTTCAGCTGGTATCAGATTATACTTAACTGCAGTTTAAGAGCTGTTAAACCACTCTTATACCCGCTCATGTAGCTCACAAGTTCAATTCCAGCGCAAAACGAAGCAGGCTATTCTTTCCGGTCAGGTTGAGCTTTTTGGCGATGTTCATGCGGTGGTTAAAAACTGTCTTTTCACTAATAAAGAGTTCATCGGCAATCTCTTTGCTTGATTTATACTGTGCCACCAGCCGCACGATCTGCTTCTCGGCCGGTGTGAGCAGTTGGGCTGCTTCCTGATTTCGCTGCTTGAGGGCAGGTTGCGGTTTCCGGAGCAGAAAAGCCGACATTTCGGGGCTGATATAAGGATTACCTGCTGCCACACTGCGGATAGCATGCATGATGTCGGTTACCGCATTCTCCTTTAGCACATAGCCCATAATGCCCAGCTCCAGCGCCTTCATCAGCGGCGCCTTTTCTTTGTGCATGGTGAGCAGAATAACCGGCTGCTCCGGAAACAGCTGCAGGATCTTTTCTGCCGCTTCCAGTCCATTCAGGTGCGGCATATCGATGTCCAGCACCGCTACATGGGGGCGGTATACCTGCACGGCCACCAATGCCTCTTTGCCGTTAGGCGCCTGTGCTACTACGTGAAGGTCTTCTTCCATGCCCAATATGTCCCGCAGTCCTCTCAGGAAAATAGGATGATCATCGGCAATAACGATGTTAAGCTTTTGCATGTGCTACAGGGATAGGAATTAGTATATGAATGCGGGTGCCGCGAGGTACCCCCGCATGATACGTGATGGTGCCGGCCAGTATTTTGAGGCGCTCTTCGATGCCCAGCAAGCCAAAGCCACGGCTGGTGCCATCGGCGAAAACTGCCGGAGAAATGCCCCTGCCGTTATCTTCCAGCCAAAGTTCTACCTCCTCTCCCTGCCGGTGCACGGCCAGGCGGGCCATGGTGGCACCCGCATGCTTCACCATATTGTTAAGGCACTCCTGCACGATCCGGTAAATGTTGATCTCGCTTTCCGGCGGAAACAGATCATCTATCTGCTCTATTTCTTCTGTCAGCTGCAGCTGCGTTGCACCGGCTACTTCCTCCGCCAGGCCGCGGATGGCGTGTGTCAGCCCCAGCAGGTCCAGTTGGTAAGGCCGTAACCCGTAAGAAATGGTCCGGATATCCTGAATGGTGTTGGCTACTGTTTCGGACAAGGCATCCAGTTGCACCTCGGTTTTGTCCGATCTCCCCAGGTTGTTCCGGATCAGCGTTGCGCGGTTACGAATCAGAATCAGGCTTTGCCCTACGCTGTCGTGCAGTTCGGCGGCAATACGTTTGCGCTCGTTCTCCTGCGATTGGATCAGCTGCTGCGAGAAGGCAGTTGCCTGTTGCATTGCCAGCTCCTGCGCCTGCTCTTTTTCGAGCCGGTAAATGTTAAACTTGCTCGCCAGGGCATACGAGAGCACCACTGCCTCAACAACAGACCCTAACTGCAGGCTGCTTTCGGTAAAAGGCGTTTCGGGAAGCAGGTTGGTATCTTTAAGGATGTAGATCAGAATACCCAGCCCCAAGGCAGCAGAGCCTAAGGTATAGTATAAAGCCGGCTTAAACCCCTGCCGGTAGATCAGAATGCCGGCGCCGTAAGCATACAGGTAAACAGGTATAAAGGTGAGCAGCATACAGGCAAACGCCCATACATACCATTGTAACAGGTTTAACAGCAGCACGATACCCAGGCAGCCAATCACCACCCACCGCCAGGGATAAAGTGCCGGCAGGTATTGTTTTACCTGCAGCACGGCATTGGCAAAAGGGATCGAAAAAAGGATGGCCAAGCCGCAAAAGAACCGGGCATTCACCAACCAGGTCAGCGGCTCGGGCAGCCACTCCAGCAGGTAACCCCGGATGCTGGCTACCTCCAGCGCCACCGATAGCACAAACAGGATATAGTATAGGTAAGCTTTATCTCGCAGCGACAGGTACACGAACAGGTTATACATCATCAGCGCGAACATCAGCCCCAGGTAAATGCCATTAACCAGGTCTATGGTATGGTTACTCTCGTAAAGGGCTGGCATAGTGGCCACCTTCAGCGGAAACCGAAGTATGTTGCGGCTCCGCAGCCGCATATAGTACGTGCGCTCCGCACCGGCAGGCAACTGCAGGGGCAGTATGAGACGGTTGGTATGTACAAAACGGCTCTCGAAAGGCTGCCCTGCCCCGGCTTTCAGCCTGTCGAACCCGCCCGCTGCATTCTGCCGGTACAGGTCTACTTCATGCAAATAGGAACTGGCGACCTCCAGGTACCATTTATCTTCCTTGCTGGTGTTCCGCATCCGAAACAGGCACCAGACCGCCGAAGTCGTGGGGCCATACACTGGGGCCTGCTGCCGGCTTCTGATAAAAGAGCCTTTCAGTTGCTGCACCTGATCCAAAGTCAGCTTACCGGTCGGATCTTCTAGCAAGGCAACATCGGCGCCAATGGTATAAACATTTTTCTGGTTTTCAAGCCTGATGAGCGGCAACGCTGCGGCATGGCTGGTCTGCAGGTTTAGGAGCGGCGGCAGCAGCCATAATAGCCAGAGTAAAAAGCAGGATGCTCGCATGGCAGGAGAATTATATGCCTTTGATAATCAGTTCATCGAGGTAAATAGCAGCTACTTGCCAGTAGCTCCGGAGTGAAAAGCCATAAGCCTGGTAGCAAGCCTGGATTCGTCCATTTTGCTTAAACTAAAATCCCTTTCCTAAAAACCACTTCACTGCTACAATTTAAATATTTGCAGAATATTTTACAGAATACTAGCAAAGAAAATAATGACCGATTAGCACTTTAGTACAGAAGTGCGGCAATTACCTTCCTGTCCTTTATACTTATGCTCACCCACCGGCTGGTTTATACTTTATTAAAGCCGGGTACAAATTATCCTTCCGCTGAAGCATTAACCTAATGCTTGGTGCCGCAGCAACTCTAAAGAGCTGTGGGGAGACTTTACAGAGCGAACCTGAGCAGTAGTACCTATGAAAATGAGCAGCAGGGCCTATGTGCTTGGCCAGCCACTAGCCCTACCTTTGTCTTGTTGCCAGCAGGTTAGCAAAGCTGCTGTTTTACATAAACTTTAAACCCAATTTTTACCATTTACCATTTTAAAACTTAAAACTATGAAAAGATTATTCCGCTTTCCGCTTACAGCACTTGCTTTGTCACTGAGCCT